>NZ_CP031946.1:0-655000 GCF_003443535.1 Ruegeria sp. AD91A | reverse complement strand
ATTGTGCAAATGAATTGTGGCCTCCGGCTATGCGTCTGGCAAACATTCGGTCTGCATTGACGCGGACCTTGACGGCGAATTTCCGCCGACTCGCCGCGAATTGAGCCGTTCCACGCCCAACCCACTCAGATATTCAACTTTTTCAAAACGTCCGGCACCTGTTCCGGCAAATCTTCCGCGATCAAACCCGGCCCGAACTGGCGCGCGCATTCCACATGTAACCACGCCGCAGTTTCCGCCGCCTGTATCGGCGAAAAACCTCGCGCCAGCAGACCTGCGATGAATCCTGCAAGCACATCGCCGGCCCCAGCGGTAGCCAGCCAGGGGGCCGCTCTTTCGTATACGGCCGCGTTGACCACGCATCGTCCGTCTGGCGCAGCGATCACCGTGTCCGGACCCTTGAACAGAACCACGCACCCAGCTCGTTTTGCAGCAGCACGCGTTGCGTCCACCTTGGAATACGCCGGTCCCTTGGTCGGGTGCGCGTTCATCTCCCCGGCAACATCCGGAAACAACCGGGCGAATTCCCCGCCATGCGGGGTGAGTACACATTTGCCGTGCAAATGCGCGAACAGGGTGTCGGGATCCTCGGCAAAGGCTGACAGAGCATCCGCATCCAACACGGTTGCCCGCCGTGCGGCCAAGGCCATAGGCACAAGTGCCTGCGCCCTCGCCAATCCTAGCGCAGGCCCCAGGCAAAGCGCATTCAGGCGCGTATCCTCCAGTATTTCGGACAAATCATCGGTCCCGTCCACCCGCTGCAACATTAGGGCCGTGATCTGGCTGGCCGCTTCCGTCTGCGCTGACGGCGGCACGCCCAGCGTCACCAGACCCGCCCCAATCCGCAAAGCCCCCCGCGCCGCCAATCGCGCAGCACCTGTTTTGCCCGAGCCTCCGGACAGGATCAAAGCGTGGCCATGCGAATATTTGTGGTCGACCGAAGCTTTCAAAAGCTTCATCCTGTCGGGATGGGCCATGTGAACGATCTGACTGTCCTCCCATGTTTCGAGGCCAATCGACTTGGTTCGTACCGTTCCGCAGGTTACCGGACCATCACCCAGCACATGCCCCAGCTTTCTGCTGTGAAACGTCACCGCCATGTCTGCAACTATCGCATTGCCAAGAATGCGACCACTGTCGGCGCACAAGCCGCTTGGCGCGTCAATTGCGACGACCTTTACGCCTCGATCTCGCAGCAGGGTTCTAGCCGGTGCGTTTGCCAACATGGAAAACACACCGGCAAATGGTCGGGTGAGACCCGTGCCAAAAACCCCGTCGACCACCAGGTCAATTTCATTCGGAAACCGAAGAAAATCATCCTCTAACGGGGCGCGGTCGACGGCGAATACGCGAACTTCGTTCTTTGTTTCCCATCTCTCATAATTCACCCGCGCATCCGGTGGCAGCTTTTCCGGGTTCCCGTAAAGAAACACCTCAACCTCCCACCCCAGCTCCAGCAAAAGCCGCGCCACAACAAACCCGTCACCTCCGTTGTTGCCTGGTCCGCACAGCACCACTGCGCGCAGCGGATCCTCTTCATCTGGCCCCAAATACCCCGGGGAGCGCGAGGGGCTGGCCCCTCGCCTGTCCAACACCGGCCATTCCTCGAAAATCGCGTCAACAACACCCTGCCCGGCCCGCTCCATCAGCTCCAGACCGGTCACCTCACCGGATGTGATGGCGGCTTGCTCGATGGTCCGCATCTGTGCCGCTGTCAGCAATTCCATCCTTTCACCCCTCGCTCGATTCTATTTTGATTACTTTTTGTGCATATCGCTCAAAAATTAGCGCCAAGCCGTTTTTCCAAGCGTTCCGACCCGCACGATATCGCAATCACATTGCCGCCCGATCTTAGACGTGATCACTGCCCCTGAGACAACCATTCAAGGTGAACCGGGATGAAAAAGATCGAAGCGATCATCAAGCCGTTCAAACTGGACGAAGTGAAAGAGGCATTGCAGGATGTGGGCGTCCAGGGCCTCAGCGTCATCGAGGTCAAGGGTTTCGGTCGCCAGAAAGGCCATACCGAGCTGTATCGCGGCGCCGAGTATGTCGTCGATTTTCTGCCCAAGGTTAAGGTCGAGGTCGTATTGGACGACGACCAGGTCGACGCCGCCGTCGAGGCCATCGTGTCGGCCGCCAAAACCGACAAGATCGGAGACGGCAAGATTTTCGTGTCCCCCGTCGACCAAGCCATTCGTATCCGGACCGGTGAAACCGGCTCGGACGCACTATAACCCACAAGATTACTGACACATCTATCAGAAGGACCAAGGGAATGAGCGTAGACGCAGTTCTCAATACAATCCGCGAAGAAGACGTCGCCTATGTCGACATCCGGTTCACTGACGTGCGCGGCAAGCTGCAGCACGTGACGGTGGACGTCGATCTGGTCGATGAAGACTTCCTGGAAGAAGGCTTCATGTTTGACGGCTCGTCCATTGCAGGCTGGAAGTCGATCGAAAACTCGGACATGAAACTGATCGCCGACACGACATCGGCTTATATCGACCCGTTCTATGCTGAAAAGACACTGTGTCTGCACTGCTCGATCGTTGAACCCGACACCGGTGAAGCCTATGGCCGCGACCCGCGCGGAACCGCGCAGAAAGCCGAAGCCTACCTGAAGTCCAGCGGTATCGGTGACGTTGCCTACATGGGCCCCGAAGCTGAATTCTTCCTGTTTGATGACGTTCGTTTTTCAAACAGCATCAACAAAGTATCCTTCGAAGTTGATGCAACAGATGCGTCGTGGAACACCGACACCGAATACGAGATGGGCAACATGGGCCACCGTCCGGGCGTCAAGGGCGGCTACTTCCCGGTCAACCCCATCGACGAAGCTCAGGACCTGCGTTCGGAAATGCTGTCGACCATGAAGCGCCTGGGCATGAAGGTCGACAAGCACCACCACGAAGTGGCCTCGTGCCAGCACGAGCTAGGCCTGATCTTCGACAGCCTGACCAAGCAGGCCGACGAGTTGCAGAAGTACAAGTACGTCATCCACAACGTCGCGCACGCCTACGGCAAATCGGCCACGTTCATGCCGAAGCCGATCGCAGGTGACAACGGCACCGGCATGCACGTGAACATGTCGATCTGGAAAGACGGCAAGCCGCTGTTCGCTGGCGACAAATACGCCGACCTGTCGGACGAGGCGCTGTACTTCATCGGCGGTATCCTGAAACACGCCAAGACCCTGAACGCCTTCACCAACCCGTCGACCAACAGCTACAAGCGCTTGATCCCCGGGTTTGAAGCCCCTGTTCTGCGCGCCTATTCGGCACGCAACCGTTCAGGTTGTGTGCGTATTCCATGGACCGAAAGCCCCAAGGCCAAACGTGTCGAAGCGCGCTTCCCCGATCCGGCAGCCAACCCCTATCTGGCGTTTGCCGCCCTGCTTATGGCCGGCCTGGACGGCATCAAGAACAAGATCAATCCCGGCGAGGCGATGGACAAGAACCTGTACGACTTGCCCGCCGAGGAACTGGCTGACATCCCGACCGTCTGCGGCAGCTTGCGCGAGGCTCTGGAAGCTCTGGCATCCGATCACGACTTCCTGCTTCAGGGCGATGTGTTCACCAAAGACCAGATCGACGGCTACATCGCACTGAAGATGGAAGAGGTGGAAACCTACGAGCACACGCCGCACCCGGTGGAGTACGGTATGTACTACAGCTGCTAAGCTGAGTACTGGAACGAATTGTCAGGGCGCCCGTTTGGGCGCCCTTGTCATTTCCGCCCACAAGATTTGACGCACCGCCTTTGTTCCAACAGACTGGTGAGAAAACTCCCGATCGGAGACAACAGCATGCCTCGCAATACTTCACCTTTCTCGAAATTCTCAAACCTTGTGACATCCGAACAGGAACTGAGACGGATCTCTGGCCATCCGCTGCCACAGATCGTTGCCAAGGAGTTGTCCTCACTCGATCAGATGTGCCGCGATTTCATCGCGATCTCACCGTTTTGCCTGATCGCATCGGCCAACCCGGACGGGCACCTTGATGTTTCCCCCCGTGGCGACCCGCCCGGCTTTGTTCAGGTGCTGTCCGATACGCTGATCGCGATCCCCGATCGACCGGGCAACAAACGCGTGGATACGTTCCACAATGTTCTGAAGGACCCGCGCGTCAGTGTAATCTTCTTTGTTCCAGGCAAGATGGAGACGCTCCGCATTCGCGGCACAGCCCGCATTTGTACCGCCCCCCAGTTGCTGGATAGTATGGCCGTTGACGAACACCCACCCAAACTTGCCCTGCTCATTCATGTCGAGACTGCATTCGCACACTGTCCGAAATGTGTGATCCGCTCGCACCTGTGGCAGCCCGAAGACTGGCCGGACTCGACCAACCTGCCAAACATGAATGCAATGATGGTGAAACACGCCCACATCAAGGCCACCCCTGAGGAATGGTTCGAAACGTTAAGGGAAAAGGGCGAGTTGGACCTTTACTAACCGCTTTGCCCGAGACGCAGCCCACGCTAGGCTAACCGCAGATTTCAATTTCATCGGATTACGCCCATGTTTCGCCTAGCCACCATTCTTGCCCTTTCCCTGACCTCCCCGGTTCTGGCCGCACCCTGCGGGAACACCAGCGCAGGGTTCGAGGCTTGGAAGGCAGATTTTGCCAAACAGGCACGCAAGGCGGGGGTAAAAAAGAAGGGGCTGCAAGCGCTGTCTCAGACACAGTATGCTTCGCGGACGATTGCTGCGGATCGCAATCAGAAGAGCTTTAAATACTCGCTGGACAAATTCATGCGAGTTCGAGGGGCCGATACAATTGTCGCACAGGGCCGCAAACGCAAAGCCGCCAATCCGAACTACTATGCAGCCTTTGAGCGGCAATACGGTGTACCTGCCGGCGTTCTGATCGCCATTCACGGCATGGAAACCGGCTTTGGCAATTTCATGGGCGACAGTCAGGTTGTTTCCGCAATCACAACACTGGCCTATGATTGTCGCCGATCCGAGTTCTTCATTCCCCACGCAATTGGGGCACTGAAACTGGTCGACATGGGCAGCATTACGATGGCGACAAAAGGGGCAAAACATGGCGAGCTGGGCCACACACAATTCCTGCCAGGCAACGCCCTGACCTATGGTGTCGATGCCACCGGGGACCGGCGCGTGGATTTCTACAACATGACGGATGCACTGGCCTCAACCGCTAATTTTCTTCGAAAGAAAGGGTGGAAGCCAGGGCGCGGCTATCAACCCGGAGAACCAAATTATCGCGTCTTGCAGCAGTGGAATGCAGCCTCTGTCTATCAGCAATCCATCGCAATCATGGGCGCCCGAATCGACAAATAGCCCCGCCGCACCGGCAACACGTGCTGCGCCCGATTTCGCCACATTTCCGCCACAGTGACAAACAAAAGCCTTTAGTTGCTTGGTTTCCAAAGCGTAACCAATCGCCGGGAAATTTCACTTTTTTGCATTTTTCGCCCAATTCTCTCCAAGAAGAGGTGCTAGCCTCTAGCTAACAGAACGTAATAAAGGACGGGGCAGTGGCTCGGAAGCACAGCTACCATGGCGGCCTGCAATTTGACGGCGACGCAACCGGCGCGATAGAGCGCTTTGGATCTATCGTTGCCACGACGCTGGAAGACTACGGTCATCTGGTCGAACGCAAGACCCTGCTCAGCGCAACCGAGGCCAGCATCGTCTCGAGCCAGTATCTTGTACGTATGACTCTGGATACCGGCGCCTCCGAACAGCAAGACCGTTACGAGCGCATGGATCGCGCCGCGGGGTTGAAAACCATGGCAAGGCCCCGCGTGTCGCATCCGCAAAACAGATTGGTACTAACGATCACGCCAGTCTCGCCACTTTTGGATGACGCCGAGATATCCGAACTGATGCTGGTGGTTACACTGTATCGTATGGTCGATATCTGTTCGACCCGGCGGGTCGAATGGTTATCACCGCACACGGTTCTTACCGTTGAGCATTTCATGAGCGCCTTTGACACGCTGACACCAAGCAGGGCAACGCGGGACCGCAAGCAAATCTTTCAGTCACTGACCGGACAGTTCGCCGGGGTGAAACAGACGGAACAGGATGACGCGATCAGCGCCCCTCTTGCTCCTGCCGCGCGTCCGATTCAACTGACGGATGAACAATTGCTCAGCATCGCTTTTCGAAGCGACGAAGCCGACCTGCCAGGCCAGAATGAACCCGGCGCTGCCATCACCGAGGAAGATGACAGGCCAAGCGACATCCTCCGTCTCAGCAGCTGGTGCATGACCGGAGTATTGGCCAGCGTTTCGGCACCGATTGCCGTATCGATGGCCGCAGTCAACCTGATCCGGGGCGAGGATTTCCGCCTCAACACACAGGTGCTTGTGTTCACTTTCGCCATTTTCGCGCTGAACGCTAGTAACGCGTTAGCAGATGTAGCTGGCGCCTTGGGCATGTAAAAGAATTACCGAAGACCCTCCTAGGAGGCCCCGCCATCAGGCGGGGTTTTCCGTTTCCGGGATCGCGTTTGCGGCCAGAACGTATGTGTGGATGGAAAACACGACCGCGTTGGTTTTCGGCAAACGCAATAACGTCTGCCGCTCGCTTCGCAGATAAGACGCCTGACGCCGGTCCCGTATTTCGCGCGGCTCACTGGCACTGCGAGGCTGGAAAAGCTCCGGGTCTTCGTACCACAGGGCATTGAAGCGCCAAAGCGGGCGGCCGGGTTGAATACCGTCAAACAGCCTCTGCACCCGCTTCGCGAGATTGGCATCATAGCTTTCCACGGGCACGTGGATATCAATCAGCGGTCGCATGAATTTCTCAGACAAACGCCAACTGGCGGGAAAACACAGTATGGCACCCTTTAGTACATGTTCATCTGCCCGTTTCTGCAGGATGCAAAAATCCTCCTGTACCAGCCTGCACAGCGTATCAAGCGGACGATCCCGGTCGATCGCGACTGATACACCGTCCGGTCGTACGACCTCTGCACCGGCCGTGGGATAGATCTGCATCAGCACCAGATCCAGTAATTCCACGGCAGCAGGCTTGGCCTGAGGATCGAGCGCGAGAACGTCGTCACGCCGCTCAGCCAACACTTCCTCGCGGCGCTGCATCTGGTCGGCAAAGGCCTCATCCTGATGCAGCCAGCTTTCCATGGTTGCAGGTTGAATACCCGGCAAAGCGCGTGGGTTGCCGACATCATATGGGATTTTGTTTTGTAGAATACGCTTCATACCAGTGGCTTAGCACGCGCAGCTTTTCTTGTCGGTCGAAAACGACAACCTCGCCGTCGCATTTTTCTCAGACGATTGTTTCCGGCAGATGAATTGTAGTTGGAACAAGCAATGAGGCCAGCCATGAACCAGCACTACCGAGACACGCGCAAGATTGACCCCAGCCAAGGCGCGACGTTGGGCGACGGTACGCCAAACGAAAATGACAGGATCGAGATTGGGCCGACGCAGCTTGCGTTTGACGAATGGGCTGCTGCGGGGCTGGAGCTTCCCAATCTGGCACGGATGCGGGAACACCGCTGGAAGCGGCTGACGCAGGCCATCGTGGACCGCGGCTTTGGTGGCTTGCTGATTTTTGACCCGCTGAATATCCGCTATGCCACCGACAGCACGAACATGCAGCTGTGGAACACCCACAATCCGTTTCGGGCGGTCCTGCTGTGTGCGGATGGCTATATGGTGATCTGGGATTACAAGAACTCACCCTTCCTCAGCACCTTCAACCCACTTGTACGCGAGCAGCGCTCTGGCGCTGACCTGTTTTACTTTGACCGGGGCGACAAGGTTGACGTGGCCGCGGATGTATTCTCGAACGAGGTACGCATGCTGGTTGAAGAACACAGCGGCGGCAACAAACGTCTGGCTGTCGACAAAATCATGCTGCACGGATTGCGCGCGCTTGAGGCGCAGGGGTTCGACATCATGGAAGGCGAAGAGCTGACCGAAAAGACCCGCGCCGTCAAAGGGCCCGACGAAATCCTCGCCATGCGCTGCGCCAGCCATGCCTGCGAAACTGCCGTTGCTGAAATGGAAAATTTTGCCCGTGCCAATGTTGGCGATGGCAAGACCTCAGAAGATGATATCTGGGCTGTTCTTCACGCCGAAAACATCAAGCGTGGTGGAGAGTGGATCGAAACCCGCCTGCTGGCTTCGGGTCAGCGGACCAACCCTTGGTTTCAGGAATGCGGCCCACGCATCACCCAGCAGAACGAGATCATCTCGTTCGACACCGACCTTATTGGATCTTACGGGATTTGCGTCGACATTTCCCGCAGTTGGTGGATTGGCGATCAGAAGCCGCGCGAAGACATGATCTACGCCATGCAACACGCGCATGAGCACATCATGACCAATATGGAAATGCTCAAACCCGGCGTGATGATCCCTGAACTGACTGCAAATTCCCACAGGCTGGACGAAAAGTTTCAGGCGCAGAAATATGGCTGCCTGATGCACGGCGTCGGCCTTTGCGATGAATGGCCGCTGGTTGCTTATCCGGACAAGGCGGTTGAGGGGGCTTACGATTATCCGCTGGAACCTGGAATGGTCTTGTGTGTCGAGGCCTGCGTGGGCGAAGTCGGCGGCGATTTCAGTATCAAATTGGAGGACCAGGTTCTCATAACCGAAGACGGATATGAAAACCTGACGAAATACCCCTTCGATGCCCGATTGATGGGACTCGATTGAGGCCAAAGCCTCATTCTGACCAATGCGACCGGCGAACGTTGCCGTGCCAGTCTTCGACAGTTGGACTTACCTGATCCTGAGGCCCGCTGAAGACAACGGGCCGGGACTGCCCGACGGCGAAGCCCAAAAGGCCAGCCAGAACAATCGCCAGGACTGTACCTGGAAGTATCTTGGGAAGGTGTGCGGCGGCGTCTGCATGTGTCATCTGTGTCTCCTTTATCAATTGCTGTGGTCAGTAGATGGGCCTGGCAGCACCATAAGTGAAACGAATGTTTGTTGCAGCAAACATCACAATATTTGATGTTCCTCCAACCTACCCCAGAGTTACGACCGCTTCTGCCACTCACCTCAGGCATCTGTCAGATCGCAAACCGCTCGCTTCGTTCTCACCTTCACGTGACGCGTTTGACATAAGGGTTGTGACCCGGCGGCCTTGAACACAGTATTGGGGATGTTTCCCGGAACCGCTCAAGGAGCCGACATGCCCACGGAACGCATCACTTTTGCCGGACATGACGGCAGCCAATTGGCCGCGCGGCTGGATTTGCCGGATGGTCCGGTCCTTGCGACGGCCCTGTTTGCCCATTGCTTCACCTGCTCCAAGGACATACCTGCGGCCCGGCGCATTTCGGCCCGTCTGGCGGCCATGGGAATTGCAGTGCTTCGGTTCGACTTTACCGGCCTGGGTCACTCCGAAGGAGAGTTCGCCAACACCACCTTCACTTCGAATGTCGAGGATCTGATCTCGGCCGCGCAATATCTGGCCGGACGAAACATGGCCCCTGCCCTGTTGATCGGTCACTCGCTTGGCGGCGCAGCGGTTTTGCGGGCGCGTGCCGGAATTCCGACGGTTAAGGCCGTAGTCACCTTGGGCGCACCGGCCGATCCCTCTCATGTGTCCCATCATTTTGAGGATGCCCTGCCCCAGATCGAACAGGACGGCAGCGCCGAGGTTACCTTGGGCGGACGCCCGTTTCGAATTGGCAAAGCGTTTGTGGACGACATTGCGGGATCGGCCCTGTCTGCCTCGATCGCTGATCTCAAGGCCGCTCTGCTGATCCTGCACGCCCCTCGGGACGAAACGGTCAATATCGACAACGCAAGCACCATCTTTCTGGCGGCAAAGCACCCAAAAAGCTTCGTCACCCTCGACGATGCCGATCACCTGATCACGCGGGCCTCTGACGCTGAATATGCCGCGGATGTCATCTCGGCTTGGGTCTCGCGCTATCTGAAACTTTGCCCACCTGCGCCACCTCCTGGTGCACCGGAAGGTGTCGTTCGCGTGACAGAGGCGGATCCGAATGGCTTCATGCAGGATATTCAGGCAGGTCCGCACCATCATGCAGTTGCAGATGAACCGGTGTCCTATGGCGGCACGGATAAGGGCATGTCGCCCTATGGCTTTGTCTCATCCGGTCTCGGCGCCTGTACGTCCATGACGATAAGAATGTATGCGCGACGCAAACACTGGCCACTGACCAGTGTCAGCGTCGATGTTTGCCATGACAAAGTTCATGCTCAGGATGCTGGTTTGGCAAATGAGGGCAAAGTGGATCAGTTCCGCCGCAAAATCCGCCTGAGTGGCCCGCTTGATCAGGAACAAAAACAGCGCTTGTTAGAGATCGCAGACAAATGTCCGGTTCACCGGACACTCGAAGGCTCGGCACATATAACAACCGAACTTCTTCCTTGAATGGAAGGCCGCCAGACTGGCGGCCCTCATGCCATCAGCGGCGTGGCGATGGCCGATGTATCGGCGGGCGCGCGGCAGGTGGCCGCGCCGTTGGGGGCCTTGGCCGCGCAGGCGGTTTGGCAACCGGTGGTTTCGGACGATCCGGCCGCGTTGGTCGATCTGGACGATTTGGCCGGTCCGGTGGATTGATATCCACATTGATGTCACGGCGGTAGTAATCGTTCCACAGCATCGAGTCATAGAACGGGTCATACCCGTATCCGACGCCAACTGTTACACCGTCACAGGCCGACAGCGACAAAGTCGCAGCCCCCAGCCCCAATGCGAGGGAAATCCGTTTGATCAGTCTAAAGCTCATCTTACCCCCCTCACTGAAGCGACTGGAACGACGCGAATACGGCATTCAGATCGTCAGCATAATCCGGGTTTGCCCCATCACGCAAAATAGCAACGGCTATGGCGACGCGGTTGCGCGGCAAGTCAATGATGGTGGCCGTAAAGCTCACTCCCTTGCCATCCCTGCGCCCGGTCCCGCGATAGACCCGGGCGGGCAACCCGCCGATGCGGGTGTCGCTGGTGCTGGTGATGGTCGGGTCTTTAACCAGAAACTTGTCGATATCCTGCAAGTACCGGACACCATCCTGGATGGTTGCAACTCCGGCAGGCGAAACAAAGCCCATCCAGACCATATCGTCCGTTACGGGACGCAGCCCCATAACCCGTGCCACCGCACGCGGATCATCCAACCCGGTGTCTTCGATCTCTCGCGGGCCGCCTGTGCGCAGCACCCAGAAATCGGGCACGTCGAACCGAAACAGCGCGCGACCATCATCGGTATATGTCACCGGAGTGTCGGCCAATGCTGATCCTGCCCCACCCAGCCAGACAGCGGCGCAAGCGGCAAGAATTGGAGATGATAAAAAACGCATATCTCAATAACCTGATAATTTCTTCGCCTTCAGCTTGACCCCTGAAAGAGCGACTTGTCCAGCACTGCGTTGCAAAGACCCAAGAAAACCACGTTCTGGTATTGCCGTTCCCCACACATGTTGTCTGACTTTTGCAAGCATCGCACCCCAACTTGCAGACAAACGCATGACATCTATTTCGCATAGACCCCGACGGTCTGGCCGCCCGCATCATCAACGAAACGGATCGCTTCCCCATTTCGCCAGACGTCGTAGCAAGCCCACAAATCGGCAGGTGGCCATGTCGA
Source organism: Ruegeria sp. AD91A (assembly GCF_003443535.1). Lineage (GTDB taxonomy): Bacteria > Pseudomonadota > Alphaproteobacteria > Rhodobacterales > Rhodobacteraceae > Ruegeria. The sequence goes on along the minus strand of NZ_CP031946.1, from coordinate 643,418 downwards.
GCAGTATTGATCCCCTCTCACCGCCCAGCGCCCGACACTGGGCCCGCCCGAGAAATACTGCGTGGTCATGCTGGCTTCAAAAACCTGCCAAACACCCGCGCCGTATTCCAGCTTCTTGCCCGCCAAGGTCGTCAGGATTTCCTCTCCGGACAGTTTCTGGAAGTCTCCGGCGACCAAAACACCCGGCCAAAGGGCGAAAAACAGGGCAAACCGTCTCATACCTGCTCTCACATCTTGTTCCCTTGCGCACAGGCGGCTAAACCCCGCGCCAACGCCTCATCCCAATCACATAAAGGTGCTGCCGCCAATGATTCCCCGTTATTCCCGCCCTGACATGGTTGCCATCTGGTCGCCCGAAACCAAGTTTCGCATCTGGTTCGAAATCGAGGCCCACGCCTGCGATGCCATGGCCGATCTGGGCGTGATCCCGCGTGAGAATGCAGAAGCTGTTTGGAAAGCCAAGGATGTGGAGTTCGACGTCGCCCGCATCGACGAGATCGAAGCCGTCACCAAACATGACGTCATCGCCTTCCTGACCCATCTCGCTGAACATGTTGGCAGTGAAGAGGCCCGGTTTGTGCACCAGGGCATGACCAGCTCGGACGTGCTGGACACGTGCTTCAACGTCCAGCTGACGCGCGCGGCCGACCTCCTGATCGCCGATCTCGAAGGGCTTCTGGCAGCGCTCAAGCGCCGCGCGATTGAACACAAGGACACGGTACGCATCGGGCGCAGCCACGGCATTCACGCAGAGCCCACGACAATGGGCCTGACCTTTGCCCGGTTCTATGCCGAGATGGACCGCAACCTGTCCCGCATGCGCGATGCCCGTTCGGAAATCGCAACTGGCGCGATCAGCGGCGCCGTCGGCACCTTCGCCAATATCGATCCCGCAGTCGAGGAACATATCTGTGACAAACTGGGTCTTGTGCCCGAACCGATCAGCACCCAGGTGATTCCGCGCGACCGGCACGCGGCGTTCTTTGCGACGCTTGGCGTCATCGCCAGCAGTATCGAAAACATCGCTATCGAAATCCGCCACATGCAGCGGACCGAGGTATTGGAGGGCGCAGAATTCTTCTCGATGGGTCAAAAAGGCTCCTCGGCCATGCCGCACAAGAAAAACCCAGTGCTAACCGAGAACCTGACCGGGTTGGCGCGCATGGTGCGCGCAGCTGTGATCCCGGCAATGGAGAATGTGGCCCTCTGGCACGAACGCGATATCTCGCACTCGTCGGTCGAACGCATGATCGGGCCGGATGCCACGATCACTCTGGATTTTGCGCTGGCCCGCCTGACTGGCGTGATCGACAAGATGCTGATCTTCCCCGAAAACATGCTGGAAAACATGAACAAATTCCCAGGCCTTGTCATGAGCCAGCGGGTTCTGCTGGCCTTGACCCAAGCAGGGGTCAGCCGTGAGGATGCCTATGCCATGGTCCAGCGCAACGCGCTGAAGGTTTGGGAACACCGCACCGATTTCAAAGAGGAACTGCTGGCGGACACCGATGTGACTGCCGCGCTCAGCCCCGAAGAAATCGAAGAGAAATTCGACCTCGGCTATCACACCAAGCACGTGGATACGATCTTCGCCCGGGTATTCGGCGAATAAGGTACGTGTCGACGCCCCCTTCGCACGGCCCGGTCTGCAATGCGCAGGCCGGGCCTTGTTTTTGCCAGACCGCCCGAAATCGGCTATTCTGTGGACGATCTTTTGGGGAGAGGCACCATGATCCGTACCGTTCTTTGCTCACTTGCACTTATTTGCGTGGCATCTGCCGGCCTTGCATGCAGCGCGCATTCCAAACAGACGCAATCCTGCGCACCGGGCACAACTTGGGACACTGAAACGCAAAGCTGCACGAAATCGGTCAACAGCTGACGAATTTCTGTCCGACTTGTGAATAAAAGCAACCGTTCAACTGTTAGCTTTTTTGTAGATCGCACTATGATTTTGAGAGCAGCCCCGAGAACGGAGTAGGATTATGCGCCTTTTGTTAGCTTCAGCCCTTGCTTTGCAAGCCTTCGCCTTTGCCCCTGTGGTCCATGCCGCAGGCGGCGACAGCAGCAGCCCGCCGAAACCGACGAATACTACCAAGAAGTGTTTGTTCGGTCGGGTCTACGACGAATCCAGAGGTCGGTGCGTCAAACCCAACAAAACCAATCTATCGGATGATCAGCTATACGATGCCGTCCGCGAATTGGCCTATGACGGGCAGTATGGGCACGCTCAGGATATCCTGCGGATCATGGATCAGGACAATGACCGCGTGCTGACCTATTGGGGCTTTACCTACCGCAAGATGGGCGAGTTGGAGCTGGCGAACGTCTTTTATCAGAATGCCATCAATGCCAATCCCGACAATCTTCTGGCGCGCAGCTACATGGCGCAAGGCTTTGTAGCCGAAGGCAAAACCGATCTGGCAATCGAGCAATGGCGTGAGATCAAAGCCCGCGGCGGCGAAGGAACGTGGGCCGAGGCGTCCCTGCGCGCCGCCATCCGGACAGGGTTGACCTACAACTACTGAGCTTCAGGGTTATTTAACCCGACTCTCTCTAATCTGCCCGTGGTTCGGAATTTTTGGCACTACGGGCAGATGCAGGACACAAACGCATTGATACAAATGGCAAATGGGGGGTCAGCCCCTCTTGCTGCAGGGGATGACGGCGCGCCGCAAATTGTTCCGCGAACACTGACCGGCCGGCAAAAAGCGGCCGTTGTCGTGCGCCTTCTGTTGAACGAAGGCGCCGATATTCCGCTTGAGGAATTGCCCGACGACCTGCAAGAGACGTTGACCCATCAGCTTGGGCAAATGGGCCTTGTGGATCGCGCAACTCTGGGCGCAGTGGCCCAGGAATTCAGCGATGCACTGGACAACATCGGGCTGGCATTTCCACATGGGCTTGCAGGTGCATTGGACGCGGTGAACGGAAAGATCGCACCATCGACTGCCGCGCGCCTGCGCAAGCTCGCCGGGGTGCGCCAGATCGGCGATCCATGGCAACGCTTGCGTGACGTACCCATTGAGGATCTGGCGGCCATGGCTCAGGCGGAAAGCACCGAAGTGGCGGCTGTCATGCTTTCAAAAATGGATACCGCACAGGCGGCACAGATGCTGGGCCGCATGCCGGGCCCGGTTGCGCGACGAATTACCTATGCCATCTCGAAAACAACAAATGTCACCCCCGAAGCGGTTGAGCGCATTGGCTGGTCGCTGGCCGCGCAACTGGATCAGCAGCCTGCTCAGGCTTTCGACAATGGTCCCGGCGCGAGGGTCGGCGCGATCCTGAATCAGTCGCCGGCCGCTACACGAGACGACTTGTTGAACGCACTTGACGAGGACGACGCCGATTTTGCGGATTTGGTGCGCCAGTCGATCTTCACCTTTGCCCATATCTCAAGCCGCATTGCTGCCCGCGAGGTTCCCGCCATCCTGCGCGAAGTGGAACAGCCGGCTCTTGTCGCGGCGCTGGCGGGTGCCGCCGCTGATGATGACAAGGCTTCTGTTGAATTCATTCTGTCAAACATTTCGTCCCGCATGGCCGACAATCTGCGCGAGGAAATGGCCGAACGTGGTCGTGTCAAGCAAACAGAGGCCGAAGACGCCATGACACAGGTCGTTGCCGCCATTCGCACTCTGGTCGACGCCGGTTCAATTACTCTGATCGAAAAAGATGATGAGGAAGATACGGCCTGATATGTGAAACTAGGAGTTTTGCGCTGTCCGATCACCTGATGCAGGTTCAGGCATTCTGCCCGCCTGGGCGCTTGAGCTTGCAGGCATCGGGCTGTATGTCTGTCTCAGCAATTCGCAACACGCGGTGAGACACCTCCATGCCCGTTGAAAAGTCGGAGCTCAGCCGGTTTGAGCTTGGGAAATACTATGTCGCCAATCTGTTTCTACAGGGGGTCATCGGCATTATGCGCATGATTCCCTACGAACGGCGTATTGCAACAATGGGCGCCATCGTGCGGTTTCTGGCACCTGTTGTCGGGTTTCGCAAACGTGTCCGTCGAAATCTGAAGCTGACGTGCCCAGACTTGCCTGAAGCCGAAGTTAGGCAGATTTGCCGCGATGTGCCGGACAATGCCGGTCGTGCGATCATGGAGCATTTTTCTCCGGAAGACTTTATCGAACGTCAGAGCAAGGCCAAGATTTCAGGACCAGGTATCGCAGCGTTTGACGCGGCTATTGCCGAGGGTCGTCCGGTCATGATGATTACGGCCCATTTCGGTCACTACCTTGCCGCGCGTATCGCCCTGCAAACCTACAGCGGTCAGCCCATCGGCTGCCTGTATCGGAGGATGGCCAACCCGTATTTCAACGACGCTTATGTCGAAGCCTTCTACAAGACAGGCGCCCCGATGTTCGAACAGGGACGGCGCGGAATGGTCGAAATGGTGCGCTCGCTGAAAAAGGGCGGGATCATTGCCATCGTATCCGATCTTCACGCAATGGGCGGTGAAGAGCTGACGTTTTTTGGCAAACCCGCCGTGACATCCGTGCTGAACGCCGAATTGGCGATAAAATACAAAGCCGAGCTGATTCCGTGTTACGCGGTACGGCAGCCCAACGGCCTCGATTTTGAGATCGTTCTGCATGAACCGGTGCCACATACGGACCCGAAAACGATGACCCAATTCACCAACGACGATCTGGAAAAGATGGTACGGCAGCATATGGGGCAATGGTTCTGGATTCACCGACGCTGGAAGCATTGGAATGGATTGGGAATCAAGCCTGAAGAGATGCCCTGATCATTTGACTCGGGTCGCGGCAACAATCGGCCCATGACCTGCCCTTTGCACCAGAATGACAGCCGGCAAATCTGAACCAAGCTGAACCGCGAATGTTTGCGGTGCAGTTCCATCCCATTGCCCTGCAATCTGCCAGGCCTCAACGACATTGGCATAGTCTAACTCGTGCCCGGCCAGTTCTCCACGACGGATCGATGCGTGCCGCATAGGTGAGTATTGAACGACATGCACGTCGTAGGTTTCTTCTTTCGGCAACTCAACTGGAGTGACATCCACTGTCACCACATCGGCTGAGCGAATGGCAGTCACCGACGCTTCGAGTGCTGCTTTCAGATGCGCTTCGATCAATTGATCAAGTTCCCGGGCTTGCGCCCCGACAATATCGTGCTGCCCGTTGATCACCATCTGCGGTGTGTAGATCATCGATCGCCCCCCCTCGCGGGCATAAGCCCGCTGCCGGAGCGTATGATCAGGGTCTGCATATTCGTCCTTCCAGCCAATATAGTCCCAGTAGTCGACATGCAAAGCCAGCCCTATGACGTCGTCCCGCTTGGCCAGATCATGCATGATCCGATCCGCCGGCGGGCAGGATGAACACCCCTGAGACGTGAACAGTTCGACCACCACCGGGTCTTCCTCGGCCGCGACCTGTGCCGCCACAAAACAGGAAAACACGGTGGTCAATGCAATGGATCTGAACATGAGAACTCTCGGGTTGAGCGGTTGGGTCTCAGGGATAGCTGCTTTGACGCTCAACGGCCAATCAAGGTTTCTTGAGACATTGACACACGCCCTCAAGGAAAAAAGTGTACAATAGTATACAAATTTACCTCTCAACGCCTGTTCGACCTTGAACACTGGGCCTTGGTGATGCAGATAACACTCAGCAAATCCTAAAATCCAAGTCATTTGAGAGGGAGGCCACAGATGCCCATCAAAGTCGGACAGGATACCGCCAATACGCGCCGCAGTCTGAGCGTGAATGGTAAATCCATTTCCTATTATTCCATCCCCGCCGCGCAAGAGGCGGGCCTGGGCGATTTCTCCAAACTGCCTGCCGCACTCAAGGTAGTGCTGGAAAACATGTTGCGGTTCGAGGATGACGGGTTCTCGGTCTCGGTCGATGACATCAAAGCCTTTGCCGAATGGGGTGCCAAAGGCGGGAAGAACCCGCGCGAGATCGCCTATCGTCCGGCCCGTGTACTGATGCAGGATTTCACCGGCGTTCCGGCCGTTGTGGATCTGGCCGCGATGCGGGACGGCATCAAGGCGCTGGGCGGCGACGCGCAAAAGATCAACCCGCTGAACCCGGTCGATCTGGTCATCGACCACTCGGTCATGATTGACGAATTCGGCAACCCGCGTGCGTTCCAGATGAATGTGGACCGCGAATACGAACGCAACATGGAACGGTACCAGTTCCTGAAATGGGGTCAGGGCGCGTTCAACAACTTCCGTGTAGTTCCCCCCGGCACCGGTATCTGCCACCAGGTGAACCTTGAATATCTGGCACAGACCGTTTGGACCGATACTGACCAGAACGGCGACGAAGTCGCCTATCCTGACACTCTGGTTGGCACTGACAGCCATACCACCATGGTTAACGGCATGGCCGTTCTGGGCTGGGGTGTTGGCGGGATCGAGGCCGAGGCCGCAATGCTGGGTCAGCCAATCTCGATGCTGATCCCCGAAGTCGTGGGCTTTGAACTGACCGGCGATCTGGTCGAAGGCACCACCGGCACCGACCTGGTTCTGAAAGTCGTGGAAATGTTGCGCGAAAAAGGCGTTGTCGGCAAGTTTGTTGAATTCTTCGGCGAAGGTCTGGATCGTCTACCGCTGGCCGACCGCGCGACCATCGCCAATATGGCACCGGAATACGGTGCAACATGTGGCTTTTTCCCAATCGACGGCGAAACGCTGCGCTACATGCGCAACACAGGGCGCGACGAAGATCGTGTCGCTCTGGTTGAAGCCTACGCCAAGGAAAACGGTTTCTGGCGTGACGAGAACTACGCGCCGATCTACACCGACACCCTGTCCCTGGATATGGGCACTATTGTTCCGGCGATCTCGGGGCCCAAACGCCCGCAGGATTATGTCGCGCTGACCGACGCCAAAGCTGCTTTCACCAGGGAAATGGCCGAGACCTTCAAGCGCCCGATGGGCAAACAGATTGAGGTCAAAGGCGAAAACTATGGCATGGAATCGGGTAAGGTCGTGATCGCCTCGATCACCTCCTGCACCAACACCTCGAACCCTTATGTGATGATCGGAGCGGGCCTTGTGGCGCGCAAGGCAGCCGCGCTGGGTCTGGATCGTAAACCTTGGGTCAAAACCTCGCTGGCACCAGGTTCGCAGGTTGTGTCCGCTTACCTGGAGGCCGCGGGCCTGCAGGAGGATCTGGACAAGATCGGCTTCAACCTCGTGGGATATGGCTGCACCACGTGTATCGGCAACTCGGGGCCAATCCAGAAAGAAATCTCGGAGGCAATTGCGGAGGGCGATCTTGTTGCCACCTCGGTCTTGTCGGGCAACCGCAACTTCGAAGGTCGGATCTCGCCCGATGTGCGGGCCAACTATCTGGCTTCGCCGCCTCTGGTCGTCGTGTACGCGCTGGCGGGCACCATGGATATTGACCTGACATCCGAGCCGATCGGTCAGGACAAGGACGGCAATGACGTCTATATGAAAGACCTCTGGCCTACCCAACACGAGGTCGCGGAATTGGTCGAACGGACCGTCACGCGCGAAGCGTTCCAGTCGAAATACGCCGACGTTTTCAAAGGGGACGAAAAATGGCAATCGGTTGAAACCACTGATGCAGAAACCTATGACTGGCCACCGACATCGACCTATATCCAGAACCCGCCCTATTTCCAGGGCATGGGCCCCGAACCAGGCACGATTTCCAACATCGAAGGCGCCAAGGTTCTGGCCATTCTAGGTGACATGGTCACGACCGACCACATCTCACCTGCTGGGTCATTCGCGACGACTTCGCCCGCAGGCCAGTACCTGATCGAACGTCAGGTTCAGCCGCGTGAATTCAATTCATATGGATCACGCCGCGGCAACCACGAGGTGATGATGCGCGGCACATTCGCCAACATTCGCATCAAGAACGAGATGCTGGACGGCGTCGAAGGCGGTTACACCAAGGGTCCGGACGGCGAACAGACGTCAATCTACGACGCCTCGATGGCCTATCAGGCGAATGGCACCCCGTTGGTGGTATTCGGTGGCGAGCAATATGGGGCGGGCTCAAGCCGCGACTGGGCGGCCAAGGGCACGGCGCTGCTGGGCGTGAAGGCCGTAATCGCCGAGAGCTTTGAGCGTATCCACCGTTCGAACCTTGTTGGTATGGGTGTCATTCCGTTCGAGTTCACAGGAGGCGACAACCGCAAAACCCTTGGGCTGAAGGGGGATGAAATCGTTTCGATACACGGGCTGGATACAATCGAGCCGCTACAGGAAGTCCCCTGCACCATCGTTTTTGGCGATGGAACCGAAAAGACCATCACCCTGAAATGCCGTATCGATACCGCGCCCGAGATTGAATACATCGAAAACGGTGGCGTATTGCATTACGTCCTGCGCAATCTTGCAAAGGCATCATAACCGATAGCAAAGCATGCAATTCAAACCCCCGGCCATCTGCCGGGGGTTTTTTGTATTCTGGTCATTTATTCGAAAACCTGAAACTGTTAGGCAAGGTCATCAACGGAAACCAATCGCTATGAAGAAACCCAACGCCCTGCTGGTGTGTTCGCTCAGCGTAATTGCAGTGATCGGGATATGGGGCGTCGTGGACATTCAAAGTCTGGTGACCTGGGCCAGTGGCATTGTCCAACAGACCTTCCACAGCCGCGGCTGGTTCGTGATGCTCGCCGCTTCGGGCATGTTGATCGGATGCCTATTTCTGGCCTTTTCACCCTATGGCAATATTCGCCTTGGCCGGGATGACGAGGAACCAGAGTTTTCCACGGCTACATGGATTTCGATGTTGTTTTCTGCGGGCATGGGCGTCGGCCTGCTGTTTTGGGCAGTGGCGGAACCGTTGACCCATTTCAACTTTATCAACGGTATGGCACCGGATTTCATCGCGGCGCAACAAGCCATGCTGGCGACGAACTTTCACTGGGGCTTACACGCTTGGGCCATATACGGATCAACCGCGCTTTCCATCGCCTTTTTCAGTTTTCGGCGCGGCACCGGGATGATGGTCAGCGCGCCGATCAAAAGCCTGTTTCCCGGCGAACGCTGGGCTGAACGTGTCGGATGGCTTTCGGATTTCATGGCGATCATCGCCATTGCCATTGGTGTCGGCGGTTCCATGGCCATGGGCGTATTTCAGGTGGCAGACGGCATCGCCGTTCTGGGCGGTCGTGAAACCGTCGGCGCCCTTCTGATTGGCGCCGTGTTTCTGGCAATGGTCGCGGCCTATATCCCGGCACTCCTGATCGACCTGGGTCAAGGTATGGCGCGCTTGTCCAATGCCGCCATGCTGATCGCAATCGGCCTTGTTGCCTACACGGTGGTCCTTGGCCCCACTGAATACCTTCTGAATACCATCGTTCAGGGGTTCGGGGACTATGTCACCAACGTCATTCCCAGGGGCTTTCAGACTTTTACGTTCTTCGGCGATGACGTCACCAGATGGTTCAGTGATTGGACACTTACCTACATGGTCTGGTGGATCGCCTGGGGTCCGTTTGTGGGCGTCTTTGTCGCCCGCATATCTCGCGGTCGCACGATACGGGAATTCGTGATCGGAGTGTTGTTCGCCCCCACCCTGTTTTCAATCCTCTGGTTCGGTGCATTTGGTGGCATTGGCCTGTTCGAGGCGCTCAATGGCGCTGGCGAACTCTTGTCCTATACGCAGACAAATATTGAACGTGTAACCTTCGTCCTGCTCGACCGGCTTCCACTGTCTGTGATTACGACACTTGCCACGGTACTGGCCGCCTTTCTGTTCATTGTAACCAGCGTCGTTAGTGCGGCATTTGTTCTGGGCACCTTCTCGACGGGCGGGGACGAGAATCCCCCGCCGCGCGTCCGGCTGATCTGGGGGGGATTGCTTGGGCTGCTGAGTGTCGCGATGATCCTTTCGGGATCCGTGGACTCGGTGAAGATCCTCATCTCGCTTGGCGCATTGCCCTTTGTCTTCATTTCAGTCCTGCTGATGGTGTGCTTGTTCCGCGGGCTCAGAGAGGAGGGGCAACGCAATGTTGATCGGTGATCTCACGGACACTCTGATGAACCTTGTCACCTTTGCGTTCATCGCGGCAATGCTCTGGATATTGCTGCGCAAGTGACAGCATTTCGACAGCGCAAAAAACAACGTTGAATCCTGGGCGCTTTGCCGGTCATCTGAGTTCATGGAAAAAGTTGCACTGATAACCGGTGGTGCCCGTGGGATCGGGCGGGCAATAGTCGAAGACCTGAGCCGAGATCACCATGTCGCCTTCACCTGGTTGGCCAGCCAGCCGGATTCTGAAGTGCTGAAAGACGACGTTCTGGCAATTCAATCGGACCTGACAGAAGACAACCAACCCACCCAGGTCGTCGAAAAGGTCATCGATCACTTCGGACGACTGGACGTGATCGTGAACAACGCCGGTCTTGTTCGCGCCACTCCGAAACAAGCGTTCAGGGTTGAAGACCATCACGCTATTCTTGACCTCAATCTGCTGGCCCCCGCCGCGTTGCTGGCTGCGGCATTGCCGCATTTGAACCGCGGCGCATCAATCGTCAGCATTTCGTCGATGAACGCGACACTGCCACCGCGCGACGCCGTGACCTATGGGGCAAGCAAGGCCGCTTTGAACCTCTGGACACGCGCAATGGCGAAAGAGCTTGGCCCGGAGGGCATCCGTGTCAACGCGGTTGCGCCGGGCGCCATCAACATCCCCGAAGCCCCCCGTCCAGACGATCTGACATCGCTTTTCGTCAAGGAAACGGCTCTGGGCCGGATCGGAAGACCCGAAGACATCGCCAGCGTCGTTCGGTTTCTGGCCTCGGACGCGGCGGGATTCGTAACCGGAGAGGTTCTGGGCGTGACCGGAGGGTATCGCCTGTAGACCCGCATTCGCTTGGCTTTAGGATCTGCCTTAACCGCCCGCGGCTTTTTCCAACGCCGGTCGCAGAGTGTTTTCAATCACACGCTGCGTAATCGGGCCTGCAAAGCGCAAGATGATGGTGCCGTCACCATCGATTACATAGGTTTCGGGCACGCCATAGAGCCCCCAATCCAAGGCCATGCGGCCCTGCTCGTCACGGCCAATCGCGGCGTACGGGTCACCCAACTCGGTCAAAAACGCTTCGGCGTTGCCTAGCTGGTCTTTGTAGTTGATGCCATAGACCGGGATACCTTCGGCAGCCAGGGCTTCCAGATTGGGATGCTCGGCACGGCATGGCGCGCACCAGCTGGCCCAGTAGTTGACCAGTTTGACTTCTCCATCCCGCAGCGTGGCATCGTCGAACAGCTTCTTTTCCGGGAACTCGCTCAGAACCACAGGCGGAGCCGGTTGGCCTTCGCGGGCAGAGGGTAACGCGTTGGGGTCTTCACGGAACATACCGATCCCGGCCAACACGGCGAAAGCGCCAAAAATCAAAGGCGGCGCGATCATCAGGGGCGATATCTTAGCCATTGCGCGAAATCCTTTGTTCGATTTTTTCCATTTCAGTGCGCATCTTGCGCCCTCGCTTCACACTGAACACGATCAATGCCACAAGCAGCACGACGGACACGGCATAAGACGACAGTACGGCGTCAGCATATTTTCCAAGATCGGGGATCATCCGCCCACCCTTTCCCGCGCCAGCAACGCTTTGATACGACGCGCGCGGATTTCAGTCCCGGTGCGGTACAATACCAGCGCAATGAACAGCAGAACAAATCCGATGATGCACAACAACAACGGATAGAAGTAGATGTTACTCACCTTCTCTTCGGTATCGGCACCCGTCACGGCAGCCGCGCGCATGACCGATGCGCCCTGATGCAGGCCCTGGTTCCAGAAGTTGACTGCATATCGGCTGAGCAGCGCAAACACGGATCCTACGAGACACAGAACCGAGGTCAGGTCGGCCGCAGTGTCCGGATCCTCTATGGCTTCCCACAAAGCGACATAGCCAAGATAGAACAGGAACAGGATCAGAAACGCGGTCAGGCGCGGATCCCAGGCCCACCAGGTGCCCCACATAGGCTGCCCCCAGATCGCCCCGGTCAATAACGCTATCAGGGTCATCACGATCCCGATCGGTGCAGCCGCCCGTGCCGCCAGCGCGCTGACATGGTGACGCCGCACCAGCCAGACCAGAGAAGTTGCCAGCATCATCAGCCAGCAATTGATCGCCATCAGCGCCGCCGGTACGTGCAGATAGATGATCTTGACCGTCGACCCTTGCTTGTAGTCGTCCGGCGTGAAGAAGAACCCCCAGACCAGCCCAACGACGATGCAGATGATCGAGACGATCCAGAAGAACGGCAGGACACGTTCACTGGTCGCAAGAAACTTGCGCGGGTTGGCGTATTCCCAGAGGGCGTTGGCTTTGGCTGCGATTGTCATGGGCCCTATCTAGTCCGAGTTGGAGGTTTTCTCAATTGACATCAGTCAAAGCTAGGACGGTTCACCGCAGATTGATACGTAACACAGCAGCGCTGGCAAACGGCAACAATGCGATCGTCGCAGCCGTGATCCCTGCCAACATCAACAACGGCGTCTGCACGTCCATCCCTGTAGCCCCACGCCGGGCGACCTCGGCCCCGAAAATCAGGGTGGGGACGTAAAGCGGCAAGACCAACAGTGACAACAGCAAACCGCCGCGCTTGAGGCCGACGGTCAGGGCTGCGCCGAATGTGCCGATCACGCTCATGGCCGGGGTTCCGATCAGCAGCGAGGTGACAAGCCAGAAGAAGCCCGGCACTGGCAGGTTAAGCAAGACACCCAGAAAGGGCGCGGCCAGAACCAAAGGCAGGCCTGTGGTCAGCCAGTGGGCCAGCGCCTTGATGGTCACAACAGATTCCAGTGGCAGCGGTGCCGTGGCCAGCAGGTCCAGCGATCCGTCCTCCCAGTCCAGCGCCAGAAGACGGTCAAGAGACAACAGACACGCCAGCAACGCCCCCAGCCAGAGCACACCGGGCGAAATGGTGGACAGCAGCGAGGATTGTGGCCCCACTGCAAACGGCACCATTACGGTCACGATCAGGAAAAAGGCCAGACCCAACCCAAACCCGCCGCCCGCACGGAAGGCCAGTTTCAGGTCGCGCAGCAAAAGGGCGATCACAGGAAGCCTCCGTCGAAATCGTCAATGGGTTTGGGTTTGGCCTTGTTCGGGCCGACGTCCAGAACCTCGCCATCCAGACCAAGGTCGATATGGGTGGCGATCAATGCCGACCCGCCCTGCTCCAGATGTGCGCGGACCGCATCGGCGAACATTTGCACTGCGTTTTTGTCCAGCGATACGGTCGGCTCGTCCAGCATCCAGATCGGCCGCCCGGTGACCAGCATTCGTGCCAATCCCAGCCGCCGTTTCTGACCTGCCGACAGGTTTCCTGCGTGACGGTCCGCCAACTCATTCAGCTGGAAAGCATCCAACGCGGTTTGAATACCGTTAGTGCCAAAGACAGCAGCCCAGAACGTCAGGTTTTCAGTCACTGTCAGCGTCGGTTTCAGCCCGTCTGAATGGGACGCATATGCGATCTGATCCTCTGCCCCCTGGATCTCACCTTCCAGCGGCGGTTGCAATCCGGCCAATGTGCGCAGAAGTGTGGTTTTACCGATCCCGTTCGGTCCGCGCAGAATCAGGGCTTTGCCCGGAGGCAGCTGAAAGCTGAGATGCTCCAGGACGAGAATGCCACCACGGGTGATCGACAGGTCAGTTACAATCAGACTCATGACACCCGCTTATCGGAATGTCATCAGAGGCAAAAGGTGGGATTTGCCGCAGTTCGGTTGTGAGAGCCCTGTTGAGAGAGGACCGAGTGAGGGGCCAGCCCCTCATACACCCCGGGATATTTTCAGCCCGATGAAGGATCCCGTCAGACCGGGATCAGAGCAAGCGCTATTCGTCGACCTTCAGAGAGCAAGACATTGTAGGTGCGGCACGCAGCCGGTGAATTCATGACTTCGACGCCGACTCCGGCACTCTCCAGCCGGGTGCGCAAAGATTGGGGAATGTGGGCCATGTCTTTGCCTGTACCAATCAACAGGACGTCAATCTCGTCAGCCAATTCCAGAAGTGGTTGCGCGTCTGCATACCCACCCCAGTTTGCAGGTCCTGCAGGGCCCGTCAGAACTGCGCCTTCAAACACATCACCGCCAATGCGGAAGAACCCCGGGCCGTAACCATCAACTGGTTTGGCATCTGGAAAGGTAACCTGGTTCAGGCGCATTTCTTCCCTCCTTCAATCCAGGATCGGCAAACCGGACACCACTGCTATCAGAATGACCGAGTAAGCCGCCGCGCGATAGATCCGTTCGAGTTTCGGATCGAACAGAGCCTTGCCGATCAGTGTTGTAGTCAGATAGGGCAAGCCCAGCAGCAGGACAATCCACAGGATCGACAGATCCGCAGCACCTCCGATCAGGATACTGAAGACGATGGCCACATCCAGCAACGCCAGAAAAATGATCGTGTTGGCGCGGATCTTGCGTACATCCGAAGAACTCGCAAGGTAGAATACAATGACAACCGGTCCGGTCAGACCCGTCATGCCGCCGACCACGCCCGCGCTTCCGCCAATAGCCAGTCGTCCGCCCGCCCTCAGTTGCCCCTGCCAGCGCCAGCCGGTGACGATCGCCAACAGGGTCACACTAGTGATGCCGCAGGCGATCCAACGCAACACGACGGTATCGACCTGCGCCATGATCCATAGGCCCAGTGGTACGGTCACAGCCGCCGCAATGCCCATCGTGCTGATTTCGGTCTTGTCGCATTCGCGCCACGCCTGCGGCGCCAACGCAAAGGTCGATACGATCCCGGTCGCCGCCATCAGAAAGACGACATCAGCGATCGGCAGAAATTGAGTGGCCACCGGCACAAAGATCATCGCGGTGCCAAAACCAGTGAAGCCGCGGACAAGTCCCGCGGCTCCGATGGTAAGTACCAACCAACCCAGCCCCGGCAGGGACAGGGCCTGTTGCAACGCCTCAGGCATCGATATTTGCAAACTGGTTGCCCGCCGTGTTCGACGGCTTGGACCAGTCGCGCTTGACCCCCAGCCACAGCAGGATGGTCGAGGCCACGAAGACCGATGAATAGGTGCCCACTATCACGCCCCAGATCATCGCGAAAACGAAGCCGCGGATCACATCGCCGCCCAGAACATAAAGTGAGATCAACGCCAGCAACGTGGTGACCGAAGTCATGACGGTCCGGCTGAGGGTCTCGTTGATCGAAATGTTCAGCACCTCTTTGAGGTCTTTCTTTTTGTATTTCCGCAGGTTCTCACGCACCCGGTCGAAGACGACCACGGTATCGTTCAGCGAATAGCCGACGATGGTCAGAAGGGCCGCGATGATGGCCAGATCAAAGCGGATTTGCAATTCCGAGAAGATGCCGATGGTCAGGATCACATCGTGAACCAGTGCCGCCACAGCGCCCAGTGCGAACTGCCATTCGAACCGGAGCCAGATATAGACAAGCACCGCGCCGATCGCCAACACCACCGCGATCACGGCAGTTTGGATCAGCTCACCGGAGACTTTGGGGCCGACGGATTCCACTGACACGAACTGAATGTCGGGAACAACCAACTGTAGCGCTTCTTCCACGGCGGTGATGGTCGCAGCTTCGACAGCCTCGGCATCTTCTTGCGCCTGAATGCGGATCATCGCAACGTTTTCGTCATCCGCAAAAGTCGGATCGAAAATCTCGGTAATGGTCACATCGCCCAGTTCCAGAGGAGCGATGGCGTCACGATAGGTGCCCACGTCGATCTCAACCGCGCTTTGCGTCCGGATTGTGGTGCCACCCCGGAAATCGATGCCGAAGTTCAGCCCCTGAAGCATGAAGGACGTGAACGCCACGATCATCATCAAGGCCGAGATGCCCAGCCAGACCTTCCAGCGGTTGAAGAAATCGAACGAGGTGTTCTGGGGTACGAGTTTCAGTCTCATGTCAAACCTCGATCATTTTCGGACGACGGCGTTCGAACCACATGACGACCATCAGGCGCGTCACGAAGATCGCGGTGAAGACCGAGGTCAGAATGCCAAGGCCCAGAGTAATTGCGAAGCCGCGCACAGGGCCACTGCCCATTGCAAACAGGATCACAGCAGTGATGAACGTCGTCACGTTCGCGTCCAGAATGGCCGACAACGCCTTTTCATAGCCTAGTTCAATGGCACGGGCCGGACCTTTGGCGGATTTCAGTTCCTCGCGAATACGTTCGAAGATCAGCACGTTGGCGTCCACCGCCATACCAACTGTCAACACGATCCCCGCGATACCCGGCAGGGTCAGGGTTGCTCCGATCATGGACAGCAGACCGAACAACAGGCCCACGTTGATTATCAGCGCGATGTTGGCGAAGATCCCGAACAGACCATAGCTGAGCGCCATGAATACCAGCACCGCGACAAAGGCCACGATGGTGGCGACTTTGCCCGCGTCGATACTGTCCTGCCCCAACTCGGGTCCGATGGTACGTTCTTCGAGGAATTCCAAACCTGCAGGCAGTGCGCCCGCTCGTAGCAGGACGGCCAGATTGGTGCTTTCCTCAACTGTAAAGTTGCCGGTGATGATGCCCGAACCGCCCGGAATATGGCTTTGGATCACGGGCGCCGATATCACCTCATCGTCCAGAACGATGGCAAAGGGGGCTCCGATATTGTCGCGGGTGTAATCCCCGAATTTGCGCGCACCAGACGTGTTGAACCGGAAGCTGACCGCAGGGCGACCGTTTTGGTCGAACGCAGGCTGCGCATCGACCAGTTCCTCGCCGGTAACAACCGGCGCGGACTCAATGGTGTAGTAAACGCCGCTTTCGTCAATCGACGGCACGATTTCCTCACCGATGCTTGCAACGGCATCCGGGTCGGTGCCGCGTCCGGCAACCGGGTTAAAGGTCAGTTGCGCCGTGGTGCCGATGATCTCTTTCAACTCGCCCGCGCTGCCGATGCCGGGCACCTGAATCAGGATACGATCAGCACCCTGACGCTGAATGGTGGGCTCTCGGGTGCCCACTTCGTCGATCCGGCGGCGGATGATTTCCAACGACTGACGCACTGTGCGATCGTCTGAGGCCAGCTTTTCTACTTCGGACAATTTAACCACAAGGGTGTCACCATCGGCATGTGCTTCGATATCCGTGGCCCCGACGCCGGTCAGCGCCTGCACCTGACGGGCAAGACCGCGCACGACCTCCAATGCCCGCGACATGCCCTCGGGTTGGCTGATGCGCACGCGAATCTCATCAGGGGCCGAGTCCGGACGTCGGATTGTTCCAACGGTTGAACGTTCATCGCGCAAGGCGTCACGGATTTCCGGCCACATCGCCTCCATCCGGGTCTCGTAGACGTCCTGCACCTGAACTTCGGCCAACAGATGTGCACCGCCCCGCAGGTCGAGACCCAGATTGACCAGTGATGAGGGCAACCAGTTCGGCCATTGCCCGGCTTCGGCCTGCATCTCAGGCGTATCAACGCCCAGTTCAATCGCGGCCTTGGCGTCGTTCGATTGTTCTACCCGCGAGTAAAACGCGTTTGGCAGGGCCATGAGCAGGCCAGTCACACAGACCAGCCAGATCAGAACCCGCTTCCAGGTATCAATTTGCAGCATTACCCTGCCTTTTCAAGGAATTGTAAGTCGAGTTTACTTCGCGGGTTCGGTTTTATTCAGAACCTGAGCAATGGTCGACTTGACCACACGCACCTTAACACCTTCGGCGATCTCGACTTCGATCTCGTTGTCGCCTTCCTTGACCTTCGACACTTTGCCGATCAGCCCGCCCTGGGTGACAACTTGATCCCCGCGACGCACGGCGTCGACCATGGCCTGATGTTCCTTCATCTTCTTCTGCTGCGGACGGATCAGCAGGAAATACATGATCGCAAAGATCAGGATCAGCGGGAGAAACTGGGCGATTGCGCCACCTTCCATGGGATATTCCTTTGTTCAGATCTTGCGGCACCGTTCCGCAAATTTGGCCGGAACCTATGCTTTGAAATGCGTGTTTGCAAGCAAAGGTGGTCATGTGACCGGCCACAACCTGACAAAGGTGCCTAAAGAACCGTTTGAACGTTGCAGATATGTCCTATGCAGATATCTCAGTTTTGCTATAGTCAGGCGTCAGGGGGGACAATGAAAACTCGTTACAAGCCGTTCCAATCGTTGACGCTTTTGCTTTCCCTGCTGACTTTTCTCTTGTGCCTGGCAGTGCCGCTAAAGGCCCAGGAAACACCTGCTGAAATCACCGAGCCCAATGCGGAAGAAACCGAAGGTTTCAAAGCACCCGTCATCGTCGACGGCGACATGTTGTTCTTCTTGCGCGGCTCCAGCGCCCTGCCCGCGCCGGAACGGGCCGAAAGCGTTCAGAACAAGATTGTTGAGGTGGCCGAAGCCTCGGAAAGCCCCACAGTCGACATCACCTTCGAAGAGACCGATCTGGGCATACGCATTCGCGCCGACGGTGAGATCGTATCCATCGTGACCGTTGCAGATGCCGAACTGGACCAGATGGAGCTGGACGTCCTCGGTTTTCTCCACGGTCAGGCCATCGAAGAGGCCATCCTTGCCTACCGTTCCAACCGTACAGAGCAGGCGCGGGTATCCGGTGCAATTGAAGCTGCGGGATGGACCATTGGCTTTGTCGTCTTCGTGCTTGTTATCCTATGGCTGCACCGTCGGATCAG
The DNA here is from genome assembly GCF_003443535.1 of Ruegeria sp. AD91A. Classification (GTDB taxonomy): domain Bacteria; phylum Pseudomonadota; class Alphaproteobacteria; order Rhodobacterales; family Rhodobacteraceae; genus Ruegeria. The sequence goes on along the minus strand of NZ_CP031946.1, from coordinate 624,800 downwards.
GCGGCGCACTCTGAAGCTGGTAAAGCGTTATCTGCAGGATGTTGAAACAGCGACGGCCAAAAGCGTTCAGGCCGAAGCGATAGCCGCCCTGATCCGATACGGGCTTAACTTTGTCCTGTTGGTTATCTTCTTTCTTGGCTTCTACTACTACCTGTCCTTCGTCCTTCTGGCCTTTGCTGAAACACGGTATTTCGCGCAACTGCTGCTGACATATCTGACAGAGCCCGTATTGCTGATATTCAAGGGTATACTCAGCTATATCCCGAACCTGATTATGCTGAGCCTGATCGCATGGATCACGTTGTACATCATCAAGGGCATGCGCGTATTTTTCGACGCGGTCGAAGCCGGTTCGTTCGAAATGGACGATTTTGAAAAGCACTGGGTCAATCCGACGTTCAACATCGCGCGGGTTGTCGTCATTCTGATCGCGCTGGTCTTTGCCGTTCCCTACATCCCAGGCTCAGACTCAGCCGCCTTCCAGGGTCTGACAATTCTGGTCGGCGCCATGCTGTCGCTGGGTGCAAACTCGGTCGTATCCAACATGTTGGCGGGGCTGTTTGTGATCTATCGCCGCTCCACTTCAATAGGCGACCGCATTCAGATCGGTAAGCATATCGGCGACGTGGTTCAGATCAAACTCATGGAAACGCATCTGAAATCCATCAAGAACGAGTTGATTTCGATCCCGAACGCCCAATTGATGAATTCGGACGTCGTGAATTTCTCGAAGAAAACAGATGGCAGTGGTTTGCTGCTGCACACGACGGTTGGCATCGGATACGAGGAGCCGCCCGAAAAGGTCGAAGCAATGCTGATCGAGGCGGCCAACCGCACCAAGGGGATCAAGGCCAAGCCTGAACCTTTCGTGCTGTGGACAGCGCTGGCCGACTACGCCATCAACTATCAGATCAACGGCTATACCACCCGCGGCAGCAGCATTCCGAAAATTCGCTCGGACCTGCATCGCAACATTGTCGCCGTATTCAACGAGAACAAAGTGCAGATCATGACGCCGTCTTACATGGCAGATCCACCGGAACCAAAAATCCCGGCAGAAGAATGGGACGGACATCTGGCGCATGAAATCCACGAAGAGGCTGATAAGTCGTAACCGGTGCTACACCCCGCCCGACAGATGGTGCATAAGCGGTTTCAGTGATTCACGCATTCAAGGATCTGAGACATGCACGACATCCGCGCCATTCGCGAAAACCCTGCCGCTTTCGACGCCGCTTTAGCGCGCCGTGGGGACGCGCCGGTGTCGTCAGATTTGCTAAGGCTGGACGAAAGTCGCCGCGCCAAGATTCTGGCCGCCGAAACGGCGCAAGCCGAACAGAACAAAGCGTCCAAGGAAGTCGGCGCTGCTAAAGGTCGCGGAGACGAGGCCGAGTTCCAGCGTCTGCGCGCGCTTGTCGCCGAGAAAAAAGCCGAGATCGCACGTATGCAGACCGAAGCCAAGGATCTGGACGCCCTACTGACAGATCAGTTGATCCGAATTGCAAACCTGCCCGCCGAAGACGTGCCGGATGGCACGGATGAAAACGACAATGTCGAGGTCAGCCGCTGGGGTACGCCGCGCGAACTGGATTTCGCGCCCAAAGAACACTTCGAGATCGAAGCCGTTCAAAAAGGCATGGATTTCGAAACTGCAGCCAAACTATCCGGCTCGCGATTTGTGCTGCTGTCCAGTGGCGTCGCCCGGATTCATCGCGCTTTGGCGCAGTTCATGCTGGATACCCATATCACCGAAAACGGGCTGACCGAAGTGAACGGCCCGGTTCTGGTTCTATCCGAGATGATGCAGGGCACCGGCCAATTGCCGAAATTTGGCGAAGACAGCTATCAGACCCGCGAAGGCTGGTGGCTGATCCCGACCTCCGAAGTGTCGCTGACCAATATCGTCAACGACACTTTGATCGAGGAAAGTTATCTGCCCCGCCGATACACCGCGCATTCCCTGTGCTTCCGGTCCGAGGCCGGATCCGCGGGCAAAGACACCCGCGGGATGCTGCGGCAGCACCAGTTCGAAAAGGTCGAGATGGTTTCGATCACGCATCCGGATAAATCGGACGAAGAACAAAAGCGCATGCTGCGCTGCGCCGAGGGCATTCTGGAAATGCTGGGCATCCCCTACCGCACCGTCATCTTGTGTACCGGTGACATGGGCTTTGGCGCGCGCCGCACCTTTGATATCGAGGCATGGCTGCCCGGCCAGGACACCTATCGCGAGATCAGCTCGGTCTCGACCTGTGGTGACTTCCAGGCCCGCCGCATGAACGCAAGGTTCCGTCCCGAAGGTGGCGGCAAGCCGGAATACGTCCATACGCTGAACGGTTCAGGTTTGGCCGTTGGGCGTTGCCTGATCGCTGTGCTGGAAAACGGCCAGAACGCGGACGGTACCGTGACCCTGCCCGAAGTCCTAAGCCCCTATCTGGGCGGCAAACTGACCCTGCAACTGGACGGCACACTGGCCTGAAAAACGCAACCGGCACCACCAGGCGCCGGTTCACTATGCAAGAGGGGGCGAAGGAATTTATTTCTTCGCCTTTTTCTTTCCCTTCTTGCGATTTTTCTTCTTGTCACTTTTTTTCTCGCCCTTCTTGGCGTCTTTTTTCTTGTCGTCCTTCTTCGATTTTTTGTCCTTCTTGGACTTTGCCTTCACCTTATCCTTGGCCTTGGAAAACACTGCTTCCATTTCTTTGCGTTTCTTTGAAGCTTTTTCAGCTTTCGCCTTGGCCTTGGCCTTTTTCTTGGCTGCGGCTGCGGCTTTTTCAGCCGCCGCTTGTTCTTCAGCCGCCTTGCGTGCAGCTTCTTCAGCCCGTTTTTCGGCCGCTACAGCAGCCACTGTCTTGCGCGGGGCGGCTTTTCGTGTCGCCGGCTTCCGGGCAGCTGGTTTTGCAGCTGTTGGCTTCTGGGCCGCCGGCTTTCGTGCCGGTGCCTTGCGCCGCCCAGTCTTTCCCGCAGGGGGCGTTGCGGCTATTGCCGCTTTTGCGGCTTCGATCAATACGGCGGCTCGGCTCTCACCGACCCGAGGAACCTTGACCAGATCTGCAGGTGACGCCTTCGCTATCGCTTCTGCGGTCTTAAAGCCATTGGCAGCAAGGGCTTTTTTCAGCGCCTCTCCCACACCTTTAACGTCGGTCACTACAGTCATCCAAGGGTCCTTTCTCCATCGCCCTGCCTCATCGCATATACACTGGATATGCATATCCGCAAGTTCAGCGCTTGCCTTCTCAGATCCGATGGCTCAGCTATGCGCCAGCCCAGCGGTTTGGTCATTTTTCGGGAATGGCACGAGGCGTTTCCCATCCTCATCCCAAAGCTTGAGGTTCAAAGCCGCTACTGCCTCGGGAAATTTGATCCGACGAGGGGTGAATTCAGGCGGCAGGTTATAGTGGCAGGCCCGCAACCGATACGAGGGGATACGTGCATTGAAGTGGTGGATGTCATGTAGCGTGATGCAGGCTACGGCGGTATCGAACCACCATCCGAAATCCAGCGCGGAAGACCCATGTAGCGCCGCAGTCTGCGGGTTCAGGTCAGGACGGCGATCCCAATAGGTGTCTTCAAAGTTGTGTTGCAGATACACAAGGAACACACCCAGCATTCCGCCCAGAAACGAAAACACCAACCAGACCCAAATACCGGTCATGCCCGCGATCAGATATAACAGGCCCAAAAACACAATGATCGAAGCATTGTGCAGCAAAACGCCTTTGACACCGAAGCGCACAGTATTCTTGGGCCAGCGGTAGCGAATGAAGTATGTGAACAAGGCACCGACCGGAACCAGAATGAAAGGGTTGCGATACAGCCTGTAAAACAAACGTGTTTTCCAATCCGCGTTATTCCATTCTCGCAACGTCATGGTGTGAATTTCGCCGGTCTCGCGATGCTCAAGGTTGCCGATGCCCGCATGGTGCAGATTGTGGTTCTGCTTCATCACCTCGAACGGCGCAAAGGTGAAGGGGGACAGACCATGCCCCGCCCATTCGTTTTGCATTCGCGTTTCAAACAGGGAGTGGTGCCCGCAATCATGTTGCAGCACATAAAGGCGTACTGCCGAAAAAGCGAAGACAACCCCGGCCGGGATCATGATGTACCAGCGATCCACGAATACGATCGCCAAAGCCAGCGATGCGAAATACGCCGCAAACGTGCCAAAATAGCTCAGTGCAGCCAATCTGTTGTCCTGAACTGCATAGTGTCTTGTGTATTCTCTCAGATCCATCCAGTCCGCTCCCCACGATGGCCCTGTTATAATCCGTTCAAAATCCAGGCGCGGCTTGACCGCGCGCAAACAATGCATGTGCTGAAAGATGCACACACATGAATGCTAGCGCGCAGAACAGGGGCTGTCACGCCCTCAGAGCGAAAACGCTGAAAATTGGCGCAGTTACGCGCTTGCGTGATGATCACCGGCACCGAAAAACACGCCCCTGACAAAAGGGACGAACCCGAAAAACAAAGCCCCACAATGTCTCGGAACGCTTCAACAGTATTCGCATGCCCACGAGTTGACGTAGGGAAACTTCCGATCAGAATAAGAAGCAGTGTTTTAAGGTTCATTGATTGACGTTTTCGAGAAATATATTGCCAGTTGCGCCATTGATCTGCGCCTCGCTTGCGGGGTGCTCGTATAGCGGTTTCGGCACTTCATCCTAAGCCGCCATCGTGACTGGCAATGCAGTTGTGCACGAGTTACGCGGCCGCGGACTACATGTCGCCACAGTGCAAGGCACCGCAATCTTCAGTTTCGGCATCTATCACGAGATTCTGGTGTTTGCCGGAAACTGCGAAGATGAACCGACAAAGCTGACAGGCCGTCAGGCGCTGATCAACAACCAAACTCTTGCGGCATCGGTGACAGACACGACAGGGCTGGAGATTGCCTTTGGCCGAAGATGGAGCGGTCTGACCCTCGGTCGCCATCAGGCCGCTGTTTTGGCGGATATCCCGAAAGACGCCGAGATCGCACGCAGTCTGTATCTGGATCTCGATGACCTGTCCTCGACCAGAGTTGACCAGCTTGATGAAACCTCATGTGAGAAGGAGACGCGAACGTGAAAGGAAGATTACCAATATTAGGAGTATGCGGCCTGTGCGCCTGCGGCGACCAGCTCTATGTCGCACATGATACCGTCGTCGGCGTCAATGCTGCAGTCAGTGCCAATCGGCAGCAAGGCCAAGTTGTGATCGGCTTCGACCGCGATTTCGCCGCGCTTGTTCCGGTGATCGAACCCGGCGGGACCGACTCCGACGGCAACCCGCGAACCAAACGCGAAGCCATGGCGGTCTTCGGCTGCACGCGAATGGAAACCAAAAGTATTTTCCTGACCCGTTATTCGGATGTGATCTCTACCGGCGAAGCCGCTAACAAGCTTGCCGCAAAACTCGGAAGTGGAAAAAAACAAGTGGTGCCGCCAGACTCGCGACCTGCGGTGAAGACGAAAACAGGAACGGAAACGGAAATCAGTCTGCAGGAGAAATTGACAATGGGTAAAATATGCAAATCCAAAATCGCTTTTCTCATTCTGTCGCTATGCAGCTTTTGCCTCTCAAACTGCACCGAAGTTCAGGACCGTGCCTTGGTCTATGGCGAACGCAGCGGCGTGAATATCGCCCTGCGCTCAGACCCGGCCAAAGCTCTTCCAGTAGAAGTGAACGCGGGTGTACAGCGGCGTGTCACAACACTTGTCCCACCTAAATCTCGTAATAACAACAGACGGCCCACCGACGAAGCGGTCAGTTTAGTCTCAACATTTGATCTGACCTACAATAATGCCGATGCACAAAAAGGCCTTTTCGGCGGCACCACACGCATCGCTTCAATCTTTACGACTGGCACGGCAGCGACGGCGCTGGCTACAGCGATTGAAGCTGATAGCAGTAATGCGGAAGGCTTCACGGAAGCAGCAGAAGCCAACCGGCTGTTCGTCAACAAGGGCTTAGACAACTGACCCGCACGTTAGGACAGGCGGTTAGACTGATCTGCTCGCACCGAAATGCGCTTACCCGCGCCCCTTCAGATGCTTGGCCAGCGCACCCGCGTTTTTCTTGCGCCGCCCTTTATATGGGTTTTTGTCCCCCTGCCCGCGCAGCGTCAGGCGGATCGGAGTGCCCGGCATGTCGAAATCCTGGCGCAGACCATTGACCAGATAGCGGGTATAGCTTTCAGGCATCTTGTCGGGATGCGAACACATCACCACAAACCCCGGCGGTCGGGTCTTGACCTGAGTCATATAGCGCAGTTTGATCCGTCGGCCCTGTGGGGCTGGCGGCGGATGTTGTTCCAGCATGGCGGTCAGCCAGCGGTTCAGTGCAGCGGTCGGCACCCGGCGATTCCAGACGTCATGGGCGCGGAGAATCGCGGCGCGCAATCGCTCCAATCCCCGACCCGTCTTGGCAGATACCGTGATCAGCGGCGCACCGCGCAGCTGTGGCAGCAGACGATCGAACGACTCTTTCAACTCGCGCAGCTTTTCCTGCTTGTTGTCTTCGATATCCCACTTGTTCACGGCGACAACAACAGCCCGGCCTTCGCGTTCGGCCAGATCGGCAATACGCAGGTCTTGTTGTTCAAATGGGATCGCGGCATCCAGCAACACAACGACGACCTCGGCAAATTTTACCGCGCGCAGACCGTCTGACACTGAAAGCTTTTCAAGCTTTTCCTGTACTTTTGCTTTCTTGCGCATCCCTGCGGTGTCAAAGATCCGCATCGGAGTGCTTTCGCCGTCCAGGTCGGCCCAGTCGATTCGCAAACTGATTGCGTCTCGCGTGATCCCAGCCTCTGGTCCCGTCAACAGACGGTCTTCGCCAATGATCTTGTTGATCAAGGTGGATTTGCCCGCGTTCGGACGCCCCACCACTGCAACCTGCAAGGGCTTGGCAGAGGTGATCAGCGGCGTATCGCCCTCACCGTCTTCGTCCAGCTCAATGTCCGTTTGCGGGGCTTCCTCGACCTCTTTTTCTTCTGCCGCATCAGCCAGAGGCATCAGCTGTGCATACAGGTCTGTCATCCCCTCACCGTGTTCGCCTGACAAGCGGACAGGTTCACCCAGACCCAGATTGTAAGCTTCCAGAACACCCGCATCCGCGGCATTGCCTTCGGCCTTGTTGGCCGCAAGGATCACGTGCTTGGACCGTTTGCGCAGGATCTCCGCGAACATCTCATCCGTAGGTGTCACACCCACGCGCGCGTCGATCATGAACAGGCATACGTCAGCCATGTCCACAGCACGTTCCGTCAAGCGGCGCATCCGACCCTGAAGACTGTCATCAGTCGCATCCTCAAGACCCGCCGTATCAATCACGGTAAAGCGCAGATCACCCAGACGCCCTTCGCCTTCGCGCAGATCACGCGTCACGCCGGGCTGGTCGTCGACCAGGGCCAGACGTTTGCCCACAAGGCGGTTGAACAGGGTGGATTTGCCCACATTCGGGCGCCCCACGATGGCGAGGGTCAGCGACATGATACTCAACTTTCAAGACTCAAGATGCGCCCTTTAGCGCATCTTACCGTCAACGGAAAGCGTGTAGATCACCCTTGGAGGAAACGACATACAGCGTTTGCCCGGCGACAACCGGCGCCGTTGTTGCGCCTCCGGGGACTTCGACCTGGTGAACCAGTGCTCCGTTAACCGGATTGAAGAAGCGCAGATACCCGTCATTGGACGCAATCACAATACGGCCTCCGGCCAGGATCGGACCGTAATGTGCAAAGATCGGTCCGCGTCGGCCTCGCTTGTCCTTGACAAAGCTTGGCAGATCCTGCGCCCACACGACCGAGCCATCCGCCGCGTTCAAGCGCACCAGCTGACTGCGATCACTGATTAGGAAAATGCTGTTGCCTGCGGGCCAGACAGTGTCAACCGCGCCCTCATCAGCGGTCCAGCGGCGTTCACCCGTGGCAGCGTCAAAGGCTACGGTCCGGCCAGAATGGTTGCCGATAAAAATTGTGTCTCCGACAACCATCGGACTGCCGGTCACGTCGACGATTTGCGCGGCTGCCCGTCCCCGCCGTCCTCCTGCGACCGAAGCATTCCAGCGACGGATTCCGCCACGGCGGAAGGTGGCTGCGACATCACCGGACCCAAATGCAAACACTGCCAGGTCCGAAGCGATCACCGGTGCCGGTGCGCCCAGAACGTTACCGACGCTGGGCGTGCCTTCGATTTGCCAGGCAATTTTGCCATCCTTGGCATTGATGGTCCAACCGGTTTCGTCACCCGCTACCAGGTACAACAGCCCGTTATTGACCATCGGAGCGCCGCTCCCGGTTGCATCCAGTCGCTTCTGCCAGCGCACTGCCCCCGTTTTTGCGTCCAGTGCGGTCAGTCGCCCAAACCCGGACGATACATAGAGAACACCGTCCGAATAGGCCATGCCCCCCCCTGTGGCGTCTGCATCGCCGTCGCTTGGCGGAATCAGGTCGGTATCCCAGGCCAACTGGCCCTGCGGTGTAACCGCTGACACGGTCGCCCCCGCATCCAGCGTATAGATCAACCCTCCCGCAACCACTGGTTCGGCGGTGATCCGTTGCTTGCGCGAGTCGCCCTGCCCGATGGAAGCGGACCAGATCCGCTGCGGCGTGGCACGCAGGGCCGCATTCGTGGTTCGGTAAGCAGCCGTCCCCGGGCTTTGCGGCCAGCTGGCGTTCGCCTTTTGAGACGGCAGGTTAATGGGCTGAGAGCCGCTCTTTTCCACCGTTTCCAGATCAGATGCCGGACGGATGTCTTCACGTTCTCCGGGCAAAATCGCTTCGGGAGGTTCACAGGCGGTCAATGCGGTCAAAGCCAGTGCCGCAACCGGCAATCCCGCGCGGAAAAAATGTCTTGTTACCATGGTGTTCCGAACTCGCCTGTCATTAAGTCTTTTCTGTCCCGCCTGGTCAGCCCCGTTGCGCCACAAGTGGCTCGGGTTCGCCGCCCAAAGCGACTATCAGCTGGGCCGCACGCTGTTGCAGATCGATACCAACCTCGGCGTCCTGACGCAGCGCTTGCAAGCGGTCCAGTGCTGCATCGACATTGCCCTCGGACACGTCAATCAGGGCCAGTTGCTCTTCGGCCAGCAGACGTAAGGGCGCACCGGGCGCAGCCAGCGCCTCAAACTGTTGCCGACGGTCGGCAGCAGGCAGGGTGTCGCTTTGCAATAATAGCGCCTTGAAGCTTGCGATCGCGCGATAAATCTCGGGCAGGTCCCCCTGCATGGCAACCGCGTTCAGGCTGTTGACCGCCTCGTCGCGCGATCCGGCCTCTACCTGCGACGCAGACAGCAGCAACTTCAATACTGCATCCCCGCCCGGCGACTTTGCCTCTATATCCCGCAACCCGGCCGCCCGAGCATCTGAATCGTTTTCCGACAATGCCGCCAGAATCGAGTCACCCAGATCCTGCGCCTGCGCCATGTCGCGGGACTTTCGGTACTCATTGAACGCCGCTCCGCCAACAATCAGCACGACGGCCGCCACACCAACCCAGCCCCAGCGGCGCAGCAGCAGATACATCCGGTCGCGGCGCACCTCTTCCGTGACCTCATCAATGAAACTGTCGGTGTCGCTCATTCCTGCCCCCTGGGCTGTGTGTCTTGCATAAGTGCGCCATGTCATACCCCGGCACCAACGCCAAGCCAAGGGTCCGATTTTGCACATTTTCACGGCTTGGCTTCACTCTTGCGAAAAAAACTAAACCGAACTATTCAGTTTAGTGTAGAAATTACACGGCCGACGCCCCATTTCATAGCGAGACAGGCCCGCTATTGTTGGCACCGAATTCTAGGAGAAATACTGTATGCGTTTGATTTCTTTCATCAACGCCCTTCTGGTTATTGTTGCGCTTTATTATCTTGTTTTTGAGCGTGACTCTTTGTTCGCCTTCGCCGGACGAGGAGACACAGAAGAAGCGGCGCAGACAGAAGCCGTTGAAACCGACGATACCGATTTTACTGCCGTTGGCGTAGTCGCCCTGCGTTCGCAGGCGCGCGAAATTGACAGCGCGGTCCTGCTGCGTGGACAAACCAAGGCGAACCGGCAGGTAGAAGTTCTGTCTGAAACCACGTCCACGGTCATCTCGGAGCCCAAGCGCAAAGGCACGTTTGTAGAGGCAGGGGATGTCCTATGTGAACTCGACCCCGGCACGCGCCCGGCACAACTGGCCGAAGCCCTGGCTGGCAAACTGGAAGCTGAAAGCCGCATCCCCGAGGCTGAAGCCCGTTTGCTAGAGGCGCACGCCCTTGTGGCCGAGGCCGAAATCAACCTGACCGCTTCGCGCAAGCTGGCGGAAACCGGGTTTGCTTCGGAAACCCGCCGGATTTCCAGCGAGGCTGCGATGAGCACGGCCAAGGCAGGTGTTAAATCGGCAGAAGCCGGACTGGAGGCCACACGGGCCGGAATCGAAGCCGCCGCAGCAGCTGTCGAAGCCGCGCAGCGAGAGGTTGGCCGCCTGACCATCAAAGCCCCATTCAAGGGTCTGCTGGAAAGCGACACCGCCGAATTGGGCAGCCTGATGCAGCCCGGGTCACTGTGCGCGACTGTTATTCAGCTCGATCCGATCAAACTGGTCGGGTATGTTCCGGAAACCGAGGTCAACCGTGTTCAGGTGGGGTCCGAGGCGTCGGCAACACTGGTCACCGGTCGGCAGCTTGGCGGCCGCGTCACCTTTCTTAGCCGCTCGGCGGATGAGACAACACGCACCTTCGAAGTTGAAATCACGGTTCCGAACCCGGATCTGACCATTCGCGACGGTCAGACCGCGACCATTCGCATCGCGGCAGAGGGCACCAAGGCACACCTGCTGCCTCAATCTGCACTGACCCTGAGCAACGAAGGTCAATTGGGCGTCCGTACGGTCGGTGCCGGCAATGTCGTCGATTTCATGCCCGTGCGCATTCTGCGTGACACGGCAGAGGGCGTGTGGATCGACGGCCTTCCCGAAACGACGGATATTATTGTTGTCGGTCAGGAATTCGTGACACGCGGTGTAACCGTTGCGCCGACCTATCGGGAAGCATCCCAATGACAGGCGTTGTCGCATGGGCTGCTGATCGGGCCCGAATGGTATTGGCATTTATCGCCATCTCGCTCGTTATAGGCGGTTTTGCCTATGTCTCGCTTCCAAAAGAAGGCGAGCCGGATATCGAAATCCCCGCCCTGTTTGTATCAGTGCAGTTTCCCGGAATTTCCGCAGAGGATTCTGAAAACCTGCTGATCAAGCCGATGGAGACCGAACTGGCGGATCTCGACGGGCTCAAGGAAATGACCTCTACTGCTGCCGAAAACTATGCAGGGGTCGCGCTGGAATTTGACTTCGGTTGGGATAAAACCGCGATCATGGCGGACGTGCGTGACGCGATGAACACAGCTCAGGCGGACTTCCCCGAAGGCGCAGAACAATATTCCCTGACTGAGATCAACTTTTCCGAATTCCCGATCGTCATCGTGAACCTGACCGGTTCCGTTCCCGAACGCACGATGGCCCGTGTCGCCAAGGATCTGCAGGACGATCTTGAGGCTCTGGATTCCGTTCTCGAAGCCGGCATCGCGGGCAATCGCGACGAGATGCTCGAGGTTGTGATCGACCCGCTGCGGCTTGAGGCGTACAACGTGACAGCGGACGAACTGATCAACGTGGTGCGGAACAACAACCAGTTGATCGCGGCCGGTGAGGTTGAAACCGCACAGGGCACATTCTCGGTCAAGATTCCGTCGTCTTTCAAAACCGCACAGGATGTTTATGGCCTGCCGATCAAGGTCAATGGTGACCGGGTCGTTACATTGGGTGAGTTGGCGCAGATCAATTACACCTTTGAAGACCGTGAAGGCACGGCCCGTTTCAACGGTGAATCGACCGTTGCGCTGCAGGTGGTCAAACGCAAGGGATATAACCTGATCGACACCGTCGCGCAGGTGAAAGAGACTATAGCTAACGCAAAGACCAAATGGCCGCCCGAGCTTCAGGCGGCGGTTGACCTGGGTACATCGAACGACCAGAGCCGCATCGTCGGCTCGATGGTCAGCCAGCTTGAAGGCTCGGTTCTGACTGCAATCGCGCTGGTGATGATCGTGGTTCTTGCCTCGCTGGGCACGCGGGCCGCCCTGCTGGTCGGATTTGCGATCCCGACGTCGTTCCTGCTGTGTTTTGCGTTTCTCGCCGTCATGGGCGTCAGCATTTCCAATATCGTGATGTTTGGCCTCATCCTCGCTGTGGGGATGCTGGTGGATGGCGCCATCGTGGTTGTGGAATACGCCGACAAACGCATCAAGGAGGGCGTCGGCCCGATGCATGCCTATGTCGAGGCCGCCCAGCGCATGTTCTGGCCCATCGTGTCCTCGACCGCGACGACGCTGTGTGCGTTCCTGCCCATGTTGTTCTGGCCCGGTATTCCTGGCGAGTTCATGGGAATGCTGCCGGTCACGCTGATCTTCGTTCTGTCGGCTTCACTGATTGTGGCGCTGATCTATCTGCCTGTCATGGGCGGTGTTTCCGGTCGGCTAAGCCGCATCTTCGACCGGTCCTCAGTCTGGTTGCGGGCCCGCACGCCATGGTGGATACGGGTGTTGATGGTGCCGCCGTCGCTGTACATGATCTTTCTGGGCGCGATGCAGGTCCTTAACCCAAACTACCTGCTGCCCGGTGGCTCGATCGCCGGCGCACTGTTGTTCCTGTTCGGGGCGTTTGCCGGGTCCGTAACCCTGAGCGCGGCGAAAATTGAACGCGCCGAAGAGGACCATGTTCACACTGCGGACGAACACACTGCGTTTGGCCATGTGATCCGGTTCCTGGTCGGCAACCCGATCATGCCTATCGTCTCTCTGTTGGTTGTTTTCTCTGCGGTGTATTTCGTGACATTCGTCTGGTTCCCCCAGGAATCCCGAGGTGTTGAATTCTTCGTGGAAAGCGAACCTGAACAGGCCACCGCATATGTTCGTGCTCGTGGGAACCTGTCCTTGGCGGAAAAAGACGCGATGGTTCTTCAGGCCGAAGAGATCATCGGATCTCATCCCGCGGTCATAAATGTCTTTGCCTTTGCGGGCGAAGGCGGCCTGAACCAGAATAACGGTGGCGCTCAGGCTCCGGCCGACACAGTGGGCCGGGTTCAGTTCGAAATCATCCCGTGGGAGGATCGACCCAACATCTCGGAATCCGCCCTATGGGGCTTGTTCGAGCGGCACTTCGTTGCGCCCGAATATGATGGCGATTTCGTAATTGATGAGCTGAATGCCCAACTTGCGACGATACCCGGCATCATCGTTGAGATTTTGCCCTTGGAGCAAGGCCCTGCTTCGGCCAAGCCTGTGCATCTGCGAATCAAGGGTGACGGATGGGAAGACCTGACCGCGGCAGCGATCACCGCCCGCGAGGTCTTCGACACTACGCCGGGCCTGATCAAGACCGAAGACACCCTGCCCCTGCCCGGTATCGACTGGCAAATCGACGTGGACGTCGCCAAGGCCGGTCGGTTCGGTGCTGATGTGGCTACTGTTGGTGCCATGGTTCAGTTGGTCACGCGCGGCATCCTTCTGGGCGAAATGCGCCCGGACAGCAATGATGAAGAAATCGAAATTCGCGTTCGTTTGCCGGAAGAAGACCGCGTTCTGTCGACGCTGGATGCACTCAAGGTCCGCACGCCGGACGGTTTGGTGCCTTTGTCCAACTTCGTGACACGTAAGCCCGTGGCCAAACTGGCCGAGATCAACCGCGTCGACCAGCAGCGATACTATGACGTCAAAGCGGATGTCGAACCGGGTCTGAGCAAGGTCGTGATCGAAGGCCCCGATGGGCACCCCGTAAGGCTGGCCGTCATGCGTGAAGTGGCGGAAGGCTACACACCTACTGGCACTGTGTTGAACGCGGCTGGCGGAAAGTCGTACGAACTGGTACAACTGACCGGCGCAGAAAGCGTCGATCAGCTGCGCAGCGCAATTGAAGACGGTGACGCTCAGTTCTCGCTGATAAACCCGAACGAACGTATTGCGGTTCTTACGGAATGGCTGGACACCGGCCCGTTCGCCAGCGCGATCAGCTGGGAATGGACCGGTGATCAGGAAGAGCAGGAAGAATCCGGTGCTTTCCTTGTGAACGCGTTCATGGGTGCCCTGGGGCTGATGTTCGTGATCCTGCTGGCGCAGTTCAACTCGTTCTACAACTCGGTTCTGGTTCTGCTGGCGGTCATTCTGTCGACCACCGGGGTTTTGATCGGCATGATCGTGATGGAACAGCCCTTCTCGATCATCATGACCGGAACCGGCATCGTGGCGTTGGCTGGTATCGTGGTGAACAACAATATCGTTCTGATCGATACTTATCAGGAATACAGCAGCTATATGCCCCGGATCGAGGCGATCATCCGCACCGCGGAATCGCGTATCCGTCCGGTTTTGCTGACCACATTGACAACGATGGCCGGTCTGACGCCGATGATGTTCGGCTTGTCGCTGGACTTCATCGATGGCGGCTATTCGATCGACAGCCCCACCGCCCTGTGGTGGAAACAGCTGGCAACGGCAGTGGTGTTTGGTCTGGGCATCGCAACTGTCCTGACGCTGATCGTAACCCCATCTCTTCTGGCACTGCGGGTCTGGGTGACAACCTATGCTATCTGGCTCAGCCGCGTTCTGGCCCGTGTGACAGCCGGTCGCTCCAGCCAGATCGCGCAGGATATGGCGATCGGACGCTCTGCCCGTCAGATGCAGGCCACTGAGATTGTCTGGGAGGATGAAACGCATTCAGGAAGGCCTGAGCAGGACAGCCGATCAAAACAATCTGATCATCCTTCTGGGTCGCCACTGAAAGCCGCTGAATAAGACGAGAAGGACCGGTATTACCGGTCCTTTTTCATTGGCCGTCATCACAATCGAGACCATGTCTGATGCGCGCAAATCTCGTGTTCGCATCCTTTGACCGATAACTTGTCCCCTTGCAACGTCATCTGTGGCACGGCATCCACGTCGATCAACGGGACCCAGAACTCGCCCCCGCCGTATTTTCCACCACCTTCACCGGTTACATCCCAGAACAGTTTTTTGCCAATATTCGGCGTCTGGACTTCCTTGCCAGACGCGTCATAGACCGAAAGAATCTGACCACAGAACTTATCCCCACATGCCGTGATTTTGATGTGCGAGATCAGGTTTTTGCGGTCAGGCTCAGTCTTCCAGACACCTAAGATGGGATCGGCGGCCAAAACGACTGGCAGACAGGTCGTAATCACAATAGCCGACAGTCGTGATTTCATTCGGTTCATCATGGCAGGCGCCCTCCTGGTTCGTTGCATCCTACCACGTTCTCACAATGTTTGGGTCCTCAGGCTGCTTCCCCATCTGATTGCTGCCGGTTCCACAGTTGCGCATACCGCCCGGACTGCGCCAGCAACTCGTCATGCGTGCCCTGTTCGATGATCTCGCCGGCTTCCAGAACCACGATCCGATCAGCTTCGGCAATGGTGCTGAGGCGATGGGCGATGGTGATAACCGTACGCCCCTCTCCTGCGCGCGCCAGTGCATCCTTGATGTCCTGCTCGGTATCCGTGTCCAGGGCCGAGGTCGCCTCGTCCAGCAACAGGATCGGCGGGTTCTTGAGCAAGGTCCGCGCGATGCCCACACGTTGTTTCTCACCGCCGGAGAGTTTGAGCCCCCGCTCACCCACCATAGTGTCATAGCCGTCGGGCAGCGAGGTGATGAAGTCGTGGATCTGTGCGGCTCGGGCTGCGTCCTCGACCTCTTCCGGGGTGGCTCCATCGCGGCCATAGGCAATGTTGTACCGGATGCTGTCGTTGAACAATACCGTGTCCTGCGGCACGACTCCGATGGCCGCGTGCAAGCTGGTCTGTGTCACATCCCGCACATCCTGCCCGTCGATCTTCAACGCCCCTTTGGTCACATCGTAGAACCGAAACAACAGCCGCCCGATGGTGGACTTGCCCGACCCCGTTGCCCCCACGATGGCTACGGTCTGCCCCGCCGGGACGGTCAATGAAACACCCTTGAGGATCTCCCTCTCCGGATCGTAGCCGAAATGCACATCGTCCAGCGTGACTTCGCCGCCATTTACCTTCAGATTGGGCGCACAGGGCTTGTCGGTAACTTCGGCAGGCTGTTCGAGCAGATCAAACATCTGCCCCATATCGACCAACGATTGCCGGATTTCCCGATAGACCGTCCCGAGGAAATTCAGGGGTACGGTGATCTGGATCATGTAGGCGTTGACCATGACAAAATCGCCTACGGTCAGGTTTCCGCTCTGAACACCGACGGCAGCCAGAACCATCACTCCGATCAGACCACAGGTGATCAGGAAAGACTGGCCAAAGTTCAGAAACGCCAGTGAGTAAGCCGTTTTCAATGCCGCCTCGGCATAGGCTTTCATTGACACATCATACCGTTTAGCTTCGCGGGCTTCGGCGTTGAAATACTTGACGGTTTCGAAATTCAGCAAGCTGTCGATGGCACGCTGATTGGCTTCGGTGTCCTGATCGTTCATCTCGCGCCGAAGCTTCACCCGCCATTCGGTCACGGCAAAGGTGAACCAGATATACAGACCAATGGTGACGGCGACGACCACCAGATACCAGACATCGAACAGCCACATCAGAATGATCGCAACCAGCAGCAGCTCCAGGATCAGTGGCCCGATCGAGAACAGCAGAAAGCGCAACAGGAACTCGACCCCCTTGACGCCCCTTTCGATGATGCGGCTCAGACCTCCGGTACGGCGGGACACGTGGTAACGCATCGAGAGGTTGTGAATATGCTGAAAGGTCTCGAGCGCCAGCGCCCGCAAGGCCCTTTGCCCCACAGGGGCAAAGGCTGCGTCTCGCAGCTGTTGGAATCCCACAGTCAACATCCGGGCCACGCCGTAAGCGACCGTCAGTCCGACTGCGCCCAGCGCCACCGGTGGCACACCCTCACCTGCCAGCGCATCAACCGCACCCTTGTAGAGGATCGGCGTGTAGACCGCGATCAGCTTGGCCAGCACGAGCATGACCATGGCAATCACCACGCGGCGCTTTACCCATGGCTCATCCTGCGGCCAAAGATAGGGGGTCACTTTGCGGATCGTGCGCCAGCCCGAGCTTCGCTCGTCACTCCGCACCAAATCGTCCGAGGTCATAGCAGGTGTTCGTCTCATCACGTACCTTATCTGCGGTCAGAGATTTGCCCCCGGCCCTTTTGGGCCAGAGGCGATTATTGTTCAGGTATAGTGAAGATCTGCCCCGGATAAATCAGATCCGGATCACGGATCAGATCGCGATTGGCCTCGAACAGCCGCACATACAGGACGCCGTCGCCAAACCGGTCGCGCGAGATGGCCCACAGCGTGTCACCCTGTTGAACCGTGACGGAACGGATTACCGGTGCCCCCCCCTGCGCATTGGTCTGGTTGGCTGCTATTGCGGCATCCAGCACCTCGGCCGGTTCCCGCTTGAACGGAGTTTCAACCCGGCTGAGCACCGTCCCTTCCGTATTCACCGCATCCACGCGCAGGGTGTAGACACCCGGATCAATTCCCTCCAGATCGCTGCGCCAGGATCCATCCTCTTGCGGGTCGAGATCGGCGATCAGACGATTGTTCAGGTAAAGTCGAACGGCTGCGCCGTCCTGCACACGTCCAGTCAACTGGACATTGCCGGTATCAGAATACCCGATTGTATCCAGTGCGATCTGATCGGGGGGCGTATCCCGCACCACAGGAGGCTGTACCAGTTCAACACCTTCTTCGCCCGACCGCAGCACCGCAATCTGCTGATCCGGTTCGGGTGCCTCTGTCGGCAAGTCGGCGGTTTGCGTTTCTTCGACTTCAGGCACCGTGGTTTCGGGATCAGCCGGTTCAAGTTCTGCCGTTTGAACCTTGGCGTCAGACTCAGTCTCAGCTTCAACATCGACAACCGCGGTACTGGTTTCCGCGGCATCTGCGGGCGCGCCCTGATCCGATGCCGGAGCTTCTTCAGTAACGGGTGCCTCTTCGACCGGTTGCGGCAAGGCCGCAATCAGGTAGTCGTCGGATTGCGTCGTCCGCGACCCATCCGAGCTTTGCAGGACCAGCCCCTGAGCCGCGTCGCTGAAAGGGATCGAAACGAATTCGGCAAACTGACCGCTGCTGTCTACGGTAAATGTGTGCAGGGGTTCTCCGTTCAGCAGCACCTGGATCCGGCTTCCGGGCTCTGCATCGCCGGACAACAGCGCCGTGCCATCCGCTTCAACAAATATCTGATCCAGCACCGGAGGGGCCGCTGGCTCGGGCGCGGTATCTTCCGACGTTGCAGCGGCAGTGTCCGCGTCAGAGACGGCTTCGGCAGCTTCACTTGTGTCCTCGGCAGGCTCGGTCGTGGGCTCTTTGTCAGCGGGAGCCGCCTGTTCAGCCGCTTCCGGTTCCGAAACCTGCGCCTCCTGCTCTTCAGGTTCCGGGGCTACGGCGGATGCGGTTTCCTGCGGGGCGCTCGGCTCGGGCGCTTTGGTGAAGACGCCGGACAGATACAATCCACCCGCGCCCAATATCGCAACAAGACCCGCAATCACCCCCCAGATGAAATTGCCCGAGCTTCCGTTTCCCGATTTGGCGTCCATTATTTTCCTTTCACTCCGCCTGGCAAAAGCTTTGCGTTGAAAAGCTTTCCGGCAGACAGTTGAGCCAACCTATCAATCCCGCTATCACGGGTCAAAACCCCTGACACAACCCCGGAGCCCCCCTTTAATGTCTCAGAAATCAATCTGTGTGTATTGCGGGTCACGCAATGGAGCCAAGAAGGCTTATTCTGAAACTGCCCGACAGTTTGGCAGCCTACTGGCGCAGGAAGGCTGGCGGCTGGTCTACGGAGCCGGAGATGTCGGTTTGATGGGTGAAGTGGCCCGTGCCGCACAGAATGCCGGAGGTGAAACCTTCGGCGTCATTCCGGTGCACCTGGCCAAACGTGAGGTCGGAAAAACGGATCTGACCCATTTCGTGATCACCGAGACAATGCACGAGCGCAAGAAGGTCATGATCATGAACGCTGATGCCGTCGTTGTTCTGCCCGGCGGTCCGGGGTCGCTGGACGAGCTGTTCGAGGCGCTGACCTGGCGCCAGCTTGGACTGCATGACAAACCCATCGTCGTGGTCAATGTGAATGGGTATTGGGACGCGTTGCACACATTGTTGGACCAGGTGATCGGGCAAGGCTTTGCCGACGCGTCTCTGGCGAATTTCATCACCTGGGTTGAAGACGCCGATACAGCCATGGTCGCCTTGCGGGACAAACTGACCTGACGATGGAAAACCGTGCGGGCGGTTGAACCGCCCGCCGTATTGATCAGGCCAGTCTGGCCTTGGGTTGCAGACTGTGGCGCACCACTTGCTCGACTTTGTGCAAAGGATGATTGGTCAGGGTCTTGTTGACCTCTGCCACGACCTTTCCAAGCACTTCGCTGTGCAACCGACGCCGCAACAGACCCAGAACCTGAGGGCTGGCCACCAGAACCAGCCGGTCATAGGCCCCTTTCAGCCCCTTGCGATTCAACAGATTCGCCAGATCCTGCACAAACAGAGATTTTGCGTGTGCCTTCCACGTGGGTTCTTCAACTGCCGATTTCTGATTTGGTCCGCCGTCGTTGCGACGACCTGCGCGGTCTATCGGTTTCCCGGTCGGACCGTCTTGTTCTTCGACAGCAACGACGACAAGGTTGGGATCGTCGGCATCGGTGATATTCTCCATCACCAGCGCTTTCTCTCCATCTGCAACAATAACCCAAGTTCCCTGTGTAAGTGCGACCATTGCGATCTCCTGATTAGGTTGTGTTCTGGGTATCCCTCGACCTGCCGGACATGCGGGTTCGTTTGCGCACGCACAGTGCGCAGCCCGATCATTGATTGAAGTGATATGCGGTTCTCTCCCTCCGCCTTACAAAGATGTGCTTTGGAGAGCAGCAAACAAGATACCGTCATGCAAAAAGGGCGCGTATCGGCGGGTTTTCACCGTCCGGTCATCAACCCTTTAGGCGGACATCTCGACAACGGTGATTTCGGGCGTCACGCCCAGACGAACCGGCAGGATTGAACATCCGATACCGCCCGACACGACCAGATCACGCCCATCTTCGCGTACATGGCCATAGGCATACCGGTTGCCGAATTTCGACGGCACAACGGGCGACCAGCCGAACAGGCGCACCTGGCCACCATGTGTGTGCCCCGAAAGGGTCAAGGCCACCCGCTCGGGCACAGTGGGGAAAACATCGGGCTCATGCGCCATCATCACAACCGGAGCGTCATCGGTGATCTGCCCCAAAGTACCTGCCAGATCGTCCAATCCCTGTGGTTTGCCTTTGCGCCAGATCGCAAGCTGATCCTCAAGCCCGGCCAGCCAGATGCCCGGAGTTTCGAGCTTGATGGAAGTATTGGACAACACCGAAATGCCATTCTGTTCCAGGATTTCGGCATAGCGATTGGGCCCGGATCCGCGCCGCTGTGCCGTCCTGTCATCCCACCAGTCGTGATTG
Organism: Ruegeria sp. AD91A; assembly: GCF_003443535.1. Taxonomy (GTDB): domain Bacteria; phylum Pseudomonadota; class Alphaproteobacteria; order Rhodobacterales; family Rhodobacteraceae; genus Ruegeria. The sequence goes on along the minus strand of NZ_CP031946.1, from coordinate 604,327 downwards.
CCCAGCACGGCAAAGACACCATTCTTCGCCTCAAGCCCGGCAAGCACGGGTGCCAGGTCCTGCATCTTCACCGCGTCCGAGACAGCTTTGTGGCTTGCAAAGAAATCACCCAGCAGAAGGATCACGTCCGGAGCCAGCGCATTGGTTCGGCGGACCACCTGCTTTACGCGGTTCAGGCCGACATAAGGTTCGCCGACATGCAAATCGGACAGTACGGCGATTCTGAGCGGCGGCGCCGTCCAGTCGTCCCGCTGAATGCGCCATTTGCGCACGCGCAACCGCAATGCGGGTTCAATGACGAACCCGTAGGCGGCCGTAACAAGGCCTGCCAGCGTCACCGCCAGCAGGCCCTTTATGAACCGGCGTCGGTTCAATTCATTACATCCGTGATGCGACGTTTTCCCAGTTCACCAGATTGTCGAGGAAGTTCGACAGGTAAGCCGGGCGCTTGTTGCGGAAATCGATGTAATAGCTGTGCTCCCAAACATCGCAACCCAGCAGCGCGGTCTGACCAAAACAAAGCGGGTTAACACCGTTCTCAGTTTTGGTTACGGCCAGCGAGCCATCTGCATTCTTGACCAGCCACGCCCATCCCGAACCGAACTGACCAGCACCAGCGGCGCTGAACTGCGATTTGAATTCGTCAACCGAACCAAAGCTTTCTGTCAGAGCTTTTTCCAGCTCACCGGGCATTGCGTTGCCGCCGGGCCCCATCATTTCCCAGAACTGGTTGTGGTTCCACAACTGGCTGATGTTGTTGAAGATGCCGTTCTGTGCGACAGCGTTCGCGTCGTAGGTGCCAACGATGATCTCTTCCAGCGACTTGCCGTCCCATTCGGTGCCGACGATCAGCTTGTTGCCGTTGTCGACATAGGCCTTGTGGTGCAGGTCGTGGTGATATTCCAACGTTTCCGCGGACATACCCTTGGCTGCCAGCGCGTCATGTGCATAAGGAAGATCAGGAAGTTCAAAAGCCATGTCGGCCCCCTGTTTAAATGTAAGTTGCGGTTCCCAAGGTTAAATGCTTTGGCTGCCGCCGCAGGTCAAGGGGCGAGACAAGAAAACCCGGAGGCAGGCGATGCTGACACAGGTGCGCAAGATGTTCTATCGCGCCCGCGGATATTATGCGGGCAATCTGAACGGCGAGCCCTTTCGTCTGGACCCGTATCATTCGAAATTCTGGCGCAAAGCCACTGCGGGCGCTTGGGAACCTGAAACATTTGCAGTGCTTGACCGGTTCCTGTCCCCGCAAAGCGACTATCTGGATATCGGAGCGTGGATTGGCCCGACGGTGTTGTACGGTGCTCGCAGGGCACGGCATGTCTGGTGTTTTGAGCCTGACCCGACCGCGTTCCGGCACCTGGCATGGAACCTTGATCTGAATGACGTTCAGAACGTCTCGGCATTCGGAGTCGCCCTGTCAGATCGGTTTGGTGTGGCACGCATGGCCTCCGTGCGCGGTGAGCCCGGAGATTCCACCAGCTCACTTCTGCACGACGGCGCACATGGATCGGATGCGCTGACGATCGCCTGGGATCAATTCGAAAAGACAAACGACCTGTCACGGGTTTCGCTGGTCAAAATGGACATCGAAGGGGCGGAATTTATTGTTGCACCCACTCTGTCCGCGTGGCTGAGGGAACGGCGGCCTGCCCTGCTTCTATCGCTTCACGCACCATTGCTGCCGGAAAACGAGAGGCACGAACGTGTCAGCGCTTTGATGGATGAACTGGGGTTTTACTCGGGGCTGTCGGACGACAAAGCGCACCCTCTCAAGGTTTCGGACTTGCTGACCAAAGACGGCCTGAACCGCTTTCACACCATTCTCATGCATGGGTAGAACGTCAGACGACTTTTTCTTCGCTTACGCGAAGTCCAGCTTGCATCTCTGACATGTATCACTTTGAGTGTGTACATCAAAAATCACAGCCAACCGGATAAAATGAAAAGACTTTTCCTGATTGTCACCGCCGCAGTGCTTGCACAAACCGCTACGGCAGAAACAGTTACCTATCATTGCAAGATGACCAAGCAAGACGCCCATGGCTGGATTGCGCCAGAGTATGCTTTCCGGATCGACCCCACCACAGCTTCGGCGATGGCCGCAACGTCGTACCAAGATTGGGCCAAAGCAAAATTCAAAGACCGCGGTGCCAAGGGGTATCGTGTTATCTGGAACCTCGATCAAAAAATGGTCGCCGGTGGCAATGCCCGTGTTCGATATCAAGCGAACCTGAAACCATCCGACAACACAGTCGCCGTTCGCATGGCATTTGTTCAGGGAAATTTTGCGAACAAGCCCTTTGGGGTCGGGACCTGCTCCACGGTAAAATGAGAAAATGCCCCGGTAGAACCGGGGCATTCTTCTTTTCTTTCAGTAGATCCCGACCTCACTGCCAGGTTGCGCCGCAACCTTGAGCAGTTTGAAGACGTAATCCGCAGCCGAGCGGAAGCAGACCACCCGGAAGGTCTGTTCATCGTCCATCCAGAAAGCACCTGCCACTTGCGCCAGACGTGAGCGGCGGATTTGGCCAGGCTGGAAAGCATCCGCCGACAGATCGACAGGTGCAACCTTACCCAGAACTTCGCGGGCGCTGGCACCAGAGATACAGAAGACGGCGCGGGCATCCGAGACGTTGACCGCCAAAGCGTGGGTGCCACTCAGGGCACCGACCATGTCGGCCAGTTTGGCGTCGACCTCTGCGTATGGCACCAGCACCAGCAACTCGTCCGTCGACATCCAAGCCACGCCGGTATCGCCCTTGACCAGCGCCTCGCGCTGACCGGGCACTTTCTGGCCGGTCGCATCCTTGACGGCCTTGGCCAGCACCTTGTCGGACAGGTCGCCGCGCAGCGTGATCATACCCTGAAGACCGCATTCCTCGATCTTGGCGATGCCGGAATAGCTTGCGTGGTTCAATGCGCTGATGGGTTCAGACATTCTGCTTCTCCCCGTCCTTGTCATAGAAGATCGGGTCCACGATCTTGGCTTTGTAGGTTTTTCCGTCGGTGCCCGGGAACTCGACGATCTCGCCCATGCGGTCGGGACCGTGTTTGATCAGCCCCATGGCGATACCCTTGTCGAGGTTGGCAGAGTAATATGTCGACGTCACACGGCCGATCATATTGCGCTGACCGTTGGCATTGACGCCCTCGCCCACCGCGTAAGCACCATCCGGCAGAACCGATCCATCCACAGTCTCGAGACCGACCAGTTTCCAACGCTCGGGATCCGCCATGTGGCTGCGGGAATGGGCACGTTTGCCCAGATAGTCCTCTTTCTTTTTCGAAAGCGCCCAGTGCAGCCCCAAATCCTGCGGGATCACGGTGCCGTCGGTCTCGTCGCCGATCATGATAAAGCCCTTCTCGGCCCGCAGGATGTGCAGGCATTCGGTTCCGTACGGCATGACGCCGAATTCTCTACCTGCCTCCATCAGGGCATCCCAGAACGCCTGACCATGACTTGCGGGCACGGCGATTTCGTACGACAACTCGCCCGAGAACGAAATGCGGTAGGCCCGGCAAACGAAGTCTCCGATCTTGCCATCGCGCCATTCCATGAAGGGCAGCGCCTCTTTGCTGACATCCATGCCGCCCAGCTTCTCCAGCACCTTGCGGGCGTTGGGGCCAACCACGGCGACCTGCGCGTATTGCTCGGTCACGTTGGCAACATAGACTTTCCAGTCCCACCATTCCGTCTGAAGCCATTCTTCCATATGACCATGGATGCGCTCGGCTCCGCCGGTAGTCGTGTGGCACAGCCATGTGTCCTCGTCGATTCGGGCGACAACGCCGTCGTCGATCAGAAAGCCGTTTTCCGAACACATCAGACCGTAGCGACACTTGCCGACCTTCAGCGTGGACATCATGTTGGTGTACATCATGTCGAGGAACTTGCCGGCATCCGGGCCTTTGACGATCAGTTTGCCCAACGTCGAGGCATCCAGCAGGCCGAGGTTTTCGCGGGTGTTCTTGACCTCGCGATTGACCGCGTCGTGCACAGACTCACCGGGGCGGACATAGGCATAGGCACGGCGCCAATGGCCAACCGGCTCCCAGTCGGCGCCGTTCCTGTCGTGCCAGTTGTGCATCGGTGTCTGACGGATTGGCTGAAAGACCTCACCCCGTGCCTCACCGCCGATCGCACCCATCGAGATAGGCGTATAGGGCGGGCGGAAGGTCGTTGTGCCAACCTTGGGGATTTCGGATTCCAGCGCATCAGCAAGGATTGCCAATCCGTTGATGTTGCTCAATTTACCCTGATCAGTTGCCATACCCAGCGTAGTGTAGCGCTTGGTGTGTTCGACGCTTTCATACCCTTCGCGCGCAGCCAGTTGGACGTCTGAAACTTTGACGTCGTTTTGGAAGTCCAGCCAGGACTTCATGCGCAATTGAACTTCTGCATTTGCCGGCATGAGCCAAACCGCTTCCATCGGCGCTTCGACGGTTGTCTCACCTGCGGGCGCCTTGGTGTTCTTGGGTTTGAAGCCAGCCGCCTTGGCAGCGGCCTTACCGGCGACATGGGCGTCTGTCAGTACATCTTGCAACGCCAGAGGACCGTTGGACGCGCCAGCAGCAACAACGAACCCCTTGCCGTCGGCCCCCAGCGGTGGACGCTCAGGATCTGGCCGGAAATGCGCGTTCGCGTCGTCCCAGATCAGCTTGCCTCCGCAATGGGACCACATGTGCACGACCGGAGACCAGCCACCAGACATGGCGACCGCATCCGCCTCAACCTCTTCACGCGCGCCGCCGACACCTTCCTGATTGCAGATGGCAACCTTTTTGACGCGCTTGCCGCCTTTGACTTTGGCAATGGCCTTGCCCGGATCGACGCGGATACCCAACTGGCGGGCTTCTTCCGCCAAAGGTCCAGCCGTTGCCCGTGCGTCAACAATACGCAAAACATCCACACCTGCCTGTTTCAGGATAATCGCGGTGCGGTAAGCGTCATCATTGTTGGTGGCGACGATGACACGATCCCCCGGAGTCACCCCCCAGTTCACGACATAATCGCGCATGGCCGCAGCCAGCATCACACCCGGAACATCGTTGCCAGCAAAGGACAATGGTCTTTCAATTGCACCTGTTGCCGTCACAATTTGCTTGGCACGAATACGCCACAAGCGGTGGCGCGGGCCCTGCACGCCCGGCGTGTGGTCCGTCAGACGTTCGTATCCCAACACATAACCATGATCGTAAACACCCGCTCCCATGCAGCGTATGCGCATAATAACGTTGTCCATTGTTTCGAGTTCGGAAACCAATTGTTCCACGAACTTATCCACAGGCTCACCATTGACGGTGCCTCCGTCAACCGGGGCGCGACCGCCCCAATGCGCGGTCTGCTCTATCAGCAGAACCTTCGCACCGGATTGTGCCGCCGCCTTGGCCGCCTGCAAACCAGCCACACCACCACCAATCACCAAAACATCTGTAAAGGCGTAGAAGTGCTCATAAGTGTCGGCATCCCGGTTGTCCTTGTCGGGCGCCTTGCCCAATCCCGCCGACTGCCGGATGAAAGGTTCGTAGACGTGTTTCCAGAAAGGCTTGGGGTGGATGAAGGTCTTGTAGTAGAATCCGGCCGGCAGAAACCGGGCAAACGCCGTGTTAACCGCGCCGATATCATGTTCAAGGCTTGGCCAATGGTTCTGTGAAATTGCGGTCAAGCCGTTGAACAACTCGGTCGTCGTGGCGCGATGGTTCGGCTCGAACCGGTTGCCCTGTCCCAGACCGACAAGGGCGTTCGGCTCTTCCGCGCCGCTGGCGACAACGCCGCGGGGACGGTGGTACTTGAACGACCGGCCCATCATCATCTGATCGTTGGCCAGCAGCGCTGAGGCGAGCGTATCGCCTTCGTAACCCTGCATAGAAGTGCCGTTAAAGGTAAATGTAACTTTCTTCGACCGGTCAATCAGCCGGCCTTGTTTTGCGAGACGGGTGCTCATGTCGCTGACCTTTCGCATGTGGAGGCGTCAAAACCTCCGGCGGGAGTATTTTTGAAAAGATGAAGCATCAGGAGAACTCTCTCCACGTCCAGCCGGGCCGTTTAGCGGTGATGGCATCCTTGATGTCTTGCGGCGGCTCGGTGACCTGCGCGGAATAGGTGCCGAACACTTCGAGTGTCTGCGTGCAGCGAGCGGCGTGGAACCACTTGCCGCAGCCATTGGCGTGCCGCCAGCGTTCAAAGTGAACACCCTTCGGGTTTTCACGCATGAACAGGTAGTCGTGGAACTCGTCTTCGGACGAGCCCGGGCCGAAACGCTTCAGATGCGCCTCACCACCAGCGGCCAGTTCGGTTTCTTCGGCGTCTACGCCGCAATAGGGGCAATTCAGGATTAGCATGTTGTCATCCTTTTGGCGGTCGGTCGGCGCGGGGGCCGACCTGAATTCTGTTTTCTGGCACCTTGGGGACCCCCCTTAGTGTGCCACCCCGGCGGCGACGCTTTCGTCAATGAAGCGGCCCTCTTTGAAGCGGTCCAGCGAGAAGGCTTCGGTCAGCGGTGAATGTCCCGTGGCCATCAACTGCGCCATCCCCCAGCCCGAGCCCGGAATCGCCTTGAAGCCACCGGTGCCCCAGCCGCCATTGATAAAGCAGCCCTGCAAAGACGTTTTCGACAGGATGGGCGAGCGGTCACCGGTCATGTCCACGATCCCGCCCCACTGACGCAGCATCTTCAGGCGCGAAATCATTGGGAAGGTTTCGACAAGCGCCCGCACCGTTTCCTCAATATGATGGAAAGACCCGCGCTGCGTGAAGTTGTTGAACCCGTCGGTTCCCCCGCCGATCACCATCTCGCCCTTGTCAGACTGAGACATGTAGCCGTGCACGGTGTTGGCCATCACAACCACATCCATGCAGGGTTTGATGGGCTCCGATACCAGCGCCTGCAACGCAACGGCTTCCAGCGGCAGACGGAAGCCCGCCATCTCGGCCAACTGACCCGAATGGCCCGCGACGACGATGCCCAGCTTGTCACAATCGATGGCACCCTTGGTGGTGTCGACCCCGACGACGCGACCTTTATCCGAGCGTATACCGGTGACTTCGCATTGCTGGATGATATCCATACCCATCGCCGAACAGGCACGCGCATAGCCCCACGCCACCGCATCATGGCGCGCAGTGCCCCCGCGTTCCTGCCAAAGGCCGCCCAGAACCGGATACCGGGGGCCGTCCAGGTTGATGATAGGCACCAGTTGCTTGACGCGTTCGGGACCGATCCATTCAGTCTTTACGCCTTGCAGGGCGTTGGCATGGGCCGTTCGCTGATAGCCGCGGATCTCGTGCTGGGTCTGCGCCAACATGATGACACCGCGCGGGCTGAACATGATGTTGTAGTTCAGCTCCTGGCTCAGGTCCTCGTAGAGGCTGCGCGCTTTCTCGTAGATTGCGGCAGACGGGTCCTGCAGGTAGTTCGAGCGGATGATCGTCGTGTTGCGGCCGGTGTTGCCACCGCCCAGCCAGCCTTTTTCGATAACCGCGACATTCTGAATACCGTAGTTCTTACCAAGGTAATACGCGGTCGCCAGACCATGACCGCCAGCACCAACGATGATGACGTCATAACGCTTCTTGGGTTCGGGTGAGCGCCAGGCGCGCTCCCATCCGGTGTGATAGCGCAGAGCTTCCCGCGCCACAGCAAAGGCTGAATAGTGTTTCATGTGCGAATCCATCCGGTTCGGTGATTGGGCGCAGATATGCCGTGTGAGTGCATTTTAGCCCTGCCGTGCAACGCCGCAATATAGCACTATTGCGACATGTCGCTCATTCGCGGCCATTTGTCCCTTTTGTCGGACGCCTCACAGGTCTAAGTCAGGGCAGCATCCTCGGAGGGACCATGACGTTCTGGGTTCTGATTTTTCTTGTCGCGCTGCTGATCGCAGCTTTTCTCAGCTTTACTCTGCTGCGCAAACGCCGTGGGGATGAACCCGCTGCGGCTTACGATCTGCGGGTTTATCGCGAACAGTTGGCCGGTGTGGACCGGGATCTGGCGCGCGGGGTCATTGGCGAGGCCGACGCTGAACGGGTCCGCACGGAAATTTCCCGCCGTATTCTGGCCGCAGACGACCAGATGAAAAAAGAGAGCGCCGACGCCGGGCCTTCTCGTACCGTTTCAGCGTTGTCGATCTTGGCAATCTCGCTGCTTCTGATCGGTGGCGCATTGGCGATGTATAATCGCACCGGGGCCGTCGGATTACCCGATATGCCTCTGACCGCACGGCTTGAATTGGCCAAAGAAGTGCGCGCCAACCGGCCATCCCAAAGCGCCGCGGAAGAGCTGGCGACCCCGCCCCAACCTGCGCAGCTGGACGAAAGCTATGCGAACCTGCTGAAGCAGTTGCGTGAAACGGTAGCGAACCGGCCAGACGATTTGCAGGGTCAGATGCTGCTGGCGCAGCACGAGACGAATGCAGGCAACTTCAAGGATGGGTACACCGCGCAGCAAAGGGTGATCGAACTGTCCGGCGACACTGCCACGGCCGACACTTACGCGGATTTGGCTGAAATGATGATTCTGGCGGCGGGTGGTTACGTCTCACCCGAAGCGGAACAGGCCCTGATCGAAGCGCTGAACCGTGACCCTCGTCACGGCCCGGCACGCTATTATTGGGGGCAGATGCTGGCCCAGATCGGGCGGCCGGACCTCGCCTATCGTATGTGGGTTGAAACGTTGCAGGATGCCCCGGCAGGTGCACCATGGGCCGGAGCGATACGGGCTCAGATCGACGAACTGGCATTTCGGGCCGGTGTATTCAATGCGCCGGATCTGAGCACGGCACCCGGCCCCAGTCAGGAAGACATGGCCGCCGCCGCAGAGCTGAGCCCCGAAGAACGGCAGCAGATGATTCAGGGTATGGTGGACCAGTTGTCTGATCGTCTGGCGACAGAAGGCGGGTCCCCCGAGGAATGGGCCCGTCTGATCGCCGCCTTGGGCGTTCTAGGCCAGGGCCAGCGTGCCATCGATATACGGGATGAGGCCATGGAAGTGTTTGCCGGCAACTCAGAGGCGTTGCAGATCATCGATGCGGCGGCCCTTCAAGCCGGGATCGCTCAATGATCCATGACGCTATCGAAGAATTTGCAGCAGCGCTGCAACCTATGAGTGCCCTTATGGGGCTGGACCTTGGGGAAAAGACAATCGGCGTCGCGGTGTCCGACCGGATGCGCGGCGTCGCCAGCCCGCTGGAAACGGTACGGCGCAAGAAATTCACGCTCGATTCCGCCCGCCTGATCGAAATTGTGACCGATCGCGAGATCGGAGGCATCTTGCTGGGGTTGCCCAAGAACATGGATGGCAGCGAAGGGCCAAGATGCCAGTCAACGCGGGCATTTGCCCGCAATTTGTCCCGCCTGACCGATTTGCCCATCGGATTTTGGGACGAACGGCTCAGCACAGTTGCGGCAGAAAAAGCACTGCTTGAGGCGGATACGACACGAAAACGTCGCGGACAGGTTATTGATCACGTTGCAGCCGGCTATATCTTGCAAGGGGCGCTGGACAGGCTGCGCTTTTTGTAACAGGTCGGAGACCAGTGATGACGAATATGGTTTGGAAAAGGAATGAGGTCGAAAGCCCTTGTGTCCAGATCTGTGTCGTTCACCCTACGGAACGTATCTGTACCGGCTGTTATCGCACGATTGATGAAATCACCCGCTGGTCCAAGATGGACAGCAGCGAACGCGCCGAAATCATGGAAAACCTGCCAACCAGAAAGCCGCGCCTCAGCAAACGCCGTGGCGGGCGTGCAGCGCGCATAAACGGCTCCTAAAGTCAGCCAGTCTGCTTTGGGGACGTATCCCTGCGGTCATTGGATTTGTCGTGGGCCGACCTGTTCGTGTCTTGCCCGCGCAGCTCTGTCTCGAACAGAGCTACAATTTCGGATCTACTCGTTTTTGCAGTCTCGGATTCTTCTCGTGCACGTTGGACATGTTTCTTGCAGGTCTTGACCACCTCGAATGAAGGCGTCTTTCGTGCAGTAAATCTTTCCATCAACAACTTAAATGTCATCGCAAACTTCCCGCTTCCAATAACTGTGCCGCCGCGGGCCGAGGTCGAGCTCCAAGAGGGGCCAGCTCATGAACGCATCTGTTCAACGTGAGTGGAGGCCCGCAGCGACACGGCGTAGGTAAGGGCACTTCCGGTCAATATTAGGGGGAAAACACACGGTTTTTGGTCTGGTTTGACGTTAACGTCAGATATTCCACGAAAAAACCCACCAGTTCCCTTACGTCACAACTTTTGTCCGGAACGGTGTCAAGACCTGTGGAAAGCGTGGAACGGCGGAAAAAGCCAATCAGATTTGGTCTCCTCGCGCTCAACGGCGCTTTGCCCTGACCTGCGGACACAACACAGGGGCCGCCTGCTGGCAGTTGAATCAGTTAAAACACGTGAGGGTATAGCGAAGTTCCTTATCCGGCGGCCAACCAGGTTTTGGCATTTTCGATATCCTCGGACGGAAAGAACTGAGTCCGTGTGCCCAACACATGACTGGCTACGCGTTGCGCCATGTGCTGCCAGCTTTTGTCCCCAACGATGGCTGCGCGGTCCAGTTGCCCGATATGTCGGCTGGCCAGACGAAAATGCGCTGCAAGAGCCGACAACCCCTGCCAGCCATCAAATTCCCTCAGGTCAATCAACAAGCGAAACCCGGATCGATCATGCAACAAAGCGTTCAGGTCGCGCTCTGCCTGCTTGTATTCCTCCGGGTCCAGCTTTCCCAAAAGGCTGATCTGAACACATGGGCCCTCCAGATCCGTCACGTGAATGGATCCCAGCGACTCGCGCATCCAGCGGCGCGCGGCCTCAAGCTCGGCCAATTCGAATACCTGAACGGGACACGGCAGGATCGGGGCCGCCAGTCGGATGCTGGTTTGCACCCAGCCCTGATCGGCAACAACCGCGATCCGATCGAAGCCCCGCCAGTGACTGAGCCCCAGCTTGGTGTCAGACCATGCCGCACCCAAATCATACCCCTTGAACTCCGGCTGCACGATGGCCAAAAGCCGAACCGAGTCGTGTTCGGTCAGCGCTGCTTCGATCGCAGGAACCAAGACATCCGCGTAGTCGGCGCTGGTGACTTGCCCCGACAACTCGACTTCTATCAAAGCACCATCAGAATTCGTATGGACCGTAATCATCGGTCAAAACCTCCAAAGCCAAACAATGACAGGAGGTTAAGGGGATTCGATCCATTCGGCTACACCCCCGGCACATTCCGGGCGGAAATAGGCGATCATCCGTCCATCCGGCCCTGCGTTTGCCGTGTCTGCCCAAGAGGCAACCCCGTGCAGACAGTGGCGGTGCAGCACGTAAGCCTCGCCCGGTTTGGCTGGCAATTCGATTCGCGGACAGGTTTCGAACACCTCGCGACGGGCTGATTGGTAGATATCCGTAATATCGACTTCATGCAGGCGCTCTTGTGGCTTCCCTGCAAGAGCGCGCCTGAACGCCGCACCCAGGATATGATGGCTGCCTTCCCACAACACCATGGGCGACGCATTCCGGCTGGCCTTGGTCAGCGGTATACCCAAAATCCAGGCATGCGGCTCATCCACGCGGCGGTGACGATCCGGCCCCATCGGGCGCAGGCCGTCCACATGGGCCGCGTCCCGGTTTTTGCGATACCGCGCGGCGGCCTCGTTTTCCCCCCGACGCGGACGTGGATATCCCGGATACATGACCGAGACTTGCCCCTTGTGAAGCGGCAATTCCCCAAAACGCTCTGCAATGAATGACATGGCGGTTCCGGCCAGAGGCCCCGATCGGCCAACCCTGCCCTGCGCGTCATTGGGCAACGCGTCGACACCAATGAACCACGTCCCTTCGCAGTCAAGCCAGTCAGCATGGGACGGATCCGTTATCGAGGCCCGTGCGGCGGGCAGCGCATGACCCACCCAAGCTGCAAGCACCCGATCATATGGAAATTTCACCCAGCCCTTGACGCGGAAGTCGGTCACAAACCTATTGCCTTGCGAAGCATATTGAGCGCCACCAGTGTAAGGAACACAGCGAATACGCGCTTCAAAGGTTTCGGGTCCATCGCATGGGCCAGCTTCACCCCCCAAGGCGCGGTGATCATCGTCATTGCCACGACAATACCGAAAGCCACAAGATTGACCGCCCCAATGGTCAGCGGTGGCCGATGTTCCGGTGCAATATCCATGAACAAAAACCCGATGACCGAGGGCACGGCAATGATCACACCAAATCCGGCCGCGGTTGCCACGGCACGGTGGATCGGCGTGTTGTAAAGACTCATCAGCGGCACACCAAAACTACCACCGCCTATCCCCATCAGAACGGAAAGAAACCCGACCGCGGGAGACAGGATGGCCCGCGTTATTCCACCGGGCATGACATCCCCTAGCCGCCAGTCCGAACGTCCCAGCCCAAGGTAAGCTCCGATCACCATTCCCAGTATGCCGAACAGCGCCTGCAAGGCCTCGGTGCGCAGAGCCGAAGCAACCAGAACCCCGATGATCGCCCCGACGACGATACCCGGCCCCCAACCGCGCAGGATATCCCAATCCACCGCACCCTTCTTATTGTGCGCAAGAACGGATCGGACCGATGTCACGATTATCGTTGCCAGCGACGTGGCCAGACACAGTTGCATCAACTGCGGACCGCCATATCCTAGAGTTTGAAACGCATAGAAAAAGGCGGGCACCAAAACAATTCCACCGCCAACCCCCAGCAATCCGGCAAGTACGCCGGCCAGCGCTCCGATCACAAGCAAAAGGCCCAGCATCTGGGTCAGCAACATCGTCTCGGGCATCGTTCCCCCTGCCGTTTAAACTTCTGCCATGGGCGCCACATGATCCAGTGCCCGCAGCATCACCTCGGGTCCGGCCCCATCCTGCACAGCCCCTTCCGACAAGGCACGCCGCCATGCGCGGGCTCCGGGACGACCTGCGAAAAGGCCCAACATATGACGCGTGATCTGGTGCAAACGCCCGCCGCCCGCAAGATGTCGTTCCACATAAGGCACCATGTGTTGAACGATCGCGAACGGATCACGCGTTGTTCCGGCACCAAAGATGCGTCGGTCAGCATCCGACAGGACATCGCCCGGCTGATGGTACGCGGCTCGGCCGATCATCACCCCATCCAGACCGGCTTCCAGATGTGCGGCTGCCTCGTCCAGCGTGTTGATGCCGCCATTGATCGATATGTGAAGATCCGAAAACTCATCCTTCATCCGATGCACAAGATCATAGTCCAAGGGCGGGATATCCCGGTTTTCCTTGGGGCTCAGCCCTTGCAACCACGCCTTGCGGGCATGGATTGTTACCCTTTGGCAACCTGCCGCGCTGATGTGCTCAAGAAACGCGGGCAATACCTCTTCCGGCTCCTGGTCATCCACGCCGATGCGGCATTTAACAGTGACATCCACGTTCACCGCTTCGCGCATGGCAGCCACACAGTCGGCAACGCGGCCTGGGTTTTTCATCAAGACAGCGCCGAAAGTGCCGGATTGCACCCGATCCGACGGACAGCCGCAGTTCAGATTGATCTCATCATACCCGGCCTCAGCCCCCAAACGCGCGGCCTGCGCCAATTCTTCCGGGTCAGAGCCGCCGAGTTGCAAAGCAACCGGGTGTTCTTCAGGAGAATGGTCCAACAGATGCACCGCCCCGCCACGCACGAGCGCCGGTGCCGTCACCATCTCGGTATACAGCAACGTTTCCGCGCTGAGCAGCCGATGAAAATAGCGACAGTGGCGATCTGTCCAATCCATCATCGGCGCCACGCTCACACGCGCTGCCTGTGTTGCCTTGCCTGTCACAGCAACGCCTCCATCCTGCTATGCTCCGAAATCCGATTGCCCGTCAGTGGTCTTGCCCATCCGAATCAAGTCAAAAAGCCCTAACACATTCCTCTGGCGGCGTCCCGACGGCGACCCTGAGGATTCAGCCGTTTCCGATCAGACACCATATCGACTCATCACCATCTGGACACTGCTTTCGATCGTTTCCGTCATCTCGGGTTCGCTGAGCGCCCCGCCCGTAAACAGCAGCGGCCAGAAGGCGCGTGCCTTGATCAGGCCAATGAATTCGCGCCCGGCCCGTTCCGGGTCATCGATCCGAAGCTGCCCATCCTCTGCCGCATCCTTGAGCATGGCAATGAATGTCGCCGTCTTGTCCAGCTTGCCCTGAGCTTCCGCCGCAAGCGTCGGGTTGCGCAAAGTTTCGCTGATCACCATCCGGGCCATCGCGATAACATCGGGCCGCATCAGAATACGTCCCTCGGCCCAGGCCAGTTCGGTCAGTTGCGTACGAATGTCACGACCTTTTTCATACCGGATTTCCAGCACTTCAGCAAAGCGACTGGACAATTCGACCACGATGGAGCGGAACAGGTTCTCTTTACTTTCAAAGTACTTGTACAACGTACGCTTGGACACTTCGGCCCTTGCTGAAATGCGGTCCATACTGGCCGCGGCAAATCCCTTTTCCTGGAACTCGGCCACGGCAGCTTCGATGATCTGTGTGCGCTTGGACGCATTCTGTGCGCTGCATTCGTTCATGTCAGAGCTATAGACCTGTTGACGCGCCTTGGTCAAACACTAGGTAAACGCAGGAGTTTACAGAGGCAAAACAATATGCCATGAGTAAACCCGCGAGTTTACCAAGTGCGGAAACCAGCACCAACAGGAGACCCCCTCATCATGGCTCTTACATTGAACCTGAACGGCAAAACCCACGAGGTTGATGCCGAACCCGGAACGCCTCTTCTCTGGGTGATCCGAGACGAATTGAAACTGACCGGCACAAAATTCGGCTGCGGCGTTGCGTCTTGCGGGGCCTGCACGGTGCATCTGAACGGTGAACCCGTCCGTTCGTGCCAGACTTTCATTGAAGACGTCGAAGGTGCCGAAGTCACGACCATCGAAGCTGTCGGTGACGACAAGATCGGTGCTGCCATACAACAGGCCTGGGTCGAGCTGGATGTCGTCCAGTGCGGCTACTGCCAGTCGGGTCAGGTGATGTCGGCTGTCGGGCTGTTGTCCGAGAACCCGAAACCGTCGGCTCAGGAGATTGACGAGTACATGTCCGGCAATGCCTGCCGCTGCGCCACCTATCAACGCATCCGCGCCGGTATCCAGCGCGCGTCCGAAATTCTGGAGGCCTGATCCATGACCATCAACACCTCTCGCCGTGGGTTTCTGAAAAGTGCCGCCGCTGCCGGTGCCCTCCTGCTGGTCGGCACCCGTCCAGACGGAGCACTGGCCGCGGCCTCGTCCGAGACCGCCCAGCTCAACCCGTTCGTGAAAATCGATGCGGATGGCACCGTGACCGCCATCGTCAAGCACTTTGAAAAAGGTCAGGGCCCAGCGACCGGCCTGCCGACGCTGATTGCCGAAGAAATCGGCCTGACCATGGACCAGATCGAATACGAGTTCGCCCCCTCGGATCCGAACGTCTACAACAACCTGCTGTTTGGTCAATTCCAGGGCACCGGCGGTTCGACCGCGATGGCGAATTCGTGGCTGCAATATCGTCAGGCCGGTGCTGCTGCGCGCGAAATGCTGATCAACGCCGCTGCGCAGAGCTGGGGCGTGGATGCATCCGCCATCACCATCGAAGACGGCATCGTCAAGGCGGGCGACAAGTCGGCTCCGATCGCTGAGTTCGTGTCTGCTGCGTCGCAACTGGACGCTCCGGCAGAGCCGCGCCTGAAAGACCCGTCCGAGTTCCGCCTGATCGGAAATGAAACGGTGCGCCGCAAGGATTCGGCAATCAAGGGCAACGGGCAGGCGATGTACGCGATGGACGTTCACCTGCCCAACCAGATGGTCGCCATGATCAAACGCCCGGAAGCGAAGGGCGGCATCGCCCTGGGTTTTGATGACAGCGCATCGAAAGAGGTCAAAGGGTATATCAATGCAGCCGTCCTGCCCAATCAGGCCGGTGTCGCGGTTTATGCCGAGAACACCTGGGCTGCGATCCAAGCACGCGATGCGCTTGAGGTCGAGTGGGACATTTCGGGCGCAGAAACCCGTGACTCGGACCAGATCAAGGCCGAGATCATGGCCGCGCTGGAGGCTGAGCCCACGTATAACGTGAACAAGGCAGATTTTGAAGCTGTGGCAGCCGCCATCGACGGTGCGGACAAGGTCGTTGAAAAAACGTTCTACTTCCCACTGCTGGCCCATGCTCCAATGGAGCCACTGAACTGCACGATCGAGCAAACAGCCGATGGTGACATCGTTCTGCATGACGGGGCGCAAATGCCGACAGGGCCACATATGGCCTACCAGCAGATCTTTGGCCTGCCCGCTGAGAAGATCCACATCAAGACCATGCTGGCGGGTGGCTCCTTTGGTCGCCGCGCAACTCCGGATGCGGATTATCAGGTCGAGGCAGCTCTGGCTTTTGTCGTCACTGACCGCTCGCGCCCGGTGAAACTGGTCTGGACGCGCGAAGACGATATCCGCAGCGGGTATTACCGCCCCGCCTTTGGCCACAAGGTCCGGGTTGGCCTGGATGCCGATGGCAAAATCGTCGGATGGCAGCATCAGGTAGCTGGCCAATCAATCATGAAAGGCACGGCCTTCGAGGCCTTCGCGGTGCATGACGGGGTCGACCACAGCTCTATCGAAGGTATCGCAGACAGCCCCTACCAGATTCCGGGAATGGCGCTGGGTTTAACAGATACGCCCAAGGCAACCTCGGTACTATGGTGGCGCTCTGTCGGACACACTCACACGGCCTATACGATGGAAACCATGATGGATCTCGTGGCCCAAGCGGCAAGGCGCGATCCGGTCGAGTTCCGCCTGGCCCATCTGTCCGGCGACGACAACCCGGACCAGCAGCGAAAGGCAGCTGTTTTAAAACTGGCGGCCGAAAAGGCAAACTGGGGCAATGCGCCAGAAGGTCGGTCACAGGGGATCGCTGTTCACAAGTCCTTTGGGTCTTACGCGGCTGAAGTGGTCGAAGTCTCGGGCGATACGGAAAGTGGCATCAAGATTGAAAAGGTCACCTGTGCCGTGGATTGCGGCATTGCCGTGAACCCGGATGTTGTGCGCGCCCAGATGGAAGGCGGCATCGGCTATGGCATTGGCCACGTGATGCGTGACCAGATCACTCTGACCAGCGGTGCTGTGGATCAATACAACTTCCCGGATTACGAACCGCTGCGTATTGGGGATATTGCCGCAATTGACGTACATATCGTGCCATCAGCCGAAGCGCCAACCGGCGTAGGAGAACCCGGCACGCCACCGTCAGCGCCTGCATTGGCCAATGCGATCAATGCGCTGTCAGGTGTGCATGTGGCGCAATTGCCCATGGAAGCGCATGGCGTAAGCTTCGCCTAAAAGCACCTCCCCGCGCCGGTCAAAACCGGCGCGGGGAGTTCCATGAACACCAAAGCCAAAATTTGATCAAATTTGATGACAAAGCAGATCCATTGAAGTAAATCACTGGGGAGTTTCACCGACGGAGCCCCCAATGGACCTGAGCGCCCTGCACAATTTCCGCGTTGCCGCATGTGATCTGAACGGTCAGATGCGCGGCAAACGCGTGCCCCCCGTCTATGCGGACAAACTGGAAAAGGGGGCTGTACGAATGCCATTCTCGGCACTGAACGTTGATCTGTGGGGCGCAGACATCGACGGTAGCCCGCTGGTCTTTGAAACCGGCGACGCAGATGGAGTGCTGCGCCCGACCGAACGCGGCCCGGTCCCCGTGCCCTGGCTGGATACGGAAACGGCGCTGGTGCCAATGAGCCTGTATGATGATGACGGCGTACCGTTCCCGGGCGACCCGCGGCATGCTCTGTCCGCCATACTCGACCGCTATGCACAACGCGGCTGGTCCGTTGTTGCCGCGACGGAGTTGGAGTTCACACTGGTTGATGCGTCTGGCGCGCAACCGCAACCGCCAGTGAATCCGATCACCGGGCGGCGCCTTACCGATGAGGCAGTTCTGTCGGTTGCTGAAATGGACGCGTTCGAAGCGTTCTTCACCGAACTGTACGACGGCTGCGCCGAAATGGGCATCCCCGCGCAGACGGCCATCTCGGAAAGCGGCATCGGCCAGTTCGAGATCAACCTGAACCATCAGGACGCCATGCGCTGTGCCGATGATACGTGGCTTTTCAAGGCATTGACGCGTGGATTGGCGCGCAAGCACGGATTTGCGGCAACCTTCATGTCCAAGCCTTATACTGATGACGCCGGCAACGGAATGCATGTGCATTTCTCGGTAGTGGACCAGAACGGGCACAATGTGTTCGACAACAACGGGCCGGAAGGCACTGAGATTTTGCGGTCTGCCGTCGCTGGCTGTGTCGCGGCCATGCCGGGCAGTACGCTGATATTTGCGCCCCACGGGAATTCCTACACACGGCTCATACCAGGGGCACATGCGCCCACGGGGGCCTGCTGGGCCTATGAAAATCGAACCGCAGCTATTCGCATCCCGGGCGGCCCCCCGGCTGCACGGCGCATCGAACACCGCGTCGCCGGCGGGGACATAAACCCGTATCTGATGCTAACCGCGGTTCTGGGCGCGGCACTTGTTGGCATCGAAGACAGTTTGACCCCACCTGCCCCGATCACGGGGAACGCCTATGACATTGCAGACCTGCCTCAGCTGATGCCGGATTGGTCGAGTGCGATTGACAGGTTCGCCTCTGATCCATTGGTGCCGCGTCTGTTCCCCGCAGACCTGATCCGCTATCTGACCATGACCAAGC
Organism: Ruegeria sp. AD91A; assembly: GCF_003443535.1. GTDB lineage: Bacteria > Pseudomonadota > Alphaproteobacteria > Rhodobacterales > Rhodobacteraceae > Ruegeria. The sequence goes on along the minus strand of NZ_CP031946.1, from coordinate 585,614 downwards.
GGCAAGAGATCACCCGATTTGCGAGCATCCCACCCGAGGATCACTGGCTGAGCTATCTCGAGGCGGTTTGACCCCCTTGCCGCTTCAATCAGTCTCGGTTAGGATTAATTTGATCAAATTTGGTGACACATGAAAATCGGTATTCTACAAACCGGCCACACCCCCGAAGTGCTGCAGGATGAATTCGGGGATTATGACGAGCTTTTCCCCACGCTGTTGGCTGGCAATGGGTTCGAGTTCGTGACCTTTGCCGTCGTGGACGGCACCTTCCCCGATAGTGCAGATGATGCGGATGGATGGGTCATTACCGGGTCTCGTCACGGGGTTTACGAAGCCCTGCCCTGGATTGCGCCGCTGGTAGCGTTGGTGCGCGAGATCCAACAAAGCGGAAAATCGCTGATCGGCGTTTGCTTTGGCCATCAGATCATTGCTCAGGCACTGGGTGGCAAGGTCGAGAAGTTCGCTGGAGGTTGGGCTGTAGGTCGTACTGAATACGAGTATGACGGCAACAAATTATGGCTGAATGCCTGGCATCAGGATCAGGTTGTTGAATTGCCAAAAGAGGCGCGGGTTCTGGGCCGGAATGCCTTCTGCGAAAACGCGATGCTGGCTTATGGGGACACAATCTGGACGGTTCAGGCCCACCCGGAATTCACCAACGGTTTCGTGGCAGGCCTGATGCGGACACGGGGCAAGGGCGTCGTCCCGGAGGATCTGATGCGCGAAGCCGCAAATCGCGAAACCGCGCTGGACGACAACGCCAAAATCGCGCGCCACATGGCCGATTTTCTAAAGAAAGAGAGAGCCTGATGGCTGATTGGACTGATAAACTGCCGGAAGCCGCCAAGGCGTATTTCCACGGACAGAGACTGGACGAAGTTGAATGCATCATTTCAGACCTGCCGGGTATTGCGCGCGGCAAGGCGGTGCCTGCATCAAAATTCGCAAAGCAATCCTATTTCCACCTGCCCGACAGCATCTTCTACCAGACCATCACAGGGGGCTGGGGCGAAGCTGCCGGTGATGACGGGTTCATCGAAAAGGACATGATCCTGAAACCCGATTTCTCGACAACCACCGCCGCACCCTGGACCGGCGACTGGACGCTGCAGGTGATCCACGACGCCTACAACCGGGATGGTGAACCGATTCCATACAGCCCGCGCAACGTGCTGAAACGTGTTGTACAGCTTTACCACGACAAAGGCTGGAAACCGGTAGTAGCGCCCGAGATGGAATTCTTTCTTGTTGCTCCCAATGTCGATCCGGCACAAGGGATCAAGCCAATGATTGGGCGCTCAGGTCGCCCCGCCGCCGCACGGCAGGCCTATTCCATGACGGCGGTGGACGAGTTCGGCCCGGTGATCGACGACATCTATGATTTCGCCGAACACCAGGGGTTCGAGATCGACGGCATCACGCAAGAAGGCGGCGCCGGGCAGTTGGAAATCAATCTGCGCCATGGCAACCCGGTAAAACTGGCTGACGAAGTCTTTTATTTCAAACGTCTGATCCGTGAGGCCGCGCTGCGGCACAATTGTTTCGCCACTTTCATGGCGAAACCGATCGAGGAAGAACCGGGTTCGGCCATGCACATCCATCACTCGATCATCGACATGGAAACCGGGCAGAACATCTTTTCTGGCCCACAGGGTGGCGAGACCGACGCGTTTTATCACTTCATCGCCGGGTTGCAAAACCATCTGCCCGCCGGTCTGGCGGTGATGGCACCTTACGTTAACTCTTACCGGCGCTATGTGAAAGATCACGCGGCACCGATCAATCTGGAATGGGCACGGGACAACCGTACCACCGGCATCCGTGTGCCCCTGTCGGGTCCGGAAGCGCGCCGTGTTGAGAACCGCATCGCCGGGATGGACTGCAACCCGTATCTGGGCATCGCGCTGTCGCTGGCCTGCGGTTATCTGGGATTGGTTCAGCAAGAGCGCCCGCGTCGTCAGTTCTATGGCGACGCTTATGAAGGCGAAGGAGATATCCCACAGGTCATGGGAGAAGCGCTGGATCTGTTTGACGAGGCCACTGCCCTGCACGAGGTTCTGGGCCCCGAATTCGCCCGCGTTTACGGCATCGTCAAACGGGCCGAGTACGAAGAGTTCCTGCAGGTCATCTCTCCTTGGGAACGTGAACATCTGCTGATCAACGTCTGAGACCTTCCGTGAACCTGCTCTATTCCAATGACCGCAAGGGTGAGTACCCAGACAGCTGGTATGCTGCGACGGCAAATCCGATGGATCGCTTTCCTGCGTTGTCAGAAGACACCAAAGCGGATGTGTGTGTAGTCGGTGGCGGTTATACGGGGCTGTCCGCGGCTCTTCATCTGGCCGAAGCCGGGTTCGACGTCGTGCTGCTTGAAGCCCATCGTGTCGGCTTTGGCGCGTCAGGCCGAAACGGCGGCCAATTGGGCAGCGCGCAGCGGATGGATCAGGAAGACCTCGAACGTCTTGTTGGCGATGCTGACGCCGCCAAGCTGTGGGATTTGGCCGAAGACGCCAAGGATCTGGTCAAATCCCTGATCGCCAGACACCAGATTGCGTGTGACCTGAAACCCGGGGTCGCCGTCCTGGGCCTGAGCAGATCTGAGCAGAAAGAACTGCATGACCACGCCGGCCATCTTTCTGAGCGGTATGGATATGACCAGATCGAATTGTTGGACGAAAACGCAGGTCACGCGCTTTGCCCATCACCCGCTTACAAGGGCGGGTATCTGGACATGGGTGCGGCACATCTGCACCCTTTGAACTATGCTTTGGGATTGGCGCAAGCCGCGGCCAAAGCGGGTGTTCGTATCTTTGAAAGCACCGAGGTTACGGGGATTGACGAAACCCAGCCTGCGGTGATCCGAACTGCACACGGCAATGTTCGGGCCGAGCACGTCGTTCTGGCCTGCAACGGGTACCTGGGCGATCTCAATCGTTCCGTCGCCGCCAGGGTCATGCCCATCAACAATTTCATCGCGGCCACCGAACCCCTTGGAAAGGACGCCGCGAGGGTTTTGACCCGGGATGTGGCAGTCGCAGATACAAAATTCGTAGTGAACTACTTTCGCCTCAGTGCTGATGGTCGCCTCTTGTTCGGAGGCGGTGAAAGCTATGGCTACCGCTTTCCATCGGATGTCGCCGGCAAGGTCCGCAAACCCATGACCGAGATTTTCCCGCATCTGCAGGACGCGAAAATCGACTATGCGTGGGGTGGAACGCTGGCCATCACCATGCGGCGGATGCCGTATTTGGCCCGTGTCGCACCCAATATCCTTTCGGCTTCGGGATATTCCGGTCACGGTGTCGGCACTGCGACCCATGCCGGGCAACTCATGGCGATGGCCATTCAGGGTCAGGCCGAAGGGTTTGACACGATGGCACGGGTGCCCGCGCTGTCTTTCCCCGGCGGCCCTGCCCTGCGCAATCCGCTGCTTGTGCTGGCCATGACGTGGTTCGCGCTGCGCGACCGGCTTGGGATCTGATCCACCTAAATTGCGACAGATTGGTGAATTTTTGCCAACCGGCGATTGAGGGCTTGGATTGCCCCATGAATAGCTTTATCTTTCCCAAATACAATATTCGGGAAATCCAAATATGACGCTTCCACCAAACGTTCATGCCGCCGAACCCATCCCCACAGCCGCAAAAGATGCCATTGACGACCTGATGCAATCGGGCGATCTGTTCCGCTATACCGCACCGCAGGATGCCCCGGTGGCCCTGCTGGAGGCCGAGTTCGCGGAATTGTTGGGCACGAAATACGCCCTTGCGGTGTCGTCATGCTCGGCCGCGCTGTTTCTGTCGCTCAAGGCGCTTGATCTACCCCGCGATGCGCGTGTTCTGATCCCGGGCTTCACCTTCGCTGCCGTGCCGTCGTCAATCGTCCACGCCGATTTCGTTCCCGTTCTGTGCGAAGTGGGCGAAAACTACCGCATCGACATTGCCGATTTCGAAGCCAAACTGGACAACGTTCAGGCGGTCATCATCAGCCACATGCGTGGGCATACATCCGACATGGATGCGATCATGGCGTTGTGCGACGCTCGCAACATTCCTGTGATCGAGGATGCCGCGCATTCGCTGGGCACCACTTGGCACGGCCGCAATATCGGAACGATCGGAAAGGTCGGGTGTTTCTCGTTCCAATCCTACAAGATGATCAATGCCGGCGAAGGTGGCATCCTGATCACGAATGATGCAGATCTTGTCGCGCGGGCCGTCATCATGTCGGGAGCCTATGAACACAATTGGAAGAAACACAAAGGCCCGCAGGGCGACAACTCACCCGAACTGGAAGAGGCCTTTGCCCGCTGGCAGAACAAGCTGCCGCTGTACAACCTTCGCCTGAGCAACCTCAGCGCCGCCGTGATCCGCCCACAAATTCCGGAACTGGCGCGCCGCGTCCGCGATGGCCTGGCGAACCACGATTATGTGGCCGGTCGCCTGAACACCTCTCCCCATATCGAGGTTCCAGCCCCGCTGCCCCCCGAGCAGCGTGCGCCGGATTCGATCCAGTTCAATCTGGTCGGGATGCAGGAACATGAGATCCGCGCCTTTGCCGAAGCAACCGAGGCGCGCGGCGTCAAAGTTCAGGTGTTCGGCCTGAGTGAGGACAATGCCCGCGCCTTCTGGAACTGGAAGTTCCTTCCGGAAACTTTCGATCTGCCCAGGACACGCGAAATGCTGATGAAGGCGTGCGATGTTCGTCTGCCCGTGCGCCTGACGCGCGATGAGCTGGACGTGATTGCAGACATCCTGCTGGCATCGGTTGGCGAAGTGACCGGCCCGATGCCGGTTTATGGAACGTAAAACGACAGCACTTCAAACAAGAAAGGCCCGCATAGCGCCAAGCCACTATAGGTAAATGTTGACGAGCTTTCGACCAGCAGCTAGGCCGCTGGTCGTTTTCGTTAGAAATATGAGCTTGTGACGTGCCGGAACCCAAGAAGGCTTCGCAAAATCTGCGAACAAAATAAGAACTCGGCTTCCTCGCCTGCCTGGAGGTTTCTGAGTCAATTTTTGCCGCAACCCACTTTGTGACCTTTACGGCGTATTTCCTGACCCAAGAGAGGGGCGCGACCGACCAGCTACTCCGGGTTCAAACTTGGCGCGGGGCAAGGTCTGCGGGTCTGGAGATGAGCGCACCTATGTTTGCCCAAGTTGCGGACGGTCTAGCATCCTCAAATCCAACAAAGCATTGGCGGAAGAATACGCAAGGCTCTCCCGCCTGAATAGAAGAACAAAGCATTAAAGTTGTCCGAGTGTTGCATGTGTCAATCACGGAGCGACCGTTGAGCTGATGCCCAGCCGGTATCGAAAGTTCGGCAAAACGGCCAAAGGAGATCCAAGATATCAGTGCAGAGCGTGCAAGAAGACCTTTTCGATTGGTCGCTCGACGAGGCGACAAAAACGTAGAGATCTAAATGGAAAAGTCTTTAGATCGCTGGTTAATGGCGTGACGCTTTCAGCTATCTCACGATACCTCGATACATCACTTCCGGAAGTCTATTCGAAGATCGACTTCATCCACGAGCAATGCCAAGCCTTTGCAGCAGAGCGGGAGAAGCGACTTCCCGAAGTATTTGAAGGAAATAGTCCTCACTTCGCCACGGACACACATATCCTTCAGGTGAACTGGCCTGACAAAGGTATTCGTAAACTTGTAGAAGTGCGCCAAATGTGCACCGTCCACAATGATAGCAAGTATGTCATCGCGTCTACAACAGATGTTGATCCCGACATTCACCCGCTTGCCGTCGAAAAGGCGATGGACATTGTCGGTGACAAAGACAAGCCTCGTTCTATGCGAGAGAAAGCTCGGATTTGGTTTGCCAGTGAGTACATCGAGTTCATTTGCAAACGACACGAGGCGACCAACCCAAAATCAAGTAGGTGGCACCGTAACAAAAAGCCTAGAGAGCTTGATGACGATATCAGGCTCCTTGAGAAGGCCGCGAGGGTTCGACAAGACGCGGCCGAGTTTGCGCATATCATGCTGCTCAAGAAGAAGATCGGTAAGAAGTATCGACTGCTGAACTTTTCAGTTGACCGCGATACGGGTGTCTCTTCAGCCTTTTTGGCTGTGTTTAAAATGAAGTGCAGAAGAGCTTGGTGCGGATTGCAGACGTCACCATAGCAAAGAATGAAAGCCATCCGCGGCGCCTGGGGTTTGTGACTGATGGTAACAGGGAGTTTGAGCGCGCGGAGCATTTGATGCGTCAGGCAGGGTTCTTGCCTGGAGGTGGTGATCAGGCTGTCTCCAGGCCACAGGACGGCGCCATGGAGTACCTTTTGGAAGCCTCCTTTGGCAATATGGCACTCTCCGATATCAGGGAGCTCCTAATGGATCATACCGGTCAGTCTGAAACGGCCGGCATTCACTATCCGTTCCACTTCATTAATGAGCCGCATAAGCGGGTGATTTTCCGCACTGACCCGACACGATTAGACTATGCCCAGATGGCCCAGTTCGCAGTTCGGGCGGGAACGCATCCGGTAGACATGTATCACGCTCGGGCACGGACCAAGGTCATGGGATTTGAGCGTGGCTTGTCAACCTCGGGCCGCAAAAGCCTGTGGTACTACAAGCAGTACTACAATCCGGTTATGGTCATGAAGCTGGTGGATATCCTGAGGTTTGCCCATAACTACACCGACCTCATGGTAAAAGAACACAAGAGCCCAGCTATGAAGCTCGGTATTGCAAAGGGCTTTGTGTATGATCGGGATTTATTTAGCTTTTAGAAAATCTGTCCAAAATGACTTCTCTACAATCACCCTCAAAACTGTGTATTGAAGCCTAGAAAAACTTGCCACTTCGCTTGTCCTGGTCCCTTGCTCGCAACTGAGTATTGGGGTTCGACAAAGACGTTGTAGGTTATGTCATTCTTCTTGAATACCTGCCCGATGCCTAAGCCAATTGGCACATTGAAGCTGTCCGCTTCAAAATCGTAGGTCATGATCGGGGCTGATCTCAGGTAAGTACCTCCTCCTAGCTGGTAGAACAGGAACGGTTGGAATGCTCCGGTATTTACGTCGCTCGCATTACTGTCACCGGCAAAACTGGCTTGCCAAGTCAAAAGGTAACCGTATTGGAATTTGGGAGAAGACGCATTGAACAATACATTTGCGATACCTGCCGACCATTTTTCAGACCCCGAACCGTCAGTAGAGCCAGTTGGCGCGGTTAACTGAGGCCCAATACCGAAGCTCACCGCCGGATTTCCAATGTCAATTAGATATGCCGCAAATACATTGAGATCTCCAACGCCCGTAGTTTTCCCGCCTGGCCTCGGGAAAGAGTTTATCGGTAACGAAGCCCGCAAGATCCAGTTCGTGTCACCTAAACTAACCGGCTGCGCATACCGTAACCAAAATTGATTGCCCGTTTCGCGTGTTCCCGTAATTTCGCCGATATAGTAATTCTGGACATTGACTGCTTTGAAATTGGCAAGCGGATTATTCGCCTGCGCTGCGGACGATGCGGCATCTTGATCTTGAGCAGTAGCCGGATTGCCCAGGGTCGCGAAAACAACAAGCGTCAGGATCAAGTTGGCAAAGTTTCGAGCAGCGCGTACCCAACTCGGATCCGATCCTGAATGAAAAAAGTTAGCAACGGTTGTCAATTTTCGCTCCTTGATCCGCAATATTGACGAGCTCCAATCCAAATTTCCGCATCATTGTGGGAGCCCGATTTCGCTTGCCGAACTCACTTTGAAAGTAGGTAATAGCCCGCGGTGCCAATCAATATTTCAAGCGCCATATAGACATGCAAAAGAAAGTGCACGCGGCCTTCCGCAAATAGGCTTAGCACCCGCCCGCCGGCCAAACCGAACATAAAAACCACGAGAATGATCAGGGACGTATCGGTGAATGCCGGATTAGCAATACCTATTATCCAAGAGGCAATAACCGCAAAATAAAGACCCATTACGGCACGCAGTATATGCGCAATATTGTCGTTAATGTCGGCACCATACAGGAGCTTCATCGTGAGTTTGGGTTTTGCGCCATAGCTTAGAGCTATAGGGACTAGACCGACGGACGATATGAGAAGCAGTAATTGAGCGAGAGACAAGGCACACCTCAGACATTGTGGAAAAAGCCGCCGTCCAAAGCAATGTCAAGGACAGCGGTCGCTAACAAATCAGTTTATTTACCCACGACGGTCCACGGGTTCCAATCCTCCGCCACCGGAACAATACCCATCTCGTCAGCATAGCCTTGATAGATTTTTTTCAACTGTTCGAGCTTTCCTGGAAACTGTTCCTCAATTGGTGTAGTCTCACCCGGATCAGCGACGATGTCGTAAAGATGCCATTCGCCAGATCCAAACATACCAGTGCGAATGCGAACTGCTTTATGATTTCCTTTGATTACATATGTGTTTCCAAAAAGCTCAAAGGCGACCCACTGATCTTCATTTCGAACATAGTTTTGTTTGCCTTCAACGAAGTCCCTCATTGAGACACCAGAGGGTTTCACCATATTGGGGGCGTCGTACCTTGGGCCATCAGCCTGAACACCGGCGTAATCCAAGATTGTCATAGGAACGTCCTTGATGCTCGTAACAGCATTTGTGCTCTGACCTAAGTGGGCAAATTCATAGCCCAAAGGTGGTTTGATCATGAAAGGAACTCGCACTCCGCCTTCGGAAACATAGGCTTTCCAGAAAGTCAAAACACCCGTCGTAGAGTTCGCCCACGTTGTTCCGATTTGCCAAAGTGCGTCGGCCGATCCTATGGCCTTAAGACTTTGGTCAAAGTTTGCTTCTACCCACTTGCTCAATAGTGGATTGCTTAACTTGCCGCGGAAGTCCGTCCCTTCCGGTCCATTGTCGGTAAGGTAAATGATCAGGGTGTTATCGAGCTCGCCGATGGAATCGAGGTAATCGAATAGTTTCTTGATGTGCTGATCCTGCGAGTCAATCATTGCGGCGTAGGTCGCCATGATCTTTGCTTGGTATTTTTGCTGCTCATCCGACAGTGATGACCAAGGTACAACAAGATTATCAGAATTGTCTTCTTTACCATCATGGTACTTTGAGGACGGAGAGATCACGCCATGCTTTATAAGCGTGTCATAACGTTTTTCCCTCAATCCTTCGTACCCCAGCTCCAGATACATTTCGTAGTATTTATCGATAAGCTCTGCTGGTGCTTGGATTGGGAAGTGGGCCGTTGTGAAAGCCATATAGGCAAAGAAAGGTTTGCCAGATCCGCGACCACCCTCCAAGTATTCGATCATTTTTGAAGTGTATAGGTCGTTTGAGTACACCCCGTCAGGGCGAGTTACCAAACGGTCGTCTTCATGGAATTCCTCTTGAGATATTTTGGGAATTTGCCCCTTCTCTACTGCTTCTGCTGTTGCAGGGTCTTTTTCATCAGGAAGCATGACCTCTTGGTTCCAATGATTGGAGCCGCCGACGTAAATCCCGTAGCTACGATCAAAACCCCAGGATTGCGGACCTTTGCCGGTGTTTCGGGTGGGATGCCCAAGGTGCCACTTACCTGTGGTGTAGGTGTTATATCCTGCGTCCTGCAATAATTGAGCGATAGTGACAGCATTGTCGGTCAAATAGCCTTCATAGCCTGGCTTTCCTTCAGCATCCGGGTAAACGGCATAGTCAAAGGCCGCCAAGCCAACCTGAATGTTGTTTGCACCTGTCAGGATCTCAGAGCGCGAGACGGAGCAAACAGGAGTCGCGCGAAAGTTAGTAAACTTGAGTCCTTCCGAAGCAAGTTCATCCAGCGTCGGTGTCTCAATCTCGGAGCCGAAGGGCCCAATATCTGCGAAACCCATGTCATCGCCTAAGATCAATAGAATATTGGGGCGCTCATCCGCCATTACGATTTGCGTTGAAAACACAGTGAAAATAAGTGGCATCAGCTTTGCCATACAGCGTGTCATGATCTGATGTTCCCTTCGTTGGCAAAAGTGGTCAGCGACCCATAAAATCGATGTTGATTGGCCATCGTTCCTTTCAACCTTAGCTTTCTGAGCAAAAAAATCATTGGCAACTGCGCGCGTTTCAAGTTTTTTGACAATTGTTGCAAATTGTGAAATGGACGCAAGATGTATGACGACCGAACAATAAGTGCACTGTTGAGCCTCTCCAGAACACTGAACTTCAAATCCACCGCAAGAGAACTTGACCTGTCACAACCTACGTTGACGAGGCTCATACAGAAGGCCGAACGGGATGCAGACCTGGTCATATTTAAGCGTTCTGGTGCAAGGATTGAGCTGACTAACGCCGGACAGAAGGTTGTCGAACTTTGTAGGCAACAGAAAATTTCGAACGATCAGTTTCGCAAGAATATCGCGCGGGCGGCAAGCGGTGTAGATCGCGTAGAGATTGTATGCGGGCCTTTAACGACCCTGTCACTTGTTGCACCGGCGCTAAAGATGGCTGAAGAGGATATCCAAAAAGTTCAGGTGTCTGTCAAAGTTTCAGCAGATACGGACTCTGAGGAACTGTCGTCAGGCGGCAGTGTCGACATATTTGTCGGAGATCTGACTCATACAGCGTCCACAGATGGGTTAGAAATCGTAAAAGTATCATCAAAGGAATTGGTCGTTGTGGCGCCCCCTGGACACCCCATCACAAAAAAGGGGCCGGTATTATTTGCAGAGGCATTCAACTATCCCATTGCATCGCCATTCCTACACAAACACTGGAAATCTGAATTTGAAGCAATCTTGGTCAAAGCCGGAATTGATCCAAGATGGAGAGAGATACCTGCCATAGAGACAGATGACTTTTCGCTCATTGAGAACTTGGTTCGGTCAGGTGGATACTTGAGTGGCGGCACAAAAGACTTGTTCTCCGACGCCATCAAGGCTGGCAAGCTAGTCCAGGTGAACGTCAAAGGAGCTCCAAGTTGGAACATATGCATCGCTCGCAAAATGAACAATGAGAGGTCGTCTGTAGAGGCAATTTGGAAAAATCTGGTGCAGGCAGCTCTTGAGATCTCCAGGTCCGACTGACCGAAGGAAATGCTCTTGGAGCACTAATTTAATCTGAGGTGTGAAGTGCACTCTAAAGAACGAGCTTTCATCAGGGAGCAGACTTTTGAACTTAAAAAACCCAATGCTTGCCTTGGACTAAAAGTGTCAAATCCGCTCATCTAAAATAAAATTGCAAAAGAGGCTGAACTCTCAGCCTCTTTCAACATTTACCTGTAGGGCCTTGGCATAGCGCGGGCCTTTTTCTTTGTTCGGAACAAATCAGTTCAGCTTAGACAGTTTTTGCTGCAATTCCGCCAGCTGCTTCTTGATGTCCTCCAGATCCTCTTTCGGTTCAGACTTTCCCTCGTCCTTGTCCGGACCGGACCATCCGCCTGACAGCCCACCGGTCATCGCCTTCAGGAAAGCCTGCTGCTGCGCCTGCAATGCATCAAAACCCGGCATCTGAGACATCGGGTTCATGGCACTCATGTTTTCCACCATCTTGCTCTGACTTTCCCGCAGCATCTCGAACGAGCTTTGCAGGAACTGAGGCATCATGCCCCCACCCGGAAGCATATAGCTACGGACCAGATCGTTCAGTACATTCACCGGCAGCACATTCTCACCGCGGCTTTCATGTTCGGCAATGATTTGCAGAAGATACTGGCGCGTCAGGTCATCGCCGGTTTTCAGATCAATGATCTGTACTTCGCGCCCGTCACGGATGAACCCCGCGATATCTTCGAGCGTCACGTAATCGCTGGTCTCGGTGTTATACAGCCGACGGCTGGCATAGCGCTTGATCAGCAGCGGTTTTTCTTGGTCCGACACCGGATTCCCTCCCCAAGGATGATGCGTTGCAGCACAGGTTATGCGAGTGCAGCACAAAAAGAAAGGGCAGGTCAATGGACCTGCCCAACGCGATTGCACCTAATGGGAGGGTTGGGTGCGTTTCGCGGACGTTTCTTACTTTGCAGTTGCAGCTTTCTTGGCTGCAGTGGTGACCTCGTTGGTCGCTTTTTTGACGGCGGCGGTTGTTTCTTCCGCAACGTCTTTGCCAGCAGCCATCAGCAGTTCAACCGTTTCGGTCTGAACTTTTTTCGCGATCTCAGCAAAAGCGGCCATGTTTTCAGCAGCAACTTCAGCCGACGCGCTTGCGAAGTCGGTTGCGGCTTTTGCATAATCAGCAGGCTCTGCCTTGGCTTTAGACATCTCGCTCAGCTTGGCCAGGGTGTCCTTGGTCCATTTGTTCGAGATCTCGGCCGATTTCTCAGCAGCTTCCAGAGCAACGCCCGACAGCTTCTCGTTCAGCGAAGCGGTCGATTTGAATGCGCCTTCCATTGCGGTGGTGTCCACCGGGAATGCACCCATCATGTCTTTCATGATCGCGGTAAAATCTTGGGTCTTTGCCATTGTCCTAATCCTTTTAGCCGGTCCGGGCCCACCCCGGCTTTCATCAGCTTGAGGACAATATGATTGCTGCATCGCAGCATTGCAAGTTTTTTCTTGCTGCAATGCAGAATTTCTTAAGTTTCAAAATGAAATCAGCCGTTTGGCTTGGCAACAACATAGGTTCCAGGTGCGGGGGAAAGGATGGGGTGCTTCGAATCGCCCGGTTCGCGTGCCGGAACCTGCTTTCCGGACCGCTTCTTCAACCAAGCGTCCCACATGGGCCACCAGGACCCCTCGTGAAAATCAGCTTCTTTCAGCCAGGTGCTAGCGTCCGGCTTCATATCCGGGTTGGTATAGTGGCCATACTTTTTCTTGCTGGGCGGGTTCACGATGCCCGCAATATGACCCGATTCTGAAACCACGAAGGTCTTGGACCGCGAGCCAATTTTCTGCACGCCGCGGTAACAGTCTTTCCATGCCGCGATGTGGTCCGTTTCGCAGGTGATGGCCATCAGAGGCACATCCACGTCTTCGAGTTTCAGCTTGTGCCCCATCAACTCAAAACCGTCGGTGGCGAATTCGTTGCGCTGGCAGAGACCTCGCAGATATTCCACGGCCATTTTTGCCGGCAGGTTAGCACCATCGCCGTTCCAGTAGAGCAAATCAAATGCCGGAGGCACCTCTCCCATCATGTAGCTGCGAATGGCTGGACCATAAACTAGGTCGCGTGATCGCAGGAACGACATGGTGCGCGCCATGATCCACGACCGCAGAACGCCTTCCTTGTTCACTTCTTCTTCGATTCCGTCGATGAAGTCGTTTTGCAGGAATGGCGTGAACTCACCCTGATCGGAAAAATCCGTCAGTGCCGTAAACAGAGTTGCCGACTTGACGGACTTGTCTCCGCGCTGCTTCAGTAAGGACAAAGTCAGGCTCAACGTTGTGCCTGCGATGCAATAGCCCACAGCGTTGACCTGTCTGACCTTGCAGATCTTCTTCGCCGTCTCGATTGCCGTCAGGAAACCGTCTTGGACATAATCCTCCATGCCGGTTTCGGCATAGCTTTCATCCGGGTTAACCCAGCTCACGACAAACAGTGTATAGCCCTGCTCAGTGATCCATTTGATCATGCTGTTCTGGGCTTTCAGATCCAGAATATAGAACTTGTTGATCCAGGGCGGGAAAAGAATGATGGGTGTTTCGTAAACCGTTTCGGTCACCGGCTTGTATTGAATCAGTTCCATCATCCGGTTGCGATACACGACCTCACCCGGCGTTGTCGCCAGGTTTCCGCCAACCTTGAACGCGCTTTCATCTGCCAGTTTCACGACCAACTCGCCGTCATTGGCCTCAAGGTCTGAAACCAGATTCTCCAACCCCTTGACCAGCGATTGACCTTCGGTCTCGACTGCTTTTTGCAGGGCATCCGGATTGGTCGCCAGAAAATTCGTCGGCGCCATCATGTCAATGATCTGTTGCGAGAAATATTGCAGGCGTCGTTTGTCTTTGGCATCCAGATCATCTACCGACGAAACTGCCTGAGCAATGGCTTCTGCATTTGTCTGATATTGCTGGCGGATCAGGCGGAAATACGGGTTTTTTTCCCAAAGGGGATTGGAAAACCGCTTGTCACCCGATTTGGCCAGCTCGTTTTCGTCTTCTGCTGAGGTTAGCGTTTTCTGCGCTTCGGCAAAGTTCAAAACCGACTTTCCCCAGAATTCTATTTGCTGCTCCAATAACTTGGCGGGGTTTTGCCATGCCTCGGCCCAATACGCCGTTGCTGCTCGTGCAAAAAGCTCTTGATTCGGGCCGTCCAGCGCAGGGGTGTGCGGCTTTTTTGACGCCATAATCTCGATCAGGCGCTTCGAGAGCTGCTCGACCTTTTCCATATTTTCTTTAATTCGTTCAATATGTTCTTCGGACACGTCTGGCATTTGGCCTTCGCTAGTTGTCATTTTAACAATTCCACCCTAACCTCGCTGCTATGCAGAATAACGTCGTGGGTGCTGGGGGGCAAAGCGACGAATGGTCCGAACTCTCAGGCTGACACTCAGGAGGCCCCATTTATGCGCTATATGATGACCTACGACCTCATGGAGTCCATGCGTAACACCAACCAGTGGCTTGGTGCAACCGCAAGCGCGATGGCGTCCTACCCGCTGTTTTCCATGACACCCAACCCGGCGTTCAGCTGGATGGCCGCATGGGGCGAAGTGACTGAACGGACCTTCCAGCGAATGGTTGTCAAACCTGACTGGGGCATTCGAACCTTCACCTGCGAAGACGGCAAGGATCATCTGGTCGAGATCACGACTGTTCTGGAACGCCCCTTTGGCGATCTGGTTCATTTCCGTGTCAACGGCCGGGAAGAACAACCGCGCAAGGTCCTGCTGGTTGCGCCCATGTCCGGCCACTATGCCACGCTTCTACGCTCGACCGTCAAAAGCCTGCTGGTCAATTGTGAGGTTTACATCACCGATTGGCATAACGCGCGCGATATTCCTGTGTCTGCAGGCAAGTTCGATGTCGAGGATTACACTCTCTACCTTGTGGATTTCATGAAGGAACTCGGGCCGGACACGCATGTCGTGGCGGTGTGTCAGCCCGCCCCGCTGACATTGGCGGCCACTGCCTATCTGGCCGAGGTGGAACCCAAGGCTCAACCCAGTACTCTGACACTGATTGGCGGGCCGGTGGACCCGGACGCAACTCCGACTGACGTTACCGACTTTGGACGACGTGTCACGATGGGTCAGCTGGAAGAGACCATGATTCAACGGGTCGGCTTCAAGTACAAAGGTGTCGGGCGTATGGTCTATCCCGGCCTGCTGCAACTGGCCTCGTTCATGTCGATGAACGCCGATCGCCACTCCAAGGCGTTTTCCGATCAGATTCAACGCGTTACCCGCAACGAAGCCTCGGATCTGGATGCGCATAACCGTTTCTATGATGAATACCTTGCGGTCATGGACATGACGGCCGAATTCTATCTGTCGACGGTCGAACGCGTCTTCAAGAACCGCGAGATTGCGCGCAACGAATTTGTTGTCGCTGGCCACAAGGTTGATATCGGCAAGATTACCGACGTTGCGGTGAAATCGGTCGAAGGTGCGAATGACGATATCTCGGCCCCCGGTCAATGCATTGCTGCACTGGACCTGTGCACCGGCTTGCCAGACAGCAAAAAAGCCAGCCACGTAGAGCCGGGCGCCGGCCATTATGGCATCTTCGCAGGCCGCAGCTGGCGCGACAACATCCGCCCGCTTGTGATTGATTTCATGAACGAAAACAGCCGCAAGAAACGCCGCCGCGCAGCGAATAGCAACAAGGTCGCCTGAAGAACATGGGCGGGCCGACACATGTTGGTCTCGCCTTTTCCTGCATTTGCGGCCAGTTGAAGGGTCATATCTCGGACCGGGGTGTTCGGCTTGGAACCCATGTCGAGTGTTTTTGTCATGACTGCCGCGCGGCGCAGCTGTTTTTCCGGCAGCCCGACCCGGCCCCCGGCCCGGTTGACATTTTCCAGATGGCACCGGATGAAATCGGTTTTACCGCTGGCGGTCAATTCCTTTCGGCCATGAAACTAAGCCCAAATGGTATGCTGAGATGGTACGCCAGCTGCTGCAACGCCCCGTTGGCGACGACGCCACAGACTGCACGTTTACCTTTTGCAGGATTAATTGTCCTCAGGATTACCGGTGATGTTTCCGCATTGGGGCCGGTCACGACCCGCGGGTTTGTCCCTCGACCCAATGGAAAACAAAAACACGAAAAGGTCAGGTTTGCGGCGTTTGGCCTTTTGCACCGCGCCTTGCGATCACGCCTGTCAGGACGGTGGAAGAATACGCCGTTTTTTAACCACGAGACCGGCGAACCTTCGGTGACACCGAATGTGATTTCAAAAGTCGAACGCGCAGCGCTTTACCCTTAGTCAAACCGTTGCGGGATATTCAGCCAGGTTTCCAAGGCGTTATTCACGGCATCAGGTGCTTCAAGCGTTAGAAGATGCCCCGCATTTTCGACAACCTTCAACTCTGCCTCCGGTATCAGGTCAGACATGAACGAGTGGCGTTTGACAGGGGTAAGCGTGTCATGCACGCCGCACATGATCAAAGTGGGGGCTTTGATGCGGCGCAACGTTCCCTGTTGGTCGGGCCGGCGCTGCAAGGCACGCATTTGACGAACGAATGTCTCGGCGCCCAGATCATTCGCCATTGTCAAAAGATCATTCAGAATTGGGATTCGCTTTGGCCCCGGCGCCAATGTATCGGTGCCGACCAGTTGGCGCATGATTTCTTCCAGCCGCCCACCCTGAGCGCCAATAATCAGGTCCTCACGACTGGCTGCGATATGAGGTGTATCCGCCTGAGCGTCTGTCGACATCAGGCACAGGCGCGACACCCGTTCCGGTGCCCGCCGGATCAACTCCAACGCCACAACACCGCCCATGCTCTGCCCGACCAGGGCAAACCTATGGGGAAGCTGATCCAACATCCCCGAGGCGATTTCTTCGATACGCTCACCTCCGGATATCGGCGCAACGGTGACCGGCCGTGCCCGTGACAGTACCTCGATTTGAGGCCGAAACAGGCGGGCATCACACATCAATCCAGGCAACAACACCAGCGGCTCGATCACGCGGGGGTCTCCATCTGCTCGGTTTTCCGAGTCCTTCCAGTTGTTCTCAGGATGAAAGTTTTGCCGCAACCGGGCAAGGAAAACTTCATGGGTAGGCGATTGCTCGAAATGCCGGAAAATCGGCGTAACGGGCTTGCCGGGCAGAAAGGTCTTCACCCGGCTCAGTGCCGGGCCTCAACAGACATCCACGCGGAGCAATGTAGCTGTCGATCCGACGATGCGGCCTGGGCCGCCACACAAGGTTGAACGCGCATAACTTGGGGAAGAACCAGATTTCGGAATACTCCAGATGATCGTGCATCCACCACGCCAGATCCCGCCAATCTCTGCCTTGCGCATATTGATCCGCGAACCACGGGATGACGATGGATGCCCCGGCGATCCGCGCATCCCCTTCCCCGTGATCCCAGATATGGCATTCCAACGGATTATCGTTTCGGGCGCAGTTCAGTTTGTTTTCATTGCCAAACCGGTTCAAGGACGGTGAGCGGTAGCCCGACCTGACGGCGACCCGGCCAAATGTCTCTTCCAAGGGGTCAAGAAGGGTTTCGCAAAACGCGCGACCTGTTTCGATCGCCAGATCCGGGTTGTCCGGAATATTCTGCTTTTGGTGGAAGTTGCCGATTTCCGAATACAGAAAATCACGCATGAAGAAGTGCCGGGACAAGCGGACGCGGCCCAGGGTCTCAAGGCTCCACATGCTGCCCGGCTTACGCATCTTGCATCCTTTTTTCCGATCAGGGTTTATTCCACCCCCAAGCCCTTGAGCCACTCCAGTATACCAGCAACGGCCGCGTCGGTTTGACCCGGCGACATCAACCGCCCCGCGATAACGTGTGAAGACGGATCGTCATCCGGCCCCATCGTAACCAGCTTGACCGTTGCCGGAGCGCCCCAGGCCTCAGCCACTTTGTGCGTCCGGCCCGGCCGCACAACCTGATCATCATCCGAAAACCAGAACAAAGCGGGTATCAGGGCCTCAGAGAAATCCAGCGCATAGACCGTATCCACCAGCACGGACATCGGCACGACGGCTTCCCACGGGTAGACCGACGTCCAGTACTTGTTCTTCTCTGGGTCCGGCCCTGACACATCGCGTTCTGGCCCCATGAGAACGGGCAACCAGATTCTTGCCCAAGGTAAGGAAGGCACCCACGCCGCGAAGGTATTCACACCAAAGTTCGGCGAGACAAAGACCATGCCAACCACATCCCGGCTGAGGTCAACATCCAACGCAGCTGCCGCCGCCAGTGTTCCTCCGGTCGAGGTGGAAATGACGATCACCTTCTCTCCGACCGCACGCGCCGCTGCCAGCCCTTCGGCCATGTCCTGCATCCAGCCCGAGGCAGTACCCTCGGCCATCGCCGGCCCATCCCGACCGTGAGCTTGCAAACGGGTGTAGACCAGGTTGGCCCCCAAAGCGTCAGCCACCAGATCAGGCACGGGGCGGATTTCCTCAGAACTTGCTGAAAAACCGTGGATGTACAGAACAGAATACGGCGTGCGCTGCTCCTTGAACCCGTCCTGCCAGACCACACGCTTTTCGACACCCGGAACGATATCATCATAGGCGGACTCGGTGCTTTCAAAATAAACCTGAACACCTTCACCAAATTTCCGGGAATCAAAAGTCGGGTGCAGGTTCACTTCCTCGCGCGGGCCGAACCAGTAGACCAGGCCGCCGAGAACAACCAGCGCCAGAAGAGCGCGCCCCAGAATCCAACCAAAGCGCCGCATCAGGTTTCTCCCAACACGTCAAGAACCGCGGTCTCGATCAGGCCCAGGCATTTCTCGTCCGAGAAGCGATGATCAGCCCCTTTGACCAACAACAGCCGCATGTCAGGACCCGCAGCATGTTCCAGCAGCCGCACGGCTGTTTCGGTCGAAACCGCCGTGTCTGCGGTGCCTTGCAGGAAACGAACCGGGAACGGCAGATCCAGAGCGCCCCGCAGAACCAAATTCTGACGTCCGTCTTCGATCATGCGCTTGGTGATGATATAGGGTTCCATATAGTCGGACGGCAACTCGACATGGCCGACAGTGTTCAACGCGGCTTTTTGTTCGTCGCTGAAAGACGCCCAATACCCGTCCTCGGTGAAATCCGGTGCAGCAGCAATTGTGACCATGCCTGCAATTCGTTCGGGCATGGCCCTGGCCAGTAGCAATGCCTGCCACCCCCCCATCGACGAGCCAACAACAATCAATGGTCCGTCCGTCAATGCATTTACTGCGGCCAATGTGTCCTGATGCCAGTCACCAATAGAGCCATCCGTGAACGCACCCGAGCTTTCGCCGTGGCCGGAATAATCGAACCGCAAGAACGATTGCCCCCGCGCCTGCGCCCAAACTTCCAGATGCACGGCCTTGGTGCCTTCCATGTCCGATTTGAGCCCACCCAGAAAAACGATGGTCGGCCCTGACCCTTCGCTTTTGTGATAAGCCAGTGGCCGCCCCTGAGCCGTTTCCAGAAATTCCGTTGCTGCCATGAAATCCTCTTTCTCTTTGGGGAACATCATGCACGGCAGCTCGATGGTCGCAATTCCTGAATTCGATGTTTCGTTGCGTCAGCCAAAGCACCCTGCAGCACTTGACAGAAATTGCTGCACCTGCCACATCAGCCAAACACACATAACCCGCAACCGGGCGTTCAGTGGGCGCCAAACCGACGAGGAGAGCCGATATGGCCCTGGATTCTCAATCCGTCTCTCTCACCTTTCCCGATGGCAATGCACGTTCCTTCGACGCAGGCGTCACGCCCGCGCAGGTGGCTGCCGATATCTCAACCTCGCTGGCCAAAAAGGCCATCTCGGCCACCGTGGATGGGAAGCACTGGGACCTGCAATGGCCCATCGAATCCGACGCGCAGATCGCCATCCACACCATGAAGGATGAAGTTCAGGCCAATGAACTGATCCGCCACGATCTGGCCCATATCATGGCCCGCGCAGTTCAGGAAATCTGGCCCGCGACCAAGGTCACTATCGGCCCCGTTATCGAAAACGGCTGGTATTATGACTTCGACCGTGAAGAGCCGTTCACGCCGGAAGATCTCGGCCTCATCGAGAAAAAGATGAAAGAGATCATCAACAAGCGTGATCCCGTCACCACCGAGGTCTGGGACCGCGAGCGCGCGATCGAGTTCTACAAAGCCAATAACGAGCCCTACAAGGTCGAACTGATCGAAGCCATTCCCGGCGACGAACCGCTGCGCATGTACTGGCACGGCCACTGGCAGGATCTGTGCCGTGGTCCGCACCTGCAACACACCGGCCAGGTTCCGGGGGATGCCTTCAAGCTTATGTCCATCGCCGGCGCCTATTGGCGTGGCGACAGCGACCGCGCGATGTTGCAGCGTATCTATGGCGTGGCCTTCACCGGTAAGGAAAAGCTGAAAGCGCACCTGCATATGCTGGAAGAGGCCGCCAAGCGCGACCATCGCAAGCTGGGCCGCGAAATGAACCTGTTCCACATGCAGGAAGAGGCGCCCGGTCAGATTTTCTGGCACCCCAACGGCTGGACGATCTACACTCAGTTGCAGGACTACATGCGCCGCCAGCAGCGCAACGGCGGCTATGTCGAAGTCAACACGCCACAGGTTGTGGACCGTAAACTGTGGGAAGCATCGGGCCATTGGGACAAGTATCAGGAGAACATGTTCATCGTCGAAGTGGACGAGGAGCACGCGCGCGAAAAGGCGATCAACGCGCTCAAGCCGATGAACTGCCCCTGCCATGTGCAGATCTTCAATCAGGGCCTGAAATCCTATCGCGACCTGCCGCTGCGTATGGCTGAGTTTGGCTCGTGCAACCGCTATGAGCCGTCAGGTGCGCTGCACGGTATCATGCGTGTGCGCGGCTTCACCCAGGACGATGGGCACATCTTCTGCACCGAAGACCAGATCGAGTCTGAAACCGCAGAGTTCATCCGGTTCCTGTCCCGGATCTACAAGGATTTGGGATTCGAAAACTTCTCGGTCAAATTCTCGGATCGCCCTGAGAAACGATCTGGGTCGGATGAAGTCTGGGACAAGGCCGAAGCCGCGTTGCTCAGCGCGACACGTGCTGCCGGGATCGAGCCGGAGCTCAACCCCGGCGAAGGCGCCTTTTACGGCCCCAAGCTGGAGTTTGTTCTGACCGACGCGATCGGTCGCGATTGGCAATGCGGTACGCACCAGGTTGACTTCGTGCTGCCCGAGCGTCTGGACGCCACCTATATCGGCGCTGACGGCGGTAAACACCGTCCCGTTATGCTGCATCGCGCAACCTTGGGTTCGTTCGAACGTTTCATCGGTATCCTGATCGAAGAACACGCAGGCAAGCTGCCGTTTTGGCTTGCCCCGCGTCAGGTCGTGGTCGCGTCTATTACCTCTGAGGCGGATGACTATGTCGCCGAAGTGGTCGAAACCCTGCGCGCAGCTGGTGTTCGGGCCGAAGCCGACATTCGCAACGAAAAGATCAACTACAAGGTTCGTGAACATTCGGTCGGCAAGGTTCCGGTCATTCTGGCCGTCGGCCATCGCGAAGTCGACGACCGCACTGTCAGTGTCCGGCGTCTGGGTGAAAAACAGACGCAGGTACAACCGCTTGACGTTGTAACAAACGAGCTGTCGCAGGCAGCCACCCCACCAGATCTGCTGTAACAATCGGCAGGAAATCGCAAGAAATCTGGCCCCCGATTTGGGGCCGGATTGAAACATTTCCCCCTTTATTCATCAAAAACAATGCATTACGCTGCAAGAGGGCACGCCGCCCCTTGACGTGCTTGTGAGACACGGGCTCGTGAATTCAACTCTGTCTACCAAGCTACTACCTTTGTCATTGTCACAAGCAGACATACCCAGTCATCAAGAGGATTACCGAGATGTCGAACACAGCTAAGTCCCTGGTTATCGCAACCGCAGTCGCAGCCGCCGTATCGGGCGCCGCAACCACTGCATCCGCTCAGGCAAAAGAAAAATGCTATGGCGTATCACTGGCCGGTCAGAACGACTGCGCCGCTGGCCCCGGCACCACTTGCGCGGGTACCTCGACCGTTGATTATCAGGGCAACGCATGGACCCTGGTCGATGCAGGCACCTGCGCGGATATCGAACTGCCCGCACAGGCCGACGGCGCACCGCGCAAAGGCTCGCTGGAAGCTCAGGATCGCGACCTGCCGGCATAAGAAGCGCCTGACGAATTCAGGGGGCGGGCACCATCGCCCGCCCCTTCCCTTTCGTGATCAAGGAACTGGCCCATGTTGGATGATGCCCACAGGTCGAACCGCCTGCCCGCAGCTCCGGGCGTAGGTTACAAGCCGCAACACTTCGCTCAGATACTTGAACACGCGCAGCCCGTCGCATGGCTGGAAATTCATGCGGAGAACTATATGGGCGATGGCGGGCGACCTCTGGCGCAGCTGCGCCATCTTTCCGAACAATTCCCGATCTCGGTCCATGGTGTTGGCCTGTCCATTGGCGGCGAAGGCGCACTGGACCCTGATCATCTGGCCCGGCTGAAACAACTGGTGGGTTGGCTGAACCCTGCCAGCTTTTCCGAACACCTGGCCTGGTCCACCCATGACACCCATTTCTACAACGACCTGCTGCCCTTGCCCTATACCGACGCAACTCTGACACGTGTTTGCGATCATATCGATCAGGTGCAGGATACTGTCGGGCGGCAGATGCTGTTGGAAAACCCCTCAAGCTATTTGGCTTTTGAAGAAAGCGCCTGGTCAGAGCCCGACTTTCTGCGCGAAATTGCACGTCGTACCGGATGTGGCTTGTTGCTGGATGTCAATAACGTCTTTATCTCTGCCACCAATCTGGATTTCTCTCCTCAGGGTTACATCAATGCCTATCCACTGGAAAAAGTGGGGGAAATTCACCTTGGCGGTCATGACGAGGATGAAGACGATCACGGCCACCCGCTGCTGATCGACAGCCACGGGCGTGAAGTCGTCGATCCGGTCTGGGCGTTGTTGGATTATGTGCTGGAACGGACGGGGCCGAAGCCCGTCCTGGTCGAGTGGGACACCGACGTACCGGACTGGCCCGTTTTGCGAGAAGAGGCCGTTCGCGCGCAGACCGCCCTGGAACGGATCCCGGCATGAGCGTTTCGCAATCCGAATTTCGCGCAGCCATGATGGATGCGTCAGCCCCTGTCCCCGAAGGTTTGCTGGACGCCCAGGCGCAGCCAGCCGGTCGTCGGTTCAGCGTCTATCGCAACAATATCGCCGTGTCCTTGACCGAGGCGATGCATCAGGCGTTTCCAGTCATCACCAAGTTGCTGGGCTCTGGGAATATGGATGGGCTGGCCGGGATATTTCTGCGCCAGCACCCGCCATCTTCACCGCTGATGATGTTCTACGGTGAAGCCTTTCCCGAATTTCTGGCTGGAATGCAGCAGCTATCGCATCTTGGTTACTTGCCGGATGTGGCGCGGATGGAACTTGCCTTGCGCAAGTCGTACCACGCCGCCGACAGCCAACCTGCCCCGGCAGAAGCTCTGGCCGTAGACCCCGAACAGGTCATGCGGGCCCGGTTGCGATTTGCCCCTGCTATGCGGGTGATACGTTCAGACTGGCCTATTCACGCGATCTGGCGCTTCAACACCGACGCCGACGCACCGAAACCGGTTGCACGAGCGGAGGATGTGTTGATCACACGCCCGGAATTCGACCCGGTTGCCCAGCTGCTGCCCGCTGGCGGAGCAGACTGGATAACCCACATACAAGGTGGCGACATGATCGGCGAAGCGTTTGAGAAAACCGCAGCGACGCAACCTGAATTTGACCTTGGAACCACTCTGGCACTGCTTCTACAGGGCGGTGCACTAACTTCTGTGACTATCGAAAGGCTGGAGACATGACTGCCCTGATCTCACTTCACAACAACGTTCTGGGAAAGGTGGACCTTGCGTCCAACTGGCTTACACCAACGCTGGCGCGGCTGGTCTTTGTCGCCGTCCTTCTGGTCTATTACTGGAACTCGGCAATGCTGAAGATCGACGGTTCGATCTTTTCACCTTCGGCAGGTGCCTTCGGTCAGATTTTCCCCAAAGCAGCCGAAGCCGTACTTTATGACGTATCCCAAATGACAATCTTCCAACGTATCGTCATTTTCTTTGGCACGGTTGCAGAATTCGTCCTTCCTGCGCTGCTGCTTGTCGGTCTGTTCACCCGCCTGGCCGCCTTGGGTATGATCGGTTTCATCTGGGTGCAGACCCTGGTCGATGTCACCGGCCATGGCGTGAAACTGGGCAGCCTGTTCGACGCGGCGCCATCCATAATGGATCAGCGTACGATGTGGACATTCCTGATGCTGGTGATCGTGATCAACGGTGCGGGCCCCATCTCACTTGATCGGATCCTGCGTCTGAAATGACCTAGAAATGCGCTTTGGGCTGGTCCGGTTTACCCGCTGCCAGCCCAAGCACCCCGGCAACCCCGGCAAATGCAATCGGGAACATGGTGAAGACACCAAATCCGAATGCATAATACATCGCTCCCGCTGAAATGAGCAGCAAGATTCCGGCAAAAAGAGCACGCGCAGGCGCCATCGCCCCCCCGACAATGGCCAACAAAGGCGCGATGATCGACACGGCCTGAATCAGATCAGGGTTGTCTGCCTGCCTCAGAACTCCTTCTATCTCGCCGACGTGATCGATCACGACCACCTTCGCATATCCGAAAAACCCGACGATCATACCGATCAATCCGGCGATAACGCCCAAAATCATGGCGGCATTACGCATTGAACATCCTCACTTTTACATGCAGGCACATAAGCATTCCTCAAGAAATACCAAGCTGCGTTCGTGTTTCGGCTGTCCAGCCCAGAAACAGATCTCCGTCTTTCTCGATCAACGGACGCTTCATCAGAGTGGGGTGCTCTTTCAACAGTTCCAAAGGTGTTTTCGCGCGTTGGTTGTCATCCAACCCACGCCATGTTGTGGACCTTGTGTTGAGCAAAGCGTCGCCGAAGGCGGCAAGCGCTTGCGACAGCACAGAGTCCGGCACGCCATCGCTGCGGGCATCTACAAACTCTGCATCTGGAAACGTTTTCAATGCCTTGCGACAGGCGTCACAAGTCTTCAGTCCATAAAGGCGCATGTTTTTTACTGTTCCTGCATTTGATTGCATTTTGGGCAAACTTGCCAGTTTCAGGCAGTTATTCTTGATTTTTTACATCACCATGCAATGTTGAAAAAGGCGAAACATGTGAATTGGACTGTTCAGAAATAGCGATCCAGTCGGGTTTACGATGTCGCTCACCACAGCCCCCACCAATTTGTGGGACAATGCGTAAGTAGAAGGAGACACGGGACATGCCTACCGGCACCGTGAAATGGTTCAATACCACCAAAGGATATGGTTTTATTGCCCCTGATGAAGGGGGCAAAGATGTGTTTGTACATATCTCGGCCGTAGAACGGTCCGGCCTTACCGGACTCGCTGACAATCAGAAAGTCTCTTACGAGTTGGAGGACGGACGCGACGGTCGGCAAATGGCTTCTGATTTGAAGCCGTTGTAACGACATCCCCGCTGATTGCAGGGTGAATCAATTAAGGATGGCGGCCAATTTTCCGGCCGTCAGCCACCCCTCACCGGTCTCGTTCCATTGTTCTCACGCTGACTTCGCATCGGCGTGGCAGTATTGGTCTGTGTCCTTTTTCGCGGTGCTGGAAACCCCGTTCGCGTATGTCACGACCGCGGTCGAGCCCCCAAGCCGGATAGTCCAGACTTATGCAAACTGCCTGGGCCCGCGCACGCACGTTGCCACACCTTCCGCTCAGAATTGCCGTTCTAGTTTCTGGAGCAAACGTGCGACAGTCCTCACCAAATCCAAGCAATGAGCCGTCAGCCTGCACATGCAATGCAAGCCCGGGCACACGTGAAATATTCGCAAGCTTGAGTAAAAGAGCCATGGAACCAGTGTTCCGATCCCATGACAATCCGGATAAACTACCGCTGTGCGAATTCAAGTTCTATTTGCGAATGATCTCTTCGAACTCGCGCCATTCTCGAGCCGTCATACCCGAGCTTTCCTGTGTGACGTCATCGCCCGCCAGCATGCGCCGCAGGCTTTCGACCATCTGAGCGGACAGGTTGACGGCACCAAGGCGGTAATCTTCGAAGGCCTTGTAGGCAAATGGTACCCAGTCGGCGACGATCTTGCACATCGCATCAGCGTAGACGCGGATTTCGAACTGAGCATGAGGGTCAGCGCGCAATCGCAGGAAGTGGAACAGGTTGTGAAGGTCGACCTTCCAGTACCACTGCGTATAGATGTTTGCGGGCAGGTTCATCCGCGCCAGTTCACGTGCCAGACCCTGCTGCCCGCCCTGACTGATCATCGCCTCGTAATTGTCGTAACACCGGGCACTGTCTGCCTTCAGGATGTCCAGGACACGTGCAGCCTCTTCCCCTTCCAGAGCCGAGCCACGGCCCTGATTGTTCACCTCTGATTGGGCGGCGACATGTTCGGGTGCGGGAATATAGAACTCACGATCCAGAATCGAATACCGCGCCGAATACTCATTTACATTGGCCGTGCGGTGCCGAATCCACTGCCGCGCCACGAAGACCGGCAGCTTCACATGCAGTTTGACCTCGCACATTTCGAAAGGGGTCGAATGCCAGTGCCGCATCAGATACCGGATCAGACCTTCGTCATTCTGAACTGATTTGGTTCCTTTGCCGTAAGACACACGTGCAGCCTGACAGATAGCGGCGTCATCGCCCATGTAGTCAATGACGCGAACAAAACCGTGATCCAGAACCTGATGCGCGGTATACAGGTGATCTTCCATTCCCGCTGAAACGACGCGACGAGTGGGATGCGATTGCGCACGTTGCGCTTCGATCTCGGCCTGTTGGTCAGCGGACAGCGGC
The DNA here is from genome assembly GCF_003443535.1 of Ruegeria sp. AD91A. Lineage (GTDB taxonomy): Bacteria > Pseudomonadota > Alphaproteobacteria > Rhodobacterales > Rhodobacteraceae > Ruegeria. The sequence continues at coordinate 558,758 of NZ_CP031946.1, read as the reverse complement.
ATCAAATTTTCCTTTCTGGCAATGAGTCGCCCCCTACTATATCTCGCCAATCGCAACACCGGAACCGCGATATATGCCGCAACCCGCGCAATTTTCAATTCGCCATACCCAGCGCTCTCGACACACTAGGTTGGCGCGCTAAGCTGTTTGCAAACTGAGTCGAAAAGGATGGCCAAATGGCGCTGACATATCTTCACACCATGGTCCGCGTGAAGGATCTGGAAAAATCCATGGCGTTTTATGAACTTCTGGGCCTGAAGGAGACACGCCGCTATGACAGTGAAGCCGGGCGCTTTTCACTGGTTTTCATGGCCCCTCCGGGACAAGAAGACGCTCCGATTGAACTGACCTACAATTGGGACGGTGATGACGACCTGCCCAGCGACAGCCGCCACTTCGGCCACCTCGCTTACGGCGTCGACAACATCTACGAAGTTTGCCGGCACCTTCAGGACAATGGTGTTACGATCAATCGACCTCCGCGTGACGGTCGTATGGCCTTTGTGCGATCGCCCGACAATATCTCGATCGAGCTTCTGCAAAACGGCGATGCTCTGGAGCCCAAGGAACCTTGGATTAGCATGGAAAGCGTCGGCCACTGGTGATCCGGTGGGTCATAACACTTGGGTTGGCCGTCCTGGCCAGCCCGATCAAGGCTGAACAATGTCGTCTGGCCCTTGCACTGGCGATGGACATTTCAGTTTCGGTCGATGAGGCCGAAGACTTGCTGCAACGGCAGGGACTGGCCGCCGCGCTGATCGCACCCGACGTGCAAGAGGCCTTTTTCTCTTCTCCCATGCCGGTTGCCTTAGCTGTTTACGAATGGAGCGGACGTTCCACGCAGCATGTCATTTTGAATTGGTTGCTGATCGAAGATATTTCTGACCTGCTTTTCGCATCCGGTCAGATAAGTGATTCAGTACGATCGGATACCGGATCCGCGACCGCCATGGGCTATGCCCTTGCCTTCGGGTCCGCCTTGATGAATCAAGCACCCGAGTGCTTGTTTCAAACAATTGATCTGTCCGGGGATGGCTCCAACAACGATGGCTACGGGCCGCAGATAGCCTATCGGCACTTCCCCTTTCAGGACGTTGTGGTGAATGGTCTCGTGATCAACGCGGCTGATTTTGAAGGCGAACTCTATCTGATTCCCTTCTTTGAAAACAATGTCTTGCATGGTCCTGGCGCCTTTTTGGAAGTCGCTCAGGGGTTCGAGGATTTTGAACGGGCCATGCGAAAAAAGCTGAAACGGGAGTTGAGCGGTATGCAGATTGGTGCGCTCGATGAAGACTCACAATAACTCCGCGTCTGTTTGCTGCTGTCACGGGTCCGTTCCCTGGACCGGCATTTGAGCAAGGCCGCCAAGCCTGTGCATCAGTGCAGGACGGTTTTGATTCCGTCCGATGCACAGCCCCAGTCAGTAGATGTATCTGATCTGGTCCGTCCAATACCGCTCCACGCGGCGCAGCGACGTGGTGATGTCTTCGATACCTTCCAACTCCAACACTCCTCTGCTTTGCAATCCTTCGGCGTGACGCGCAAACAGGTCGGATACTATGTTGCGGATTTCCCTGCCTGTTGGCGTCAGACGAACGCGAACAGAGCGGCGATCTATCTCGCATCTCTGGTGGTGCATATACCCCATCTCAACCAGTTTCTTGAGGTTGTAGCTGACATTGCTGCCCTGATAGTAGCCGCGGCTCTTCAGCTCACCCGCCGTCACTTCATGATCACCAATATTGAACAGCAGCAACGCCTGAACCGCGTTGATTTCCAGCACGCCAACGCGCTCGAATTCATCCTTGATGACGTCCAGCAGCAACCGGTGCAGCCGTTCCACCAGGGCCAGCGCCTCAAGATAGCTGGTCATGAACCCCTTGGCTCCCAGCCCAGAGACCTGCATTTCCATACTCATCCGACCCTCCGATTCAGTCGTGCTGTTTGAGGCACGATGACCTGAAAGTCCGAAAAATCGGTTAAGCTGGTATTTTCTTATTTCTGAAAGGTCTGCGCGATGCTTGAAACCAAACTGGCAAACTGCGCCGGTGGCCGCACCTGACCAGTGACCCATTGATAGAGGTCCTGATCGTTTTCGTGCAGCAGCGCATCAAAAACATCCAGCCCAGCCGCATCCATATCAGCCAGATTGCGATCTGCATAAGCGGACAGGATAATGTCCATTTCTTTAATCCCGCGCCGCATGGATCGCATTTTCATTCGCTTGATGCGTACGTCCCGGGGTTCACTCAATTCTTCTGCTCCAGCATCAGGCGCATTTTCTTTTCCAGCCGCGCCGCACGTTCGGCACAAACCCGCATCTCGCCCCGAATGGCGCGCAGTTCAGCCACGGCGGTTGACAGTTCCATACCGCCTTCGCCCTCTCCCACCGGGGCATCCATGCCTTCCCCCTCGCCGGTCAGCAGCCACATGATCGAGACGTTAACCAGACCCGCCATCATCGACAATCGGTTCGCGCGTGGCTCGGACAGATCGTTTTCCCAATCGGCAATCGTCGTCTTCTTGACACCAAGTCGACGCGCCAACTCGGCCTGGGTCATTCCGGCCGCTTCGCGAGCGCCAGCCAAACGGTCCCCGAATGTCGCAGAGTCCGGTCCATACCAGTCTTTTTCTTCATTCATTCGGGTCTCCAATTCACATTGTCCATACGGCTTGATCGTCATTCCGACGCACCCTATGACAGTCGGGTTGAACATACAAACCGAGGCCATCCATGAGTTTCCTGTCTGCGACACTGTCACGCGTCAAACCCTCGCCCACAATCGCTATGACAGCCAAGGCCGCCGAGTTGAAAGCCGCCGGGCGCGACGTTATTGGCCTGAGCGCGGGTGAGCCGGATTTCGACACACCTCAGAACATCAAAGACGCTGCTGTTGCAGCGATTGCAGCGGGAAAAACCAAATATACTGCTCCAGACGGCATTCCTGAACTGAAGCAGGCGGTTTGCGCCAAGATGAAGCGCGATCACGGGCTTGAGTACACGCCCGCGCAGATCTCGGTTGGAACGGGCGGCAAGCAAACGCTGTACAACGCCTTGATGGCAACAATGAATGACGGTGACAAGGTTATTATCCCCGCGCCTTATTGGGTAAGCTACCCCGACATGGTTTTGCTGGCAGGTGGAACGCCGGTTGTTGTTGAAACGACGCTGGCCAACAACTTCAAACTGACGGCAGAACAACTGGAAGCCGCAATCACCCCCAGGACGAAATGGTTCATCTTCAACTCGCCTTCCAACCCGACAGGCGCAGGGTACAGCCGGGACGAGCTCAAGGCCCTCACCGATGTTCTGATGCGCTATCCGCATATCTGGATCATGTCGGACGACATGTACGAACACCTGGCCTATGACGGCTTTGAATTCTGCACGCCTGCCGAGGTCGAGCCCGGCCTGTATGACAGGACGCTCACCTGCAACGGTGTTTCGAAAGCCTATGCCATGACAGGCTGGCGCATCGGTTATGCGGCCGGTCCGGTCGAACTCATCTCTGCGATGCGCAAGATCCAGTCGCAATCCACCTCGAACCCCTGCTCGATCAGCCAGTGGGCGGCGGTGGAAGCGCTGAACGGAACACAGGATTTTCTGGCCCCGAACAATGAAACGTTCAAACGCCGCCGTGATCTGGTGGTGCGCATGTTGGACGAGATTGACGGAATAACCTGCCCGAAACCCGAGGGTGCGTTTTATGTCTACCCCTCAATCACTGGGCTGATTGGCAAAACAACACCCGCGGGAACCGTCATCGAAAACGATGAAGCCTTTGCCACTGCCCTGTTGGAAGAGGCGGATGTCGCCGTCGTGTTTGGCGCGGCCTTTGGCCTGTCACCCAACTTCCGGGTCAGCTATGCTACGTCCGATGCAGCCCTGACCGAAGCCTGCGGTCGTATACAGCGCTTTTGTGCATCTCTGAGGTGAACATGTCTGCAGACCTTCCCGAATACTACTTTCGCATCCGTGAGAACGGGGCCGTCGTGTTTCGGATCGATACAGAAAACCGCCAACGCCGGATTGAGATGGATCAGATAGCCGTCGTCAACATCCGCAACGGCGAGGTCAAGCCGCACGGGCAACGGGCTTTGTCCGAACGGGATCAGGCAGAGATCGCCCAATGGATGGAAGAGCGCCGGGTTGTACTGGCCCAGCGCGACATTGACGATATTCACCGCGCTGTCGACTATCTGAATCTGACCACGCAATGGGCGCAGTCCAAGGCAAGCGATGAACAGCTTGAGGATGTGACCGACAGGTTGCTGATGGCGATGCACGATCTGCGCACAGTTCTGGTTCGGAAAAAGGCCGACCGCTTGAGCAAAGATTAAGCAGGCTCTGCCGGCGCCTGCATCTGCCGCACCGAATGCAACCAGAACCGGGCCATCAGCAGTACCGCCGCGAAGGCCAGACCAAGCACCAATCCCAGCCAGACACCGATGCCGTCCATCTGACGGACGAAGCCGAAATAATATGACGCCGGAATTCCCACTACCCAATAGCTGAGCGCCGCCATAACCATGGGAATCTTGGCATCCTGCAACCCGCGCAGCAGACCCAGCGCAATTACCTGAGCCCCGTCGACCAGTTGAAACAGTGCAGCCATGGCCAGTAATCCGGTCCCGATAGCCAGAATTTGTCCGCGCTGCGGATCATCGGCCTCCATGAACAGAGAAATCAGCGGCTCGGCGTATGTCAGGAACAGGATGACGGTCACAACGGACATGACCAGCGACATGCCCGTCACAGCAATTGCACCTTTTTCCAGATGCGCCTTGTCCCGGCGGCCCAACGCGTTGCCGGCCCGGATGGTGGCCGCATTGGACAGCCCCAGATGTACCATGAAGGTGGCCGACGCCAGATTCAGGGCAATCCCGTGCGCGGCCAGAGGGACCTGACCCAGCCAGCCCATCATTACGGCTGATGTTGCAAACAGCGACACCTCGGCCAGGGTGGTCAGACCAATGGGCACGCCCAGTTTCCATACGCTGATGAACATTTCCCAATCCGGCCGCCAGAAGCGTTGGAACAGGCTGTGTTCCGGCAGGGTCTGGACCACATAGAAAACAACCGCGACCAGTGAAACGACCTGCGTCGCGATCGACGCGATCGCTGCGCCCATCACGCCCAGTTCCGGGGCGCCCCAGTTGCCAAAGATCAGCGCATAGTTGGTAAACCCGTTCACAACCGCCGCCGCAACCGTGATCCACAGAACAATCTGCGTTCGCTCCAGAGCCGCAAGGTAGGATTTCAGCACCATCACGATAAGCGCCGGAAACAACCCCCAACCGGCAATGCGCAGATATTCTGACGCGGTTTCAGCAATATGCGGCTCTTGCTTCATGGCGATCAGGATCGGATAGGACCACCACAACAAAGGCATTACCACCGCAGCGTACAGCAGCGACAACCACAGCCCCATACGGGTCGAGCGGCGAATGCTGGTTTCGTCCCCTTCTGCCGCCGCGGTGGCGACCATTGGCATAACAGCCCAACCGAACCCCGCGCCAAACAAAAACAAAACGAAATAATAGCTGCTGGCCAAGGTAACGGCTGCCAGCGCCTCGACCCCGTACCAGCCCAGCATAATAGTGTCGGTCAGGCCGATGGCAAACTGCGCCAGATGGCCACCGACCAACGGCAGGCCAAGCACGGCAATCGCCCGAAAGTGGGCCGGATATGTCATCACTTTTGTCATTGCACCAGCCATATGCGCGGGCTTGGCGCGGGACAAGAGAAGATCACCAAAATTTCAATATGAGACTCCGGTGCCTACTCACACGGCAAGAGCAGGCACCGTGGCGGTTAACGGGCGTCCGGGTGCAATGCTGTACCCAAAATATGCTCGGACCGGTGGATGACGTGATGCGCCTGCCCCACGATCAACGGATCGGGTTCACCCACAGTGTCGTGATCCTTACCCGGGTAGTCCAGCGTCGACAGGAAATGCCGCATACAATTCAGGCGCGCGCGCTTCTTGTCATTCGACTTGATGATCGTCCACGGCGCATCAGCCGTATCGGTGTAAAAAAACATGGCCTCTTTCGCCTCGGTATAGTCATCCCACTTGCTGAGGCTCGCCTTGTCGATCGGCGACAGCTTCCACTGTTTCAGGGGATCAATCTCTCGACTTTTGAAGCGACGCTGCTGTTCTTCCTGCGTGACCGAGAACCAATATTTGTAGAGCTGGATGCCCGACCGCACCAGCATCCGTTCCAACTCCGGCGTCTGCCGCATGAACTCCAGATATTCGTTGGGAGAGCAAAAACCCATCACCCGCTCGACACCCGCGCGGTTGTACCAGGATCGGTCATAGAACACCATTTCGCCAACTGTTGGCAGTTCCTGAACATAGCGCTGATAATACCATTGCCCCTTTTCTTCCCAAGTGGGTTTATTCAAGGCAACGACCCGAGCCTGACGCGGATTTAGATGCTCCATGAACCGTTTTATCGTACCGCCCTTGCCAGCAGCATCGCGCCCTTCGAACAGCAGAACGAAGCGCTGCCCGGTTTCCTGAGCCCACAGCTGAACCTTCAGCAACTCTGCTTGCAATTTGGCCTTCTGTTCTTCGTACACCGACCGCGCCATCTTGCGACCATAGGGGTACTTGCCGCTTTCAAACGCCTGCCGGATCTTTTCCGGGCTGGGTTCTGCGACCTCTGCAACCGGGGTCGGCCCAGTCTTGGTCTGAGTTGAATCTACTTTGACCCGAGCAATGGCATCCATGAAATCTTTCCTTTTCTGTTGTCCCGAAAGGGAGCTAGCAGAAAGGCCAAGGATGCGCTTTGATTGGGGTCAAATTGATGCCTCAAAAACCCATGATTTCCACACCGGATCAGAGGTTCCGATACGGACACCGTATTTCAAGCTGCGACGCCAGTCGATTTGTTTCCGAACCGGCGCAAGCCTGATGCGCCAAAGCAGTTGACGTTGCAAAAATTCGCCGAGTTTAGAGACGCCCGAGCGGACCTTGCCTGAATCCTCAATAACATATTTTTAAGCCGGCCTCGGCCGACGTGGCCATGGCCAAAGCTGGCGCCCGTAAAGCGCACCGGATCTGCCGATACCCCTTGCTTCAGGCTTTATCGATGCCCCCAATCGTCAGGGTTGTCCGAGTTATTGGGCGACAAACCCAGCATGTCCCCCTCCGTTGAACATCCCAGCCCCAGAACTGTCCGGTTCGCATAGGAAAAGTAAGAACAGACCTGATTGATCTCAAGGATTTCTCCATCGTCCCACCCCGCGTCACGCAGAGCGGTCACATCCGCTTCGACTAGATCGTCCGGAGCCTCAGTCAACTTGCGTGCATAGGTCATCGCCGCCACTTGCGCTGCGTCCAACGGGGCGGCTGCCGGATCGCGCGCCTCAATCGCCGCCCGGATCGCATTTCCTCGCTCTTCATCGCCCAGCAAACGCTGCAAACCCGCGAAATGGTGTTCGACGCAATATCCACATCGGTTCAGAGAACTAACCCACACGCCCAGCATCTCGAGGAACCACTTCGGTATCTTGTTGCCCGAGTGATGCAGCACTGCCTTGTAGATCGCCATGTGGCCTTCCATCGAATGCGGCCGCAACGAATGCGCCATCATGATATTGTCCACATTGTTGTCCGGACCCGTGACGCGGTCGTAGAGTTTCTTCAGCCTGCCTGTGGCCTGCTCGAATGGGATTGTTCTGATCCAGCTCATTTGGCTTCCTGTTGACGTGATTGCCTGTTGTTCAGAGACTAGAAGCGCTTTGAGCCGGAGGCGAGACGAATTCGACAGTCTTTCGAAAAGAGCCCACCAACGGAGACTGCATTTCGAACGTCTGTCCGGTTTGCGAACCACCAACACTGCATACCCAATCAAAGCCGAGCAAGCATCAACACCGTTGAGACCATCGAGACATTGCTGAATAGTATCAATGCCAGAAGGTGCAAAACGCCTGCCACAGCGAATGCGGTCCGGTATTTCCCGGATGCTTTCACGCAATAGATCAGGTTCAAGGCGGCCAACACTGCTGCCCCCGCAACCGCCATGATCAAACGGGCTACGCAAGACCATCAAACCAAACCCAAGGATACTCCGTGAGTGTGGTAGAACCTTGGGACTCAGGTCAACTCTCGTCCTGGCGATGCGTAAAGCAGGCAGAAGAAACCGGTGGAAGGATTACAAATCCCGCAGGCGGATATCGCAAGCGACTGTTTTCAAGTGTCCTCAGCCGCCATCTGTTTGGCGGCCAGGTCAAATCGGGTTACACACCCTCAATCTCCATGGTACGGAATTCATTTTTCAGCCAATTGTGCCGGGCGCACATCGGTCTTGTGAAATGCTGACGTATCAATTTGCTCATGGCCTTCTGGATCAGCACCGATGTCGTTGCCGGGTATACTTCAGTTGTAAACAGCGACACTGTGCGAACGAAGTTGCTACCGGGAAATGGCATAGCCTTTACGCTGTTGTGAAACCTCTGCGTTCGGTGAAAACACGCGGCGGTCGTGATTGCCCACCCGCTGCCCTGCGCAACCAAGCCGATGATGGATTGATTACACTCCAGCTCAAACCGGTTGGGCAGGCTGTATTTGCTCCGGGTCAACTGCGTTTCGATCTGCTTGCCGATCACATAGTCACGCGAATACCTCAACAAAGGCAGGTTGGCATCTGGATTAAACAGCTCTTCAGGAGACCCTTCAAACTTGTTGGGAACCACGACGATGAAGGGGTCTCTCATCAAAGGGTATTCGATCAGCCCCTCAGTACGACCCAGTGGTCGAGTGGCGACGCCTACGTCAAGCTTGTGTTCCTGAAGTTTGGCAAGAATTTCGTGGCTGGGGCGTGTGAAATGGCGGAAATTGCAACGCGGCAGAGCCTGCGCCAGAAAACGAACAAGATCGGGCGCGATCTGATTGTCAAAATCATCGATCAAAGCCAGTCGCAGGTCCGTCGCATGCTGCCAGTTTCCCGTTCGAATTTCGGCCTCACCGCGCTTCAGCACAGTCAGACCCTCACGCACATAGCGAGCGAATACCTCGCCTGCCGGTGTCAGGCCCATGGGGCGGCGTCCGTGGTCAACCAATTCAATGCCCAACGCGCTTTCAAGGCTGCGCAGGTGGTTCGAAACTGTGCTGATCGACAAATCTGTTTCTGATGCGACTTGCTGAATCGATCCGGATTTGGCGATCAGCTGAAAAACTTCCAGCCATCGAAGACTCAGAGATTTGGACACGGCAACCGACCATTGTTTCGATTTGTTCGAAACTAGCGAAGCAAAGAATTGCCCCTTCGGCAATGGTGAAGTTGATAGAAAGGCTCGTTTCTAGGCTTTCATACGTGCAAAATCCGGATCGTATGGGCTTGGATTGATAACCGTCGCACCTATTCGTTTCCCGCAACTATCCAATTCCAATTCGCGGCCAACCTCCGCCAGGGACGGATGAACGAAGGCATGCGCCAGGTTCATTTCCGTGCGATGCCCCCATTCGCCGGACGTGACAGTACCAACGACAATATCATCCTGCATCAGAGAAGCCCCAGGATGCGCCGGACCGAGAGTTGACTCAATACGTAGAGGGACCAGCTTGCGCCGTGGTCCTTCTGACTTTCGTTTCAATAAGGCATCACGCCCCACGAAAGCGCCCTTGTCCAACCGGACGAACCGATCCAGACCGGTTTCAAAGGGATCAAATTCCGTGATCAGATCGGCTTTCCAATGCAAAAAACTCTTCTCCATGCGCATGGACTCGACAGCCCTGGCACCAAACAGTTTCAGCCCGTGCGTTTCGCCCGCCTCGCGCAAGGCAAGATAGGCCGCATAGAGCGAGGCGTTGGGAACATGGATTTCGTAGGCCAGTTCGCCCGAGAAACTGAGGTTCATAACCGTTGCAGAAGCAATACCAACAAAGCACTCGCGCACACTGAGCCAAGGGAACGCATCTGCCGACCAATCTCCTCTGGCGCAGGCTGACAAGACAGAACGCGACTTCGGGCCGGCCAGAACCAGAATGGTCTGATCGTTCGTCAGGCTGCGCAACTGAACGTCTTCATTGCTGCGCAGATGTTGCCGCAACCAATCCATGTCGTGAAATTCGCTCGCTGCGGCAGAGCCATACCAAACGCGGGCCGGTCCCCGGTCGCTGGCGGGCAGATTGGCAATCGTCGCTTCTGCCTTGATCATACCGTGGTCGTTCAACAGGTATCCCAACCCGACACGCCCGTCACGCCGAGAGACAAATCCACAAAACAACCGGTCCAGGAATGCGTGCCTGTCGGATCCTGTGATCTCGATGCGGTTGAACCCGTTGACCTCTGCAAGCCCGACGCCGGTTCGAATGCTTTCGACTTCGGCAGCTACCAAGTCGAAGGTTTCGTCAAAATCGAAACCAAGCTTCGACGAAAATCCGGGATCGGGTTTGATAAAATCCACCCTCTCCCACCCGTTGACCACAGTGAACTCGGCTCCTTCGGATGCCAGAACAGGCGTCAGAGGGGTCGTCTTGGCGGGTCGGCCCGCAGGGCGATGTTCATGCGGAAAGTGGAACCTGAATTCGTTCTGATAATCTTCAATCGCCTTTAGTGCCGTGAGTTCCACATTTGCATGTCCGGCGAACCTTCGGGGATCGAGGCACCACGTGTCATAACATGCCTCGCCATGCACGATCTGCTGTGCCAGCAACCATCCGTGACCGCCACCTTCACCCAGCCCGGCCCGCAGGCCAATGATACAAAACGCATTGCGTTTTCCCGGGATTGGACCGACCAGAGGCGCCCCGTCAATTGTGTAGGTGATTGGCCCGTTGACCACGGTGTGAATACCAACCTCCATCAAGGCAGGCATGCGCGCGAAGGCCCCTTCCAGCACATCGGTCACACGGTCCAGATCATCCGGGCACAAAGCGTTCACGAAGTTCGGATCAATACCGTCCATACCCCAGGTCTTGCATCCCTGCTCGTAGAACCCGAGTAGCAGCCCGTTCTTTTCCTGTCGGCAATAATAGTCGCTGATCGGGCAGCGCAGCAGCGGCATCCGATGACCGGCATCCCGGATAGCCTCGATTTCTTCGGTCAGGAAATACTGATGTTCCATGGACGACACAGGATGATGTACACCCATCATGGCGCCGACTTCGTTGACCCTGTAGCCGCAGGCGTTGACGACGACATCACAGTCGATATCCCCGTGCTCGGTATGCACGGTCCAGGTGTCATCGCTGTGCTGTGTCAGCGCGGTCACCGGCGTATTTCGATACACCTCGGCACCCGCCTTGCGTGCCCGGCGCGCAAGGGCCTGGCACAATTGCGCTGGATCGATGTCGCCGTCCAACGGATCCCAAAGCCCGCCGATGAGATTATCGGTCGAAATCAACGGGTGTCGCCGGGCACATTCATCCGCGTCGATCACTTCGAAATGCACGTCCATCCCCCGCGCCATCGACGCGAAGTGACGATAGCCTTGCATCTGTCCTTCAGTATTCGCCAGACGTATCCCACCGTCGGCGTGGTGATAGTTGATAGGGTAATCCGGATCGTCGGCCAGTTCCTTGTACAGATGAATCGAATGAGATTTCAGACCGACCATCGTCTGGTTCATGCCAAAATTTGTTACCTGCGCGGCCGAATGCCATGTCGTGCCCGAGGTCAGTTCATTCCGTTCGACCAAAACCACATCTGTCCACCCTTCCTGGGTCAGGTGGTAGAGCGTCGAACACCCGGCGATCCCGCCCCCTATCACAACGGCTCTGGTACGCGACTTCATGGCACTGCTCCTTCATTTTCGGCACCAGTCTTGCTGAATAACGGGATGGGCAGACAACAGGGCAATTGCGGGTGCCGGAAAATCGAAACCGCGATTTCGGATTCTGAAAACGGCACTTCTTCTTTGATACCAGGACAAGTTGGGTCCTACGGTGCGGGAAAACGCAAGGTAACGTAAACGAATGCCATCGGAGAGCGTCAAAAGAAGCGGTCGAAAGGCACGGCACGCACAGCGTGCGGCCAAGCCCGTTTTTGATCCTTGCCCGCCCGGTCAGAAAGGCGGGACATTCAGGCCCTTAAGCATTTCGGAAATTGAGAAAATTTACGACACCGCGCTGCGTCTGCTGGAAGAGTTGGGGATGGGAGATGTTCCGGAAAGGCTGGCCATCGACCTCAGGGCAGCGGGGGCTCAGGACCGGGAACAGAACCGGCTGGTTTTTCCCCGTTCCATGGTCAAACAGGCCATCACCTCGGCCGCGAAGACGTTCACCTTCCACGGCCGGGATGAAAACCGGTCCATCGAGGTGGGTGGCGACCGCGTGTATTTTGGCACCGGCGGTGCTGCGGTTCAGACACTTGATATGAACAGTGGGCTTTATCGCCCGTCCACATTGGCCGATCTACATGACTTCACCCGGCTACAGGACACGCTGGCCAATGTCAGTTGGTTCACCCGGTGCTGCGTGGCGACCGACGTCCCCGATGTGTTCGATCTGGACGTCAACACCGTTTACGCTTTGGTACGCAACACAACCAAGCCAATGGCAACGTCTTTCACGTTGGCGGAACATGTCGGCCCGATCGTCGAGATGCTGGACATCGTCGCCGGAGGGGCTGGGGAATTCGCCAAACGCCCCTTCCTCAAAGCGCATATAAGTCCGATCATTTCACCAATGCGATACGGCGAGGATGCCGTGGATGTGGTTTATGAATGCATCGCCCATAACATACCGATGTCCTGCATCACGGCCGCGCAGGCGGGCGCAACTGCCCCGGCAACTCTGGCCGGATTTCTGGCGCAATCACTGGCCGAAACGCTGGCCAGTCTCGTGATGATCAACACGATCAAACCCGGCTTTCCAATGATCTTTTCCAACTGGCCCTTTATCGTGGATCTCAGGACCGGCTCTTTCGCAGGGGGCAGCGGAGAGACTGCGATCCTGAATGCGGCGTCAGCGCAAATCACGAACTGGCTGGGCTTGCCATCAGGTGTGGCCGCTTCGATGGCCGATGCCAAGGCCATCGACGCCCAACATGGCGCTGAAAAAGGCATCACATCGCTGGCGGCAGCGCTGGCAGGAGGCAATCTGATTTATGAAAGCTCGGGGATGACGGCATCTCTGCTCGGGGTCAGCTTCGAGGCCTTTGTTCTGGACAACGAAATGCACTCGCACACATATCGCGTCTTGCGCGGGATCGAGGTCACTGAAGCGAACCTTGGCTTTGACGCCATATGCCAATCGGTTCTGGGCGAGGGGCACTTTCTGGGCAGCGAGCAAACCTATGAAGCCATGGAACGAGATTACTTCTATCCGAAGCTCGCCGATCGTCAGGAGCCCCGCACGTGGCAAACAGACGGTGCACTGGATGCGTGGTCATCCGCGCGGCAAGTCGCTCAAGAGGTGTTAAGCACGCATCACCCTGAGTATCTCACCTCAGAGCAAGACGCCGAAATACGCCGACGTTTTCGTATCCTGCCCTGAATGATGGCGGGCATTCCCAGCACGATGCCGAACCGTTAGGGTCACTGAAGAAACTTACAAAGGATGGGGAATCATGGCCGATTCATTTTTTCAACCGGTATCAGCCATGGAACTCGCCCGATTTGCCGGCATCCCCGCGTTCATGCGCCTGCCTATTCTGCACATGGAACACGAACGGATCACGGACGTCGAACTGGGCATAGTGGGTATTCCCTGGGACGGCGGAACCACAAATCGGCCCGGCGCACGACATGGCCCACGGCAACTGAGGGACAATTCCACGATGATCAGGGCGATGAACCCGGTTACGGGTGTAGCACCATTTTCAATGGTGAACTGCGCGGATCTTGGAGACGTTGCCCCCAATCCTGTCGACATAGAAGACACGCTGGACCGGGTTACGCGTTTCTACACTGATCTTCGAACCCGCAACATCACACCATTGACGGCCGGAGGGGATCACCTGACCACCCTGCCTGTCCTGCGGGCTCTGGCCGCTTCTGGTCCGGTTGGCCTGATCCAGTTCGACAGTCACACGGACTTGTTCGACACCTATTTCGGAGGTCACAAGTTCACCCACGGCACCCCGTTCCGCCGCGCTGTCGAGGAAGGGTTGGTGGACCCCAAGCGTTTTGTACAAATCGGAATCCGTGGCACGGCCTACAACACTGAAGATATCGAATGGGGAGAGGCACAGGGCATCCGCATTATCCGTATCGAAGAACTGTTCGACCGGGGCATAGACGACGTCATGAACGAAGTGCGCGAGATCGTTGGCATGCAGCCGACCTACTGCACCTATGACATCGACTTTGTTGATCCAACTTACGCCCCCGGTACAGGAACACCTGAAATCGGCGGGCCCAACAGCTTTCAGGCCCAGCAGGTCATTCGCAAGATGTCCGGTCTGAACCTTGTCGGCGCCGATCTTGTCGAAGTGTCACCGCCATTCGACCCCGACGGTGGAACGGCGTGGCTTGGCATCTCGCTGATGTTCGAGTTGCTTTGCGTTCTGGCACAGGCGATCGACGCGCGGCACTAGACCCGCGCGACATTCTCGGCGATCATCGAAATCATCTCGAACATCACCGCTGCGGCTGTCAGCGCGGTGATGTTGTTGGGGCTGTCCTTGGTCGGCATCATGCAGACCACGTCGCCGCCGACGATGTTCAAACCGCGCGCCGCGCGCAGGATGCCGACCACCTCATCGATGTCAAAGCCCTTCTCACCAGGTTCCAGATTAGACACGGCCGGCGCGACGGTTGGGTCAAGACAGTCCAGATCGAAGGTGATGTAAACCGGGCGGTCGCCCAAAACCTCTTTGGTCTGCGCTACGACGTCCTGTAATCCGCGCTGTCGGAACTCGCGCATGGTGACGATGTTGTAGCCGTAATCGTACGACGGCTGCAGCCAGTCCAGACTGCGTGGATGGCCGCGCAACCCTATCTGCATAGAACGGGTTGGATCCACCTGCCCCTGATCGGCCAGATAGGCCCCCCAGTGGGCCGCAGATTTCTTTGCCCCCAGAAAGTGATCAACCTTGGTGAAGACATCCGTATGCGCGTCCAGATGAAGAAAGCTGACCGGCTGTCCGCCAGCAAGTTTGCCGCCACCCAGGGCCTGCACAATTCCACCGGTGATGGAATGGTCGCCTCCGATGGAAACGGGGCGCGCTCCGGCGGTGTCTATGTTCTTGTAGAATTCAGTGATGCGTTCGATGCAATCTTCATTGTCGTTGGCCTTTGGAAACGGCACATCACCAACATCGGCGATCCGCGCGCTCTGCCAGGGATCAATTTCAAAAACCGAATGCACCCTGCGTTGCACGGCCGAGACATGCCGCAACGCACGAGGCCCCAAGTGCTGGTCCCTTTCGGTCGTGCCGTTGCCAGTTGAGTGTGGCACACCTGCCAGCGCGATATCCTGCCCTTCTGGCCCGACATTGGGACAACGGAACAATGTAGGCACGCCCCACCAATACAGGTTGTCCATCATCGACTGTTCATACGGATCTGTCATGGTTTCCCCGGATCAAAGAAAAGCGCCCCCGATCGGAACCGGGGGCGCCTGCGTTCAGAGTTTTTCGTCTTCTCGCCGGAACGCGCCCTGCACGATCCGGTCCATGACCATGGCAAGGAACAGGATCGCAAAGCCACCCAGCAGGCCCGGCCCCTTGGCGGCGTATTGCAGCGCCTCAAGGATTTCCTTGCCCAGGCCGCCCCCGCCGATCAGCGAGATGATCACGACCATGGACAGGCACATCAGGATTGTCTGGTTTACACCCGTCATGATCGATGGCAGCGCCAGAGGGATTTCAACATCCTTCAACAGTTGCCATTTCGACGCGCCAAAGGCGACGGCAGCCTCTTTGATGCTTTCCGGAACCCCTTGCATGCCCAGCGCCGTCAGTCGGATGACCGGCGGCATACCGAAGATGATGGTGGCCAGAATTCCCGGCGGATTGCCGGTGCCAAAGAAGGCGATGATCGGGATAAGGTAAACAAAGGCGGGAAGCGTCTGCATCAAATCCAGAACCGGTTCCGCCGCGCGATATGCGCGCTGCGACTTGCCGAACCAGATACCCAGCGGAATGCCGAAAACCACGCAAAGTAGCACCGCCGCACCGACCAGAGCAACCGTTTCCATCGCCACGTCCCAATACCCCAGCAACGCGATATAGGCCAAGGAAGATGCGGTGAAGATGGCAACCCTTGGTCCCGCCGCACGCCAGGCTGTCACACAGATGACCAACATGACCACCGGCCAGGGTGACCCGATCAGTGCAATTGTCAGCGCATCAAGCACCGACCGGACACCCGCCACGATCCCGTCGAATACGTCGCCACCCGCTGCTGCTGCTGCATCAATCCTGGCCTCCATCCAGCTCGCCAGGGTCGAGAACAGTGTGCCGTTCCCTTCACCAAGTATGATCGCGGACACTTGCTGTTCGGGGAATGCGTCCAACAATGGAAGGGATGCGTTCACGGTGAACTTGTAAACAATCAAAGGTCCGATTGCAGCGACTAGGATCGCACCCATGACGATGTTACGGGTCGAACGCCCGCTTTCCGTGCTGTCCGGATCGATGCGCCAGTTAGAATACTGTTTTTCGTAAACGCGGTCGGCGTAGAACCCTTGAACCACCTTGAAGACCAGCAACATCAACAACCCGGTAATCAGGATGCCTGCCGCCTCGGACTGGGCGGCGGTAGCCCTCTCCAGACTTGTGGCCGCTGCTTTTTGTATGTTCTCGGCCAGTTTGGTGAAACGGTCGATATCGGCCTGTTCCGTGGCATCCGCTGCGCGCGCCAACAGCTCGGCTGCGCGTTCCTGCTGACGCGCGGCGCGCTCGGCGAAATCCGCGCCGGGATTGCCCCACGCGCCCCTGCCGATTTGGACCCACGCGATGATCTCAAGGATCAGAAAGGTCCAGAACATGCCCCAAACGGCGCGTGAAGCAGACCAGAATGGCCCCAGAACGGCGGCCCACTTATTGAACGTGTTGGGAATTGCGCTGGTCGCATCATGAATTTTGTGGAACACGTTGACGTAGTAGTCTCCGTTCGGACCAGCGAACTCCTTGATGGAAAGATCCAGGGCCTCGCGATCGACCTCGATATCAGAGGCGGCCGTTACTTTCATCTCTGTTGCAGCATCAGTCATTTTTGCCCCCCTGGATACCACGCAACAAGCGTGGCTTGGTCACGACGCCCACATCAACGCCCGTATCCGTGATGACGACCGGCAAATCAGAATTCACGGCCAGGTCGATCAGTTGATCCAGATCCGCGCCCTCGTCCGCTCGGGGCGCACCGTCGAGTGGCCCTGAATAACTGTCCAACGGCTCCATGATGGAATGCGCTTTGACCAATTTGAGTTTTGAAATGCCCTGAACGAATTCCCGCACGTAATCGTCGGACGGGTTCATGACGATGTCTTCGGGTGTTCCGATCTGCACGATAACGCCGTCCTTCATGATCGCAATCCGGTGGCCAATTCGAATGGCTTCATCCAGATCGTGGGTGATGAACAATGTGGTCTTCTTCAACTGTGCCACAAGTGCTTTGAACTGGTCCTGCAATTGCAGACGGATCAGCGGATCAAGGGCAGAGAAAGGTTCATCCATCAAAAGGATTTCCGGGTCCGAAGCCAGCGCCCGCGCGATCCCCACGCGTTGCTGCATCCCGCCCGAAAGCTCCTTGGGTAGTCGATCCTCATAACCTGTCAGATTCACCAGGCTCAATGCGTGATCCGAGACAGCCCAGCGTTTGGACTTGGAAACCTTTCGGATCTCCAAAGGATAGGCCACGTTATCACGCACTGAACGATGCGGCATCAGCGCCATGTGCTGAAAGACCATACCAATTTGCTGGGCGCGAATGCGGCGCAACTCGGATTCCGACAGCTTCGATACATCGTGACCCAGAATTTCGATCCGACCTGCCGTAGGTTCGATCAACCGGTTCACGTGTCGCACCAATGTGGACTTGCCCGAGCCGGACAGCCCCATGATACAGAAAATCTCACCCCTCGGCACTTCGAACGTGGCGCCCTGAACGCCGACAACACAGTTGAACCGCTCCAGAACTTCCGGCTTGCCTATGCCTTCGTTTCTGACCGCTTCCATTGCCTCTTCAGCACGCGAGCCAAAGATCTTCCAAACGTTTTCTAGTTTTACGACAGGTTCGTCCATTTTTCCCCCACAGGGCGATGCCCTGCCCGACAGAAAAAGGCCGCCACGGTTTTTCGCGACGGCCCAATGAGTGGTGATTTAGTTAGTCAGCCAGCCGATGACGGTGTCCTCATTCGCAGCCACCCATTCCTTGGCGAACTCAGCGGCTTCGACGTTATCGACCGCCAGCGCCTTACCCATCGCGCTCAGATCGTCTCCTGTCATCTGGTAGTTGCTGAACAGGGCAGCCACTTCGGGATAGGTTTCTTCCAGTTCCTTGGCGTAGTGCAAGTGAAGCGTTGCCCCGTTCCAGGCCGAGGACGCCTCGGACTTGGACAGCCAATCCGGATCATCCGTGGGCTGAACGATTGTCCAAGTGGCCGGATCGTGGGGCGGTTCTTCCAGAACCGTCAGGTCCTGTGTCACGAAGATATAGTGGGGGCTGTAACAAAACCCGATCCACGGGTCGCCCGCCTTTGTCGCGTTCGCCAAATTGGCATAGGCAATGGTTTCCTCGTATTCCGTCAGATCGAAGATCTGGTCATAGCCATAGGACTTGGCCCGGATCTTCTCGACAACGGTCGAAGCCCAACCCGGCGCACCGATCCATACCTCAGGTGTTCCGTTACCATCAGTATCAAAGATCGCAACCTTGTCGGGGTCGCTCAGATCATCGATCGATTTGATGTCATATTGTTCCGCGATGTAGGTCGGCACGCACATACCCTGCTCGGCCTGAACCGGGTTTTGGTTCATGACAACGGTGCCGTTTTCCTTGACATAGGTATCATGCAGGTTCTGCTGGTTGGGCATCCACACTTCCGGGTGGACTTGCATTGAACCGCTGTCCATTGCTTCAAATACAATCGGGTTGGTGCCGTTTTGCAATTCCACATCCAGGCCGAGGTTTTCTTCGATCACGACTTCAAGAATATGTGCCGTCGCGTTCACCGAGGCCCAGTTGGGCACACCGATTACAATATCCGCGGCCATGACCGGCCCGGCAATCGCAAAGGACGTGCCTCCTAGTAGCGTTGCTGTTTTTTTCATCTGATATCTCCGTGTTGAATAGTTTCCGCGCTTGTTTTTCTCGCCCATACGGGCGGTAATGCGCTCTGGTTCAGGTCTGGAAAGGCCGTGCCTTTCGGGTTTTTGGGGCCAGCAAAATCACAGGCTTACATGGCTCCAAAAGTGAAGCATGTGGATGCGTTGCCCTTCAAGAGATACGTTTTTTTACCTTTTGAATGCGGAATTATCGCAAGTTAGTTTCGACTTAATGCGATTCAGTGAGGTGCGTCCGACATCTCCGAAACCGGAAGTGCCCACAGGTATAATGAGCGCTAAAATCGCTCGGGCAGACAGCGCAACCAGTCTCAACACGGTCGGGCAGCTTGCCCTTTTGGTACGCAAAGCCCCCTTTCGGCAAACACTGATTGCGTCTGGCTCTTTGAGTTGCGCGCGCTCTTTCCGTAAAGGCGGCGTGGAACCTCCTCTCATTTTTTGCCCACCCACCCACTTCAACGAAGTCCTTCTGACCAGACTCAGTTCAACTCTCTGTGAAAAGTGGTGCCTAACCAAACTTTGAAGCTGGCTTTCATCTACCTACTAGTAGATAGTTTTCATGTCGTAACCATCAAAGAGAACTGACCCAATGGAAATCAATTCGGACTTCTCTGACCGCGTCGTCGTTCACTCAGACCAGCTTGCGTGGCAGGCCTCTCCCATGAAGGGGGTGGATCGCAGGATGCTGGATCGGATCGGAGGCGAGGTCGCCCGGGCCACCACTATCGTGCGTTATGCGCCAGGCAGTCATTTCTCTGCACACACCCATACTGGCGGTGAGGAATTCATTGTCCTTGACGGTGTATTTCAGGATGAACATGGCGATTATCCTGCGGGGACTTATGTCCGCAATCCGCCCACCACGCAACACACTCCGGGTTCGGAACCGGGCTGCACGATCTTCGTCAAGCTCTGGCAGTTCGACATGGACGATCGCAACCAGTTTCGCAAAAGCATGGTGGATGAGCTGGGCGCGCCCAGAGACGGTGTCGCCACCGCAGTTTTGCATATGGATGAGCGCGAGGTCGTGACCTACAGCCATCTTGACGCGGGTGCGACCCTGAGATCGGACGCATCTGGCGGGATCGAGCTGCTGATCATCGACGGGTCAATCACCGAAGGCGGGGATGAACTGGTCAAAAACGATTGGCTGCGCCTGCCTGACGGTAAAAGCCTGACGGCAGTTGCGGGGCCGGACGGGGCCAGGATCTGGATGAAGACAGGCCACCTGCCTTTTGCGCGACCGCCGGCGGCGTAACCGATGGGTGAACTAACATCCCTGGCGCAACAACCCCGGTCAAGCCGGGCCCAAAAGCTGGACCTGCGCCCTTCAAGTGAGGGGTTCTGAACCATGCGCACGGATACGCTCATCATCGGCGGGGGCCTTTCAGGGCTCAGCCTTGCGACACAGCTTGTGGATCAAGGTCAGGAGGTGCTGGTCGTTGAGGCGCGCAACCGTCTGGGCGGGCGCATTCTGACTGAGGTTCGGGGCGACGGCCGTTTCGACATGGGTCCGGCCTGGTTCTGGCCCGGCCAGCCACGGATTGCCGCGCTGATCGAACGACTTGGCCTGCACAGGTTTGACCAATTCAGTTCCGGCGCGCTGAGTTTCGAAGATGAACAGGGCCGTGTTAAGCGCGGCCGCGGCTTTTCATCTATGGAAGGGTCCTATCGCCTGATGGGGGGGCTCGCTGCCTTGACAGACGCGCTTTCGGCACGGTTACCGGATGGGGTAATCCAACTGTCCACGCAGATCACCGCATTAGTGCAATCTGAAGGTGAGGTTCGGGTCACCACTCAATCGGGTCGGCATATTTCGGCGAGGCATGTAGTGCTTGCCATACCCCCACGTATCGCGGCTGAGTTGATCTTTGAGCCCGCCTTGCCCGATGGCACGTTATCTGCCATGCGGGAAATCGCGACTTGGATGGCAGGTCAGGCCAAGGCGCTTGCGGTCTATGACACTCCGTTCTGGCGTGACCACGGACTGTCTGGCGATGCCATGAGCCGACGCGGTCCCATGGTGGAAATCCACGACGCGTCACCTGCCAGCGGTGGTCCCTTCGCGCTGTTCGGTTTCATCGGCATTCCCCCACAAACTCGCCGGGATGAAGGGGTGTTGCGGCAGCAGGTTCTAGCGCAGTTGGGGCGATTGTTCGGGCACAAGGCGACCGGACCCAGCACGCTTTTCCTGAAAGATTGGGCGTTCGACCGCTTCACAGCGACCGATCTGGACCTTCAGCCGTTATATACCCATCCGCAATACGGCTTGTCGAAGGCCATGACGCGAATCTGGGAAGACAGGATCATTTTAAGTGGCACGGAAACAGCCGCACAATTTGGGGGATACCTTGAAGGTGCATTGGAAGCAGCAGAGACGACCGCGGCATTGTTGAGCGCAAAAAGGATGAACGCGGCATGGAAATAGACACAAAGACCGCTCTGCTGAATTCTGCCGAATTTGCCGTGCGCAGCAGAGGCTTCGACGGGTTCAGCTATGCCGACCTCGCCGAAGAGGTGGGCATCCGCAAGGCATCGATTCACTATCACTTCCCAACCAAAGCCGCGCTGTCAGCAGCTTTGATGGACCGCTACCATACCGAGCTTACCGGGCGCTGCTCCGAGATTGAGGAAACTCATGACACGGCCGGCAAGCGAATGCGTGCGCTGATCGCGCTGTATCGCGCGGCTATGAACGACGGACAAACTCTGTGCTTGTGTGTCTCGCTGATCATCAGCCGGGAAAGCTTGTCTAAAGAAGCCACCGACAAGATTCGCGCGTTCCGGCGTATGATGACCCGGTGGATCGAGGAAGTGTTTGCACTTGGTAAAGCAGATCTTTCGATCGTGGGCGCTGGGGATCCGAAAGCAGAAGCACGCGCCACATTGGCCTTGCTGGAGGGCGCTCATCTGACTGCACGGGCCGAGAGTAGTGTACAAACCTTTGATGAAGCGGCGGAAATATTGAAGGCGCGGTGCTTGTGACACGGACCTTTTCTTGCTCGTGCGGTTCGCCGGCACCAGTTGTTGAGGTGCCCGCCCGCTCGCCCGCCTCACCTCGGGTTTTTAATACGGAATCGGCAACTCAACCCTAATAGCCGAATGCCTCACTCCAGCTTAACCCAAGCCGAATTTCTTGAAGAGCTTTGCACACATGCGGTCACGAATTTGACGCCTTCAAGCCCATCGTGAACCGCCGGATAAACGACGGATGCGTCAGGCGAACTCTGGTTTCTGAACGCCAGAATGGCTTCCGCTGCTTCACCATAGATATTCGCGAACCCTTCCAGGTAGCCCTCGGGGTGTCCCGGCGGCACCCTGCTGAGCCGATTGGCCGCGTCCCCTGCCCCGGCCCCATTTCGGGTGATCAGGCGCTTGGGCTCTCCGTAAGGAGTAAACCAAAGATAGTTCGGGTCTTCCTGAGCCCACTCGATGCCTCCCTTTTCACCGTACACACGCAATCGCAGCGCGTTTTCATTGCCGGGCGCAACCTGCGATGACCACAGCATGCCACGGGCTCCACCTTCGAACCTCAGCATTACATGCGCGTTGTCATCGACCTGACGACCCGGCACAAAAGCCTGCAAATCCGCCGCGAGGCTGTCTGCCTTAAGCCCGGTTACAAAGCAGGCAATGTTATACGCATGAGTTCCAA
This sequence comes from Ruegeria sp. AD91A, assembly GCF_003443535.1. Lineage (GTDB taxonomy): Bacteria > Pseudomonadota > Alphaproteobacteria > Rhodobacterales > Rhodobacteraceae > Ruegeria. The sequence goes on along the minus strand of NZ_CP031946.1, from coordinate 535,918 downwards.
TATCACCGGTTGATCCTCCGGCACCTGAGCGTTCCGGATCAGTCCTCCACTCAGCTTGCTTGAAATCCTGTGGCTCAGTCAGCCAGTCTTGCGGATATTCGACCTGAACCACGCGGATTTTGCCGATATCCCCGTTGGCAACCATCTCACGAGCTTGCCGAACCATGGGATAGCCCGTGTAGTTGTGGGTAAGGATGAACAGCGCGTTTGAATTTTCGGCTGCTTTGACCAGCTTCTTTGCATCGCTCAGGGTTGATGTAAGCGGCTTATCGCAAATCACGTGGATACCGCGTTTCAGGAACTCACGTGCGGCGGCATAGTGAACGTGATTGGGCGTCACGATTGAAACCGCTTCGATCCCGGATTTCAAACGCGCTTCCCGCATCGCCATCTGCTTGAAGTCATCATAAACCCGTTCAAGGCCCAGCGCCTCGCCGCTTTCCCGGGATTTTTCCGGCGTCGAGGACAACGCGCCTGCAACCAGATCGAACTTGTCATCCAGCCGCGCGGCTATGCGGTGGACACCGCCGATGAAAGCATCGTTTCCGCCGCCGACCATACCAAGGCGAATGCGCCCCGCTCTTTCCTCACTGCGTCCTGTTACCATCAGCCTATCCCCAGCATTTTTCGATTGGCCGCTTCGTCGGTGCCGCCGTCGGCAAAGTCGTCAAAGGCCTTCTCGGTCACGCGAATAATGTGATCGGAAACGAACTGAGCACCTTCACGCGCGCCATCCTCGGGGTGTTTCAGGCAGCATTCCCATTCGACCACGGCCCAGCCGTCAAAATCATTTGCCGCCATTTTCGAAAAGACAGCGCTGAAATCCACCTGCCCGTCGCCAAGTGACCTGAACCGCCCGGCTCGGTCAACCCAGCCTTGATAGCCGGAATAGACGCCCTGCCTGCCGGTCGGATTGAACTCGGCATCCTTTACGTGGAACATCCGAATGCGGTCTTTGTAGATGTCGATATTGTCCAGATAATCGAGGCATTGCAGAACGTAATGTGACGGGTCGTACAGCATGCAAGCCCGCGCATGATTGCCTGTGCGTTCAAGGAACATTTCGTATGTCACCCCGTCATGAAGATCCTCGCCGGGGTGGATTTCATAGCAGACATCAACGCCACAGTCTTCTGCATGGTCCAAGATCGGCACCCACCGGCGGGCAAGCTCATCAAATGCCGTTTCGATCAGCCCGGCGGGACGTTGGGGCCACGGATACACGTAAGGCCAGGCCAGCGCGCCAGAGAATGTTGCATGAGCAGAGATACCCAAATTTCGTGAAGCTGAAAGCGCCTTCTTGACCTGATCAACCGCCCATTCCTGTCGGGCTTTGGGATCTCCTCTGACGCTTTCGGCTGCGAAACCATCAAAGGCTGTATCATAGGCCGGGTGAACGGCGACAAGCTGGCCTTGCAGATGCGTTGACAATTCAGTGACTTCAACGCCGTTCTCTTGGGCCTTGCCTTTGAATTCATCGCAATAGCCTGTGCTTGTCGCGGCCGTTTCAAGGTCGAACAACCGCCCGTCCCAACTGGGCACCTGCACACCCTTGTATCCGCAATCCGCCGCCCATTTGGTAATGGCATCCCATGAATTGAACGGCGCTTCGTCTCCGGCAAATTGTGCAAGAAACAAAGCTGGCCCTTTGATCGTCTTCATTTAGCTTCCTCCCCAAAAAACTGTGCCTCTATGGCGGCAAATTTTCCTTCAGATAGATGTCGATACGGATTCGTTCCTGAGATTTGTTGAAAGGAACTTTGTCCGAGGTCGCACGCAAAAGGCGAACAGCGGACCGGACAAGGTGCCCGGAGTCTTGCGAGATCAGCGCGTCAAATGTGCCACGGTTCAGCGCGTCTCGACTGAGTGGCGTGAGTTCGTGCGCGATAATGACCAGATCCTTGCTGATCCTGCTCTCTGACAGAAATTGAACCAGGCCCGCGTTGCCCGCAGCGGAAGAGTATATGCCGACCAGATCCGGGTAGGTTTCAAAAATCCCCGGCATCATCTTGTAGATCAGCTCTGGGTCATCCCGACCTTCGACGGACGCCACGACTTCGATATGAGGAAACTCGTCCGTCACAACAAGATCGAAACCCTGACGCCGCTCCAGATGATCACGTGCCAAACGTGAGCCTGTCAGGACCAGAACCTTACCCGGACGATGCACAAAGCGCCCCATCAGCTGAGCTGCCGTTCGCCCTGCTGAAACGTTATCGATTCCGACAAAATGATCTCTGTCTGAACTTGGCAAGTCCGACACCAACGCAACCACCGGAACGCCTTTGTCCCTGACCCTCTTCACAGCGTCGCGGACCGAAGGCGTTTCCGGCCCGAAAACGGCCACACCGTCGACGTCCAGGCTGTCGACGCCATCCAGAATATTGACGATGTCCTGAGGCTCGAACGGAGCGACCTTTTTTATCGTGACCCGTGTTCGCTCGATGAACTGATCGCGCGATTGTTCAGCGATCTGATCGCATATCGCCTCGACAAATTCATTACCGGCATCCGGCAGAATAAAAAGGAAATTGTAGACACGGTTTCGCGCGAGGTTGGCAGCAGCGGTATCGCGCACATAGCCCAGCTCATCGATTGCCTTTTGAACCTTCTGAACGGTCACGGCCCGCACGCCGGGGCGCCTGTTCAAGACCCGGTCAACAGTCGCCAAGCTGACACCTGCGACGCGCGCGATGTCATTAACGGTTGGTTTTTTCACCAATTCTAATTTTTGTTTTTGGTCTTCCACGTTTCTTTCAGCCCTCAATCTCCCGTGCCAAGCCCTCGAACAACAACGCAACAGCTTCTGCACCCGGGTCGTTATGTCCGATCAGGTTTTCTTCGGGAACATAGGCTGCGCGGCCTGCCTTGGCACGGTGAATATTTGCGGTTTTATCAGCACCCTCGCGTGCGGCCTTTGCGGCTTGAACCAGCCCGGAAGGCAGCGCCGCAAGCGCAGGTGCCAGAGCATCAATCATTGTCCGGTCACCAACTTTGGCACCACCCACCTGGCTGACCCGGTTCAGACCTTCAACCAAAGACTTTGCTATGGACGCGCCACTGGCACAGGCGTCGCCTGCCGCATTGAAGAAGATTGCAAGGATCACACCGGACGAGCCCCCCATGGTCTGGCTCAGTTCATTGCCCAGCGCGGGAAACAACTGCGTCAGGTCCGCAAGCGGCATCCGATCCAGGCTGCCTTGCAGAGATCTGGCCGCTGTCGCCAATGTACTGCCCGTATCTCCATCACCGGACTTGGCGTCCAACTCGTTCAGGTCTTTCTCGGCTCGGATCAGCAGTTCCGCCAAACGCGTGATCGTTTCCTTGGTCGCCGGATTGTTCGACGGAATCGGATCAATCGGGGTCAAACCATCAGGCAAAGGCGCGACTTGGACGGGCTCTATTGCTTTGACCCCTGGCCAAGCCACCAGTTCGACCGGCTCTTCCAGCGCTGACAAATCACCCGGATCAACCGGTAGGATCGACACAGAAAATCCGTGCATATCCAGCGAAGTCATCATCGGTGCCGGACCGACAATATGTCCCGCGATACCGGTTTCAGACAAGGCGTGCGTCAGAACAGACATCTCAAGAGGCGTCGTAGACCCCAAGTTGTTCACCAGCGCCACGCAGTCACCCGCCCCCACTCGCTGTTGCAGTTTTTCCACGACGGTGGACATTGCGGTCATGGCATTTGCGAACTCCACCTGCTCAACACCCGGCTCGCCATGAATACCCAACCCAAGCTCTGCTTTGCCGGCCGCAATCCTGTCTTCTTTCGGAGAGCCTGGAACGGTACATGTGTCCAGACTCATGCCGATACTGACCACTTTCTCGACAACGCTTTTTGCGGCCCTGGTTACAGTATCCAGATCAGCCCCGCGTTCTGCCAATGCGCCAGCAATTTTGTGCACGAAAAGGGTTCCCGCCACACCGCGCGGTTGCGGCAGATCAGGCAGGGCGATGTCATCATCGACCACCACCATTTCCACTTTGCGCCCCAATGCGCGGGCGCGCTCGGCCGCCAGTCCAAAATTCAGCCGGTCGCCAGTATAATTCTTGACGATCAGCAGACACCCCGCCTCACCGGTCACGGCCAGAATGCCCGCCAGAACAGCTTCGACCGAGGGGGACGCGAAAACCTCTCCGCATACGGCCGCAGTCAACATACCTGCGCCCACAAACCCTGCATGGGCAGGTTCGTGGCCAGACCCTCCGCCCGAAACAAGGGCGACTTTCGATTTGTCCCAATCCGATCTGTAGACAACCTTGATATGGGGGTAGCCATCCAACCTGGTCAGTGCCCCGCCGGATGATGCAAGAAGACCATCTATAGCCTCGGTTACGAGGGTTTCTTTTTTGTTGAGGAACTGGGCCATGCTTTTGCTCCTTAATTCACACGCGTTCCGGACGCGTCAAAATACAACGGGTTTTGAGGACGGATTTTGATAGTCTTACCTGCAGGGTAATTCTGATGGACATCGATCAACGTCACGACCGGATGGCCATTCAAGTCCAGATGCAACCGGGTCTGGTCGCCCAAGTGTTCCGCACGTATCACACGCGCCTCACTGCCTTCGCCTTCTACGATGTTTTCCGGGCGAAGACCGATCTGCGAGCCTTTGTGATCCCCACCGAACAACTCTGACGGCAGGATATTTATCCGTGGCAAACCCAAACGACTGGCAACATAAACACTGCACGGGTTTTCATAGATGTCCCTGGGCGTGCCGTACTGAACCAATTTGCCCTCTTCCAGCACTCCGATATGTGTGGCCATCGTCATGGCCTCAATCTGATCATGGGTCACATACAAGAGCGTGGACCCAAGGTCCGCCTGAATTCTCTTGAGTTCGACGCGTAAATCCGCCCGCAACTTTGCATCCAGGGAACTGAGGGGCTCGTCCATCAGGAAAATCTGGGGATCGCGCACCAATGCTCGTCCAATCGAAACACGCTGCATCTCTCCGCCGGACAATTCAGTGGCTTTGTTGTCCAGCTTGTGCGGGATTTGCAGTATTTCCGCGACTTCGTTCACTTTCTGCGTGATCTCATCCTCAGGCGTCTTGAGGATCGGCGACCGAAGTGGGAACGACAGATTCTCGCGCACCGTCATATGCGGGTACAGCGAATATTGCTGGAAAACCATCGCCACATCGCGTTGGGCAGGCGTTTCCAGTCCAACGTCTCGCCCGGCAATGCGTACTGATCCCGTATCCATCTTCTCAAGGCCGGAAATCAGCCGAAGCGTCGTTGTTTTCCCCGCACCTGTCGGCCCCAGGAGCACGACGAAAGCGCCATCGGGGATGGTCATCGAGATATCGTCGACAGCCTGAACAGTTCCGAATGCCTTCGAGATGTTCTCCAAAACGACTTCAGCCATCGGTCAGCACCTCATCGTTCAAGGCAGATCTCAGCGCCCGGCCCGTGGACCGCTCAAAAAGGGTCACAGTTGTCGAACGGAACTCTAATCCTACGGTTTCACCCGGCGCGACTGTTTCACCTGCGCCAATGCGGGCCTTCAATTCGCCGTTCGGGCTTTGCAATGTCACGATCTGGGTTGTTCCCAAGTATTCTGCCGCCAGAACCTTGGCCCGGTAATCGCTGTCGTCGGACAACAAAACATGTTCCGGGCGGACTCCAAAGACCAGCTCCCCTTCCGCGCCCTCCATCAGTTTCGGGACCGCCTCGTCATGACCGTTCAGCCTGACCATTTCCGAACCGGGTGCCACTTTTCCCTGAAACGGCAGGAAGTTCATCGACGGGGATCCTATGAAATCCGCCACAAACATGGTCGCAGGTTTGTCGTAGATTTCTTGCGGCGTTCCGAATTGTTCAATCACCGCGTTGTTCATGACGACGATCTTGTCACCCATCTGCATGGCTTCAAGCTGATCGTGCGTAACGTAAACCGTTGTCGCTCCCATGCGATCGTGCAGCGCGCGCAATTCTTCAGCCATATGTTCACGAAACTCGGCGTCCAAAGCACCAAGAGGTTCGTCCATCATGAACGCCTTGGGCTCTCGTACGATCGCACGCCCAAGTGCCACGCGCTGCCTGTCGCCACCTGAAAGCCCACCCACCGGGTTATCGAGAATGTCAGTTATCCCCAGAATTCCGGCGACTTCTTCGACTTTGGCAGTAACGGCGGCACGTGACATGCCTTGTGATATCAGTGGATAGCTGATGTTCTTGCGAACGTTCATGTGCGGATACAGCGCGAACATCTGGAAAACGAATGCAATGTCACGCTGTGAGGGCGGCTTTTGGCTGATTTCCTCGCCATCGAGGTAGATTTCGCCGGATGTAGGAAGTTCCAGGCCCGCAATCATCCTGAGCGTTGTCGTCTTTCCACACCCCGACGGTCCAAGCAGCATGAAGAACTCACCGTCCTCAATCGTGAAAGAGCTTTCACGGACAGCCGTGAACTCGCCAAACATCTTCTTTACGTTTTTGACAATAATCTGGGCCATTTCTACTCCGGAAAATGGCTGACGATGATGAACATGACGGTTCCGATCAGCGTGACGATGAAGGAATAGGTGAACGCCCACAGGACAATGGGCTGCATGAGCATGAAGACACCAACTGCAATCAGGATGGTCGCGACCATCTCCCACGGACCTCGGCGAAGTCGCATCAGTCCTGTCAGAAACTCGCTCATTTGCGTACAGCTCCGAATGTAATCCCGCGCAGCAGGTGTTTGCGCATCAGGATGGTGAAAATCATGACGGGTATCAGGAAGATCGTGGCACCAGCCGCGACCGCGGGCCAATCTAGGCCGCCAATACCGATGATGGTCGGGATGAAGGGGGGCGCTGTCTGCGCATTGGCCGATGTAAGCAAAACGGCGAACGCATATTCATTCCATGCGAAAATCAGGCAGAAGATCGCTGTCGACGCGATACCCGTCGCGGCCTGCGGCAGCACCACTTTGTAGAACGCTTGAAAGCGTGTGTAGCCGTCGATCAGCGCTGCTTCTTCGTACTCCCTGGGGATTTCATCTATGAATCCCTTCAGCAACCACACCGCCAGTGAGATGTTCACACCTGTATAAAGCAGGATCATCCCCAGATGCGTGTCACTAAGTCCAAGATTCCGGAACATCAGGAAGATCGGAATAGCCACAGCAACTGGCGGCATCATCCGCGTACTGAGAATGAAGAACAGAAGATCATCCTTGAGCGGCACCTTGAACCGACTGAACGCATAGGCGGCCAAGGTGCCAAGAAAGATGCTCAGAAACGTGGACCCAAACCCGATTATCACCGAGTTCATGAAGCGTTCACCAAATTTGGAAGGCCCGACGATCACCATGTCATACTGGCGCACGATATCGTCCGCCCAGTTCTGCGGCGGGTTTGCCTCCAGAAAGTCCTGAGTTTGCCGCGTCCGCGTTGTGAACAGGTTGACGTATCCTTCCAGCGTCGGGTCGAATACAACCTTGGGCGGGTAGCTGATGGCATCTGCGGGCGACTTGAAACCGGTCAGCAAAATCCACACCAGCGGGATCATGGTAATCAGTGCATAAGTGATGACGAGACAACCGGCGATCCACTTGGACCGGTTGGAAGGTTCAGTGACGGAAAAACTGCTCATCTCTGTTTCACCTTGTTCAGGGCCTTGACGTAGATCGACGCAAGGCCAAACACGGTGACGAAAAGGATGATCGCATAGGCCGAGGCATAACCTGTTCGCCACTTCTCAAACGCTTCCCGTTTGAGATTGATCGAAGTGAGTTCCGTAACAGACCCCGGCCCACCGCCGGTCAGTTGAACCACCAGGTCAAACATTTTGAAGTTCTCGATTCCCCGAAACAGCACCGCCAGCATCAGGAACGGCAGCACCATCGGGATCGTAATCGTAAAGAACTGCCGCAGCTTGCTGGCCCGGTCGATCTCGGCAGCCTCGTAAATATAGTCGGGAATGCTGCGCAGCCCGGCCAGGCAAATCAGCATCACAAACGGCGTCCACATCCATGTGTCGACGATCACGATGGCCCAGGGTGCCAACGTCACCGAACCCAGCATCTCAAAGCTCGACGGTTCCTTGCCGGTGAACCAGGACACGATGTAGTTGAACAGGCCGATTTGCGGCTGATACAGGAATTTCCAAAAGTTGCCGACGACAGCCGGGGACAGCATCATCGGCAACACGATGATCGTGGTCCACAGGTCGTTTCCCTTGAACTTCTTGTTGATCAACCATGCCAAGGTGAACCCGATCAGAACCTGGAAAAAGATCGTCCAGAACAGAAAATGCGCAGTTGCCTGCATATTCAGCCAGGTATCGGAATCCGTCAGGATACGCTCGTAGTTCCTGAACCCGACATCCTTGACCTCGCGCCCGATCCGGTTCGCCTTGTAGTTCGTAAAGCTAAGCTGGATCGTCCAGATCAACGGAAAGATGTTGATTGCAAGCAGCAGGAAGATCGTTGGTGAAATGAATATCCAGGCGATCGCTCGATCGGATAGCCCCCTGATTTTGCGCGCAACTCGCGTGGGCGTTGCCTGCGCAACGCGATCTATTGTCCTGTCAGACATTTCTTTGCCAGTTCTTGTCGGTTTCGGACGCACGGGTCATGGTGGAACGGGCCGAAACCCGCTCCTGCCCTGTTTCCGGATTAAAGCTTGCCTTCGTCTTCGAAGACTTCGGTCCAATCCTCGATCAAAAGATCAAGCGCTTCCTGCGCGGTGCCCTGGTCGGCGACCACGTAGTCATGGATGCGTTTCTGCATTGCCAACAGCAGTTCCGCATAGGCAGGCTCCTGCCAGAAGTCCTGCACGCCTGCCATGGCTTCCAGGAAGTCACCGGCGAAGGGCTGGCTGTCCACGAAACCGGGGTCTTCCAACACTGAATTATGCGCTGAATAGCCGCCCAGCTCCCACCACTTGGCCTGAACTTCAGGTTGCGCGAACCACTTGATGTATTCAAGCGCGGCATCCTGTTTGTCAGAGTAACTGACAACAGAGATCCCCTGCCCGCCCAGCGTCGAACCTGCCTGATTTTGCGGCGGGTTCACAAAGAAGTCGATCTTGTCGCCACCGGTGTTCGGATCGGCATAAAGACCCGGGAAGAACGCAAACCAGTTCATGGCCATGGCGACCTGACCTGACTTAAAGGCGTCCAGGCTTTCACCCATGTAAGAGTTGGTATAACCCGGAGGTGTCGCCGTCTTGTAGAACTCTTTGTAGAATTCCAGAGCTTCGACAGCTTCAGAAGAGTTTACCGCACCTTCCATGTCATAGGAGCCTGGCGTGTTTTCATACTTGAATCCCCACGGGTAAAGAGCACTCGTCACGCCCATCGTTATCCCTTCCGAGCCGCGCTCGGTAAAGATCGCAGCGCCGTACACGGTTTTTCCGTCGATCTCGCGCCCCTGGAAAAACTGCGCAATCTGCAACAGCTCGTTCTGGGATTCCGGTTCGCGCAAATCTTGACCGGTTGCCTCTTTGTAAGCGGCTTGGATATTGGGGTCTTCGAACCAGTCCTTGCGATAGAACCAACCGTTCGCATCACCCATGGCAGGCAGCGCATAGTAATTTGGCGTGCCCTTTGGCCACGTCGAATAAGCGTACACAGTTGCCGGCGCGAAATCATCCATACTGATACCTTCGGCATCGAAGAAGTCATTCAGCATTACATAGTGACCGTTCTCAGCTCCGCCGCCGATCCATTGGCTGTCGCCGATCAGCAGGTCGCAAAGCTTCCCGCCGGAGTTCAGCTCATTCAGCATCCGGTCCGCAAAGTTCGGCCAGGGTACGAACTCGAAATTCATTGCATGGCCAGACTCGGCCTCGAATTCCTTGGAAAGCTCAACCAGCGCGTTGGCCGGGTCCCACGCCGCCCAACACAGTGTCAGGTCTTCAGCATTTGCCTTGGTAGAAAGAGTAGTAGCGGCAAGGACTATTGCGCTGGCAGACGCCAGTTTTGAGTAAGTCATCCATTCCTCCCTTTTTAACGCCGTCAATCGAGGATGTGCGAATCGCGGCATACTTCAAAGGCTATTTGAGGTACGCACCTCAAGTCTAGATAATTTTGAGGTTCGTACCTCAAACCGCCCTAAATCACTCTAATTAATTCTATTATTTATCTGTTTTTAATCACTTTATAAATAATCATCTCCCTTTGCACACTTTCCGACAATCCACGGAAAAAACCGGTAATCTAAAAGCAATTCTTGGAAACTGACCTGCCGGAAGCTTTGGGTCGCCAGATCTCACAGGCCCCGCATTGCATAATTTCCGGCTTGCCGCTTCCGCCCGGGCACCTGAAAATCGAGGGCCCAAAAGATGCAAGACAAGCCACATTCGACTGTTCACGACGGACCGGAAACCAACGCATGAACGGACTCACCATTGTCAGAATAAGTCGATACCCCATCAAGGGTCTGAGTCCGGAGCCACTGAACACAGTACTTCTGAGCGCTGGCGAGGGTATTCCTGGTGACCGCCTTTTCGGCTTTGCTCGCTACAATTCCGGCTTTGATCCAACTGCCCCCAAGCCACTTCCCAAAGACCGCTTTGTTGTGTTGCTGAAAGAAGCCGGACTAGCCGGCCTCAAGTCACGTTTCGACGCCGCAACTCGGCAGTTGGAAATTGATGTGGACGGCAGCACCCACTACTTCAACATGAGTGAACCCCAGGGAGAAACAGACGCCGCCAGACTCCTTTACGATACGCTGGGCCTACAGGATCCTGAACCGCCAAGATTCGTGTCTTCGCACCCACATCGTTTCACTGATGTTTCAGTCGTTTCACCGAAGATGATGAATGCGATATCGGTTCTCAATTTAAGCTCTGTTGATGCGTTAAGCAGAAAGCTGGGCACAGACATCCACCCGGCCAGATTTCGGGCGAATATTGAAATTGATGGATTACCTCCGTTTTCTGAGCTGGACGCTGTCGGTTCCACCTTTGTTTTCGGCAATGTCAGGCTGCGAATACTTTCGCGGACGAAGAGATGCGCCGCTACCGAAGTGAATCCTGAGACGGCCCAACGAGACTTGAAAATCCCGTTCATACTTCGAAAGCACCTGGGCCATATGGATATGGGTGTTTACGTTGAGGTGCTGGATGGCGGCACCCTTTCTGTGGGCCAAAATGGGAAACGCTTGCAGAAATGAGCGGCCCAATTGATCAGACACTCACAAGGGACCAGGGCTTTAACAGTATTCACTGAGCGCGATCAGAATAATCTCTGCACGAGAATAGGCCGCGTAACCGGCTGGAATTACGTCATGAATCCGGATCAGGAAACGGAAGAAACGTGAGATGGGTATGAGTGACGGTGCTGTCAGACGAATTCGAACCAGTCTCTATTAGGCCAGTGACGCTGTCCTTTATCCAGCGCCAAGTTCGCGCCACTCGGCAAGAGCGGCGCTGCGTTTCAACTTGAAGGTTTCTCGGCTGGTCAGCGATCTTTCCTGGTTGAAGTGGTTGTTGAGCCACCTTCCTGTCTGTTGTATTTCGATCGCGCCCAGCTCTCTGAGCGCGGCTCTGTATGAGGCGAAGCGATCCGTGACGACGTTTTCCGATTTACCATGTCGTTTCATCAATTTCCTGAGGAATTTCAACGCGGTCTGATTGTTTCGGCGTTTGGTGACTACGGCTTCCAGCACCTCACCTTCGTGATCAACAGCCCGCCAAAGATAATGCCGCTTACCATTTACCTTCACGAAAACCTCGTCAACGTGCCACTGCCATTTGGAGAACGAGCGCAGCTGCTGAACACGCTTCCGCCTTATCTCAGCAGAAACATCGGGCCAAACCTGTTTCACCAATATCGTACAGTTTCGTGGCTCACGTCGATGCCTCGCTCGTGCAACAGATCTTCGACATTCCGAAGCGAGAGCGGGAAACGGATGTACAGCATCACCGCAAGGCGGATGACCTCGGGACTGGTTTTGAAGTATTTGAAAGAGGCGGGTTTGGTCATCCCTAAACGCTACGCAACCGCCCTGCCCCGCTCAAGCAAAGCTCTTCTGACAAGACCATCGCTATCTTTGGATCACCGAATTACGTGAACCGAACAACTGGCATGATGCACAACTCTGTTCGCAGTGGAACCTAGAAAAATATCCTCGAATCCCGGCTTGTGCGAAGCCAAGACTATGCAATCAACGTCGATCTGATTTGCGAAGTCGACAATAGCCCTACCCGCATGCCCGGAGATGAGCTGTACCTTCGCGCCTGGAATTTCAGAGGCAGTCTGATGCAGGTTTTCCAATATCTCATGCCGCGTATGTGCAAGCACTTCGCTTGGAATCTGAGACCATACATATGCCGGAATGGGCTCTTGGACGTGTACAACGGTGAAAACAGCGTCCGTATCAGCCAATTGGCGCGCCGTCTCAAACGACGCTTGTGTGTCGTGTTCTTGGTCCAGAGCAACCGGGATCAGGATATTCTTGTACATTTGACCTCCTATCTACTGCTCCGATGACTTCAATTTGGTTACTCGGCAGCAGGAAACCTACACAGGCTCAGACTTTGAAGATTTCCCCGCGCTCTTTGTAGCGGCTACAACATCATCAACTGTTTTCTTAACAGCTTCAGCTTCGGTTTTAGCGACATAAGATGAACAACGGGACACGGTTTCGAACCACTCCTGCGCGTCAGCAACCAACCGCTCAGCCGAATGGCGCTGCCATTCCGCCATGCTCTGAAGGGCTTTCAATGGATCGGACGGGTTCGCGGAAGACACATTGCGTGCAGCTTTTAGAGCCGTTCGGACTGCCTCATGACGCCCTTCGAACCAATGCTGCGCAAAGGCCTCTGTTTCTTCGAGCAGTTTTTCTTGTGCATCCCAAAATTGTTCGATCTGGGCACCGAAGGCCGGATTGCCGGACATGGGCGGCTGCATTTGCTTGAAAGCATCCAAAAGTGAGGTCGGGCTATTTGTGTTAGATTTCGTTGTCGGCATCGAAAGCTCTTCCTCATTTTCTGAATGAGTTATTGTGCCAAGTGCGGCGCGCTTTCGCCTTAATACAGATCAATATCCCTTTTTAGGTATCTTTGGCCTAAGCTGCGACGGGACACTCGCATTCTTTCCGTCATCGGTTCCTAGCAGGCAGGGTTGGGGTTAGAGTAGTTTAGACAAGAACTTAACGCTTGGTTTTCTATGCACATTGCCGGCTTTCTGATTACCCTTGGTGTCCTCTTCCTTGCCGGATTGGCGGCCGACCAACTTGGCCGGGCCACGCATCTTCCTCGTGTTACAACCTTACTCTTCCTCGGTCTGATCGCAGGGAACGCTGGAATGGGGTTAATCCCCATCGACTTTGCAATGTGGTTCGACGAGATATCCATTGTGGCCTTGACGATGGTCGCGTTCCTTCTTGGAGGATCTTTGACCCGCGAGAACCTGGTTCGGCATGGTCGAGCCATTCTGACGATTTCGATTTCAATCGTGGTTGCAACCCTTGTTATTGTGTCTGCTGGACTGGCCGCGATTGGCGTACCGTTCGGGTTGGCGTTGGTGCTGGCGGCAATTGCCACGGCTACAGCTCCGGCCGCTATGACAGACGTGATCAAACAATCCGGGGTGTCCAGCAGCTTCACTGAGACATTAAAAGGCGTAGTCGCAATAGATGACGCTTGGGGTCTGATCGTTTTCAGCATCGCCTTGGTTCTGGCCGGTCATTCGGACGGTTGGGCCACCGTCACGACCACAGCGATGTGGGACTTCGGAGGGGCGATACTGTTGGGTTTCGCTCTAGGCACGCCATCCGCTTACCTGACCGGCCGCTTAAACCCGGGAGAGCCAATGCAGGCAGAAGCAGTGGGCATAGTCTTTCTTACAGCGGGCCTCGCGCTTTGGCTGGAGGTTTCATTCTTGGTAGCAGGCATGGTTGCGGGCGCAGTTATCGGGAATCTTGCCCGCCATCACAACCGTGCTTTTCATGAGATCGAGCACATTCAGTGGCCATTCATGATCCTGTTCTTCCTGTTGGCTGGCGCCACATTGGATATCGAAGCCTTCGGCTTGATGGGCTGGGCTGGTGCTCTTTTCCTGATCTTGCGCGCCGTTGCCCGCCTTGTCGGGGGTTATTGCGGAGCGAGACTGGGCGGCCTGCCTCGCCGTCAGACCCACTGGTACGGTCCCGCTTTGTTGCCACAAGCTGGTGTCGCGGTAGGAATGGCACTCGTTGCCGGAGAGCAATTTCCGAATTGGGCCGCGTCCATCATGGCCTTTACTCTAGCCAGCACTGTGGCCTTCGAAGTGTTGGGGCCGCCACTGACTCTCATGTCAATCAGACGCACGGCTGATACGGATTAGTAAATCGGCCTGTGACTAGTCAGTCTGGATCGATTCCAAAAAGGCGAGCAAATTCGCCAACGGCAGGCCTACCATTATCCGTTGCCCATTGGGCAAAGCCACCGCGATTTGTTGGTCTGTCTCAAACACCGCGCCAAAGATTGGCATTTCGCCACCATGGGCGAGCAATTGTGAACGACCATCAATCTGTTCAGCTATGCGATCTATTGGATACACACCGTCGTTTTGGCCCGCCAACTTGGTGAGGTCGGACGTTCGAATAGCCAGCATTTCCGCCATTGGCCCGTCTCCGGTCGCTTCGAAACCGTGACATTGCCAGCAATACGTCCGATACAAATCACGTCCCTCATCGACGCTGACGTCCTGCGCCAGAACGGGTCCCGTGACGAACAGTGCCAGTAAAATCCCGCTAACAATCTGCATATGCTCCTCCAATTTACTGCCCCGGATGCAGATCTATTTAAACCGCATCCTTAAGAAACTTCTTTGACCTTGCTCATGTTGCACGCTTCAGCACGAAGATTGGTTTTTCGGTCGAATGGCGCTTGAGCGCGCGCCAAGTCCAATCCAGGAGGCCTCCAACTACGCCACTTCGTCATTGACCTCACCCCCCTTGCGCCCTGGCGGCAGTCCTTCCAGTGCGTTCAAATGCCAACGAATTCGCCAGAGGTGATGCGACACGCGATGCTACCATCTGAGAGCATCCAGTCGAGCCCAAGGTTGGTAACAGGTTCCAGAGCATTCAGAATAGCATTCTACCCTAAATCTCAAACCGCCTCACATGTTTGCTTTGCCTTTGAGTCCGAAGGCAAACGACAGTTGGTTGGGATTCAGCCTCGCAGACCGGCGACCGCGAGTTGATTGACATAGATCAAAGCACCAACAGGAATCACATAGTGAAATACGAATGTTTTAGCGTGTTCTACGTTCACCGGTCTGTCCCCAAGCAAACACAAAGGTGAACGGAATTCTTAAGGAGTGGAAGTTCCACCCACCGGGGGCTCGGCAGAAGTGGTGGCGAGCCCCCAGTTAGTTTATTGGCGCACAATGCGCCCAGACGTTGAGACACAAGGCGTTCGGTGGAGCTTTGACCATCGGATTGAGCCGCTCCGCCAATCGCGGACAAAACCGAGAAGGACGCCACCGACGACGTTCTGAATGGGCAGTTGGTGGAAATCGCTTATGAACTCTGTTGATCCAAACGAACAGAAACTCAGACGAGCCCTTACTACCCCGTTGCTCACGCTTTATGGCCTTGGGGTAACGGTCGGAGCGGGCATTTACGTTTTAGTCGGCGCAACAGCAGACATTGCCGGACCGTTTGCGGCGTTTTCGTTCGTTGTAGCCGCGCTTGTCGTATCACTCACCGCGCTTTCGTATGCAGAACTCGCAACACAATTTCCTGTCAGCGCAGGTGAAGCCGCCTATGTTGAGGCGGGATTTCAGAAGAGATGGATGGCGGTTTTCGTCGGGCTCGCGGTCGCAGCTTCGGGGATTATCTCGGCCTCTGCTGTTGCAATTGGCGCAGCGTCATACCTGCACGCTTTAACCGGATTTGCGATCCCTGTTTTGACCATCAGCGTCGTTTTGATTATGGGTCTAATCGCGCTTTGGGGGATCACTGAGTCGGTCTTCGTTGCGGCTGTCATTACAATCATCGAGATCGCAGGCCTTCTCTTTGTGATTGGCTGGGGTATGTCGATTCAAGATCCGCAGGGATACGGGATCAGTTCAATGCTTCCCCCGCTTGAACTCGACGCGTGGAGAGGCATTTTCGCGGCATCACTCCTCGCCTTCTTTGCATTTGTTGGCTTCGAGGACATGGCCAATGTCGCGGAAGAGGTTAAAGACCCCGTGCGCACCATCCCAAAAGCGATTATGCTAACACTCGTTCTGGCAACCGTGTTGTATCTTGGAACCTCAATGACGGTTCTACTTGTTGTTCCGATCGATGTTCTTTCGACGTCCGCAGCACCCCTCGCGCTTGTGTTTTCAAACGCCCCCGAGGTGATTAAACAGGGCTTTTCCGCAGTCGCGATTTTGGCGACAGTCAATGGAGTACTTATCCAGATGATCATGGCCTCGCGGGTGATCTACGGACTAGCAGACCGTGACCATTTGCCGAAGGTTCTGGCGATAGTGCCTAAAGCAACGCAGACACCCGTTGTTGCTACTTTGTTGGTCGTGGCAATCATCGTTCTGCTGACCCAAACTGTGCCGATTGGGACTCTGGCAGAGCGCACATCCCAGATCGTTCTGGGCGTCTTTGTGCTCGTTAACATTTCGCTGATCCAGCTGAAGATGCAGCCGGACGAGGCCGCCAAGCATTTCCGCGTTCCTATTGTGGTACCGATCCTTGGGGTGATCACCAGTGCATTGCTTTTCGGATCTGGATTTCTCTAACTAGACGAAACAACCCAAAGGCCTCAACGAGCTGCCATGGCATATGACGACTGACCAAACTTCCATAGGATCAAAACTTTCGGCCTGGTGGCATAGAACGTTTGTGGATCTGGTTCAGCAGCTGCAATGGTCCTATCTGCCGCCATTGATGGTCTATTTTGCGGCCGGCGTGTCCGGGCTGACCTCAGTCGTTGGCGCTTTTTTCCTAAAAGACTATCTGGATTTATCCGCCTCTTTCGTTGCAGGGCTCGCATTTTGGGCCGGTATCCCTTGGATACTCAAAATGCCGCTTGGCCATGTCGTGGACCTGTTCTGGCGCTGGAAGTCCCTGCTGATCGTGTTCGGCGCATCCCTGATTACGTTGTCTCTGCTCTTAATGTATGGGCTTGTGACCGCGCCTGCGCAAATGGCATCCACTATGCCACTGGAAGAGTGGTATGTCGTCGCGTTGCTGTTGGCGCCTTCGGGCTATGCCATTCAGGACGTAGTTGCTGACGCCATGACCGTTGAGGCGGTCCCAAAGGTTGACCAGCACGGCCTACCCTTTACGCCTGAAGAAGCCCGTGCACAGCACACAACAATGCAAACCTTGGGCAGAGTCTCGATCATTTCCGGGTTTGCGGCGGTTGCGGCTGTAAACATCTGGATATTCTCTGGAACCGAAGAACTGCAAAAACCCGAACGCCTTGCGCTTTATGGCCAAGTGTACCTGATAGCACTGGCCATACCCTTGTTGTCGGTCAGCGGAGTCGTTCTTCACAGCTTGATCCAGCGTCAACTTGCCAAGCGAGGTCACCCGCCCCACACACCGGGTGAAGTCACGGAAGTCAAATGGTCCATATTGCTCGGCGGTCTCGCATTCGTTGTGCTTAGCATCGTGCTGGGGACCGCAGATTTCGAATTTGCGCAAGAGATTGTTTTTGCGGTTTCCCTGACTGTGATCCTGTACCTAATGTCGCGTCTACTGAAAGAGCTGGAACCAGCCCAAGCCAAAGCCTTGATCGGGACAGCGACAATCATTTTTGTATTCCGTGCCGTTCCTCTGCCGGGACCAGGCCTGACTTGGTTTGAAATCGATGAATTGGGGTTCGATGAACAGTTCCTGGCAATCCTGGCTTTGTTGACTTCGCTACTGGCGTTGCTGGGGTTGATTGTTCTCCGACCGTTTATGGCCAATCGTTCGATTGCGCATGTGGTCGTATTGCTGACAATCGCTGCGGGCGTTCTAGCCCTGCCCAACCTTGCCCTCTACTACGGCGTGCATGAATGGACAGCCGCGCGTACCGGCGGAGTTGTCGACGCAAGGTTCATTGCCATTCTTGATACAGCCGTTGAATCGCCGCTTGGGCAGATTGCCATGGTCCCCATGTTGGCTTGGATCGCCCGCAATGCACCCGTTCAGTTGAAAGCGACCTTTTTTGCGGTAGTGGCATCGTTCACAAACATGGCATTGTCGGCCAGCAGCCTCAGCACCAAGTACCTCAACCAGACGTACGTAATCACGCGCGCTGTCACCAACCCTGAGACCGGTGAGGTCACGTCGACTGCAGACTACAGTCAGCTTGGGTACTTGCTGATCTCCGTGGCCCTAATCTCAGTGATCGTTCCACTGGCCACAGTGTTCTTTGTTCAAAACTCACGCTTCCGAACGAGCGAATGATCACTGGCTTTCTACCTCTCCTAGCAGAGCTCTGAGATGTGAGACCGGGACGCCGATGTTTGAGCCTCCGAACTCGGGCAGGATCGCAGCATTGATGGCAACGACTTCACCCCGCCGATTCAATGCAGGGCCCCCGCTCCCACCGGTCGTGGTCTCGGCATCATAAACGATGGCGCTCCCACTTATCCGCGCAACGATCCCTCTGCTTGCCAACGGGTGTATCTTGCTTTGTGTAGAAAGCCGGGACGCTATCGACCAGAAGTTCAACGTTCCTTCTGCTTCCAATTCCTCTAAAAAGCCTGGCCCAGCCTGCGCGATCAAAGCTTTCAAACCCGTTGGATATCCCAACAGGTAAAGCTCTTCGCCGACGCGCGATGCGGCATCCGCCAACGGAATTCCGAGGCCCTGAACGCGGCTTGGCTCAACTGCCAAAATCGCCAAGTCTGCCACGTCACTGAACCTGACCAAACGCGCCTCTATTGGTTCGGTCTGATCAGGCAAATAGGCCAGCAGCCTCAACATTTCAGGCTCGAGACCAGCGTCGTTCAACGCCTTCTCTCGATCCCCTGAGGTCCAAGGCAACGCAACATGACGGTTAGTGACCATCAATGAGCCCCCTTCAATCAGAAACCCGGTTCCGGTGAACTGAAATTCCGCAGGTTCGCCGGTCCCGTCCGGTTCGATCCAAGGCTGGCCAAACGGGGTTTTCAGGTTTTCTTCCTTCGGCCCCAGCACGTGCCGCAAAATCTTCCCGCTTTCCACGTGGCGCAACCCATAAGCCCCCTGAAGGAAAGCGACGGATCGAGTGGAGGCAGCGATCACCCGCGTGGGAGCCCCTGCCCGTTGCTCCAAGGTTCCAAGACGCTGCTCGGTCGACAAAACCTGGTTCTCAAAAGCGTCACGCAACGAAGCCAAGTCATCAGGCGTAAGTGCATCTTCTCTCGTCTGGGCGAGCAGAAACGCGACCGCTTCGATCTTGCGGGACTCCTGTTCGATACTATCCGCCAAGCGCTGGTCGTTTTGATAAAGCAGGTACCCAAACCCCGCGATCACAAAAAGCGTGGCAAGAACCGTGATCCTGAACAGTACCGTGGTTTGAGACGCAAGACGCCGCCCGCTATCGCGCAGGGCACCAGACATCTTTTTAGCGAAAGGTCGACGGCTCGTTCGGGTGTAAGCATATGCGTCACTGAGGATATCTTCGACTGTGTGATGTGCGGGAAATGAGTGGTCGCACAATCTGTATCGAGACATTGGGCCCTTTGCGCCGAACTCGATCATGTCGCCATGCCTCAGAGACGCCGATGAGGCATTTTGCCCGTTTACCCATACATTGCGCCCTGCTGACGCGGTTATCGTGTAACCTTCGTCAGCCCAATGTAGGGTGGCAATATCGTTATCATGGGGAGGCAGGTCATCCCTAGGTCGAAGGCTTAGCACCCTTCCACCGTCAACTGAAACAGTTAGGGTTTTATCGAAAAGCCAGTTCACGTTTCCGCGCGATGGACCTGTCAGGCTCTCCAGAAAGGCCCGTACCTCACCTTCACCACCATTCCCTGAGGGTGTCATGCCGCTCTCTTCTGGTTTTCGCATTGTGGTCCCCTATCCAAACACGTGAGAGCATTCTACCACGCTGCTTCACCAAACCCATGGTTGTCGCGAGTGTTAAAAAACAAATATATACAATAACTTAAGAATTGCCCTCGGATTTAACCAAAGAAAACTATCAGTCCGCAGCTCGAAGAAGGCCGATCCATGATCGACCCTCTGCTTTAGCATTTTCAAGCACCGTATCGCGCCAACAGACCGTCTTTTTCGACGATACCTTGATCTTTCGGCTTGGATCGTGTGGCTCAGTCTTCGGCATTTCGATATGCAGAACGCCTTTGTCGAATGTTGCTGAAATCTTATCGATTTCCACTGCGTCTGGCAGCGGCATGGCTCTGGAAGAGCTCCCATAGCTTCTTTCGCTGACACGCAGATCGCCCGTATCATCATGCGCAATATTCTTCTGACCGCGCAGGATTAGCCTGCGATCCTTGATTTCAATTTCCACATCATCCTCTTCGAGCCCAGGCAATTCAGCCGTCAGGACAATCGCAGAATCCATTTCTTGGACATCGATTCCATCGGCCTAAAAGCTGCTTTCGCGTCAGGTCGAGAAGAAGCGTGCGACTATCTCAATGAAATGCTTATGCGAACAGGTTTTGAACCAAATGCGACAGCGTTGATCGCAGGCGAGGTGAGGCCCGAAAACTACGGATACTTTGAGAGGGAGATTCTAAAACACGTCGTCTTGCTCGGTCAAAATTTCGACCCACGAGATGGTGCACGGGAACTTACAGACTAGGACGAGCTGACGTCAATTGTGATAGATTTCCTAAGCGGAAACGGTCGGGAAAACCGGCATCAATCTCAAGCGAGCCCCCAAAAACAACTGGCTGCTCCCGTATTACCCGATGAACTCTAATAGCTATGGCTCCCAGAAAGTCACAGTCGCCCGTTCACTTCATCAGTGTCCGAAAAGCACTGGCAACCTTGTCTGCTCCAACATTGCTTGCGTCGTTCCCCCAAATACCGACTGACGCAAATGGGAATGCCCGTAAGCGCCCATAATAACGAGGTCGGCCCCCAATTCTCGTGCGCGTTCCTGAATGCAATGTTCTATTGAATTCCCGCCGCGCGGGAACTGCGAGACGGTCACGGTGCAACCGTGATGGCTGAGCCATCCAGCTAGGTCAGTTCCGGGCACTTGACCTTCTACGTCATCAGGCGTCGGCAAATCAAAACACCCAATCACAACTTCGTTGGCCGCCAGAAGAATGGGTAAAGCTAAATGCGCAGCCCTAGACGCAGGCAGGCTATCATTCCATGCTAAAAAAATGCAGTCGCGTTGGGCAAACGGATCTCCATTGACCATCAGGGCGACCGGTGAATGAAACAATACTCCGTACGCGATCTTATGGAATAGATCGGGGTCCTTTCGCAATTCAGCGTCTAGAAAGGCGATATCTGAACTATTGGCTTCGCCTGCCACAAGATGCTGTAACTCTGTTCCAGATCCCATAAAGGCATTTACATTTGCAGATACGCCCTGCCCGACCAAAAGCGCTTCAACTTCTGTGGCGCGGGACTTCAAGGCGGCATTTTTTCCGTAAAGAACATCCAACCAGTTTGAAGGAAGACCCGTCTCAACGAACCTGTTTGATCCATACTTTAGGTAAGGCAGGTTGGGCAAGTCCGCGATCAACACGCAATTCAAGTGACTGTTCTGGTTACGGGCAGTTTCAGCGCATTCCAAAATCGACGCGTCGTCAGTATCAACTCCTACATAATAGGCCACTGTTCTGTGTTGCATTCCCGACCTCCTTCCGGGATTTCAATTCGCCCAAGAGTCGCGCGCACGGGTTTAACCAACGAAGAGACAATGTTGTTGCTCGCTCTTCTTAGTTCGGCAGCATGAAGAACTCTTCCAGCACAATCTTGCCTTCCGCCACCGAATACACTGCGATCTCGCGCAGGGTCATACGCTCACCCGTAGCCTTCTGAATCACTTCAGCTCTGAAGCGGACTCCAAAGCGGTTGGGTGGGTGGACGTAGGGGCCATCCACTTCTAGTTCTTGGATTTCATGCGACGCCAACCAATCCTCTCTTTTTCCCTTGATGGCTTCTCGCCCCTTTGAAACGCGGAATTGTCGAACTGGAGGCACGACAGCCTCTATCGACTGTGCGTTTTCGGCATACATTTCATCAACACTTCCAAGGCCCCTGCGCTCACGCATGGCCTGAACGAAGGACCTACCGATTTCAATCAACTCTTCCATGAATCCCCCCATATTTACCATTGACTGTACCACTTCTTGCCCGCTCAAATCTTGACAAGGATCAATAAGCATATTGATGGATTCTCGCTGGACTCTCAGCAACCGTTCGTTTCACGTGCATCAGAGACCGGTCGCCAGCCCGAACCGGACATTCAAACTCATTCTTCGCGAGGTGCTTAAGCGCGCGTGACCTCCCACTAACCGCTTTTGCTGGAACCGGACGTTAGTTTTATCAGGACCGGCGTCCGGGTTGCGGACTTTTCTGCCCTTCGCCTGGCGGCGAGTTTGCGTTCCAAGTATAACACCTCTGAATAGGAGGTCATATTCAACTTTGGGAAAGAGCATCACAACACATTTCTGGGAATACCGCAAAAATGCACATTTCCGCGGACTTTTGTGGCGTTGCCCATGACCCTTTAGGCTCGCAGCCGCCATCGGAGCATCCGCAGCATCTTGCAACTAGGCCCGGACCGCCTCGATGAGGACGGCCCAAAGCGGCCATTTGCGTCAGCCGCATCGAAGGTCTGGTTCGAGCCCAAAGCGGACCAATAAATTCTGGTTTCAGCCTTATTACAATCGTCCCTAAGGTGTGTGCCAAATTGGCGATGTGTATGCCCTCTCTTGTATCGACCGCGGGGCTTCGTCAGGGATCTCCGATCCGAACACAATTGCATCGTATGTTGTCCAACGTGGCGTTGGTATTGCCAACACTCTGGCATAGTAGAAAGAGCTTTGTTCCGGATCGTAATCCGGGTCTTCCCAATACCCTGCTAGAATTGCCTGACCAATATCGTTTGTCCAAGTAGCACTCTCAACGTCAACCGTATCGCCAACCGGCCCGCCACACTTCGCGTTCACTAGTTCTCGCTCGCCGCAAGATATATCGTAAACACGTTCCGAAGTTGTCCCGTCACTATTTAACCACCCTTTGACGATTTGAATGCGGTCTAGGTTGGCTCCATCGGGGTCACGCAGCGCACGGACGAGGAACCGTGGAGAACGACCGTTATTGTCTGCTTGCAAATCTGCCCCCATCGGAACGCCTCTTTCATATCCATACGCGGCAAAATCTGCACGTGGCAGGTCCGTTTCTTCAAAATCGTATCCGGCAAAAACGCGAACGCGCATGCGCGGACCTGTGGTTGCGTAGACTTCTTTCCGAGCAAGAGCGTCCCAAATGGCCTCGCGTGTGTTTTCTCTTGCCCAAACTGCCGCCATTCCCGACGCCGAAGTTTGCCATGCATATTGGGCAACCTTCTCGTCCCCACCGATGCCGCCCACGACTTCTTCGAATCGGATCGGGTCCGCAGTGGGTTCAACGGCAGCCACTTTTCCGAAGAAATTGTCCTCGCCAACAGTAGAAAGCGACGTGTGCGCATCTGTCGAGCCAATTACGCCGAACTTAAATGGGTTTGTTCCCGTTTCCGCCTCGTATCCCAGTCCTCTGCGCAAGGCGGCGCGCGCATATTCTCGTGGGAGCATTTCAGGTGTCTTGGGCTCAGGCCCAAGCTGCCCTTTGTCCCATGTCTCGAAGTCAGCAAATTCGTCATCTGGCGATAGCATCGGGTGTGTTTCGCCGTCACCTTTCATTTGCGTGATCTCATAGATAGGCTCCCACTTGGCACGCTGATCAAAGTACTCAACATCGAACGGTTCCCCCGACAAACGGGCTTCATCGAACATCAATCCGTTCGACAAGTTACCATTGTGCGGGATGGCTAGTAGCTTTTGGCCGGTTGTCTTTTCGGCTTGTTCCATCCACACCCAAAGGTCTTCAGGATCAAAGCTATCAAAATTTGAGAACGGGATGATTTTGTCGGCGCCCTCTTTCCCGCCATTGAATATTACGTTCCGATGCAGATTGTTTCTCTGTGGATTTGACGTCCATTCAAACCCGATTAACGCGGAAAACAACCCCGGTTGATTGTGTGTTTCAGCCGCAGCTGTGACACTGCTCCAGGCGGTCTCATAAATTTCCTGATAGTCCGCCAAAGGGTCTGTACCAGACGATTTGGCGGCACTCCAAATCGACCATGCACCAGCGGGATCACCAGCCTCAACGGCAGCATTAAGTTGTTGCCCAAATTCAGTCGTGAGAAGCGTGGCGTCTTTCGCTGCCAACAGCGGCGCGAGACCCAAGTTCTCAGCATGATCGGCAACCACCAAAAAGTCCAATGGTCTGCGCAGCCTAGCTTCGACACCGGTGCTGGATATCACCACCTCGCCCTTGGCAAAGCGGTACGCTTCATCAGGGCCTAGCACATTGCCGATCATACCGGCATCTGCAGAGTAGGACGTATGCAAATGAGTGTCGCCAAAAAAGACCTGATTGGGGAAGCTCTGCCGTGGATAAGGTGAATACTGCCTGTCGCCGGGTTGAGTGCTCGGTATGTCCTCGGCATGCGCGCAAAAAGCAAGCAATATGGTAAGAACAGATGCAAAACGGAACATTTTCAACCTCATCTATTGCACGCTGGATACTACGTTACATGCATATTTCTACGACTCGCTCTTTTTCTTCGAAATGTTTTAGTTCTATCTGCCGCACTAAGCCGTTGGCTAGGTTCAGCGGGGCGGAGGTGGAAGCACTTTCTTCGACTGGAGCACCTGAAGGATGTCAATAATCGCCTCAGTACTCGTTTCGATTGAACCTCGGAAGAACAGTCCTACACCACCTTCCCCTAACTCCAGTGTGCCACCGGCGTCGTAAGCTGGCGAGAGAGAGACAAGTTCGGGAGGAAGTTCTGGGCATACCGGGTTTCTTCTTAGTATTGCGTTCGCGGTCTCGAAGAATACCTGCCGAACCTTTTCGACATTGCCCTTTGCATCGGTCGTATCGGCGAGTTGATCTGGAGCAAGTCTCAGGTCATTAAGACGGAAATAAAGGCAGTCATCTCTGAATTCTGCCGAAGCGGAAGCACCCATCGTTAAACCACCAGCGAAGAGTTTCTTACCGCGTATAGATTTTCCGCCGTTACGGCTTTCGCATCGGAAGAGCTTTGCTTCGATCCTCCCGCTTAGCGAAAGCACTGTATCGTCGGTACGAACTGTTGCTTCGGTCACACCGATCAGTGCGTTGCAGACGTCTACAATCGGGGCTCCTTTGAGTTCCTCCACAAGTATTTCTTGTGCCCGGCGTAGGTCGACGACACTTTCGATCGAGATCCTTGTCGCGTTCACATCTTTTAGTCGCAACGCCAAATCCGCCGGGAACTCACGATCTCCCAGATTGACGTCCCCGGTTGCTATGAAGCTAACCTCTTCAGCCAGCAGCGCAGTTCCGAGAAACCCGGCAGAAATAAGTATCAGAAGAAAGATCCGCTGCATCATCCTTCCCCCCCAACAATACCGCGAGATTGCATAACCGCCAGGAGCTCCATCATCGTCACCGCACTGGTGTCGATTGAGCCGCTCAACGCAACACCGATACCACCGTCACCAATCTCACGGGTACCGCCAGAATCGAAAACCGGTTTCAGAGACGAAAGCTCCGAGGGCAATTTCGGACAAATCTCATTCTCTTCGGTGAACTCCTTTCCCTTGGTGAGAACGACCTCTTCGACGCGTTCTGTGAGGCCAATGAGATTAAACAACCCTCCGACAAACCCAGTGGGTTGAAGCACGACATCAGCAAGATCAAAGTGGACGCATTGCCCTCGAACATTGGCGCGTGCCGCTGCGGCGACTCCGATAGTCGTCGAGATAAGGCGTGCTCCACGCCCGTTGCCACCCTCGGATTCCTTGTCCCGACAACGATAAAGCTCGACGTCCACTGAGCCTACGAGCTCGATGAGATCACCTTTGGCGTTGGTGTCGTCGAGTTTAACGTCAACATTCAGAGAGCAACTTTGTTCTAAGGTGCCCGACAGGAGCGCGGGCGCTTGGACTTGGAACTCTCGCAGATCCAGGAGACCGCGGATACCCAGGCGCGTCGACGTCACGCTGCTGATGCCGGCGTTAAGCGTGTAAGGTACGCTTTTTTCTCGTGTGGGGATATTGTCGGAGATGCTAAATTGAACTTCGCCAGCGTAGTCGTTTGGCGACGCACTCTGTGCAGTGGGTCGAGCATTCAATTCGGACTTCAAAAGTTCTGGGTCTGTGGTTGCGCAGGAGGCGAAGAGAAACAAGCACACAAAGGCAAAAGGCGCGGCATTGCGCGTTCCAAGTTCGGCCAAACTCCATTGTAGATCAGTACCCATTATACTTCGCCTAACTTAGCCGTCGAATACAAACCCTAACGTACTGTGTCACGGCGATGGTCAATAGTTTACACCACGAAAAGAAACTGTTGCGGTTTTGTGTTGTCGCAACGACCTGTAGTTGAAACAGTATCTTTGAAGATTTCGCACATATGCCCGGTACGCAAGAACCCGCGCCCGCATCAAGCCCCAAGTAGGTGCCGTTGTATTCCGTTAGCTGTCGCGACTGCGAGGATTTACTTTCCTTCTGTTGCCGGGCCAGCCCTTGTTACCAGCAAACCAACTCCTAAGCGACTGAATGTGTTTTACTCTCGACACAGGGTGTTTTTCACCTCCACAAGGGTGTTACGCTACCAAATAAGGAAAAACCATGCGCTTGCTTCCTATATTTATTGTGACGGTATTATTCACAACCGGCGCGGTTGCCCAGACAATCGACAGGATAACAAAGAACAACGAAATCCGATTTGGTTTTCGAACGGATGCTGCTCCGTTGTCTTACATTAACAACCAAGGTCGCCCGTTTGGCCTCTCACCGCTGATTTGCGATCAAGTAGCGAAGGCTATTGCGAAGAAACTGGAATTGAAGGATCTAAATGTTCAGTTCATTCCAGTCGACGCGAAAGATCGTTTCGACAAAGTTGCTTCCGGAGAGGTGGATATGCTCTGCGGGGCAGCAACGATAACACTTTCCCGGCGCGAAATTGTAGATTTCTCAATACCAATTTATGTCGATGGCACGTCCGTATTGTTACCAATCGAGGCCGCGGGCACCATGGGTGCCCTCGCGGGAAAGAAGATTGGCATGAGAAGCAACACAACAACAGAGGCGTCTGTTCAGAATTCATTTAAATCCGCTGGTATCGACGCAGCTATGGTTCGTTTCGCTTCACATCCAGACGGTATCAAAGCTCTTCGAGACGGCGAAATCGACGCGTATTTTGCAGATCAGTCGATTTTGCTGGTCAACTATATTTCTGCGGGGTTGAAGGGTAAATTCAAACTATCCCAGGAAATATTGACGATAGAAAAGCAAGGATTGGCCATTGCGAGGGGCGACGATGATTTTCGACTCTTTGTCGATAGTGTTCTGTCAGAAATGTATGCTCAGGGCACAATGGAAGAGATTTTCCGTCTCGCTTTGCCGGGGGTGGAGCCGAGCGAAGCACTAAAAGCTCTGTATGTTATCGCCCCCATTAATCCCTGAGTCTTGCCGCGCAAATCAGTATTGTTGGGAGTTAATCGCCCTGCGCCATTGAAGCTGGCTTGTAGGCAAATTGACGGCTCAAGCCAGATTGGCCAATGACCGTGTTTTACTAAATGATCCTGCATTTGGCATGCCAGTTGCCAGAATCACGCTCTTAGGCGATCCTTCGATAAATTGAAGGATCGCAATATGTTTAGATATATAATTTTTGCTCTCAGTTTAAGCGCATCTAACGCCCTGTTTGCACAAGAGGCGTCCGATACTCTTGCAACGGAAGATACGTCTGAGACTTCATCCGGCCTTCTATCTGATGCTGAATTGCAAACTTTGGTAGCCCCGGTGGCTCTTTTCCCCGACACTCTACTCATACAGATACTTGTTGCGGCCACTCAGCCACTGCAGATTGTTAAAGCAGAACGGTATTTGTTAGATAACGCCGACCGCGACCCCGTAGAGCTCGAGCCGGAAATCGAAGCTATGGGCTGGGATCCATCTGTAAGTGTATTGGCCACGGCGTTCCCCGCAGTCGTTGGTCAAATGGCCACCCACATCGATTGGACTGAGACAGTCGGCACCGCCATGCTCGCCCAATCCGATGATATGCTGGATGCAGTACAGGTAATGCGGGATCAGGCAATTGACAGTGGAGCCCTTGTTTCGGGGCCAGAGCAAACTGTCGAGGTGTCTGATGATGACGCAGTTGTAATTACTCCGACACAAACCGAAACAGTGTACGTCCCGCAGTATAATCCCGAGACTGTCTATACGGGCCCGTCGACCAGGGACGTAGTCGGCGCGGCGTTGCTGACATTTGGCACCGTGGCGCTGATCGACGAGATTTTCGACGATGACGACGACTGGTATGGCTACTGGGGGTGCCGGAATTGCGGCGGATGGGGCGGTGGCCCGATATACAGAAACCCAGATATCGACATAGACGTCGACGGCAACGTCAATATTGGCAATGACATCGATCTTGGCGACCGTACAAACATCGGATGGAACCCCGATCCTGACCGAAAAAAGGAAGCCCAGGACAAGATCTCTGATCACAAAAGGCCGGGAGGTGGTCGCGGCGACCTGCCTGTCAACCGCCCCGAGGGTCGCACGGACGAACTCCGCGCAAAACTGAGCCGTGAGTCCGGTGCTGCCGACATCAGCAGGGGAGGCGCGGCAGCAGTTGCAGCCGGTGCAGGGGCGGGAGCTATCGCGAGCGGTGCTCTGGCCAATCGAGGTAGTGGGAGCAAGCCCTTGCCGCAGGTGAATCGCGGTAACGTTGATCTGGACAAGGCTGCTGCCAAGCAGCAGGCCATCGACCGGACGAAACGGCCGGATGCGGCGAAGAAGTCTGTCAAAAAGAAACCGCAAGCAGCCAAGAAACCTCAAGTAAAAAAGGCCACGGCTCAGCACAAGCCAGCAGCGTCCAAAGGTAAGGCTATGAAGAAAAAATCTTCAGGCGGAAAAGCTCACAAGGCGTCCAAACGGGGACATGCTGCTAAAGGCAAGGGGAGGCGGTAATATGCGTAAATCGGTTTATTCTTTTTTAGTGCTCGCTGTGACTACTGGACCTGCGTTTTCCGACGGCGCCCTGTTCGAAACTCCGCAAACCGCACTGGACGCTTTTGTAGAAGCGTTAACGGCCGATGATCAGAACAAGCTGCTCGAGATTTTCGGACCAGAGGCAGAAGATCTAATCGGAACAGGTGATCCGGTGGAAGATCAACGAAGAAGGCAGGAGGTGCTTGGCATGTATGCTGAAGGATACCGCTTTCAGCCCGAGGATAATGGGGTTTTTCTTCTGCTTGGCGAAGATAGTTGGCCCTTTCCGATCCCAATTCTACAAGCTGAAAATGGTTGGAAGTTTGATTTGGAAGCCGGGGTAGAGGAGCTTTCGGCCCGTGAAATCGGATTGAATGAATTGGAAGTAATCGAAACGCTTGAGGCCTATGTAGATCTTCAGGCGGCGTTTCGTCTTGTGGATCACAATGGCGATGGCGTCATGGAATTTGCCCGAACCATCATATCGGATCCCGGCGCACGAAACGGCCTCTTCTGGCCAGAAGAAGACAGTTTTGTCGGCGCAGCCCTTGCCCGCGCCGCCGCCTCGGGCTGGAGCGACGGTGCGGTTGATTTCGAACCCGAACCTTTCCTCGGTTACTACTTTGCAATTTTGCAGGGGCAAGGGCCAAATGCTCCGGGTGGTGCCTATTCCTATTTTGTCGGCGATCGGTTCGTCGCAGGTCACGCCTTGCTTGCGGTGCCTGCGGATTACGGAGTAACGGGTATCCATTCTTTTCTCGTGGGTGAAAACGGCACCGTGTTCGAGGCAGACTTTGGCCCGGATACGCTTGAAAAAACTGCTGAGATATCGACCTATGATCCCGGCCCAAATTGGTCCCCAGCCGAGTAAACTTAGATTGGCGGTGACGCACTGTTGCCAGGCTTTGGTTTGACCGCTTTTTTGCGGTGTGCAGGCGTAGATTGAATGCAATTTTCAACTTAGTTGGCACTGGTTCGGGAAGGATCGAAGTTGGGACATCTAATTAATCGATGAAATAATTGCCCATGGTTCAATTTGACCCAAGTTGCCCGCAATGGTTTGACTGAATGGCCGCTTTGTCCGCATTGCGGACATTCGCGCAATGCGCAGCTAATGTCTGTTTTCCGCCCATTCTTCCGGAGACATCTTTAGTAGCGGCCGGTCCTCTCCTGACCTAGGCACAACTTGTTCCCGGGCAAACTTTGATCAGAGAGACACCTCCCAATTTCGATGTAGAACGGACGCAGCAGGTGCATCAGGTGTCACCCAAGCGAACCCTGCCCCGCCCCTGGTCTGGCTCATATAACTACCGCCGTCTGACCCGCTCACGGCTGCGCTCCCGTCGTTCGATGTTGATCTGGTGATCGCGACCAAAGGCCCGATAGAAACCCAGACCTTTGGACTAGTTCAGGAATTGAGAGACGCTGTCGACCTGATCGTCGTTGCGTCCGCGTGGAAAGGATTGCAGCTCGCGTTTGAATGCCACCAGCCAGGGCGCATCAATTGGCAACATCACCCTGCCCTCCTCCACCGGTGCACAAGCTGACTGGAACCGGGTTTCCTTATCTTTGTCAGGCTTAATGCGTTCGTACCGCCTGCGATCGTCAAAGAACAACTCGTCAAAGAGTGGTTTTCCGCTTGCCGCAACTTCGATTAGAACGTGGTCGGGATCCCAGCGGTTGACAAGACTCAATGGCTTGGACTTCAGGTCCGTGTAGTCCACCTGCCCTCGCCAGACGTCAAGCAGGTACCATGCGTTTTCGCGAAAGCCCCAGGTCGTATAGACCGAGAAGTCGGACCGGGAATCCGCAGACATGCCCGTACCCCAGCTTTGAACAACCAGTTGGAGCCAGCGAGGATCATCGATGGTTTCGTAAGTACCGAACCACTCCCAGCGCAGGGGCGAGCCGTCTGGTGCAATCGGGTTTTCTGCTGATACTGGCAATTGAACACGACCGCGCCCATTTCGCGACGCTTGGTATCCAACGTGTCCTGATCCAGACGCGACGGGCACAGCAGATCACCCGGTTTGCGGCGCATGACCTTTCCTCGACCGAGATGAACCGTCTCATGCTCTTGCGCGATGGTAGGCAGGTTCAGATGCCGATAGGTTCCGCGTTTGAGCAAGTAGCCCGGCGGATCCATCTCGTGCAGCCGCTGCGCAACCATGACGACGCGCCCCTCGGCCGGGTTGTCAAAGCGCGACAGCAAGGTTCCCTCAATGAACTCCTGCGCCTTGACCAGTTCAGCTTCGGAACCCAGTCGCCCGAACTCACACTCAAGCGACTGGTCAGCGTTACCCTCGCACTTGATTGGGTTGAACAGGAATTTCCGTTCGACTTTTGACACCTCAAGAACCGGCCTCCCTGATACAGGGTTCGCCCCCCTGATCCGTGGGAACAATTCCCTGTTCGCTCAAGAAAATTTCCTGTTTCACCTTTTAGGGAATTTGCAGCATAAACCTCTGAAAAGCATACGGTTCTGATAGGATAAACTCTAGGTCCCAGGCCCATCTCACGAAAATTCCCTGTAAACTGCCGGGTATCAGGGAAATCCCGCCCAAAGCGAACCCGCCAATATGCGGCACTGAGACTGGGGCGTTAAGTGTCCTCTGAATGTACGGTTTGCTCCGTCTCTGATTGAAAACGCATGCGCCAACTCGCGGGAATTGCGGCACGATTCCGGGTTAGAAAACACCGCTGAAGTGAGGCAGGTATGAGTGGCGGTGCTGTCAGACGAATTCGAACCAGTCTCAGTTTGCCGCGGAAACTGCGAACCTATCCGGAACAAAGTTGACGCCACTCGCTAAGAGCGGCGGCGCGGGTCAGCCTGAAGGTATCTCTGCTTGCGAGCGATCTTTCCTGGTTGAAGTGGTTGTAGACGGAGGAATGGACGGAGGCGAATTTCTGTAAACTTCGCATGCGCCTGAAACGCTGCATCGCGCGTTCGCGTCGACGGAAAGGAAGGTGGGAATTCTCAACGCGGTTGTTGAGCCACCTGCCCGTCTGTTGTTTTTTGAGCGCGCCCAGCTCTCTGAGCGCGGCTCTGTATGAGGCGAAGCGATCCGTGACGACGTTTTCCGCTTTACCGTGGCGCTTCATCAATTTCTTGAGGAATTTCAGTGCTGCAGCTTTGTTTCGGCGTTTTGTGACAACGGCCTCAAGCACTTCACCTTCGTGATCAACAGCCCGCCAAAGATAATGCCGCTTACTATTCACCTTCACGAAAACCTCGTCAACGTGCCACTGCCATTTGGAGAACGCGCGCAGCTGCTGAACACGCTTCCGCCTTATCTCAGCAGCAAACATCGGGCCAAACCTGTTCCACCAATATCGGACAGTTTCGTGGCTCACGTCGATGCCTCGCTCGTGCAACAAATCTTCGACATTCCGAAGCGAGAGCGGGAAACGGATGTACAGCATCACTGCAAGGCGGATGATCTCGGGACTGGTTTTAAAGTATTTGAAAGAGGCAGGTCTGGTCATGGGCAAAAGCTACGCAACACCCCTAACCCGCTCAAGCAAAGTTCTTCTGACAAGACCATTTGGGCAATTTGGAAACTAATTTCACGGTCGTCAGAGCACGTTCGGGCTAGACGTCAGTGATTACTCACCGAACGTCTAAATCGTCTGTGTGTGGCCAATCTCTGATGCGCAAGCTTCTTGGCTCTAATATGTTTCTTCGTACAAGCAGCAGCATGCATCTGTGTCCAAGTCGGCGGTTTTTGCAATCTCGAACTGTTTATGCGCTTGATAGACTTCCGCAAACCCGTCTGGGAACCAGCTTGTTGCTACCGGGTTGGTCACAAACAGGTCCAACGATTCTTCCAAAGTCTGAGGCAAACGCACGAGGCCTCTCTTTTTCAACTCTGCGGCGTTCAAAAGAGAAAGATCCTCTTCGGTTGGGAGCGGTGCAGACAACCCTTCTTCGATCCCTTGCGTTCCGGCCATGACAATCGCCGCCAATGCCAGATGTGGCGAAGCAGCCGCGTCTGCTGCGCGGTATTCGATGTTGAACTGCCGCGCAACCGAGACCGGATCTTTGGCCGTCACCGGACAAATCCGCAATGACGCCTCACGATCCCGGAATCCTAGATTGTTGAAAGCTGCAGACCAACGATGCGGAGTAAGGCGTGCGTATGATATCACCGACGGTGCAGTCAGCGCCAATATCGCCTCTAAATACTTTAGAACACCGGCAGCGAATGCACTCGTAAGTTCGGACATACCGGACGATCCATCCGCGCTGTAGGTCAGCGGCTCGCCCTTATCGTCAACAAAACTCATATGGATATGCACCCCGTTGCCGACGCCCTCAACGTTGCGGATAGGTGTGAAAGTAGCCTGTTCACCGTGGGCGTGAGCGGTGGCGTAAGTCAATTCGCGTATCATGACAGCAGCGTCAGCGGCCCGCACACCCAATTCCGGGCCGATCACGACTTCATATTGGTTTGCTCCGTATTCTTTCATGATCGAGTCCGGTTTTAACCCGACTTGTGAAATCGCCGCGATCAGCGTCTCGCACAGGTCGCGCTGCAGGCTGAACCCACGATGCCCATAGGCCTCATTGGACAGTGGCGGTTCTCTTTTTAATTGAAACTCGTGTTCGAAAGCGGCAAGCAGACGCGCACCGCTTGCTTTATGCAGCCGCTCCAGTGCGACCTTCAGCAAGCCACGCGTGCAGAAATCCCACGGCTCACCCTCCAGAGTGACAATATCGCCCATATGGAAGTGCAGCCCAGGATGTTCACCAAACTCCACTTTCGCCTCAGCGGTCGCGTCCGGTATCAGCAGCAGGTCACCCAATGCGCCGAAAGGGCTTTCAGCGATCCCGTCGAAGCAGTTGATCTGAACATTGGTTGGCGTCCATCCCACCCCGCGTTGCAGCCGTTTGTTCAGTTGATCGGCTGGAAAGGCCTTACCCCGCAGTTTTCCGGCAAGATCGGAAGTGGCGACGAAGATCA
The DNA here is from genome assembly GCF_003443535.1 of Ruegeria sp. AD91A. Classification (GTDB taxonomy): domain Bacteria; phylum Pseudomonadota; class Alphaproteobacteria; order Rhodobacterales; family Rhodobacteraceae; genus Ruegeria. Next base: position 501,842 of record NZ_CP031946.1, on the reverse strand, counting down.
ATGGCGTCTTGGGCATCATGAATTTGCATCCTGATTGTGGGATCGCATGGCATCCCAGGCTTCGATACGTGACTTGGTCTGCTCCCAGTTATCTTCGGCGACGCGGGTCACAAGCGCCTCGATTACCGCAAGAGCCGCGGTATATGTGTCCCAGAGTGTGCCGCTTTCGATTGGCACCGGCAAGATTTCAGCGGCGTAGCGGGATATCGGGGAAAGCCACTTGTCCGTCATCAGAACAACCCGCACCCCGCGTTCCTGTGCCGCCGTGGCTGCCAACCGCGCCAGCGCTGGTTGATAGCGTCGAAAGTCAACAAGAAACAGGGTATCCGCAGACTTCATCCGCAGCAGGTATTCGGGCCAAACCTCGTTGTTGGCAGGAAGATGATAAACGCCGCTGCGGGTCTGGCGCAGGTGAAAAGACAGGTGCTGGGCAATGGTGTCACTAATCCGTCCACCCAGCGTGTAAACATCTCTCTTTGGCTGACTCAGCAGGGTACAGATGCGTTGAAACTGCGCCTCGGTAATACCTTCTGCCGACAACGCCATCTGGGACGAGGCCCTTGCAATAAAATCTCGTAGGAAGCCACCATCCACGCTACGTCCTTCCCCGTGCAGATCGGTCGGAGACCGTTCCCCTTCCTTCAGTTCGGAAAGTAGCGCGCGCTGAAACTCCTGATACCCGCCCAATCCGATCTTGATCACAAACCGCGAGATCGATGGGGCCGAAACTTCGGCCCGTCGGGCCAGTTCCTGGATCGAGACAAGGCCCGCATAGGGATAGTCGCTCAGCAAGGCGGCGGCCAGCTTGCGCTCGCCTGCGGTCATGCTTTCTGCCGTGGCTTCTATTCGTTGCCTAATGAGCAAGCGGATACCTCCTGTTCTGAAGGAATTGCATGGAAGGAAAATTTCAGTCAATCTATTTTTTGTTGACTCTGAAAAAATTTGTTCTTTAACGTAGGCCGCATGAGTACTTCCGCCGCAACCGAAAACCTGCTGGTCTCAGGGGATCCCGCCCCGGTGGAATGGGTGAATCGAGACAGCGCCGCCCCGGTGGTTTTGCTATGCGAGCACGCAGGCCGAGAGATCCCGCAAAAGCTGGGCGATCTCGGTGTTTCGGAAGAGGTGCAGTCTAGCCATCGGGGCTGGGACATTGGAGCCGAAGCAGTGGCGCGGCAGCTGGCAGGACATTTGCAAGCCCCATTGATCTTGCAGCGTTATTCCCGACTGGTCATTGACTGCAATCGGCCCCTGGATGCCCCGGATTCGATCCCGCCGCACAGTTTTGGCGAGCGGATTCCGGCGAATCTGAACCTGACCGCACCCGAGCGGGTTGCGCGACAAAACGAGATTGTGGCGCCGTTAAATGCCGCCATCGAAAACATGCTCGACCGAGTTCCGCGGAGATTGGCCGTGTCGATCCATTCTTTCACTCCGAATGTTGCAGGTGGAGGCAGGCCTTGGCATGCAGGTTTCCTGACACGCACAGACCAGCCAACGGGGCAGGCAATCATCGATCATATCTTCGACAGACGTCCTGACCTGCAGTTGGCACTGAACCAGCCCTACCAGATCGACGGTGACAGCGACTGGTTTATTCCGCATTTTGTCGAACCACGCGGTCTGGCGCATTCTCTGGTCGAAATCCGCAACGACCTGATCCGCGATAAACAAGGCGCAGCAGACTGGGCGCAGCTTCTGGCGGATGCCTTCATCAATGTATTGAGGACCGAGCCATGACTCTGACTCGTAGTGTCGCGCTGATCCCGCCGCAGTCCGCGCTTGTGTTCATCGATGTGCAGAATTTCTCGGCCCACCGTGACGGGGCAGAATTCAAGGACCTGCCAGAGGCCGAGTTTCAGCGGAAATACGGCTGGTTTTTTGATCAGCTGAACACCCGCGTGATCCCCAACATGCAGGCCATTCAGGCTGCCTGCCGCAATGCCGGGGTCGAGGTCATGTATACCAATATCGAAAGCCTGACACTGGACGGGCGCGACCGGTCGCTGGATTACAAGATCACCGGCTTTCACGTTCCCAAGGGCAGTTGGGATGGAAAGGTGATCGATCAGATCGCACCCGTGGGGGATGAGATCGTACTGCCCAAATCCTCATCTTCGGTCTTTGTGTCCACGCATATTGACTACATCCTGCGCAATTTGGGCGTCCGGCAGGTGGTTCTGGCAGGCCTTGTCACTGATCAATGCGTCGAGAGCGCGATCCGGGATGCTTGCGATCTGGGCTATTTGGTGACGCAGGTCGCCGATGCGTGTCTGACCTATACGCCCGAACGCCATGAAAATTCCCTGCGTACAATCAAAGGCTATTGCCGGCAGGTCACCACCGCCGAACTGGTCGAGGAGCTGTCGCGTGCTTGACCTGAAAGGCATCACCAAGACTTTCGGCGGGGTCCACGCGATCGCGGGTGTGTCCATGTCCGTCGCCTCGGGTGAAGTGCGTGGCCTGATCGGACCCAACGGGGCGGGCAAGACGACGTTGGTGAACCTGATTTCGGGCTTGCTGACCCATTCAGCGGGCAGCCTGTCGCTGGATGGCGAGCCGCTGGACCGACTGCGCGCGCATGAACGCGCTGCGCTGGGGGTGGCACGGACTTTCCAGAACCTTCGGATCTTTCCCAGCCTCAGCGTCGCCCAGAATATCGACGTGGCCCGCTATTCCGGGAGGGGCGCTGCGATTGTGGAACCGGCAATCACGGAATTTGGCCTGTCGGACAAATTGAACCAAAGCGCGGGCTCGCTGGCCTACGGGCAGCTTCGCCGTCTTGAGATTGTGCGTGCGCTGGCCCTGAATCCGCGCGTCTTGATGCTGGATGAGCCCGCCGCAGGAATGAACGAACAGGAAACCGACGCTCTGGGCCGGTCGCTGACCTGGGTTCGGGCCCATACGGACTGCGCCATCCTGGTCATCGACCACGATCTGAAATTCATCATGTCGCTGTGTGACAGGATCACCGTTTTGAACATGGGCATCGTCATCGCCGAAGGCGCGCCCAAAGAGATAACCAAGAACCAAGAGGTTATCGACGCTTATCTTGGCGAAACCGATGAACAGGCCGCGTGATGCAGGCGGCTTTCAACAGGAGAGAGAGTATGAAGAAGTTGACCCTTACCACTCTGACCGCCATGAGCCTGGCGCTTCCGGCTGTAGCAGAGGATACGATCAAGATCGGGCTGGGTGTGCCGATGACCGGTGATCTGGCAATTTATTCCGAATACCTAGGCGCGCGCTGTATGGCGGATATGATCAATGCAGAAGGCGGCGCTGGCGGCAAGAAAATCGAAGTGCTGGTGCAGGATTCTGCAGGCGATACGCAGGCAGCGATCTCACTGGCGCAGAAGTTTCTGGACGAAGGTGTCGTGATGCTGGGCACCACGCCGTTTTCAGACACGATGATCCCGGTGGCGCAGATCGCCCAGCCTTATGGCGTGTCGATCTTCCAACCGCAATCCACGCAGGTCGAGATGCACGCAGGCATCGTCGACAACTTTTTTACCGGCGTATCACCTGATCCATTTACGGCAACAGCCGCCGCAAATTATGCGCTGAGTCAGGGCGTCAAAAACGTCGTTTTGCTAACCTCGGACGAAGGCGGTTCGTGGTCCGCGCGCACACCGTTGTGGTTCGGCGATGTGATCGAAGAAGGCGGTGGCAAAGTTCTTGCCAAGATGAACTTCAGCTTCGGAACATCCGATTGGTCTCCGCAGATCGCTGATATGAAGGCGCTGGGAGAAGGGATTGACGCCGTCTATATCTCGTCGATCATGCCCGATATCGGTGTTCTGGTGCGCCAACTGCGCAGCGCAGGAATCGATGCCTGGGTCGTGGGCTCCGATGGGTTTGATGACCCGTCTTTGGATGCAGTTGCTGCAGATGATCCGTCCATTCTGGACAAGGTGTTCTTCGCGACACTGGCCCCCAGCCACGACGAAAGCGCGGTGGTGAAGTTTATGGCTGATTGCAAGGAACTTGGCCACGACGTGCCCGGCCTGTTCCCGGCTACCGGTGCTGATACGGTGAAAGCCGTTGCCTGGGCGGTCGAAACCTCGGGCAGCTCCGACCCTGCGGTCATTGCTGAAACGATCCGCAATGCCGATTCCATCCCGGTTATGACGGTAGACAGCATTTCGTTCAAGGATACCAAGACTTACGCCCAACGCACGATCCCGGTGATCGGCTTCAAGGATGGCAAGCGGGTTCTGATCTCGAATGAAATCCCGGAAAACACACCGCGGGATTGGAACTGAGTACTCAGCCGGGTGCGTGTCCCGCGCCCGGCCCTGAACCGATGCTGAAAGTAGAAAACCTGATAGTAACCCACGGCCCGATAGAGGCCGTGCACGGCATCTCTTTTGCCGTGGACAAAGGGCGCTGCGTGTCCTTGCTGGGCCCGAACGGGGCGGGCAAGACCTCGACCATTTCGGCGCTGATGGGCGTGGCCCGATCGTCGGGACGGATTGCGTTCCATGGGGCCGACATATCGGCCCTGCCGGTGGAATCCCGGGTACAGGCAGGCATGTCCGTGGCCCCCGAGGGGCGGCGGATTTTCTCGAACCTGAGTGTCGCGGAAAATCTGGTTCTCGGCGGCGCGACCCGCCCGGACCGCGATGGCAAGGAGGCCGATATAACCCGCTGGCTTGAAACCTTTCCGATCTTGGGTGAACGCCGCGACCAGTTGGCTGGCACTTTGTCCGGCGGTGAACAGCAGATGCTGGCCATCTCCCGTGCGCTGATGACCCGCCCCAAGATCCTGCTACTGGACGAACCCAGCCTCGGGCTGGCCCCGAAAATCGTCAGCCAGATCTTCCAGATGATCGATCAGCTGAAGGCCGAAGGCATGACAATCCTGCTGGTGGAACAGAACGCAACACAGGCGCTACGCCTGTCAGATTACGCCTATCTTCTGAACAACGGGCGAATCGTGGCGGAAGGTACTAAAGAGACACTGGGCCAAAGCAGCGCGCTAATGACAGAACTCACGGGGATCGCCTGATATGGAATATGTGACCCAGCAGGTTATGAACGCCTTGGCCTTCGGGGCGGAATACGCGCTGATCGCTTTGGGTCTGGCAATTGTCTTTTCGATCATGGGATTGGTAAATTTCGCCCACGGTGAGGTGATAGCGGTTGGCGGCTATACAATGGTGGCCTTTGCCGCGCTGGCGCTTAACAACCCGTTCATCGTCATCGGCGGGGCGATTGCCGCGGCGGTCCTAATGTCGCTGGTGTTGGAACGGGTAGCGTTCAGGCCCGTCCGCTATGCGGACCCAACGACGGGTTTGCTGACGGCTTTCGGCGTTTCTATCATCCTGCAAAACGTGTTTCTTTTGGTGGTGTCGCCCCGGCCCGTGGCCGTCACCTCACTTTATTTTCTGGATTGGCCGGTGCAACTGATGGGCGTGCAGGTGTCCTCGCTTCAGGTGTTCGAAGCAGTGACGACGGTATTGGTGATTATCGGCCTGATGCTGTTTCTCAAACGCACAACGTTGGGTCTGGCAATGCGCGCCGCCTCGCTGGATTTTGAGATGGTCCGCATGGTCGGCGTCAGATCGAACCGGGTATTTGCCGTGGCTTTCATGGTATCGGGTCTTCTGGCTGGGCTGGCATGTATCTTTATCATGGCGCGACGAGGGTCGGTCGATCCGCATCTGGGATTCAATCCGGTGCTCAAGGCTTTTGTGGCTTGTGTGGTTGGCGGCTTTGGCAGCCTACCAGGCGCGGTGCTCGGCGGCTTTCTTCTTGGCGCGATCGAGGTGGCCATGCTGGTACTATTGCCTCAGGAATATGGCGGCATGAAAGATGCCTTCGTCTTTGGCATAATTGCCCTGGTTCTTGTTTGGAGACCCAACGGCATACTGTCCCCCCCCACCGAGAAAGGGGACAAGATATGATCCTGAATCCCAGTCAGAAACGCGGACTTGTCGGAGCTGCGATCCTGGCCGCTGCGTTGATTGTCATTGGCCTGATCGTGACCTATTTCGGTTCGCGTTATCAGTTGCGGTTGGTTTACAGCGCTTTTGTGAACCTGCTGGTTGTACTGGCGATGCAAGTATTCATGGGCAACGCGCGTCTGACCAACCTCAGCCACAGCGCGTTCATGGGCATCGGTGCCTATGTTGCCGCAATCTGTGTGACGCCTGTGACGGTCAAAGCCATTTCCCTGCCCGATGCGCCCTGGGGGCTGAACGCCTTTTCGCTGGATCCGGTGAGCTCGGCTGTTCTGGCTATCGTGATCACGGCGGTGCTGGCCCTGATCGTGGGGTTGTTCGTGGTACGGCTGACAGGATCGGGTGTGACCATCTTTTCCCTCGCCGTTCTGGTCATCGTGCATTCGGTCTTTTTGTACCGCACAGATATTTTCAAGGGAAATCAGGCGTTCTTCGGTATTCCACAGGTGTTTTCGCTGACTTCCATCGTGATACTGTCAGTAATCGTGGTGTTTGTTGTGCGCCTGTTCCGGGAAAGTCGCTGGGGCATCCAGCTGCGTGCCTGCGCTGATGATGAAGTCGGAGCGGCGGCAATGGGCGTGAACATCCGCAGGCTGCGTCTGATTGCCTGGGTTCTGTCGGCGGTACTTTTGGCGGTGGCCGGGATTGCCTATGCGTTTTTCCTCGGCACGATCAGCGCGCGACCTTTCTATTTCAACCATGTCTTCCTGACCCTCGCCATGCTTATCCTTGGGGGGATGCGGACGGTCACAGGGGCGGTACTGGGCACATTTCTGATATCCTTCGGTCTGGAATGCGTACGCTGGTTGGAAACCGGCCCGGTCCTGCTGGGCGTTGACCTGCCCGAGGTGCTGGGCCTGTCGGGTATCACCCTTGGAGTTGTAATTGTGCTGACAATGGCACTGCGCCCCGGTGGGATCATGGGTAACAACGAAATCGAGGACCTCGTACTGAAGAAACAGGAGTGAAGCATGGGCTGCAACCACACCATTCACAAACACAGTCACCATTTTGGCTGGGACAACTCCATCGAACCTGTGCTGAGTGTCGATCCCGGTGAGACCGTCGAGGTCGAGACCATCGACAGCTCGGGCGGGCAGCTGAACCCGTCCTCGACCCTTGCCGATTTGGGTGCTTTGTCTTTTGACGCGGTTAACCCGGTCACCGGACCGATCCACATCAAAGGAGCCGAGCCCGGTGATACCGTCGCCGTCTCGTTTCTGGACTTCAAACCCTCTGGCTGGGGCTGGACCGCCAACATCCCCGGCTTCGGCCTATTGACAGACCAGTTCCCGGATGCCGCCTTGCACATCTGGAAATATGATCCCGTCGCGATGACCGCTGCCCTGTTCGGCCCCGGCGGCAAGGTGCCGCTCAAGCCGTTTGTGGGCACAATCGGGCTGGCGCTGGCGGAACCGGGGCTTCATTCTGTTGTGCCCCCGCGCCGCGTTGGGGGCAATCTGGATATCCGCGACAATTGCGTGGGCACAACACTCTACCTGCCAGTTGAGGTTGCAGGCGGGATGTTGTCGTTGGGAGATACCCATGCCGCGCAGGGGGATGGCGAGATTTGCGGCACCGCCATCGAAAGTCCAATGGACGTAGCCATCAAGGTCGACTTGATCAAAGGTGAAAACCTACCCTTCCCGAGGTTCGAGACCGACGGCCCCGTCACCCGCCATTTCGATAACGCCGGGTACAAGGCGACAACCGGTATCGGCGAGGATTTGATGCAAGCTGCCCGCGATGCAGTCTCAGGCATGGTTGATTGGATATCATTGACAACAGGCATGTCCGCGCTTGAATCCTATATGCTGTGTTCAGTCTGCGGAGACCTGCGGATCAGTGAGATCGTAGATATGCCGAACTGGACCGTGTCGTTCTATTTTCCGAAATCCGTGCTGGACTAAAGAAAGCGGCGACCGCCGTATCCCCCTTCAGGTTAATGCCTGAACCAGTGCTATGTATGAAACCACCGATTTCGATAGAAGCCTGTGTATGCTTGTATTGATCAATGATCGTGCCGAAAATGCTGAGTACATGATTGATCATCGGGAGATACCAATAGAAGGTGCTGTCAGACTAATTCGAACCAGTCTCAGTTTGCCGTGGAAACCGTGACCCTATCCGGAACAAAGTTGACGCCACTCGGCGAGAGCGGCGGTGCGTGTCAGTTTGAAGGTGTCTCGGCTGGCGAGCGATCTTTCCTGGTTGAAGTGGTTGTAGACGGAGGAATGGACGGATGCGAATTTCTGCAAACTTCGCATTCGCCTGAAACGTTGCATGGCGCGTTCGCGTCGTCGAAACGGGAGGTGCGAATTCTCGACGCGGTTATTGAGCCACCTGCCCGTCTGGTGTTTTTCGGTAGCACCAAGCTCTCTGAGAGCGGCCCGATACGATGCGAAGCGGTCCGTCACAATCTCTTCCGCACAGCCATGGCGCTTCATCAATTTCTTGAGGAATTTCAGCGCTGCAATTTTTGTTTCGGCGTTTGGTGACAACGGCTTCCAGTACCTCGCCTTCGTGATCGACGGCCCGCCAGAGGTAGTGTCTCTTGCCATTCACCTTCACGAAAACCTCGTCCACGTGCCACTTCCATTTGGAATATGCTCTCAATTTCTGAACACGCTTTCTTCGGATCTCAGCAGCAAACATTGGGCCAAACCTGTTCCACCAATATCGGACAGTTTCGTGGCTCACGTCGATGCCTCTCTCGTGCAACAGATCTTCGACATTCCGAAGCGAGAGCGGGAAACGAATGTACAGCATCACTGCAAGGCGAATGATCTCAGGGCTGGTTTTGAAATACTTGAAAGAGGCAGGATTGGTCATGGGCAAAAGCTACGCAACACCCCTGCCCCGCTCAAGCAAAGTTCTTCTGACAAGACCCTCTTCTGGTTCCAGTCCAGCGGAAGATCGGAATCCAGCGCATCCAAGAAGGTGCCCAAACGCGGCGATTCAGACAAAGAAAACCCAATGAACGCTTCAGGGGTCGTTTCTGTAGTATCAAGCAAGTACTAAAAAAGCGTATGTATCTTGACTTTCATCCCCAACAATAAACCCTTGTGACCAGATAGGGAGAGAGTGCGTGCAAGCAGAGGGATTTGTCAAAGGCCGCCCAACTGAACTGGCCGTTTTGAATTACGGACTCTTCAAGGTCCACTCCAATGGCAGGATCATAGGTATCTGCGGGTTTGTGATCCGCACAGAAGCCGGTGAGCTGATCCTGATCGATACAGGCCTTCCCGCAAAATATGCAACCGACACTGACGCGGCAGTGAAAGAAGACCGGTTGTTCGAGTTTGGTGAGGTTTTGATCTGCGGGCCCGATAATTTACCGGAAGCACAGCTTGCCAAATTGGGGATCAAGCCTGCAGACGTCACATTGCAGATTTGTACGCACACTCATATCGACCATGTTGGTGGCTTGGGTGATTTTCCAGCCTCACCAATCCTGATATCAGCCGCAGAACGGGCCTTGAGGCGACCGCTTTATTGGGGCGATGTCCAACCCTTGGAATGGCCCAACCGGAATTATTTTGAGGTTGAAGGCGATGTTGAAATCGGACCTGGTCTTACAGTGCTGGCAGCCCCCGGACACGCACCTGGTCAGATCGCCATGATGGTTGATCTTCCATCGGGTGCATTCTTGCTGACGAGCGATGCAATCTCCCGGTCCGCGGAGATCGACGAGAAGTTTGCGGGGTCCTGGGATGAGCAGGCCGCGATTGCAAGCGCGGACCGACTCATGCGTCTGGCATCCCAGCGGGATGCCTTCGTGATTTATGGACATTGTCCAGAGCAATGGCCTGAACTGAAAAAAGCACCAGAATTCTATCGCTGATCACGGAAGGGGTTCCGCCTCAATTTCGAAGAGCACTCCTCCCCTGTCCGTCATCGAATGATTGGAACACGAGCGTTTGATTGGTTTTGGAGGATCAAGCTCGCTGTAGTTTCAATCTATGCCGCGTTGTTTTGATGCAGCAAGCGGCGTTTCTGGATTGTTTGGTGTTTGATCTCCTTTCATTGTCTGAGGATGGTTTCGGCCCTGGCCCCAATGGCTCATCCCGGCAGGCCTGCCGTCCGCAAGGCTTCAACGACACGCGTGCGATCCTCACCACGCCGAAACGAATTTATTAGTTGTGTGCGGTCGAGGCGAAAGTCTGGGTATTCGCCAAGCAACGACTGTGCCTCTGTCTTTGCTTCCTCAACCTGATCGGATCCTACCAAGTTGAGTATCCGGTAAAGTCTTGTGATTGTCTGCCCGCCCTCGCTGCTTGCCAGGATCTTGAGTGCGTCGTCACTGCGATCGTGTAGGAAATAGGCAAGCGATAAGTAATTTTTGAAGACATCAGGCGCATACTGATTTGTTGCAAATGCACGTTCAAGATGGACCAAGGCCTGTTCCGGCTCACCATTCCACAATCGCGCAAGGCCAAGTGCGATCATCATGTCGCTATGATATGGGTTTAACTCGTAGGCCCGTTCGGCATGGGCCACGCCTTTTGCGTAATCGCTTTCGAAATAGCGCAGGCGGCTCATAAGCCGGTGAATGTGAGCAGAACGCGGATAGCGGCGCATTAGATCGATCATTTCGTTGAGGGTGAACTCGAGTGCATCTGCTCGCGTTGACGGCCAGCCGCCGGCCAGTTCTATGGCATATGTCCAGCAAAGGCAGAGCTTGGGCCAAAGCCCCTTGGGATCTGATTGCAATACGTTCTCGAAGTGGCCTCTGGCGACTTCGTTGTCTTTGGGATTGACCCGGTGAAGGAGCTGAAGACCGCGCACAACCTGCTCATGAAGCGAGAGCTCGGAATCCGGTTTCTCGGCAATCGCCTTCGCCTGCTCCTCACCGACCGCATCGCTCATTGTGGATGCGACCAACGCGGTGATGTCATCCTGAAGCTCAAAGACATCATCAAGGCTGCGGTCGAGTGTGTCGGACCAAACCCGTTGACCATTGGAGACTTTCACAAGCTGCACACTTATGCGTGCCTTTTGAACCGCAACCTGTACCATGCCTTCTAGCGCGAATTCGGCTCCAAGCCGACGACCGGCTTCGAGAGCTCCGGAGTTTGCGATGGCCTGCTTCGCACTACTGGGATCTATGAGTTCGAACTCCTCAAAATGGGCAAGCGCCGAGCCCAGGGTTTCAGTCAGCCCTGAGGCCAGGCTTTCTGCGTCAATGCTGGCACCCTGGTGTCGAAACGGTGAAAGGAGAACGGTGGGAGGCTTCCAGGTCGAATTTGAATCGTTGCGTCGTGCTGCCATTTGCAGTTCATCGGGGAAAGAGCGTACACCGGATGTCAGGCGATACACACGCACCGGTTCAGCTATATTTTTTAGGTGCTTGGCACCAAGATCCTCAAACTGTGCCTCAACTTTTCCTTTCGATTGACGCCATGCATCCTCGGAAAGACAAATTCCACCCGGTTCCGCAAGTGCCTCCAGGCGGGCAGCGACGTTGATCCCTTCACCAAACAAGTCATCATCCTCGACAATTACGTCACCCAAGTTGATGCCTATGCGAAACACCAGCGGGCCTTCCATTTGGTCCTGCCATTCAATCGCGCATTGCACGGCTGAAACAACGCTCGGAAATTCAACGAGATATCCATCTCCCATCTTCTTGACGATGCTTCCGAGATAATTGGCGACGGTGGGTTGGATCAGCTTTCTCTCGCAATCTTTCAGATGAGCAAGCGTACCTGCTTCGTCTTCGCCCATCATGTTCGAAAAGCCAACGACGTCAGCGGCAAAAATGGCGGCAAGTCGCCGCTTCGGTTTGCTGTTTTCCATGAACCTCAGATTAACCCAGGGTTAAGCTCAAGGCTATGTCTCAGGCGACAAGCGGACGCCACAATCTCAGCACCGTTGAAGCGTAACTTCTAAGCCAGCAAATATCGCATCGCTTTGAAGGCATGCTCGGGGCTCAATACAGCTGTTTTCTTCAACTCGTGTAAGCGGAATGCTGCGGCCCTAAGCTGCCGTTGGCCAACGGGTCAAGATGCTGCGGTAGCAGCCCGCATTCCTGCCATTCGCCGCGTGTGCAAAAACGGCATATGGTCGAACTCATAATCTGCGGACGAAGCTGCCGTGCACCTCAAACAGTCAGACGTCTGCTTTTGGTCGTGAACGTCTCAAGTGGCTTCGTTGCGACTTAGTTTTCGTCAGCTCATTATGAGCGACGCACCCTTTTCGGCGACCATCATCGTGGGTGCGTTGGTGTTTCCGCTTGGCATTGTTGGGAATACGGATGCATCAACCACGCGTAGATTTTCGATTCCGCGCACCTTCAAGTCTGGGCCTACAACTGCAGTCTGATCGATGCCCATTCGGCAGGTTGAAGTTTGGTGCCAGGTGGTGCTGGCTTCAGCACGTGTTGCGGCGATGATGGCATCCCGATCTGATCCGGGTCCGGCAACCGCATCCCTAACGCTCTCGAAAACCGGATGCTCGGCTAATCGTTGGTTGAATCGGATGAACTCGACATGGGTGTCGACATCGAGTGGGTCTGAAAAATAGTTGGGATCGACCAAAGGGCGATCAAATGGGCTGGCCGACGCGAGCCGAACGCTACCTTTCGAGAGAGTCCTGCAAATGTAACCACCAAACCGAACACTGGGCGGCGTTCCCATCGCTCGATCCATATGGGTGTTCGAGACAAAACAGACAGACTGCGCGCTTGGATATTCGTCGCTGTCTCGCAACTTAACAAAGGCTCCGGCATCAACGCCTGTCGTGGCGAGCGGGCCCGTCCCCGTAGCCTCAAACTCGCGCAAACTCGCCGCCTCGTTTGGGATAGGAAAGCCAAATTTCTCTGGTTCGCGTAACGTGAACAATACTCGCGGCCCGCCGAAATGATCCAGCAAATTTTGGCCGACGCCCTCAAGATCGCTCAGGCATTGAATGCCATGCTCTTCCAGATGCTTCGCGGGACCGACGCCCGACAGCATCAACAATTGCGGTGTGCCAATTGTTCCCATCGAAAGAATGACTTCGCCCGCCGACACAACCGTGGCCTCGCGCCCTTTCGAGTAAGTCACGCCTGTGGCGCGATTGCTTTCAAACGTCACGCCTGTCAGCAAGGCCCCAGTGACAACCATTAGGTTGGGACGATCCGTGACCGGGTCCAAAAAACCATCGGCTGCGCTGATGCGCCGCCCGTTTTTAGTTGTGAACTGGTAGAAGAAACATCCTTCCTGCGTTTTGCCGTTGTAGTCTGGGTTGCGTGGAACACCGACATCTTCGTAGGCTTCAAAGCACATCTCTTGAAGCGGGTGCATATTGCGCGGCATCTCAATGGAAATGTCACCGTCTATGCCATGAAAGTCATCGTCGAAAATGCTGCTGGCCTCCGATCTTTTCATGAACGGCAGCACGTCGTCATAGGACCAACCTGTATTTCCGAGTTGAGCCCAATGGTCGTAGTCGCCGCGATTGCCGCGCACATACATACCCCAATTTATGCCGCTTGATCCGCCAAGACCCTTGCCTCGATTTAGCAAGATGCGCCTGTTGTCGAAATGTTCTTGGGGTTCTGAACGAAACGCCCAATCCAGCGGTGTGTCCCACTGATCCACGGACGCGCCATACGCTTCCAGGAGCGGACCTTTCATTTCTTGCCCAGCCTCAAGCAAGAGAACTCTGTTGGCGGGATCGGAGGAAAGTCTGTTGGCCAGAATGCACCCTGCGGTGCCCGCGCCACAAATCACAAAATCAAAGGCCACCATATGAATTCCGCCACGCATTCAAACAATCCCAGTTGAACGTAGCAAATCAACTACGACGTGGATAGAAGGCGGCACTACCGCGCACTACAACCCGTTGCCAACCCCTGTGCGCCAAACGGTCTCCTTGTAAAACCCGACATTTGTAAACGATGCGGCATCAGTCAAATTGGGCTCTCCTGACCCCTTCGCCGCGCGATCCAGGAGTGGCTGGTTCGGGAAACATCACCGTTCGCTGCGCCACTTTCGAGCAAGCAAACTGCGGACAAAGCAAACCTTGAGGGCCTCAGGTCGAACGTCGGCTTCCACATATTTTGGGTGCGACCTTTCTACGGTGCATTTAGGAAAACTTGTGGTCCGTTTCCAGCAAACATCCAATTCCGGGCGATACGTGATTTTTTCTTCTATTTTCCAATAAGAATTGCGTGTTCCCGTTCTATAACTTTTTCCCAATCGCCTTGCGTTTTCAGACCAGTCGAAGAGTCTCCCATTAGCGAAGTGACCATTAGTCTTCCACGCGCTTTAGCTTCTTCCTTCGAAAAACCGGCCTGTTCAAACATCCAGGCAGCAAATTGGAACCGTTTGCCGATGGTTCTTTGATACGATTCTTTCACCTTCTCATCGGTATTCGCCCAGACTGAAACAGCGTGATCCGGCAAGGCGGCGTCCTCTTCAATGACCTTTTTCATAAGAAGAAGGATACGGTCTTCAGGGGGGCCGCCAAATTTTTTGGCCTTTGTAATCACGTTGTCAGTCAGTTCCTGCTCCCAATATCTGAGAACCTCATCCAAAAGCTCACGGACGTTCTTGAAATGCCAGTAAAAGCTACCGCTTGTCAGGTTCAGCCGCTTTGCCATTGGCACGACCTTTATCGCGGAAACGCCGCCCTCGTTCAGGACTTTGTAGGCCAGCAATATCCAGTCTTCTTTGGTCGTGGCGTTTTTGAGTGAGGCTCGGGTGACAGTTTCTGACATTCAGATTACAGCATTCTTTGTTTGACATAGAGCAGTCTATGGTCGTACCGTAGAGAAGTCTATGGTTAACTGGGAGTTCACGACAACGTGCTCTCCGAAACGCCATGCAGAAAAGGGGGGATCAATGAAAAGCATTATGAATTCCACGACTGGCGCACTATTGGCTTTGGGTTTGTCGTTGGCTGGCACCGCTTTAGCGCAAAACGCGCTGCCGACTGGTCGAACTGCTTCTGCAATTGAAAACGGTGTTTATCCCGCGTCATACTTTCCCAACACTGAAATCCTTGGCGCGGATGAGATGCGTATCACGGCATTGGGTACGGGGATGCCAAACCAAACCAAAGCGGCCGTTTCTATTTCGTTTTATGTGGAACTTGGGAATGGGGACGTCTTTCTGTTTGACATAGGAACGGGCGCAACGGGAAACCTGTTCTCGCTGCGACCGGACTTCGCAAAGATCGACAAGGTCTTCTTTAGCCATTTGCATGTTGATCACGTTGGAGACTTCATGGGCCTCCACGTCGGAGGTTGGCTTTCGGGCAGATATACACCGCTCCGCATCTTCGGCCCGTCCGGATCAGAAGATGAACTGGGCACCAAAGCCTATGTTGATGGCATGTCCAAAGCTTACGCCTGGGACTTGGCCACGCGAACGGGCGCGCTGCCGGACGATGGAGCAAAGCTTGATGTCACCGAATTCGACTACATGCAGGAAAACGAAATTGTCTATCAGGAGAACGATGTCACGATCCGGTCCTGGCCTGCGATCCACAGCCTTGATGGTTCCGTGAGCTACTCACTGGAATGGAATGGGCTGAAGTACGTCTTTGGTGGCGATACTTACCCAAACAAATGGTATGTCGAATATGCCAAAGGGGCGGACATAGCGTCTCACGAGGCTTTTCTGCCACCTGCGGCGCTGGCCCCGTATTTTGGCTGGGATATGAAACAGGCCACCTATGTTGCCACGCGCATTCACACCGAACCCGCAGCCTTTGGCAAAGTGATGTCCGCCGTCGAGCCGCGCATGGCGCTGGGGTATCACTCGGTTCTTTCGCCAGAAAACTATCAGGCAATCCTGGAAGGTGTCCGTTCGACTTACGATGGGCCCCTGACACTGGCACGAGATCTACAGGTGATAAACGTAACCAAGGATCAGATCGTTGTTCGGGAAGCGAGCGTCGATGACTATGTGTTGCCGCCTGCGGTAAGCGATGAGTATATCAATGCCCCGCGTTCAAAAGAAAAAGAACCGTCCGACAAAGTCAACGCGGGTAAATGGGAGGGTTACACGCCACCGCCGATGCCGGATAATTAACGTTCAGGGGTGAACAAAATTCCGATTTGGCAGTATCTGTACCGACTATTACTGATGCTGAGCCTGATGGCCTCAGGTGCACAGGCCGTTTCGGCGGATGTCGTTCTGACTAACGGATCAGAAGTCGCCCCCAATATTGCTGTCCTTCATGTCAAAGATGATGGGGTTTACGTCGACCTTGAGATTTATGTCGAGGATATTCCGTTGTTTGCGGATAATTTGCCAATAGGATGGTCATCAGATTTCGTCGGGGGTGAGCCGGAAACTGAACAAGAGTCCAATCAAGGTTTTGCCCAAGCCGAAAGTCGGGCGCTATCGATTGTTGGAAGGGACAAACAGGCCCTGCACGCTGAAATCAGAAAGTTAGAATACCGAACGCGCATCGACCGGGCCTCGCCGCTTGCAGGTCAACGCGATCCATTCTCGGGTCAAATTGTTCCCAGCCCGCCAAAAGATCCGCGTATTCTGTTCGTCGAAGTGTTCTTTCCGTTTCAAAACTCTGTTCCCAAGGAGCTGACTATAGTGCCTCCATCGCGGGATGGCGAACCACTGGTGACTATCGGGATGCAGGTTTTTGACCGCGAGGTTCCGGTCACGGATTTCAGCTTCTTGTCAAAGCCAGCAGAGTTAAAGATTCACTGGCCTGATCCGTGGGATAGCCGCTTTTCTGCTGAAAGCCTGAATCGAAAAGCTCAGGACGGTACATCCACCTTTCTTTACATCGAACCTCGTGAAGTTCGGCATGAGACGCTGATCCGCTTGCGTGCACTGGCACCTTGGATTGGTGAAACTATCGAAGTCGGTCAAACACTTTCGCCACAGCGTAGCGCCTTGATCGTACACCAGGCGGCGTCCTTCCTGGCTTCTCGTAACCCGGTGTCAATTGATGGCAAATTAGTGCAACCGTCGAACGCTACAGCAAAACTCCTGGAGCTGACATCGCAGGGTTTTCAGGTTGTCGAGCCTGGAAGGCAAGTGTCCGTGAACAATGCGTTTATCGGAGCTATCCTGTCTTTCTCATCGGCAGAACTTCCCGATCAGGTGACAGTCACATGGGATATGTTTGACGAAGAAATTTCCCGCGTTGCGACCATTTCAAACGATATCGCCGGGCCATTCTTTGGAGCTGTGACACCGGCGGACCCTCAGTTTCACTGGCAGAACCACTTACTCCAATACGAAAAAGCATCTGTCACTCAGATTCCAGTTGAGCAGCAGACACGGCAGAACCCGGCAATCGCTTTGATCTTCGGAGTTTTCAGTGCCGTCTCACTTGGTTTCTTCCTGATGTGCAGGGGTAAAGTTGCAAAGCGCGCCAGTTGCGTAACCATGATTGCCGCTGCTTCGGCAACCGTCGTATGCTCGGGATATTTGCCGGATTTACCTTGGAAAAAGCTTGAGCCCCCGGAGCAGCAGGTTGCGGAAGATATACTGCGCTCGATGGTCGAAAACTTGAACACGGTGACCCTGGAAACTTCGCCGATAGCAAGAAAGTCAGAGCTGGCACACATTGTAACGGCAGCGTCTCTGGGCGACATCGCAACCGAGGTAGAACGTGGCCTCGCGATCCGTACGCCAGGAGGCAGTCTTGCTACAATTACCGATATCAGCGACCTGAAATTAGAGCGTGTTGATCGGACCCTCAAACCGGGTGGATTTAGAGCTCTGGCAAAATGGACGGTGAAAGCTGAAGGCGGTCATTGGGGGCACGCTCACATACGCGCCGTTACGTTCCGGGCGCTGGCCGAGATCATACCGGAGTCCGGATTATGGAAGCTGGATGGGTTAACTGTGATCGAGGCTCGTGATCCAAATGCATAAGTGTTTCAGAAAAAAGAACTTTGCTTTCGTCGCTCTGTTTGTCAGCTTGTTCTTGTCACTGACGCTATCTGCCTCGGCGCATTTTTTGCTGAATCTCAACGTTCGAATTTCGCACGTAGAGCATAGTGAGGAGGGTTTGCGTGTCTACATGCGTACACCCATGCCCTATCTGGTTGCAGATAAAGTCGGTGAGCTGGACGATGACGCTCTGCCAGATGCTGCGCCTTTCACGACCAACGCAATGAGTAACGGTCAGTTGGTCCATTTTGTCGACTTGCAGGCTATCATGAGCGACCCGAACGGTTTGGGGCAATTCGCCGAAGGTGGATTGCATCTGCTGGTCGACAACCACCGCTTAAGAGGAACAGTTGAGGCCGTTCGCTTGCATCGCGTTGGAAATGAGCCCGGATTTGCAACTTTGGCCGAGGCTCAACAGGCAGTAGACACCGAAACGGCCTTAACGCCACCGCTTTATGTCGGTGACACGATTGTTGATCTTGTTCTGTACTACGACACTGACGGCCCGGTCCAATCGTACAGCATTGCCAACGTGCTGGACCCCGGCTTGCCGGATCAGGACCAAACGGCGAACCTCATTCTCGATTACGCGTCTGACACACCGCAGATTTTCCGGTCTCGGGGTCTGATGTCCGACCCTGTGGAGATCCAGCAAGAAGGATACGGAGGATTCCTGAGTTTTGTCTGGGAAGGCATACGGCATATCCTCGAAGGGTTGGATCATGTTCTTTTTGTTGTGTGTTTGGTCATTGGAGCGCAGACACTCAGGGCGCTATTGCTGCGTGCAACCGGTTTTACCGTTGGGCATAGCGTAACGCTGTCGCTGGGGTTTTTCGGGTTTGTACCATCTGGCGCGTGGTTTGTTCCTGCCGTCGAAACCGGAATCGCGCTTTCTATCATATTTGCAGCCGTCGCAGCGTTTATGAGTTTTAAGGACAGCGCGCGCTCTGAGGTCACGATGGTGCTTCTGACGACACTGATTGGCCTCTTGCACGGGCTTGGGTTTAGCTTTGTGTTGCACAAGATTTTGCAGGTTACATCCCCAAACATCTGGCAAAGCCTGCTTGCATTCAATCTTGGCGTCGAGCTTGGCCAGGTCGCCATTATTCTTGCGCTCTGGCCTGCCTTAATAATGTGTCGGCGCATGAACTCCAGTTTGTGGATGTCCCTACGAGTGGGCTTAGCCGGTGGATGTGCGGCTATCGCCTGCTATTGGACCTTTCAGCGAGTTGCCGAGGTTTATTCCACGCTGGCTTAAGATCATTGCGATGGCGCGTGCCATGATGGGTGCCTGGGAGAAAAGCGGACATTCGGCTGTTCCGCAGCATAAGACAGATTGGGCTCTCCTGACCCCTTCGCCGCGCGATCCAGGAGTGGCTGGTTCGGGAAACATCACCGTTCGCTGCGCCACTTTCGAGCAAGCAAACTGCGGGACAAATCTGCCGTTCGTTGAATGTCTGCTTCCGGTTAGTTTTGGTTGTCAACCGATCCAGCCAAAGGCGTATCCGGCCCCGAGCGATCCCAGAACCGCAAGCAACAAATAGAGCATGAACGGCTTCAGTTTCAGAACTGGCGCGATGGCCATCGCGCCCCAGATGCTAACGACGCCGCCCGAGACTAAGAAGGCCATCGCCGCGCCTTCGGACATTCCGTTGTCAATCAAACCACGCGTGAGCGGAAGCGCGGCATAAGGTGCTGTCAGACGAATTCGAACCAGTCTCAGTTTGCCGCCGAAACCGTGAACTTAGGCGGAACAAAGCTGACGCCACTCGGAGAGAGCGGCGCTTCGGTTAAGTTTGAAATTGTCTCGTGAGTAAAGGTGGCGTTCCTGATTGAAGTGGTTGTGGACCGAAGAATGGACAGTTGCGAATTTCTGCAAACATCGCATCTGTCGGAAGCGCAACATTGCCTTTTCCCGTCGTCGAAACGGCAGGTGAGAATTCTCGGCACGATTGTTCAGCCAGCGGCCAGTTTCCTGTTTGGTTACGTTACCTATGTCCTTCATCGCAGCGCCGTAGGATCGGAGTTTGTCCGTAACGATTACTTCAGGTTGGCCATAGCGCTTCATTGATTTCCTGAGGAATTTCAACGCAGCTTTGCGGTCCCGGCGCTTAGTAACATAGCTTTCCAGTATCTCGCCTTCGTGGTCCACAGCCCGCCACAAGTAGTGCGTCTCGCCGTTGATCTTCACGAAAACCTCGTCCAGATGCCAACGCCAGTTCGAATAAGATCGCATCCGACTGATCCTGTTTCTACGGATCTCTGCTGCGAACATTGGACCAAATCTATTCCACCAGAACCGAACCGTTTCATGGCTGATTTCGATGCCGCGCTCATGCAGGAGATCTTCAACGTTGCGAAGAGACAGAGGAAATCGAACGTACATCATTACCGCCAGGCGGATGATCTCAGGGCTGGTTTTGAAGTAGCGAAAAGGGTTGGGTTTTGTCATCCGACAACGCTAGGTGACCGCCCTGCCCGCCTCAAGCCGATTTGCTCTGACAATGCCATCACAACTGTTGCTGCATGTTTGGCGATGTCCACTGCTGTACTTGCGGACGACTATGACCTGTACGGCGAAGTGGAGGGCTGGAAAGTGTTCGCGGACAACACCGACAATACATGCCTGATTGAACGTGTGGGCGCAGACGGTGTTGTTGTGCAAATGGGGGTTTCCGAGGCCGATAACTCAATGATGTATGTCGGCGTTTTCATCAAGGCTGAGACAGACTTGAAGAACAACCGGAAGCTTGATCTGAAGCTGAACCTGGATGGTGATCTGTACACTGGTGAAGCCAAGACGAAAACAAAACGGATTACCGACGGCTATGAAGGCGGGTACGTGCTTGCAGACAATCCCAATTTCATCGAAGACCTCGCCAAAAAGTATACTATGGTTGTAACCCCTGAAGACAGGGAGCCATTCGAAGTCGATCTGAAGGGCACATACAACGCTATGTCTATGGCCAAAGAATGCGGAGAAAAGCTCCGCAGTTGATCATAGATCGTCTGGGCTCCAAGTCACCTCGTTTGGGGTCCAGATAATACGTTTCAGTAGATGGAACTCTGTTTCGGGAATTTTTGATTTTCTAAACTAATGCTTAGATGGAGATGGCTATGACCAAGACAATGAAAGCGGCGGTTGTGCGGAGTTTAGGTGCGCCGCTGACGATAGACGAAGTTCCAGTTCCGAAAGTTGGTCCGGGTCAGGTCTTGGTAAAAATCGAAGCGAGCGGCGTATGCCATACTGACCTCCATGCCGCTGAAGGGGACTGGCCTGTTAAACCCGAACCACCCTTTATCCCAGGTCATGAAGGTGTGGGATACGTAGCTGAGGTAGGAGCAGGTGTAACAACCGTCAAAGAGGGGGATCGCGTTGGTGTTCCTTGGCTTCACTCTGCGTGCGGTCACTGCAAACACTGCCTGACGAGCTGGGAAACGCTTTGCACAGAGCAACAAAATACTGGCTACAGTGTAAACGGTGGTTACGCCGAATATGTCCTGGCCGATCCAAATTACGTAGGCCATTTGCCAAACACCCTGGAGTTTGAACCAGCTGCTCCAATACTTTGCGCCGGGGTGACCGTGTACAAAGGTCTGAAGGAGACGGACACCAAGCCGGGTGATACAGTTGTTATTTCGGGCATTGGTGGATTAGGGCACCTGGCTGTTCAATATGCCAAGGCAATGGGTTTGCATGTCATCGCGGTGGACATCGCGCCTGACAAACTTGCGTTGGCGGAAAAGCTCGGGGCAGACGCAACAATCAATGCAGCCGAGATAGACCCCGCTGCTGAAGTTCAAAAACTTTGCGGTGGTGCAGAGGGCGCCTTGATAACCGCTGTTTCACCTAAAGCGTTTTCGCAAGGTATCGGGATGTTGGGGCGTCGGGGAACGATGTCTCTCGTAGGTCTGCCTCCGGGAACATTTGACTTGGATATCTTCGATACGGTTCTTTCGCGAAAAACGATACGCGGCTCCATCGTTGGAACGCGGCAAGACCTCGCTGAATGCTTGCAATTTGCAGGTGAAGGAAAAATTTCAGTGGAATACACAACCGAGCCACTTGAGAACATAAACTCCATTTTTGATCGAATGCGTTCCAACTCGATTGATGGCCGAATAGTCATGAAAATCTGAATTTAATCATTCAATTGCTGCTCCTGACTAGGATCGCTATATCCGCAACTTGGAGTGTTTATGATCAGCGATGAATGACTGGTTTGGGCTGCCACCAGTCTATCAAACTGACTTTAGAAAATGGTAAATCTGAACCCGGTACTACTGCTTCGGCGATTTCGCGAGAACGGCAGATACTGTGCCCCCTTGATCTGAATGCGCCCGTCAAAGAGGGCGGCGGTCCGGTCCAACAAGTAGCTGGAGACGTCGATCTCAAGCGGATCGTTTGATGCGCTAGAACCAGCTGTAGCAAATGCGGTGGATGCTGCCAGCCCGGCGGCACTGGACTGTAGAAACTGTCGACGGTTCATAAAAACACCATGGAAACTCCCCCGCCAGGTGTTTTGGCGGGGGTAAGGTCTTACTGACCGATGCTTGGATCCATGCTCCGATCAAACGGAAGTTCGTCCAAATGTTCGATGTATTCCAGCGGGTCGAAGGGCAGATCTTTCAAAACGATCTGAGGGTCCTGCTCACGCTTCAGCGCCTCGGAAGCATTGGCAATTCCAGTCCACGGGATGCCGTGCTTTTCGGGGCGATCCGGATACTTCTGCTTCCACAGGTTATGGCGCAGCACCATCCGGTTGAAGGGCCGCTTGAGGTGGATCAGGTTGGTCAGCATCGGCTGCACCTCGCGTGGGTCAGATGGCAGGAAGTAAAACGCCGCCGGAATACCGCTGGCTTCGCCCACCGGATCGGGCGAGATCATGTGGCGCTTGTAGTCGCCTTTTACAACCGCACCCAATGCGGGTCCGGCATAGGTAAAGGAGTAATCACGCCGCCCGTTGGTATCCCCGTTCAGAAGCAGCGCGGTCTGGTCAATGCCGTCGATCACGCGGTCAGTCGGGATATGGGCCATTGCACCGCCAAGACTGGCAAAGGTGGTGAACAGGTCGGTGATGTGGATCATGTCGCTGGGCAGCGACCCTGGTTCGATCACGCTGGGCCAGACTGCAAAGGCCGGTACACGCACGCCGCCTTCGAGGAAGTCACCCTTGCCACCGCGGAAGATGGTTTCGGCAAATCCGGTGCCTGGAGGCGGGTTGTGCGACATCGGGCCGTTGTCGGCCATGGCCACGATCAGGGTGTTTTCAGAGACACCCAGTTCCTCGAGCTTGGCGCGGATGTCAGCGATCAACGGGTCAACCGTGCATTGCAACCCGTTCTGTAGCAATGAGCGTGCGCGCGTGCATTTCGGACGGATCGGCAGAAAGCTAGACATCATTGGCCAGTTTGCCACATAGAATGGCTTGCCGGCTTCGACGTTGCGCTCCATAAACGCAAACATGCGTTTGAGGCCCTCGGCGTCAATCATCTCGTAGGTTTCGAGTGTATTGTCGCCCCATTGCAGTGTCTCACCGCCTGCGGTGCCCTCGGCCACCATCACCCAATCCTTGGTGATGAACGTATCGTCGAGCTTGTAGGGGTTTTCGACAAGCATGTCCTCAAAAAGGCCGATTGAGGCATTGCCCTGCTCGGCCTCGCGAGTATTCAGCGACAGGATCTGGTTGTAACCGGTGAACAGCGCTTCGTCGTAGCCCTGATTGTGAGGATAGCTTTCCTCGATGTCACCAAGGTGCCATTTGCCGTAGAAGGCGGTGGCATAGCCTGCATTGCCCAGCACTTCGCCCAGCGTGACCTCTTCGTCGGCTAGGCCATGGCTCTCTTGCAGCATTCCGATGTTGTACATGCCCGAACGCACCGCGAGCCGGCCGGTGGCCGCTGCCGCGCGGCTGGGAGTGCAACCAACCTCGGTATACATGTGGGTGAACATCATGCCTTCTTCGGCAAGGGCGTTGATGTTGGGTGTGTCCAGACCACGCACGGCCTGAATCGCCGGAATGCCGAGATCACCATAAGCAGTGTCATCCCACATGATGTGGATCAGGTTGGGTGGTGTGCCGTGCTTTTCGCGCAGTTCAGCAAGCTTCGCCCGAAGATCAACATCTTCCGCTCCCCATGCTTCGCCATTCTGCGCATGCAGAACATAATACTCGGCATCGTGAACGATCTCGTCTGCCATTGCACCTGTAAACCCGATGCAAACTACTGAAAAGACCGTCAGGAATGAGGAAACCCGTCCCATTTTAGCTCCTTGTTGGAAATCTAACTGTCAAGACTATCATCACTTTCGGGATTCAGGGCAACCCGGACGATAGGCAAGAGGAGCGTACAGGAAGACAAACCCGCTTCCATCTTGATCGAGCTGCGCTACTTACGGTGCAAAGTTCACTCTCTGCGTATAGCAGGCCTTGGTTCGCGCTGCAGCAACTGTCGCTTTGGGCTCGCTGCAGCCATTCACCGAATTTTGGTGACTGCCTGCTATGTAGCGGAAAGCAGTCCTTCATCGCTGGAAGTTCGAACTTTGGCTCTCAATGACCGCTTTCACCAGCACCGGAGGTTCGCTGCAGTCATAACGAGTGTCTCAGTTGCGGACAAAACAGCTATATGCAATCGAAGTGAAAGCAGGCTGTGTACCGCCACAAAATTGGTCAGTCGGCGGGCACTCTAATCCAGTTCGTTCACATACACCGCCCCATTGAGCATGACGAAATCAATCGTGTCGATTGGTTCCCATTCCTCTGGTGCGTCGAACCACTGATCAGTACCGCCAATTACGGTGATGTCCTCAAGCGGATTTCCATCCACCAGGATAAGATCAGCGTATGCTCCAGCCTCGATCACACCTAGCTTGCCATCCTGATATGGGTTCCTTGGTCCTGACATGGCGATCATTTCCCCAGCGGTCGAAGTCAACTGTTTCAACACTTCAAAATTGCTGTCAAATGTCTGTGTTCGCCACCAGATTTCATAGCGTCGCGCTCGTTCTGCATCGGCGAACTTGCCGACGTAGTCAGAGGCAAAGACGACTTTGACGCCGTTCTTGAGAAGGTTGCGCCCAAAATCAGCGTACTGTTTGCCGAGTTCTTCCACCATCGGGATTTTGTCTGCTGGCATAAGAGGGTTGCGTGCAAGGTCAGGCGATATACCCCACATTTGCGGAACCATATACCCGCCTTCCGCTGCGATACGCTGCATGGTCTCTTCGGAAATGAAGAACCCGTGTTCAAAAGTTTTGACGCCGCAATCAAGAAGTCGGTTAACGGCGCGGTCAGTGAAGGTATGTGCCGCGACGTATGTTCCCCAATCCGCCGCCGCGCCGGTAATTGCGCAGATTTCATTTTCGGTAAATTGCGTCGTGTCGATTGGGTCAAAGCGCGATGAGCCCCCGCCGCCGCCCATGATCTTGATC
The DNA here is from genome assembly GCF_003443535.1 of Ruegeria sp. AD91A. Taxonomy (GTDB): domain Bacteria; phylum Pseudomonadota; class Alphaproteobacteria; order Rhodobacterales; family Rhodobacteraceae; genus Ruegeria. Next base: position 476,586 of record NZ_CP031946.1, on the reverse strand, counting down.
TGTGTGGCGCCGTTACGCAGGTTCAAGCGCGTGGCCTTCAGAGCCTCGGGAACTCCGTCTACGACATTACCAATACCCATGCGTTCAAAATTCGACAGGTCGCCGGCATCCTTAATCGAAAAACCTGCATCAGCGCGGTCACGGAAATCACCATGGCCAGAAGTCTGCGAGATAAAAGCGCCAGATGGATACAAGCGCGGGCCGACTACGCGACCTAAATTGATTGCTCTGGCCAAGCCAAAAGCAGGACCTCCCATGTCCCTCACGGTAGTGAACCCATCTCTGACAAAACGTTCAGAAACGATGACCGCGTTGTAGCTGATGTCAGTAATGTCGAGGTCGCGCTCTACTGGCCCGAAATCATCGTTGATCATGACATGAGCATGGCCATCTATCATACCCGGCATGAGAGTGCGGCCACCGCCATCGATTACAACAGCATCCGGTGCATCGATGGTTCCCTCTGAAATCTCACTGATTAGGCTGCCTTCGATAAGCACGCTTCCTGCTTTCAAGCCATCGTTAACGCCATCGAAGATGTTGATGTTTGTAATAAGCGTTTTCTCAGGCCGCTCTGCGTCGAAAATCATCGCAGGCAATTCGCCGGGCGCATATGCACTGGAAATGTCCGACTGCGCAGCGGCCTCCAATGCTGTTAGCGAAACGCTGGCTGCAAGAGCGACCAGAAAACCTGATTTTGAATTGGCCATGATAGTTTCCTCCCCCGACTTTCTTACGAGTAGCATGCGCCTGTTCGACCAAACAATAAATGATTACCATGTCAGGCGACGTGCTGCGCAAAAGAGGAAATCACCTGACGTGCGCTCCAAAGGGCAAAATCTCGTGGATGGACTACGGGTTCTACCGACCGCTTTGGGCTCGAAGCCGGCGGCAGTTACGATTCTTGCATACAACCAATTCAGACAGGTTAATGTCGGCCAGTCAAGCCAAGTAACTAAAGGGACAAGATCATCGCAGAAGTCGCAATGTCGCCTCTCGAAATTGAGATAGGGTGCGCCGCGCTGCGTCGCCGCAAGGAGGTTTCGCGCTCAACTTGACTGATACTGTAAGATGAGCGAACGACTGTTTTTCCGCGTTTGTGATTATTTGCGCGTCAAAATGAAAGACTGGGACTTCTGTCGCTAATGTAGACTAAGGAGGACTTCGATGTCGCGGCAGGTGAGCGGTTCCATAAGTTTGCGTTCTTCTCCGTTTAGCGATTTGCCATCAGAAATATGATCCTTCAGCAACCGAGAAATCTGGCTCGTCGACTGATAGTAGAGTTCGGGATTGGACCGGCTCAGGTCAGATAACAAGCGCCGCAGCAGCGCCTTTCGCCGCTCGGCATCGGTTTCTGATTTCTTGTCTTGAAGCATGATAGCTTTACCTGAGCATTCCTACTCAGCAGTTAGGTTTTTTTTGCACCTCGTAAAGCCTATCTGTTTGCCTGCGACGACTAGTGAAGGATCGTCGCGTCGAAGCGAATGAAGGATTCGACTTTATGATAGATCAACTTAAACGTCTTTTTGATCGGAAGACTTACGCGGCTGTACGTTATGATGCCGCAAAGCAGCATGCAAACTCTGCCGACATGGTCGCGGTACTGAACGCCGATCCCTACTTGATGGTAGCCGACGCGGGACTGCGGTTGATCTCCGTCTTTGACGATTTGCACTACGATCGTGCAGATCTTGATATGTTGTCCGCCCCGATGCGAAGGCGCGCATTGAAAAAACACGCCCCTTTCGAATATTTTCAGCGATCCGGTTCGGTGATTGAGAACTGCGCTGCTGACATACGCATTCATATGCCGAAATTCCGGGCGCTTGGTGCATCGCCGTTTGACGCGCTGCGAGAAACATCCATGCGGCCACAAGATTATGCTCTGCTAACCCCAACGCAAGCCGCGGCGCAAATGATTGCAGCCTATGAAGTCGATACCGCGAAAGAGCGTTTGGCAGCATTGGTCTTAAAACACCCGGCAAACTTGTTGCGTCTGTTTGACTTTCTGGAACCTACCCCTTCAAAAGCAGCGGTCCGCGAGATGTTGGGCGAGCTGCTCTTTCTGCAACGCGCTGCAGTGGCCAAGGAACCGCTCAAGAGCCGACGGGCATTGCGTTAGCATGTCAGGGGCGCTGTCAGACAAATTCGAACCAGTCTCAGCTAGGCCAATAGAACTGCCCTTTAAGCCGCACCAAGTTCGCGCCACTCGGCAAGAGCGGCGGTGCGTGTCAGCTTGAAGGTGTCTCGGCTGGTGAGAGATCGCTCCTGATTGAAATGGTTGTGGACGGAAGAATGAACTGCGGCGAACTTCTGCAAACATCGCATTTGCCTGAAGCGGAGCATCGCACGTTCTCGTCGTCGAAATGGCAGATGGGAATTCTCGGCCCGATTGTTCAGCCAGCGGCCGGTCTCTTGCCGACTACCGTTCCCGACAACTCTCATCGCCGCGCCATAAGACCGCAGTTTGTCTGTCACGATGGATTCAGGTTGACCGTCGCGTTTCATTGATTTTCTGAGGAATTTCAACGCAGCTTTGCGGTCACGGCGCTTGGTCACATAACTTTCCAGCACGGTGCTGTCAGACGAATTCGAACCAGTCTCAGTTTGCCGCAGAAACCGTGAACCTATCCGGAACAAAGTTGACGCCACTCGCTAAGTGCGGCGGCGCGGGTCAGCTTGAAGGTGTCTCGGCTGGCTAGCGATCTTTCCTGGTTGAAGTGGTTGTATACGGAGGAATGGACGGAAGCGAATTTCTGTAAACTTCGCATGCGCCTGAAACGTTGCATAGCGCGTTCGCGTCGTCGAAACGGCAGGTGCGAATTCTCAACCCGGTTGTTAAGCCACCTGCCCGTCTGCTGTTTTTCCAGAGCGCCCAAATCTCTGAGCGCAGCCTTGTAGGATGCGACGCGATCTGTGACTACTTCTTCAGCTTGGCCGTGGCGTTTCACTAATTTCTTAAGAAATTTCAACGCTGCAGCTTTGTTTCGGCGTTTGGTAACAATCGCTTCCAGCACTTCACCTTCGTGATCGACCGCACGCCAGAGATAGTGGCGTTTGCCATTCACCTTCACAAAGACCTCGTCCACGTGCCACTTCCATTTTGAAAAGGCTCGGAGTTGCTGAACACGCTTTCGTCTGATCTCGGCAGCAAACATTGGGCCAAACCTGTTCCACCAATATCGGACAGTTTCGTGGCTCACGTCGATGCCTCGCTCATGCAGCAGATCTTCGACATTCCGAAGCGAGAGTGGAAACCGAATATACAGCATCACCGCCAAGCGGATGATCTCAGGACTGGTTTTGAAGTACTTGAAGGTGGCAGGTTTGGTCATTCCTAAATGCTATGCACCCGCCCTGCCCCGCTCAAGCAAAGTTCTTCTGACAAGACCGAACAGACATTCATGTACGCGCGTTGAGTGACCGCTTTTCGGTGAAACTCAACGCCAGTAATATTTTGTCAGCGAGCAATTCGGGCTGATCGACACTCGCCCAATGGGTGGCGTTATCGAGAACGATCCGATCCATCGGGTTTTCACTAAGCCATTCGATAGTGGTTTTCGGGCAGTTTTCGGGATTGTAGAGATAGGTCACCATTGCAGCGTTTTGCAAAACCATTCCGGGCTCATATTTCGCGGAGAAACGTCTCGCATCTGCACCAAGCTGCCATAGTGCCACCGGATTAGCTTCCGATACAGCCTGTCGATATCGATGTATGATCGGTGCTGTCGTGGACATTTCGTCCAGCCGGTCGAGAAATGCTCTTCGAAATGAAGCTGGGTCATCATAGTCGGCTGCTGTCCCTGAGAAATACGCGTCGTCCGCCGTTATATTCTCCTCCAATGAAAGGATTGTCGTGAGGGAGCATCCGGGTTTCCCGGCAGCGAGCGATGCGATGATCGAAGCAACCGAATGTGCCAAGATGATTTCAGCCTCACACTCGTTCGCCCGATCTGCAACAAACTGGGCAAGAGCACTGAGGGTGGTTCTACCTGATAGCGGTGGCGCTCCAAATCCCGGGAGATTGAAGGGCAGCAATCGATAGTTTTCAGCAATATGGGTGTCAGCCAGACCTTCGAACATGCTTGCGTTGTCGCCAAAGCCTCCAATGCATAGAATTACGGGGCAATTACCCACAGTTTGGTCAGGTCGTTCCGATGCTGTTTCAACCATCCGGTTCTCCTAGCGTCTCATTTAGCGAACTTTAGTGCTAACTCACAGTGTCAAACAAGTTGGATGGATCAACGTTTCTTGCGCTTTCGAAACCCCGCGATGTTTTCTCCGGAATGTTCGATGGAACCTTCACTTATTCTGATGGCCTAATCTGTCGGTTCCGTCTGCAATGGCTCTTTAGTGGTTGTATCAAACGCGGTTCGCCCTGTGCAGGACAAGCCTCGGTCGGGCTTTGGCGTGCCGCTTATTTCGGCCTCGCTCGCAAAGCGCATGTTTCGGGTCGAAACAGTGCCGCGCTCGTGTAGTTACAGGTGCAGGAATTCAAGTAGGAGAGTGAGATGCGCGGACGTGATGCCCTGTTCCCCGGTTTTGACGAGCTGGTTGCCGCTGAGAATGCCCTGACGGCAAAGCTGGACATTGTTCGCCGGAACTTTTCAAGCCGCAAGGCAAATGCCGATGAACCATCTACGGAATGGCTGAGCGAGCTCGGGCGAAAGCGGTTTGACGAGGCCGAAGACCTGGAACCCCTAATGGATTGGGTGATGGATGAGCTGGACACCGGCGGTGTTCAGATGACCCATCCCGGTTATCTTGGCCTGTTCAATCCGGCCCCAACTTTTGCGTCGGAATGTGCGGACCGCATTGCCTCGGCCTTCAACCACCAGATTTGCGTTTATTCGCATGCTCCGGCCGCCGTTGAGATCGAACAGCACGTCATCAACGAAGTGGCCCGCCGTGCGGGGCTTCCAGCGGGATCAGGCGGCCACTTCACCAGCGGCGGGGCCGAGGCCAACTCGGCGGCTGTCCTTTGTGCGCTTCAGGCCAAATGCCCGGAATACAGCGATGAAGGGGTCGGTGTGTTTAATGGCCAGCCGACTGTCTATGTCTCGAAAGAGAGCCATCTCGCGTGGCTAAAGATGGCCCACTCCGCCGGGATCGGGCGCAGCGCAGTACGCCTTATCGCCACCGACGGCAAGGGCCAGATGAGCGTCGCGGCCCTGGAAGCTTCGATTGCGGCTGACCTTGAGGCTGGGTGTGTTCCGGTTCTGGTCGTCGCCACTGCCGGTACGACCAATGCCGGGATGGTTGACCCGTTGAACCCGTCGGCCGATCTCGCCGAGAGATACGGCATGTGGTTTCATGTGGATGCGGCTTGGGGCGGGGCGCTGATTGCCAGTAACGACCGCCGTAGTGCATTGGAAGGAATTGAACGTGCGCACTCCATAACGATTGACGCGCACAAGTGGTTTGCCACGACCATGGGGGCTGGCATGTTCCTGACCAGCCGTCCGGACATTCCCGCCCAGGTCTTCCGTGTGACCGCGAGCTACATGCCCGAGAGCGATGCGAGCAGGGACTTCTACCTGAACTCCACCCAATGGTCCCGGCGGTTTGTGGGCCTGCGCCTGTTTCTCGCGCTCGGAGCCGCAGGCTGGGGCGGCTATGGCGACCATGTGGAGCGCTCCATCGACCTGACCGACCGGTTGACGAACCGGTTGAAGGAGGGTGGCTGGATACACGCCAACAGCTCGGCAATGGGCGTAAGCTGCATGGTGCCGCCTGAAGGGCATGATGCCGTCCAGCGGTATGTGGATGCCATTCACGAAGACGGTCGATACTGGATTTCCAAGGCCGTTTATGAGGGCAAGCCCGTCTTGCGGGCCTGCGTCACCAATGGCCGGACGGATGAAAACGTCATCGACGGTCTCGCTGACTTGCTTCTGGATCTCTCCTAGTCGCAAGGCGCCCGCAATTTTGGGCTGAGGGGAAAACTCATGTGCGCAGATCGTGTGACGACCGCTGTCCGTAGCCGGATTATGGCTAGCATCGGTAGCAAGGATACAAAACCGGAACTGAAGCTTCGGTCACTCCTGCACCGACAGGGGTTTCGGTTTCGCCTTCACCGCAAGGACCTGCCCGGAAAGCCCGACCTAGTATTCCCGAGATACCGGGCGGTGATTTTTGTGCACGGTTGCTTCTGGCATGGCCATGACTGCCATCTCTTCAGCATGCCAAAGTCACGAAAGGAGTTCTGGCGACAGAAGATCGATCGCAACAGGGAGCGTGACGAAGTGCAGCGGGAAACGCTGACAAATCTGGGCTGGCGTGTGGCAACTGTCTGGGAGTGCGCCCTGATGGGTCGGTCACGGCTTGGTATCGATAAGGTCGGCGAATGCTGCGTGGCGTGGCTTCAGTCCGATGAAGCTGCATTGGAGTTACGGGGGCGCGAGGCTGAAGAAGCACTCTAATTGTCCGCTTTCTCACCTACATTGATCACTCATACATCGTGCAGCATTGGTCAATTTGGGATCAAAGCAGTCTTTCGCTGCGTAGCGCATCAATGACCGCAATGCGGACGAAGCGGACATAGCCAATAGTCTAGGCATTGCGTTCAAAGCCGCAGCCCAGCAGACTGCTTTCGAAAATCCGGGAGAACACACAATCAGGCGATTGACGACCATAGTTGCCGCGGACCTCGCGGCCTATTCGCGCCTGATGGCGATAGACGAGGAAGGCGTTGTTTCCCGGATGAGCGCTGTCTGGGCCGACGTCGTCGATCCATTGATTGAGAATGCAGGGGGGCGGGTCGTAAAGACGATGGGCGACGGTTTTCTGGCGGAGTTCAGTTCGCCAGTCGAAGCCGTTCGCGCAAGCCTTGCAATACAAGATGCCATGGCAGATCGTGACGCGGAGCGTCCCGAAGACGAGCGGTTGTGCTTTAGGATGGGTATTCATGTGGGCGATGTCGTTGCCGTGGACGACGACATTCTCGGCGATGCCGTCAACGTTGCAGCGCGGCTCGAGACCATTTCGCCAGTGGGCGGGCTTTGCCTATCACGGACGGCACGGGATCAGGTTAAAAACCGCCTCGACATAACGCTAAAACCCACTGGTGAGCTGCGCGTGAAGAACCTGCCTGAGCCGATCGAAGCGTGGGTGCTGGGCCAAGGTTCAATCGTACAGTTGGTTTCTTCGATAGAAATTCTGCCAGTAGTTGTAGTAATGCCATTTGACGAGATCGGCAGCGAAGATGAGTTCTTTGCTGACGGGGTCGTAGATGAAATTACTAATGCCTTGTCCAGAGTGGGCGAAATCTCTGTTATCGCGCGGCAATCTGCCTTCAGCTTCAAGGGGCGGGTTGTAGACGTGCGTGCGGTTGGGCGCGAACTTGGCGCTAGATACGTAGTCACCGGCGCGATACGGCGGTCTGGAAAGCGTGTACGGTTATCGGTCCAGTTAGCATCTGCCATAACCGGCGCCAACCTCTGGTCACAACGCTATGACGATGATCTGGAAGACCTCTTCGACTTGCAGGACCGAATCGCTTCGCACGTTGTAGGGGCTGTTTCACCTTCCATTCGAGCCTCCGAGATTGCTGCCGCTCGTGCTGTATCACCTATGGACCGTAAAGCCCATCAACTTTACATGAGTGCATTTCCTCATTTCTGGGCACATCGGCGCGAAGAGAACGAACGCGCAATCGAGCTGCTGAGTTCGGCCATGGCGTTGGATCTGGGAGATTTCCGTTCGCAAGCATTGAGGGCCTGGGCCTATGCCCAGCAGGCAACCTACATGTGGAGCGAAACGCCTCTTGTCTCCCGGCGGAAGGCGCAGGAGGATGCAGAGGCCGCGCTGCTTTTGGCGGGGGATCACGCAACGTCTCTTGTTGCTATTGCAGCGGCATTGGGAATGACGGGACTTGATCATGAACGGTCTGGTCAGTTGTTGGAGCATGCGCTTGAGCTCGACCCAAATTCGGCATGGGGCTGGATGCGACTGGGTTGGAACCACGTCTATCGTGAGGAAGTAAAAACTGGTCTTGCAGCGTTTGACAGGGCGGAAGAGTTGAGCCCGCGTGACCCGTTTCTCTTCAATATTCACTTTGGGCGTGGCTACGCATACGGACAGATCGGAGAGTTTGAAAACGCGATCCGGCTCGTAAAGCTTGGACTGACAGCCGGACCTGGCGTCACGTGGGCTTATCGTGACTTAGCCAGCTTTTGTGCCAATGCTGACCGTCGTGAAGAGGCCGACGAGGCAGTTGCAGCGTTGATGCGCAGTTATCCTGGACTGACGATAAAGCGTGTCATTGACAGCATGCCGCCCGCAACTCATTCGCGGCATCACGGATTTCTGGAAGGGTTACGGCGCGCGGGAGTACCCGACGCTTGAAGTCTGGAATGTCCACCTTGGGCTCAGAGCGGTCGTACCGGGTTCTGTAGTCCAACGACCGCTTCAATCAACCGAATGTCCGAGCATCGGAGCACGCCGCTGAATGCGTTGAATTTTCTGTGTTTTGCGAGACGCGCAGGTGGTTCTTGCGCAGAACCTTCTACACCCGTTCGTAGTGGTCAGGGTCGGACAGCACTTCCAACTTTCCCAGCAGGTCATCGAAAGTCATGCCGCCCACCTTGCTCACTTGCGCACCGATTTCGGCACGTCGCCCAGACGACCTTCAAGAGCCGCTTTGGTCAGCTTTTCCCGCACGTTCTCGCGGGCGTCTTACCACGGTTGGTGCTTATGCGCCGTCCTGACGACCCCACGTGATCGAAGCCCATCCCGTACGTTTCGCAAATTCCCTCAAGGACGGATTGGCAGATTACTTGACAGCAATCAGAACAAAAGAAGAACTAGTGACATGAAAAGGTGGCCACGCACGATTCCTTATGACCTGAAATGTCGGCTTGAACAGCTGCGTGAGTACCGCAGCACACCAAGCATTCAAACCCAATGGGGAGAAGTGTTGGAGTGGCTGGAAAAGCACGGCGTGGAACCGCCTGATCACGCGTTACCGACCGAACCGGAACTACGCGGGCCAATCGGTCACAGTTAGCTATACTTTTGGATAGTACCCTATTCTTATGCCCGCTTATCGGTGTTGGTCATTTCGTAGTAAATACAAGTTGCATAATCCTTTGCGAACCCCTCCTGCGGCCACCATGCCAGTGCCGTAAGGATTAGCCAGCTTCGCAAAACTCACTCACAGGAACTGCGAAGCTGGTTCTTTTCTTGCCAACATAATCGTCGTCTTGGACCAAATTCGATCAGTCACATCATCCATTGCCTCTCAATACGATGGTCGCGCCTACTTTGGGAGTTCACCGAAATAGCCACTTAGGTACGCTATTATTGCACCTATCACCCCGACCACGATTACGATGGAGATTAACGCACCACTGCCCCTGGAATAGTAACCCATTGTCAGTAGATCCGACGACAAAGATGCCAACTAAGAAATAAAGAACAGTGTTATCCATAGCGAAGCCCGTGCCGCAAAAAGGTTTTGTCACAATACGATAGAGTTTCGCGTCATGTCTAACCAAGAAACACGCCCCACACTATGGCGGGGCGGTCACTCGTTACCCCCTCATCCCCCAAAAGAACCCGCGTTGTTCGGAGGGAAACCAAGTGAACAACGCAGGCAGACAGTTAGGGGTAAACTACTTACGGCGTGGATTGCACGTTGGATCAATAGTACCCCGCGTTGCCAAGTTCTGGGATGACAGGCAACGCGGGGATTTAGTCTGACCATGGGACTGCCCAGACTAAAGGGACGTGATTGTTATGTGACGTTCCGTAAGGTGGATCAAACACACCAAAACACGCTCTTCACTCAACCAGTTCCAAGTTTTCCAAAAGAACTTTCGCCAGCATCCCGTTTGTATTGAACCGGCGGACCCAGGCATGTCGCCCATCTAAACGTTCGACACACTGGATGGCATACGGAACACCCCGTCCGAAGTATTTGACGTTTCGCACCAAATCACCGACTTGAATATCCTTGTTCATTCTTTAGTAATCCCTTTGGCCTATCAGCCCGCTAAACCGACCACATCAAATCTCACAGCCAACGCATCACGGTCGATCTGAACGTTACCCACAGTAAATACGGTTGCGCGGGCTGCGGTAGTGCTGGACCCGCCAACGTAACCAAGACATTTCAGATCGTCGTCGGACTCATCCAATTGCAGGATCATGCTGCCAGTGGCCTCCAGCGCATCCATCTGCGCAGCGAAGCGAGCCGCATCTTTGGCGATGTGGTGATAGTGCATCCCAGTTCGGTGACGCTTGTGAAAAACCGGTACTGCGCCGATCCCTTCCACCTCAACAGTCCACGCAAACGGCTTGCGGGTAAATCTATGTGCTTTAGGTTTCAATACTTCCACCCCTTGTTCAGTTTGAGTCGTTTCCCTTCACCGTCGATGGACGAATAGGTCATAATTCGGTGAGTTAAGTTTAAAATTATGTTGGTTCGCAAAATTCCCGCGCCACCCAATTCTGGGATGATAGCTACCGCAGGATTTAGTCCAAGTTTGGCACTTAACGAACTACTGGTAATGGCTAACCCCACGCCACTGCGGCAGGAGAAGTACCGCAGGCTTCGAGACGGCCAGCGAGAGCCACTAGTTTGCCCTTTGTAGCAGCAATTTCACCTTCCAAGTCTGCGCCAGAAAGGCTGGACACTGGAACGCCAATCAGGAACACCCCAAGTGCATCCCCTGTTACGGCTTGTTTCTGGGCTGCAACCAAAGTCGGAACTTTTGCCGATTCCTGCTTGTAAAGATTTGCAGCGCGTGAACAGGAAACTTCACTATAAGTGTCACCCATTGAAACGGGAGTTATTGCCCCAGGCTGCTGTGCGCAGGCAGACGTAAACAAAACCCCGCATACGCCAAAAGCTGGAAGTGTCTTCTTGATTTTCATGTCCTACTTCTCCATTCCTTCATGGTCGATTTAGGAACGGATCGAGGTGTTTGCTTTTGAATTCCCGCCATAACTAGCTGAAAGTTATTTATTTATGGCGCAAACTCTCAAATGCATTCGGACATTGAGATGTAACTCGCCTGGCGACGCCGTTTACTGACTAGTCAAGAGTTTGAGAAAAAATTTGCACTTCGTAGACAACCCAATTTTGACGCTTGTGGCTTTGATTGGTTTCTTTCTGACAATGTCACTCATCGGTTCAGCACGGCACTATTTCCATGCCCGCCGATTCAGAGGCAATGTCGTTCCACTTCGTCGCAGATCGCGTCTTAAGTTGCCGCTTTCCTTGTCTCCAAGACAGTCTGTAATTCTCTGGATGGCGGCTCTAACAGCTGTCGCGCTGTTTCTTACCAGCTTCGGCTCGAACCCAACCAACCAGCGCACGGTGGAAGGCCCCGCTCGAATTCGGGACGTAGACACTATCGTTGTTCAGGGCGTTCCAGTGAGACTGAACGGTGTAGACGGGCCGGAACTGAGTACAAGCGCTGGGATCGCAGCAAAGCGGTGGATGGCGGATCACCTGCGCGGCAAGATCGTCACCTGCAAACTGAGTGGGGAACGCACATACGACCGCTGGGTTGGAGTATGCTTTGTGGATGGCGTAGACATCGGTGCAGCTTCAATCGCCGCAGGTCATGCCCTGGATTGCCGCCGGTATTCAGGTGGGCGCTATCGTCATTTAGAGACGCCGGGAGCTAGGGCGAGGATAGTACGGGCTGGATATTGTTAAATTGGCCTAGTCAAGTTTCGGGAGTATAAAACTGCTCCCTGTCATTTTGGCTAAACGCTTTATCGTGTTAAGGTTGGCTTACTGCGAATTTTGCAAAGCAATAAAAACTTCTTATTGGCCGGTTAATAGTCCTTATTGCTCCGGCCGCAATTACTTTAGTGGAGAGGAAAGATGCTAAACCCAATTGTAGGAACACCAGGTGACGACAACCTAATTGGTACGGCACAAGGCGACCATATTCTAGGTTTGGCCGGCAATGACACAATCAGTGGGCAGGATGGAAACGACATTATTGAAGGAGGCGATGGCACAGATTTTATTGCAGGAGGTAGTGGAGACGACTTTCTGGACGGTGGCGCAGGAGATGTAGCCAACAATGTTTTGGACTTTCTATTTGGTGAAGAAGGAAATGATACGCTTACCGCTGAATTTGGCTTTTTGAACGGTGGTCCGGGCGACGATGTTCTAATAGACGGAGTTTACTATTATGAGACTTCGGCCATTGGCGGAGTTTTTGTAAACGTTTCAAGCGTTGAGCAGAATTTTGGCGGCGTTGTTGTGCAAGGTCGCACGGCGATTGACGAATATGGATCAATAGACAGCTTCACTGGAAGCATTGATAGTGGTCATTTAACAAGTTTTGCAGACGTTGTCTGGATGGACGAAGGGTATGTTTTTGCTCGTGGCGGAGACGATGTCATCATTCAAACAACAACGGGCGGCTTTGTATCTCCCGGCTCCGGAAATGACGTCATTATTGGTGCCGCAAGCGGCGAATTGACCATCGTCGATTATTTTGACGGTGGCGGAGATGACTTTGGGCCACCAACGCAAGGCGTTTTTGTAAACCTTCAGGATGGGATAGTAATTGATAACTGGGGATTCACTGACAACCTGACAAATATTGATTGGGTAAACGGTTCAGAGTTAGAAGACGTCATACTGGGCAATGACAACGATAACTTCTTTTTGGCCTATCAAGGAGACGACACAATAAACGCTGGCGGCGGAAACGATAACGTTGAAGCTGGAGAAGGTGATGATGTTATAATCGACGGTCCAATGTTCCCAATTGGAGGCTCAGGTGGAAACCCTGGAAACGACAAATCTGTCGGAAATGCTGGAGAAAACCCCAATGGCCGTGGACCAGATTTCTGGGGAAATGGTGGTCGCGGCGCTTCTGACGGAAAAGGCAACAGTAAAAAGGCAGTAGACTCTGGAGACGACGTGTATTCAGGGGGAGAAGGTGCCGACACGTTTATTTTTATCGGCTCCATAGGGGACGATGTCATAACTGATTTCGAGGCTGGAGATACCGGTAGTGATGTTTTGGACTTGTGCGGTGTCGGGATAAACAGTTTTGACGAAGCAATAAATGTTGCATCAGATACGCAGGATGGCGTCTTGTTTGATTTTGGGGCCGCAGGCACTTTGGCCCTAAATGGCGTTACAATTGGTGATCTTACGCAAGACGACATATTGAACTGCTAACAAGTGAGATAGCAGACACTCCAAGTGTGTATCCGCGCGAAACAAGAAACACTAACGTGGATACGCCTTGTCCAATAACTTGATGGTACACTGTGTCCGGCGCCATCGCTCTTATCAGCCTTTTCTCGAAAGTGCATTTATCCATTCGGGTAAATACCCCGTTTCAATTGAGTAGTCCCCTTCGAATTTATTCGATATGTTTGATGACGTCTTCCGGACTGTTAGGCCAGCCAGTCGGCCGTTGTACAGATCGAAGCGGTTGATCTTGGTCAAAGTGTGCAGAGCTGCGTAATACTTCTCGGCGGTGTATCGGTTGCTGTGACCCTCCATCAGGCGTTCCATTTTCATTCGGTCGCGATTCACAAAGCCTTGTGTCCGTCATAAAGTGAAGTAGTCCGATTGAGTTGTTAGGTTTCAAGTTGGTCAGGCTCAACTAGGTTTAGAATGGCTTATCCGTAACGCCGTATTCTAGAATCCGCTCTGACAAGTCGCGTCTTTCTACTCTTAAGTTTTGCTTTTTCGTACGTCGACCAAAAATCCACTCAATCGCTGTACAGCGTGACATGGCGCTTTGGTGCGGCTGGTGTTGGCTGCTGCTGGACATAGCCAGGTTGCCACCCCCATTGACTTTTGGCCATTGTTTTCACCGCCCTGATACAGCCAATCTCCGGGATGGGCGGCCTTGTGCTTCAGTCCAGCCAACGCAGTCGGCCACCCGAGTTGCAGGCACCTGCCGTTGAAGGTCGCAAGATCGCGGGCCGCTTCGTTCATCCACGGAAAAGGAAAGTTGTTCCAGAGAAGTGCGTCTTCGATCTGGTACGCAAGTCCACCGTTCCGGCAACTGTCGATCACCCAAAGAAACAGCGCCAGACGCCGGTCGTGGCCGGTCGGAATCTCGGCAGGTAAACCCCCGGTCACCCGCTGGACGTCGGCTGCGTTAATGAAGTCCATGGTCACCCATCCAATCATCAAAGCTGCCGGTGCCGGCGGTGGTGGCGGTGGTTGTTTGGTATTGCGCGGGCTTGGGGTTATTCGCGTCGGAATCGGTGTGTCCGTCGCGCTGTCGAACCCCGGCGTCTCTGAGCGCCGATTGCACCGTGCGTCGCAATTCACCCAAAAGAGCATAGCCGGGATTGGCACGAGGCATTCCAGACTGAGGATGGTGGTACATCGTAGGCTGCATGTTCAGTTCTACCTGAAGATACCAGATGCGCTCTAAGGCTTGCGATGCGATCACGATCAGCGCCAGATCAGCAATCGCCCATTCATGCCGGGTCCGGTAAAATTGGTCATAGTAAGCGCGGCCCCTGTCACCCAACAGATCAGCGCCGGGGACGTCGCGCGGTGCGGTCGCTGCGGACAGGTCGGGCGCTCTTGCGTCTCGTTTAAGCTGATCTTCGCTATCAGAGCGTTGTTTGCGTCTTTTGGCCATAAATCCCCCTAAATCGGCGTGATTTGATAGCGATATTAGGACAATTAGTTACGTTTGTAACTGTTGCATGTAGCAGCCATTTTATAGGGCGGAACCTCGGTTAACGTTAAAGATTCGATCCCCGTCGCGGTGGGGTGGTCCAAGATCAAGTCTCTGCTTGCCCCCCGCCCGATACGGTACAATCCGGGCACCAATCACACCATATATGGCATATAGAATATGTTCTATACGGTGGGGTTATGAGGGAAGCAGGAAGAGTCGAATCCTTTTAAGAAGATCGCCGTGTTCCGACACGTGGAAACCCGAGCCAATCCGGACCGCAGGAAGGTTACCAACCTGCGACGGCACACCAGAGCATGGCGACCTGACCGCAGGGCTGCGCACCGCTGCTGGTGACAGCCGGATGCATACTGATCGACGCGGGGCACGATACCATCCTCGCCCTTCAAGCAGGATGTGGAACAAGTCACTCGTTCACACGTGTGGCCCAATACGCTCTGCATGTAACGTGTGATCTAACACGTAGCGTTGCTGGGCAAGCGTGACCTATAGGATTAATTGCTGGTGTTGTGTGCTGCTGGTGTTGCTGAACACATGATCAGTTTATTGGGGATTTACTATATCGTTGGTAGAATTACCGCGACCCCAGCCCCCATGAAAACTGTCACCAGTGTCCCTTCTGCGCGTACGTAGCGAAAATATCTACCACATTATATAAAGAGAGAGTGTTTTGACTCTACGTCTCATACAGAAGGGACATTGGTGACACACCTACGCAAGGGACACTGGTGACACACGTCACCTAAGTGCTTGTTGTATTGTTGTTTTTTCCAATTCGCGGCGTTCCGCTTCGCGCTGTCCACGTTCCGCAAACATCACGTGAACGGTTGGGTTGACGACCCACAGCGGTGGAACACCAACTTTCGTAAACACAGCGCTGTCCAACCAACCAAGCGTGTGAAGCTGTTCCAGCAACGGCTGGATGTCCCGATTGTCGATCTTACGCATCGCACGGTCACCACGTTGAACGTCACGGTTCGATATGCAGTCCAGCCTGTGAGCCAATATAAAAGCGGCTATATTCTTCAGACGGTCGTGTTCATCCGACAAACCAAGCACCCCCGAATAAAAGACCGCAGCGTGACGAAACAGGAATTCATGCAGCAACCGGCTGACACGGTGCGCTGTGTCCGCTGTGATCGGTTGGTCGATCCTGCCAGCTTCGATCATGTGATAGGTCAGGCACAGCCGGGGAAACATGGCGTCATACTTGCCCACATGTGCGGCCAGCTTCGGACTGACACTTTCCAGCGATTGCAGGTCGTAGTGCTTCTGTTCCAACTCACGCCGGATTTGCTGCGCACCGTCATCGAAGTGCAGAACCGCTTCAGGCATACCCAGCGGCAAACCCTGACCCCGCAACCAGCCGATCAATTGGCGATAGTGCGTGTCCACATCCTGCGTCGGTTCGTCAACACCTGGTGATTTGGGTTTCAGCACAATGGGGAACAAACGCTGCAACAGACCATCGTCCTGCGCGTCTGCGGCCAGCTTGCGGATCGGTTCGGGCTGGATTCCACCCAACAGGCTGACAGACAGGTTCGGCACTTGGTTGGACCCGCGACCGACGCGGTTGATGCTGTAGACGCCGCCATTCCACGACTGAAGCCAGAACCCGCGATCCGCAGAGCCACCCTTGCCCCCGTATTTGTCCATCGCGCCAAAGAAACCCGACAACTCATCCTGAAGCATCATCACGCCCCACGGGCTTCCTTCCAGCACGGCTTGGGCCGCTTCGACCGTGGTATCCTGTAAAACCAGACGGCGCTGCATCACAGGCGGTCCACGTTCGTCCTTGGGTGCATCGTTCCATTGCTGGACTTCCTGACGCCACGCGCGGAACATATCGTTGTCCAGCTTCTTGAGCGGTCGGGTTGCTGCACTGATGATCGGTGACTTGCCGGTGGACGGTAAACCCACTAGAGCGGCCCACAGACGGGCCGACTCGGTCCATTCCTCGTACCGTTTGACCTTGATGGTGATCTGGTCCGGTATTGCCGCAGCACAGGCCACCAGAGCGGCCACGCCAAGACCAGCCGGATCGGCACCCATGCGGTACGCTTGGACCTTTACCCACATTTGCAGTGCGGTCGGTAACAGCGACACGTCCAGACCGGGCGGATCGAATTGGCCCCACAGATCGACGGGTTCATAGGCGCCGGGTGGAAGCATTGCGCCTTCCACCTTCGCGCCGGGTGCATACGCACCATTTGCAATCATCATGGAAACGTGACGGCCAGATCAGGAAAGATCGCAAACAGGTCGGTCTTCAGAACTATGTCACGGGCCACGGTTCCGTTATCCTCCCGGCCTTCCACCAGCACGAACAGGTGTTCATTACTCTTGGGACAGGGGAAAATACTCTTGATGTCATTGGCATCGACAGTGCCGACAAAATCGCCAAAGTCTGGCAGGCCGTCGTTCGGCATACCCAGACCTGAGGTGAACAGTCGTATCCAGCGAATTTTCATTTCCGACCCCGTTGCGTTATTATGATTCATGTCACGTTCCTCTTTCGTGTTGTGAGAGGGTTTATTCGCCCCCCGGCCAGCACAGCCGGGGGGTTTTTTCATCGCAAACCGTTGCCCGTGACTGGCAGGCCGGGATTACCGCGATGAAACTGGTTAGGCTGCAATCGACGGCACGGACGGCCCGTATCCGTTCTTCAGGTGGTATTCGTAGGTCTCTTGGCTGATCTTCATGCTGGACCCGACCGGGACAAACTTGATGTAGCCTTTGTGCGCAGCGGCATAGATCGCCGCCTTGGTGACATCCAGCGGTTCAGCCAGATCGGCCAGTGGACGCATCAATGTAGTTTTGGGTTCTTCCATATCTTTACCCCTTCGTTACAGTAAACACGGTCTTTGCCGTTACTGCACATTAACGACTCGTCTTGTTATGTCCTGTCAATCCCTCTAAGTTGACCACGTTGACTGAATTGAGAGGTTCCATGCAAAAACTTGCGACACCGACCGAATTAAGGACCGCACCGGACTGGTTGACCGACTTTCTGGATGCCGCTTGGCAGCTACCAGGTAGCGACGGACAGCGCCAACCGAACACACGAATCGACCCAGACGTGGCGCAAGCAATCGCACAGGCCATCACGGTCGCCGCCAGTAGCAAGGACACAGCGCACCATTGTGTCTTCACTCTGGATGCGGATGGCGGTCGCTTCGGGTCCGTCACGCTTTGGGGCGGATCACATACGCACATTGCCATTGCACTGACACTGGCATGGTCAGAGCGGCGTCCGCTGGCGATCTGCGGCACGTGCGGCACCCTCATGCTGCCGGGGAAGGGTCGCGTGGCCCGGTATTGCAGCAACAATTGCCGGGTAGCGGCACACAGGAGCAAATAACATGGCGAGTATCTATCAACCCTCATCGGGCCGCTGGACGGTCCAATGGTCCGCAGGGCGCGACCGCAACGGTAAGACCGTGCGCGACAGTCGGACCTTTACCAGTGAGCAGGAAGCAATAGCCCACAAGCACCATGTAGAGACGACACGGCACGGGACCGGTAAAGACAGCCTGTCGGCCCGCTCACAGGCTTGGATCGATGATCGGCTGGCGTTGGGACATATCAGCGCCAAGACGGCCACCGGGCACCGTGAAAAGTTGACGGCATGGGGCAACCTGCTGGGTGATGGTAGTTACAAGAATATCACCCCCGCTGATCTGGACCGGGCGTTTGCAAAGCTGGCCGCAGGTGAGACACCGACCGGACGGACACCCAGCCCCCGAACACTCAACCATTATCGCAGTGTCCTTCGGGCATTCTACCGGGCGATGGTCCGCAAGCGGGAAGTGCTGCACAACCCGGTCGATGGAGTCGAGCCACCGCGCGGCCTGAAGGACCGGACCAAACGCGCCCCGACCATGAGTGAGTTGCAGGCTATTCTGGACGCCGCAGACGCGTCACAGGCGGTTTATGGTCAGATCGCAAACATCATCCGTCTCGGTGCGCATCTGGGGCTGCGTCGTGGCGAGTTGCTGGCCCTGCGTTGGTCGGATGTGGACTTTGACACCATGACGGTCAGCATCACCCGAGCGGCCACCCAGCCCAACGGTCGGAAAGTGTTCTTTAAGGAACCTAAGAGTGACGCCGGCATCCGTCGCGTTTCAATGCTGGACCCGACCGCCGACATGTTACGTGCGCAACGCAAGCGGGTCGCCGCGTGGCGTCTTCGGGCTGGTACCGGTTGGGCTGACAATGATCTGGTGTTTGCGTCACCGCTGGGGGAAGTGCTGGATCTTGAAATGGTCACCAAGACGGCGCAACGGATACGTGACGCGGCTGGTGTTGGGGCCGATGTCCTGCCCCTGCATGGCACCCGGCATTTCAACATCACGCAACTGCACAAGGCTGGCGTCGATAGCCTTACGATCCGATCACGGGCCGGTCATGCCGACATTCGAAGTACGCAAGGTTACGTGACGGTTGATGACGATGACGACCGCAAGGCTGCTGAAGCGTTGAAGGGTGCGTTGCTATGAGTATCCGCGACATAACGTATGCAATTGGCCGTTGGTGGGGCAGCATCAAAGATGACCTTGAAGCCGTGGAAACCATGCCTTATTTGGATTGGCCGCTTTGGGTAGCAATCTTTGTTCCAATCATGTGGCTTCTTTTAGGAACAGTGCTTTTTTGCGTCACAATAGGCTATTTTGTTTGGACCTATAAAGGCTTGAAATACTTGCTGACACGTCAAGGTGAGAAGTTTGGGCTGGCGATTGCAATTCGCAGTGTAGAGCAGTGGTTCACGTTCTTCTGGTGGCTAGGTATTACCATTTTTGGAAGTATGATTGCGTCGATAATGATCTATGAAACGTTCATTATGTAGCACACAAGGGTACGTCACGATTGATGACGACGATGACCGCAAAGCTGCTGAGGCATTAAAGGGTGCGTTGTTGTGAATGTTCGGTTTAGTTCGAAGATGTCCAAGAACGCCAATCCGGATTGTTCAACAATTCATAAACCACCCACAATAACGGCTGAACATAAGGCACTTCTGTTTTACCCTTCGGGTAGCGAAGCGCCTGATTTGTCGATCCACCATACAACCGATCTAGATATTTTATCGTCCAGTCCAATGTGTAAACATTTGGATCGGAAAACTCTGACTTTTTAACTTCAACGCAAGCCAAAGCGATGGCCTGTGCGTTGCGTCGCATGACTTCAAACTGTGGCAGCATCCACATTTTATAGATGTTATGGCCATAATTCTTGCGAAGATCATCGTGTGTCAGGCCACTTTCCAGCAGTCTCGCCTTCAAAAACAATTCTAGACCGATACAAACTAACTGTGTCGCAGGTGCGACTAAAGGGAATTGTTCATCCTTTTCTTTTTTCCAAAGGTATTCAGCAGCTAACAGGTATGACGCTGCCATAGTGTCGTAGTCCTGAGAGTCACCATGGACAAGTTCAGGCAAGTTCATTTTCGGCTTATCGGGCATACCTTGAACCTCCAAACGCAAATGAAACGCAAATGGTGGTGACCGCTCGACCTAGCTGCAATCAGCTTAGTGGTTGATAAGTGGCGGGGAGACAGGGATTCGAACCCTGGGAACGCTCTCACGTTCAACGGTTTTCAAGACCGCCGCATTCGACCACTCTGCCACCTCCCCGTCGACAGCAGGGTCTAAGGCGAAGTTCGACCAGAGGCAAGCCGAAATCGGGAAATCTTGCCGAAGCCTGTGCAGCGGTCTTTCCATGACACTTCAGCCACGTTATGATCCGTTCGAAAGACCGTAACAGGCTGGCATACAGAACCGGCAGACCGGCAGCGGGGTTCGGAAAACGAAACCCCTTCAGGCAAGGGATAAGCAGATGAAGCGAGCGATCGAGACACGCCCGGGGCCGAAACGGCTGGCGTATCTGGCGTTGACTTTGACGATACTGGCCGGATGCGAAGAGGCTTTTTCAACTTCTGAATCGGCTGAGAAACCGGAAGAAAATTCGGGGAAAACAGAACTCCTGCCCGACGTGACCACCAGCTCTAAGCGTGATGTCGAAGCCCCTGAGGTTTTTCAGACAACCGAAGCAGGGCTTTGGGATGGCCGCCCGTCCCTTGGCGGGGTTTGGGTTGCTCACCCGGACGTTTCACAACCTGAGCGTGTCGTGATCAGAAACACCTCTAACAACAAATCCGTGACTGGCGCCCTGTTCCGGCGCGAGCGCGATCTGCCCGGACCCGCGCTTCAGGTCTCGTCCGCTGCTGCGAAAGAGCTCGGAATGCTTGCGGGCGCGCCGACAAAAGTCAGCGTCGTCGCACTGCGCCGGGAAAAGCTGGAAGAACCATCGCCGGAGGATGCGCCGGAGGCAGAAGAATCGGCAGCGGAAACCACCGCCGCGGCTGCTGATGGAGCTTCCGACACTCAAGCTTCTACAGACTCGGAAAAACCGGCCAAACGAAAATGGTGGCAAAAGAAGGAACCTGCCGTTGCTGCGGCTGGTACGGCTGCGGTTGCAGCGGGGACTGACAGTGCATCGGATGAAACGGCTGAAAACGCCGAGACCGCAAGCGAAGACGCCGAGACGCCCACTTCTACGGACGATCAGGTCGACACACCTGCCGAAAAACCAGCCAAGCGGAAATGGTGGCAGAAGAAAGCCCCCGCAGCTGCTGCCGCGGGAACTGCTGTGGCCGCGGCTGATACGGCGACTGACAGCGCAGACGTAGCCGCCGAAGCCGCCGAAGCCGTGGTGTCACCCTCTTTGTCGGATGCACCGGTCACGCCCCCAGCTGAGCCACCTGCCAAACGGAAATGGTGGCAAAAGAAAGACCCCGCCGCGATCACCGAAACGCCACTGGATCCGGTAGAGGGGGCCGCAGCCGCAATTGATGCGTCAGAAGCCACTCCTGTCGCAGCCGCCACAACGTCGGCGACACCTCTGAGCAAACCGTTTGTTCAGATCGGAACCTTCAGCGTCGAGGCTAACGCCAAGTCAGCCGCCCAAAAAGTGCGTCGGAACGGCATGCCCACAGTTGTACGGGAATTGAAAACAGCAAATAGTACTGTCTGGCGAGTGTTGGTTGGCCCCGCCGCAACCCGGGCCGAGCGAAAAGCCTTTCAAAAGGACGTGAAAGACCTTGGCTTCAAAGACGCGTTCACGGTAACCGACTAATTCAGGGAGTCGTAACATGCTATCCTCAATGCGAACATCCGTTCTGGCTTTCGGGTTTGCCGTTCTGGCGATACCTGCCCAGGCTTTTGATACATCTGCCCGTGCGGCATATGTGATCGACCAAACCACCGGTACCGTACTGCTGTCGAAAGAGGCCGACCAGCCGTTGCCGCCCGCGTCGATGTCCAAGCTCATGACGCTTTACGTCGCGTTCGAAGCGTTGCGGGACGGACGCTTGACGCTGGACGAAACTCTGCCCGTTTCAGAACACGCGATGAGCTATGGCGGATCGACCATGTTCCTGAACACGCAAGATCGCGTTCGTGTCGAGGATCTGCTGCGCGGCATTATTGTTTTGTCGGGCAATGATGCCTGCGTCGTCATCGCCGAAGCGCTCAGCCCGGATGGCACCGAGGCGGGGTTTGCGCGATACATGACCCAGCGAGCCAAGCAAATGGGCATGAACAATTCGAACTTCGCAAATTCAAACGGTTGGCCCGCCGCTGGGCATATGATGTCGGTTCATGATCTGGCCGTTCTTGCGGATCGCCTGATCTCCGACTTTCCAGAATACTACCCTCTATTCGCCGAAGAGGTTTTCGAGTTCGATGGCCGCGCACCGTCCAATGCCCGTAACCGCAACCCGTTGCTGCGACTTGATATCGGTGCGGATGGTCTGAAAACCGGCCACACGCAAGAAGCGGGCTATGGCCTTGTCGGGTCCGCCAAACAAGGTGACAGGCGGGTGATCTTTGTGCTGACGGGTCTCGACAGCACCGGCCAGCGGGCAGAGGAGGCTGAAGCCGTGGTTAACTGGTCGTTTCGAAATTTTGTCGAGAGGACAGTTGCCAACGCGGAAACGCCGATAGCCGAAGCCAAACTATGGATGGGCGAGAAAAAGACCGTGGGGCTTGTCCCCGATGGTGATCTGAACGTGCTGTTCCCGGTTCTGGGCACACAGAATGTCGAGGCCGAAGTGGTCTATGAGGGCCCGATCAATGCGCCCGTCAAGAAAGGCCAGCAACTCGCCGAACTGGTGATCAAACCCGAAGGTCTGCCGGAAATCCGGCGACCGCTGGTGGCAGCTGAAGATGTTGCGATCGGCGGTTTTTTGGTACGTATGCTGACTGTTGGCAGTATCGTATTGAAAGACGTGATCAACAACCCGCTGGAGTCGATGTGACGAAAGCGGGGTTATTTCTGACCTTCGAAGGCATTGACGGTTCAGGCAAGTCAACCCAGGCGCGGATGCTGGCGGAACATCTGCGTGCGCAGGGTCACGAGGTGGTACTGACGCGCGAACCCGGCGGCTCTGCGGGGGCCGAGGAAATTCGCAGCCTGGTTTTGGAAGGCGACCCGGATCGCTGGTCGGCCGAAACCGAGATTCTGCTGTTCACCGCGGCCCGTCGCGACCATCTGGAGCGTACCATCGAACCCGCGCTGGCAGCAGGGAAGGTCGTGATCTGCGACCGCTTTGCAGACAGCACACGTATGTACCAGGGCTTGTCCCGGGGCGACCTGCGAAATCTCGTGGATCAATTGCACAGCATGATGATCGGGCGCGAACCGGATATGACGCTGCTGATCGACATGGACCCTGAAACGGGCCTGGCACGCGCCAAGGGGCGACAAGGCACCGAAGAACGTTTCGAGGACTTTGGCCCGGAATTGCAAAAGAAGATGCGCGCCGGCTTTCTGGCGCTGGCCGATGAATTCCCGGACAGGTTTCACATCGTGGATGGCAACAGGGACATGGACAGCGTGGCGCAGGATGTTACAGAAATCGTTCAGGCAGCACTGCGGTAGACGATGAGCGACGATATCCCTTCCCCGGATCAGGTGCCGGGTGCACCACATCCGCGCGAAACCGTTCGGCTTTTTGGCCAGGACGCGGCTGAACAGGCATTTCTGACCGCCTACACTTCGGACCGTCTGCATCACGGTTGGCTGCTGACAGGGCCACGCGGTGTCGGCAAGGCGACACTGGCTTGGCGAATTGCGCGGTTCCTGCTTGCTACACCTCCGGCAGAGGATGACGGGTTGTTCGGCGCGCCGCCTCCGCCCGAGACGCTCGACATTGATCCTGACCACCCGGTAGCCCATCGCATTCAGGCCGGGGCAGAACCGGGTTTGGCAGCGATAGCCAGATCGCTGAACGATCAGGGACGGCTGCGCAGTGAGATCGTCGTGGATGACATCCGCAAGCTCGGGAAGTTTTTTGGCCTGTCCTCTGCTGACGGCGGCCGCCGCGTCGTGATCGTGGATTCAGCGGACGAAATGAACGTCAGCGCTGCCAACGCGTTGCTGAAAATGCTGGAAGAGCCGCCTGCGCGCACCACCCTTTTGTTGGTGTCACACCAACCCTCGCGCCTGTTGCCAACCATCCGTTCGCGCTGTCGCACGCTGCGCCTCGGCCCGCTGAACGCGCAAGACATGCAAGCCGCCCTTTCACAAACGGAAACCGAAATTCCCGCTCAGACTGAACACCTTGCTGCGCTTGCGGCGGGTTCAGTCGGAGACGCCGAGCGTTTGATCAATCTGGGTGGTCTGGACATCTATGCCGAACTGATCGCCATACTGGGCACCCTGCCCCGTATGGACCGCCAGCGCGCGCTGGCTTTGGCCGAAGCGGCGGCGCAGCGCGGCGCGGCAGACCGGTTTGAACTTTTGCTAACATTGATCGACGTTGCTCTGTCACGGCTGGCCCTGACCGGGGCAACAGGCACACCACCGGTTCCTGAAGCCGCCCCCAACGAGAGTGAAACACTGGCGCGTCTGTCAGCATCGCCGGATCAAGCCCGTCGCTGGGCCGAGGTCGCCGCGACGATCACAGCCCGGGCGCGACATGGTCAGGCTGTCAACCTTGACCCTGCCGCTCTGGTCCTAGATACGGTGTTCAAGATACAGGAAACCGCCGGTCAGAACAGATGAGCGACACCCCCCAGATTACTGACAGCCATTGCCATCTGGACTTCCCGGATTTCGACGGCCAGTTGGACGACATCATCACGCGTGCCGCCCAGGCTGGCGTGACCCGCATGGTGACGATTTGCACCAAGCTGCGCAACGAACCCGCTGTCCGTGCGATTGCCGAAACCCACGCGCCGGTCTTCTATGCCGCCGGCACACACCCGATGAGTGCCGCGGACGAGCCATTGGTCTCGGTCGAAGATCTGGTCGCCCTGGCACAGCATCCAAAATTAGTCGGTATCGGTGAAACCGGCTTGGACTATCACTATACCGCCGATAGCGCGGAAGTTCAGAAACAGTCCTTGCGCATCCATATCGAAGCAGCCCAGCGCACCGGGTTACCTCTGATCATTCACGCCCGCGCAGCTGATGAAGATATGGCCAGCATTCTGGCCGAAGAATATCGCAACGCGCCGTATTCCTGCGTGATGCACTGCTTCTCATCCTCAGCTGAACTGGCCAAGGCCGCCTTGGATTTAGGTTTTTACCTGTCCATGTCCGGCATAGCCGCCTTCCCCAAGAGCCAGGAATTACGGGACATTTTCGCAAGCGCCCCGGTGGATCGCGTTTTGGTGGAAACCGACGCCCCCTATCTGGCTCCACCGCCGTACCGTGGCAAGCGCAACGAACCGGCCTACACCGCGCACACAGCGCGTAAGGGGGCCGAAGTCTTTGGCATGGACTATGCCGCTTTTGCTGACCAGACGCAGGCAAACTTCGACCGGCTGTTCACCAAAGCAGCACTGTACAAGGCCGCTGCATGACCGGATTGCGATTTACAATTTTGGGTTGCGGATCCTCTGGCGGCGTGCCGCGATTGGGCGGTCAGTGGGGTGATTGTGACCCTGCGAACCCCAAAAATGTCCGGCGCCGCTGTTCGATGCTGGTCGAACGCGACGGGCCAGATGGCACAACTTCGGTTCTGATCGACACCACGCCTGATATGCGCAGCCAGTTGCTTGAAACAGGTACAGGGCGATTGGACGGGGTCGTCTATACGCATTCCCACGCAGACCATGTGCATGGAATCGATGATTTGCGCATGATCGTGTTCAACATGAAAACCCGTGTTCCTGTGTGGGCGGATGGCGACACCCAGAACGCTTTGTTGGGGCGGTTTGGATATGCGTTCATTCAGCCGGAAGACTCCCCCTATCCTCCGATCCTCGAGCTTAAGTCTATCGACGGTCCATTTGAAATCGACGGTCCCGGTGGCGCGATTCCGTTTCGCCCTTTCAAGGTGAATCACGGTTCGATCGATTCCCTTGGATTCCGCATTGGGCAACTCGCCTATCTGCCGGATGTTGCCGAGATTTACGACGACGCCTGGCCCGAAATGAAAGGGCTGGACTGCCTTGTCATTGACGCCCTGCGCCGCTCACCTCATCCGACGCATGCGCATCTGGAAAAGACGCTCGGGTGGATCGAAAAGTTGCAACCGAAGCGCGCGGTATTGACCAACATGCATATCGACCTCGACTATGCGACCGTCGACGCCGAAACCCCCGATCACATCACCCCCGCCTTCGACGGGATGGTGATCCATCAGTCGCAGTAGGCCGCTGCCCGCCCCCCGCATGATATCGCTGCAGGCCCGTCGCACGGGGGTCATATGCTGCAAAGCCTGATCGATGTCATTCTTCCGGTTTTCCTTGTAATCGGAGCCGGGTATACTGCAACCCGCACAGGATACTTCAAAGAAACGCATGTCGATGGGCTGATGAAGTTCACCCAAGGCTTTGCGATTCCATGCCTTTTGTTCCTGGCCATCGCGCATCTGGACCTCAGCGCCAGTTTCGATCCCCGGCTTTTGGCCAGCTTCTATTCCGCCGCTGCTTTATGTTTCACCGCAGGTCTGTTCGGCGCGCGCATAATTTTCGGTCGCGATTGGGAAGATTGCGTCGCCATAGGGTTTTGTTGCCTGTTCTCGAACTCTGTCCTCTTGGGCTTGCCGATTACCGAACGCGCATATGGGCCCGAGAACCTGACTGGCAACTATGCGATCATCGCCTTCCATTCTCCGTTTTGTTACGGCGTTGGGATCACGGTGATGGAGGTCGTGCGAAATCGCGGTCATGGAGGCATGCGTATGGCACGGTCTGTATTGTCTGCAATGTTCAAGAACGCACTGATCCTTGGTATCGCCCTTGGGTTTCTGGTCAACCTGTCTGGCCTGGCGATCCCTGCCGTGGTCGACGAAGCACTGGGGTTGATCACACGCGCTGCCCTGCCCGGGGCGTTGTTTGCCTTGGGCGGTGTGCTGGTCAAATACAAGCCTGAAGGCGACCTGCGCACCATCGCATTTGTTTGCTGTATCTCGTTGATGCTGCACCCCAGTCTGGTGTGGATGTTCGGCAAATCCGTGGGCCTGCCGCAGGACCTGTTTCGGTCGGGCGTTTTGAATGCCGCCATGGCTCCGGGTTTCAACGCCTATATCTTCGCCAATATGTACGGCCGCGCAAAACGGGTAGCAGCGTCGGCCGTACTTATTGGTACAGCCTCGTCTATTCTGACTGTCTGGCTATGGCTGACACTTCTGGGCTAACTGTGGTGTTGACTTCAGGTCGACGTGAAACACCTATCGCACAACACAGCAGGAGATCCGAATGTCACATGCTATTATCGTCGCTCATGGCCAACCATCAGACCCGGAACCGGCCGAAGCTGCACTTGCGACATTCGCCGCCAAGGTCAACGCGCTGGCAGAGAATGTGGTTGTCCATTCGGCCACTCTGGCTGCACCGGGCGCGTTGGAGGCAAAGCTGGAACGCGTGCCAGAGAACCCGGTCATCTACCCACTTTTCATGGCAAAAGGGTGGTTTGTCACCAGCGCGTTACCCAAACGGCTTGGGAATCATCCGACGCAGATTTTAGACCCGCTGGGAATCGACCCAGAACTGCCGGCCCTGACCGCAGAGGCCCTGCGAACGGAATTGTCTGACAAACACTGGGCCGCTCAGTCCACAGATCTGGTCATTGCGGCGCATGGTTCCGGTCGCAGTCGGAACCCATCGACCGTAGCGTTGCAGTTTGCAGAACAGCTTAGAGGTTTGGTTGCTTTCAAATCTGTTTGCGTCGGTTTCGTCGAAGAGCCACCATCCATTTCTGACGCGGCAAACGGTACCGGAGATCAGGCGCTGTGCCTTCCGTTCTTTGCCTGTACCGGAGGACATGTTCAGGAAGATGTACCGCAAGAGCTGGATCGTGCAGGGTTCTCTGGCGTCCTACTGCCTGTGGTGGGAGAGTCGCCTCCGATCCGGGCCCAGATCGCAAAAAAGCTGACAGAGGCATTCGAATCTGCCTGAAGCCCCGATACGATCCCCATCCTGTTCTCTGGGCGAATTCAGGTTTGCGCCTTGCTCAACGTTGAATACAGGCGATGGCAAGACCGGCCATCGCGTTTGGCCTGATAAAGGGCCAAGTCCGCTGCGTGAAGAATGTCGGCGGCGTTGGGGCTTTTGAATTGCGTGGACAAGGCAGTGCCAATACTGACCGAGATGGTACAGAGCTGATTCTGGAACAACATCGGTTCGTTCAACCTTGAAATCAGACGCCCTGCGATGGAGAACAGGGTATCTTCGCGTGTCAGGTCTTTAAAAACAATTACAAACTCATCCCCGCCAACCCGGGCAACAGTATCATTGTTTCGTGTCTCCTCCTGCATGATGCGGGCGGCCTCCTTTAAGACGAAGTCACCAGCCGCATGACCCAGCTTGTCATTCACGGCTTTGAAAAAGTCCAAATCCAGATGCATTAACGCGAAGGTGGAATTTCCCGAAACCAAATGCTCGAGCAAGTGGTCCATTGCTCTGCGGTTCTTCAATCCGGTCAAAGTGTCGGTATAGGCCTGCTCTTCGGCTTCCAGCATCGCCCCCTGTAGCCGAAGGTTGAGAGAGCGGGATGCCTCCATCGCGGCGGATTTGGCTTCGACCAGATACAACAGCTCAATCGCGAGATCCGTGCCCGAGAAATCTGCACTTGTCAGCGCATAGTCCCGCACCGCATCCAATATTGAAATACCAAATGACAGATTGATGACCGCGCCGCCGGAATGCGGCAAAGGAGCGACCAACCCTTTGAGGGTTGTGCGGGGTTCATCATGAAACCTCAGGTGCAACTTCGCCCCCGCCATTGACATCAAGGCGGGAACGGTTGTGATCGTTCTGGGACGGATCAGTTCAAACACATCCAGAAAACCCTGCCCCACCAGCGGCAATTCAGGTCGCAACTTTTGCAAGGTCGGACCCGCTTGCTGAATATGCCCGTTTTGGTCCACCAACAGGAACATCGGGCAAAGCGTTTCCAGAAGACCAGCCAGTTCTTGGGTATCTGTCATCCGTTCCGAGCCCCCAGATCAAAATGCCGCCCCTCAGCAAAAGCGCTTTCAACCAACATGATGGAAATGACGTCACTACCTTGCTGCTGCCCCTCGTGTGACAGCATCACCAGCGCACCATAGTCATCCGCCATTGCGCGCAGGACCCCAACCATGACATTGGAATATCCCGGCAGGCCCCGGAAGCAACTCAGCTGAAATTCCGTGGCTGACAGCTCTCTCAATTCCACGGCTGGCAGGGTCAAATCAGACACGGCCAGCCGCACGCGATCCGCCAGATCGTCGAGCGAATGAAGAAATTCCACGTAGCTGACGCCGCCAAACCTGAGAAGACGTCGCAATCCTTCCATATTCGGGTGCGACACGAGATACGTCCCTAGGTCCTCGAAAACTTCGGCTTGCGGCCGATCAAGGTCGGCACTCAGCGCCTCCATTACCTGGGACGTCATGTCATCGTCATAGACGAGCATGGCTTCAAACTCGACAAACTCCAGCCTTGCAGCTTCGGTCACGCGCAACCAGCAGGATCGCCCGTAGGTCGCACAGACAAAGGACTGTATCGCCCGATTGATCAGACCATGCATGAAATGCCCCAGATTGGTGTTCTTTGCACTGTGGCCCGAAAAACCTTAACAAATAGCCAAAATCCACCCTGAGTTGTAGCGAATGCAACCGAGTATCAGTTCGATATCACCTGTCCGGTCAGAAATCAGTGGGCGCGCCGCCTTCCGATTTGCGACGTTCGACAAATGCGGCCAGTTCCTCGCGAATACCTTCATCCATCGGAGGGGGCTCAAAGCTTGAGATGATCTCCTTGAACATGTGATGCGCGCGTTCTGCCGTCCAGATACCGCCAGCGGCCTCCCATCCTTCATAGTTTTTCCAGTCACTCAGGAAGGGTTGATAGAACGCCGTGGTATAGCGATCCTGGGTATGCTGAATACCAAAGAAATGACCGTCATTACCGACCGACCTGATCGCATCCAATGCAATCTCGTCCGGCCCTGTGGCGGTCAACTCGGGGTTCATATAGCGTTGAATTTGCTGTAGGATTTCGCAGTCCATGATGAACTTTTCCGGGCTGGCGATCAGACCGCCCTCAAGCCAACCGGCTGCGTGGTAAACCATATTGGTGCCCGATTGCACGGCTGCCCAAAGAGAATTCGAAGTCTCCCACACCGACTGCCCGTCCGGCACATTTGCCGCGCAAACACCCGAAGACCGCATGGGCAAACCATAGAACCGCGCCATCTGGCCGGTCATCTGGGTCGAACGCATGTATTCCGGCGTTCCAAAGGCGGGCGCACCGGATTTCATATCCACGTTCGACGTGAAGGTACCGATCACACAAGGGATACCTGGACGCACATATTGGAACAGCGCAATAGCACATAGCGCCTCGGCCAGGGACTGCGCCACTGCGCCTGCCATAGTTACAGGTGCCATGGCCCCGGCCAGCGTAAAGGGTGTGACTACAATCGCTTGTCCCCGCCGCGCCAGGCGCAAGCATCCGTCTATCATCGGGTGATCGTGTTTCAGCGGCGAGGTTGAGTTGATATTGGTGTACATGCGCGGCGCGGCTTCGAACTCTTCGTGGCTCAAACCGCCTGCAATGCGCACCATTTCCATGACATCTTCGACACGTTCCTTGCCCAGCGAATAGGCGTGCATCGCCTTGTCAGTCAGGGTCAGCTTGTCGTACAGCACGTCCAGATGGCGGACGCTGGCGTGGATATCGACCGGCTCGACCGGGTATCCGCCGGCGAAATGGATACAGTTGAAGTACTGTGTCAGCTTCAGAAGATTCCGGCACATCTCGCGATTGCCCGGCACTTTTTTCCCGATCTCCATGTCCCAGTAGTTCGGCGGGGAAGAGACGTTGCCGAACAGGATGTTCTTCCCGCCAATTTCGATCTTGCGATCCAGATTGCGAGGGGTGATTGAAAACTGGCTGGGAGCCTTGGCAAGCATCTCCATGACAAAGTCGCGGCCCATACGGACATTGTCGCCGTCGATGGTGCAACCGGCTTCGCGCAGGATGCCTATTGCCTCTTCGTTGTAAAACTCGATCCCGATCTCTTCGAGGATGCGCATCGCCCCTTCATGGATCGCTTCGATTCCGGCCTGATCCAAAGGTTCTGTGGGTCGATCGATACTGACCGGCGGGTCCCAGGGCATCTGGTCAATCGCTGCACTGCCCCTGCGCGCAGCCGCCCCTGCACGCCCTCCTCCGCGGCGCTTGCGTGTCTTGGTGTCGGCCATCGGTGCCTCCTGTTCTTGCTTTCGTCAAGCAAGACCCGAAGAGACGCCTATGGCCGCTCCGTCTGCGACAGAATATGTCGGTTTTTCATTCCGTTTTGCCGAATCCCGGATTTGAAAATCAAATTTTGGCCAACCATTCGGGAATATGTCCGATATCCGGCAAAATCACATCCGCCATCGGTGCCAATGCATCGGCCTCGGCCAAACCAGTCAAAACACCGATCGTGGTCATCCCCGCCGCACGCCCGGCCTGCAAGTCATGAAGGCTGTCGCCGACCATCGCGATACGAGATGGCTCGACCCCGATATGCGCGGCAAACGCCAGCAACTGGCCCGGTCCCGGCTTGAACCCGTGACCACTGTCATACCCGGCGACGAAATCGAAATGCCCCCTTATCCCGACAGATTCGAGATGCTGCAAAGCGGGATGTTCACTGTCATTCGTCGCAACGCCCAGCTTTATTCCGGCATTTTGCAGACCTTCCAGGAAAGGAACCAATGGAACGGCGGGCACCTGCGGGGCCGTGGCGGCCTCGGAGTTCATCAAATCGATGATCTCCTGCAAGGTCACGCCATCGACATGGGCAATCAGAACCCCTGCGATTTCTTCGACCGTAGCAGCGATGACAATGCTGCCTTCGGTATATTTCTCTTGGGCGAAATCATATCCTATGATACGGCCAAGATCGGTCGCGCGATCTTCGTCCCCGTTGGACAGGCGCAACAGCATGGAGCGTCCGAACCCTCCCCACGTATTTGCAAAATCAAACAGCGTGCCATCTTTGTCAAAGATGATCGCATCTATCGGCATCCGGTGCTCCTGCGGAAAAATATGGTTATGTCCAGTGTACCTCAGCGCCGCCGGACAATACCGCCCTTGCCTGGGCGGGAAGATCATAGGCGAGTGAATTGGCGTCACAAAACGCCATGACCCACGAATCGTCAAGCACCAGAAAATCAAGAACCGACGCCAGAAACTCGGGATCGCTTGCCCGATCGCGTGCATCCTCGATCGATGCACCTGTGGAGCCCAGAAAAACAGGCAAAAGCTCGTCATTGCTGACCAGCCAGGCCAGGGCAGTCAACGCAAGAGTTTCGGCGGAATCGGAGGATATCGGCATAAACTTGGGTCAGATTCGGTCTTGGAAAGGGTTTGTTAACCAGACTCATAAACACTTTGTTCACGCATGCAATCAACGGTGAACAACTATGTCTGTGCAGGGAACCATCCTTGTCCTCGACGGGGTATCAACCAATCGCATTATGCTGAAGGTACAGCTGACAGCGGCCTGGTATCACGTAGTGCAGGGTGAAAAGCTTGAAGGGTTGCCCGCACTCGTGCGCCGTACGCAACCTGATCTGGTTCTGACGGCCCAGACGTTGCCGGACGGAACGGCTGCGGATGTGAAGAGGGCGATTGTGAAGGAGCCCGGCCTTGATGACGTCCCGGTCGTGGCGCTTGCCGCGCAAAATGACCGGGACGCCCGTTTGCGGGCACTTAAGGATGGACTGGACGATGTGTTGACACACCCGTTCAAAGACACCTTGCTGTTGGCGCGCATTCGCAGCCTATTGCGTGCGCGTGCAGTCACCCAGGACCTGCAGGCCAGCAACGGATCGCAACCAATTGGCTTCGCAGAACCAGCCCCAACGATCATCAGACCGTCCAAAGCGGCGCGGGTTGATATTCTGACCCACACGGCCCGAACCGGCGCGCTTTGGCAAAAGGCCCTGGATGATCAACGTCAATTTGATCTGAACTGGCATCTTCAGTCAAACCTGCGGGGTGTATTGTCCGGGGCTGTTCCTGATGCGATCGTGGTTGAGCTGGGGTCGAACCCGTCCGGCCAAAATATCCTTGCCGACCTGAGATCACGTGCTGTTACTCGGCATACAGTGTTGATCGGGGTGCTGAAAGACGAAGACGCCGGACAGGCTTCGGAAGCTCTGGACCGAGGGGCCGATGCCGTCTGCCTCGGCGGGTTCTGCACTCAGGAGATTCTGCTGCGGCTGGAAAACCAGATTGCCCGCAAAGCGCGGCTGGATCAAATGCGGGTCTCTCTCAAAAGAGGCATCGCGGAATCCTGGATCGACCCGTTGACCGGGTTGCACAATCGCCGCTACGCCATGCGAGCACTGGATCAGATCGCGCGCCAATCCGCCAGAACGGGGCGCAGCTTTGCGATCATGCTGGCCGATCTGGATCACTTCAAGGCAATCAATGATGGACATGGCCATGCAAGCGGCGATTACGTTTTGACGCAAGCGGCGGAACGTATGCAAAATGCCTTGGGGTCCCGCGGCTTTGTCGCTCGCATCGGGGGTGAAGAGTTCATGATCGGTGTGCCGGATGTGTCGCTCAAACAGGCGTTGAACCTGGCCGAAACCATTTGTGACAGCATCTGCCAGGCCCCGTTCCTGTTGCCCGATCAGGGGGCACAAGTTGAAGTAACGGTCAGTATCGGGTTGAAGTTGTCTCAGCCCTGTTTCACCCGGCAAGACTGTGCAGCCGAGAACGTGGAAAACCTGATAAAGTCCGCAGACAAAGCACTTTATGCCGCGAAGAAAGCAGGACGTAATCAGGTGAGTATCAGGCAAAGCGCCGCCTGATCTGTTCAATCTCTTTTCTTGTGCCCGTGCGGCCCCCGTCGGACAACCTCCTGCAATCGGTCTGCATAGGCCTGCCGTTCATCGTCACTCATGGCCGTCACGCGCGCCAGCCATTGCGCTTGCAGGGCTTGTTGCAAATTGGCGGTGGCCTGCGCTTGCTGTTTCAACAGAACCTGGACTGCGACCGGGTCAAAGGGCTTTGCGCGCAACGCCTGACTCAGCACTTCAAAATCCTGAGTGCGACCCTTGGACCCTGTTTTGTACAAGCCCGACAATTCGGCTCGCATCGCCTTTCGATCGTCCTTGGGCAGGGCGCGGTACAAAGCCGGACCAAAGCCAGGCGGCGCTTTGGCATGGTCCCCACCCTTGAGGCGCAGCACTGTTCCAACAGCGACACCCGCAATCAGCAGGTTCAGCGCCAGTGACACGACCAGGAAGACAGGCATCCACCTGCGTTTGGGCTTGGGATCAGCATTCATTCCGTGCTCTCCAGAAAACTCGAGTCAAATCCAAGGTCCGCCACCAGGAAGGGTGTCTCTTCCGACGTCAGCAGATTGGCCGGATCAGGCAGAAAGGTTGGCGCGGAAAACCCGATCCAGACACCCGCAGCACTTGCGGCGACAAGCCCGCCAAGGCCCTGCCATCCTCCTACATTGCTTATCAACCTGTTCCATATCGAAGGTTTCGGGCGCGGCGCAGGCGCAAGGCAACTGAGGCGAACAGTTTCAGCATCTGTCTGGATTCGCACAGCAAGATCGTCCGGAAGTACCGGTCGCTGCCGCTGTGCCTGTGCAAACAAATGATCCAGTTGCAGGTCTTCATCCGCCATTTTCATACCCCAGTTCTTCTCGTCGTCCGGCCAAAATTGCGGTCAGGCTTCGCTTGCCTCTTGCGGTCAGGCTTTCAACTGCTTCTACCGAAATGCCCATGATCCCGGCAATTTCGGGGTTGGGCAGCTCTTCAATATGGCGCAGCACGACCGCTTGTCGCTGCCGTTCGGGCAACTCGGCCAAAGCCGACTGCAAGGCATCCTTGCGCGCCTCATCCTGCATACGTTCAACCACGCTGGCTTTGCCGTCTTCTGGTTCGGGAACGTCCGACAACCTGTCGGGTGTCTTCTTGCGCCTTATGTCCACACACAGGTTCAACGTCACCCGATACAGCCAGGTCGAAACCTTGGCCTGACCCGACACCCAATCCGGCGCCATCTGCCATAATCGCATCATCGCATCCTGCGTCACGTCTTCCGCCTCGGCCCGATTACCCAACATGCGCAATGCAACCGAGTAACAGCGTGGTCCCAAACGATCGGTCAGGATCCGCGCAGCCCCCGCCTCGCCGTCGGCAAATTGCCTCAGCAACGCATCGTCGCTGAGTGTGCTCGCGGCGCAATCCGCACCGCGAGCGTCTTGTTGGTGGGAGGTCAGGTCCTCCATCCTGCATCAGTTATCGCTTGCGTTCGACTTGTGATGCTTTTTCTTTTGGTGCCGTCCCATCCGGTCTTTGGCATCGGCAAATTCCTGTTCCGAGATTCCGCCACTGTTGTCCGCATCCATCCGATCAAACATCTTGTCAGCCCGGCGCGGTTTCGGCAACTCATCCTGACTCAGGAAGCCATCTTTGTTCGTGTCG
Organism: Ruegeria sp. AD91A; assembly: GCF_003443535.1. Lineage (GTDB taxonomy): Bacteria > Pseudomonadota > Alphaproteobacteria > Rhodobacterales > Rhodobacteraceae > Ruegeria. The sequence goes on along the minus strand of NZ_CP031946.1, from coordinate 440,991 downwards.
TTGTTTTCGAACATCCTGGCAACCCGATCGCTTGCTTTCTTTTGGGCAGCGGCCTGCATTTCTTCCTGGTTCAGCTGTCCATCACCATTGGTGTCTGCCTCTGTGAAACGCGCAGCGCGATGCGCCTCCATCTCCTGTTGCGTCACCTGGCCATCGCCATTGGCGTCCAGTTCCTGAAAGGATACCGGCTCACGGCCACCCGGGCCAGCGGCCAGAACAGAAGTACCGGTAATCGCAACCGCTGACATAACAATGGCCGAGATGAATGTAACGTTTTTCATTTCCGTTTCCTTTTGTTGACGCGGCCCGAGTGCCGCCGCTCATACCCATTCAAACGGGCTGTGCCGGGATTTCCGTCGCTGAACCCGGTATGTTTTTTTGAAAGGTCCGGAATCACCCCGAGTCGACGTGCCGGGCAGGCGTTGCAAAGCGACGCACCCCCCTTTTAAATCCGCACGATCAGGCCCATTATCCGGCAAAGATTAATGCGCGAGTTATATTATGACGGATCAGACGATCGAGACGACCACCGAAGATGAGCGTGAAACATGGCCCGCCCTGATCAAAGGGTTTCGCTGCAAATGCCCCAACTGTGGGGAAGGAAAGCTGCTGCACAGCTATCTCAAGGTCAATGATTCCTGCTCGAACTGCGGGCAGGAACTGTTTCATCATCGCGCTGATGACGGGCCTGCCTACCTGACAATCCTGCTGGTGGGCCATTTGCTGGCGCCGGCTCTGCACGTGTCCTATGTTCATTGGCGGCCCGATCCGTGGACAATGGCCATTGGCTTCTCCATCGCTTGCGTTGCCCTGTCCCTGTTCCTATTGCCGCGCCTGAAAGGTGCCGTGGTGGCATATCAGTGGGCGCGTCACATGCATGGCTTTGAAAAATCCGCGTGAACCGAACCAGTTGATCAGTTTGGACATGACACCTGACAAATCCGCCATCCGGGACGCAGCGACTGTTATCGTACTGCGGGACAGATGGGAAAACCCAACGATCCTTATGGGTCAGCGTGGCTCCAAGGCGGCCTTCATGCCGAATAAGTTCGTATTTCCCGGTGGCGCGGTTGATCCGGCTGACGCGGATGTTCCCTTGGCAACGGACTTGCCGGATTTGTGTTTTGAACGTTTGGGCGAACAGGCTAAGCCACAGGTTCAACACGCCCTCGCCGCTGCCGCCATACGCGAGCTTTGGGAAGAAACTGGCCTTGTTCTCGGCCAGCCGGGTGCCTGGCCCGGGCATGTTACTGCCGATTGGCAGAGCTTTGCCGCATTGGGTTACCTGCCAACTGCGGCGGCACTTCAGTTCGTCTTTCGCGCGGTAACTCCACCGGGTCGTCCCCGCCGGTTCGATGCGCGGTTCTTTCTGGTCGACGCCGAAGCTCTGCAAGGTGATGTGGATGATTTCAGTCACGCCTCGGATGAACTGTCACACCTGCAATGGGTGCCACTGGATCGGGCACGGGATCTGGATCTGCCGTTTATCACCGAGGTTGTTCTGGCTGAAATCGCGGCCCGGGTTACGTCCCCCGAGCCGCCATCGTCGGTTCCATTCTACAAAAACAACGAAGAAGCCAACCTGTTCCTGCGTCTCAGGGGCTATCCGATGCCAACCCACGACTGACGGATCGGTTTCACCGCATCCGGCTGATCACCACCGTCACTTCGGGCTTTTTGCCAATCTCGGCTTTGGCTGTCTGCCGCACGATGCGGCGCATTTCGTCTTCCAGCTTGTCGTCGTCGCGCAGGGTCTTGGCAGCGGCCCGCATCAGGAACTGGTTCAAGTCTTCTTCCAACACTTCGATCAAAGCAGCGCGCGAGGTTCCGGTTTCGGGCAGGCCCATGGTATCGCACCATGGCTCACCCAGCGGTTCGTCTTCTTCGTCCAGAACAACCGTCACCGTAACATGGCCGTTCAGAGCCATACGGATGCGATCCCGCACCACACCATCAAGGGCACCGATTTTCACTGTACCGTCCAGATATGTACGACCGGTTTCGACATAGTCGACGACCACCGGTTCATTGCCGCAGAGGTCCAGCATGGTGCCATTCACTGCCAGCACTCCGGTTCTACCGCCCTGCTCTGCCAGCTTGACGTGCTCGCGCAAATGGCGGTGCTCACCATGCATCGGGATAACAATTTGCGGGTCGGTCAGTGCGTGCACTTTCTCAAGATCTGGCCGGTTGGCATGGCCTGAGACATGATAGAGGCCTGAACTGTCGTCGACGACATCCACGCCCTTCTCGCTGAGCTGGTTCATGATGAAGATCACGCCCCGCTCGTTCCCGGGAATGGTCTTCGAGGAAAACAGGAACAGATCGCCCTCGGCCAGTTCCAGACCACGGTACTTGCCACGGGCCAGTTGGGCGCTTGCGGCCCGTCGTTCCCCCTGGCTGCCGGTCACGATCAGCATCAGGTTCTGACGCGGAAGATCCAGAGCTTCCTCGGCGCTGATCACCTTTGGGAAATCCGCAAGAATACCCGTTTCGGTCGCGGCTTCGATCATCCGGCGCATTGCGCGACCCAACAGAACGACTGAACGCCCGGCCTGTGCACCCGCTTCGGCCAGCGTTTTGACCCGCGCGACGTTTGAGGCAAAGGTGGTTGCCACGACCATGCCTTCCGCGCCTTCGACCAGCTTGACGATCTCGGGGCCAACTTCGGATTCTGAACGTCCCGGATGGGTCGAAAACACATTCGTACTGTCACAGACCAGCGCCTTGACGCCGGGCTTGGCGACCTCGGCCCACAGGTCAGGATCAAAAGCCTCGCCCACGACTGGGGCCGCATCGAGCTTGAAGTCGCCCGAATGCACAACACGCCCCGCGGGTGTATCGATGACCAGTGCGGCACTTTCGGGAATCGAGTGCGAAACCGGAAGGAAGCCAACCGTGAACGGCCCGACGGAAACCTGTTCAGGCCAGGCGGAAACGGTCGTAACCGCCTCGGTCGGGTGCGCGTTTTCTTCCATCTTGCGTCGCGCAATATTGGCCGTGAAGGCCCGCGCATAGACCGGTGCACCCAAGGCTTCATAACAATGGGCCACGGCGCCGACATGGTCTTCATGGGCGTGCGTGATGAAAACACCGTCCAACCGGTCGGCACGCTCTTTCAGCCATGAGATATCGGCATAGATAAGGTCAACGCCCGGCGTTGTATCCATATCAGGAAATGTCACCCCCAGATCCACAAGGATCAGGCGCTCCTTCCCCGGTTCACCATAGCCATAAACATAGGCGTTCATGCCAATTTCGCCTGCGCCACCCAGCGGCAGGTAGATCAATCTTTCACTGCTCATATGGAGCCATTATCCTTGTTGTAGCGATGGATCACGGTCAGCCCGTGCATCGTCAGATCATCTTCGATTGCGTCGAACCCCACGTCGGCCTGATCGAACAAGGGGGCCAGCCCTCCGGTTCCAACGACTTTCATCGGCATTCCGTACTCATCCTTAATCCGGGCGATCAGTCCCTCGATCAGACCGGAATATCCCCAATACACGCCCGACTGGATACAACCAACCGTATTCGTTCCGATCACCTTGTCCGGTCGGGTGATATCGATATGCGGCAGTGCTGCCGCGCCCTGGTGCAAGGCCTCAAGGCTCAGGTTTACACCTGGGGCGATTATACCACCCACATAGGCACCATCGGCAGCGACAACGTCGAAATTCGTTGCAGTACCGAAGTCCACGACAACTACATTGCCGCCATGACGATCAAAAGCGCCAACAGCATTGGCCAGTCGATCCGGACCGGGCACTGTCCCTTCATCCACACGAGGCGGAACAGGCAACAGGCAATCGGGTTTACCCACGACCAATGGTCGGCAGCCAAAAAAACGATCGGCGAAGATGCGCAGGTTGAACACCACACGCGGCACGGTCGAGGCGATGATCACGTCGGTGATGTCCGCTTCGATCCCGTAATGCTTCACCAGCGTCGAGTACCAGGTGAAATACGCGTCTGCAGTGCGCGCGTGGTGGGTCGAGGTGCGCAGGGTGCACAGGAATTCCTCACCGTCCCAGATCGAGAAAACGGTATTGGTATTGCCGCAATCGATGGCCAGAAGCATCTGCGCCCCTCTCAGAAAAAGACATCCGCCGCAGGAATGCTCACGCGGCCCTTGGCGGTGTTTAAGACAAGGTTACCGCTTGCGTCCACCGTTTCGAAGGTCCCAACCGTTTCTGACGTTCCGGTACGAGCGGTGATAACCTCGCCCAAACGGGCCGCCCGGGTCAGCCAGGCAGTGCGGATCGGCTCGAACCCGTAGGTAACGAATTGGGTTTCGTAGTTGGCGTAGGCCGCGGCCAGTTCAGTCAAAAAGTCCTCGGGCGAGACATGCGCACCGGTTTCCGACAACAGTGAAACGGGGCGGAGCGCGCCGGGTTCCACAGCGTCGGGGTCAGGGGCAGTTGCCAGATTCACGCCGATGCCGATGGACAAATGCGCTACACCACGCCCCTGCCCCGTGCTTTCCAGCAGAATACCGGCGAGCTTGCCACCATTGAGCAAGACATCATTGGGCCATTTCAGAGACAGACCTGCTGCCCGCCCTGTAACAGCCACGCAAGCGTCAAACAGGGCTAGCGCAGCCACGAAACTGCGCAAGGCCGCCTGATCCGGCGCGCCCTGAGGGCGCATCAGCAAGGTCGCTGCCAGATTGCCCATCGGGTTGGCCCAGTTTCGTCCGCGCCGCCCACGCGCTGCCGTCTGATGATGCGCCATGATCCAGACGGGGCCACGGGCATTCGGAGCAATCCGCGCCGCTTCATTCAGCGTACTGTCGACTTCCTGCACTTCGTGCAGGCCATAACCTTGGGGCCACTTGGTCATATCAAAAAGGCTCGGTCGCGCGACCGAGCCCCTCTTTCCGGTTGTGCAAAACGTTCAGTTGACAAGCGTGGCCGCCGCGGCTGCTGCCGCGCCCTCGACGCCGAACTGATAGAAGATACCGATCAGCATCAGGGCTGCAGACCCCATCAATGCCACCCACAGAACAGGGGTCGACCGGGTTTCGATTGGCTCTTCGTTCTCGGCCCCGAAATACATGTAGAACACGATCCGCAGGTAATAGAAGGCACCGATAACCGAAGCGATGGCTGAGACGATCACAAGCCCGGTTAAACCAGCACTGACACCGGCCTGCCAGACACCGAACTTCGCGAAGAAACCAAGCATCGGAGGCACACCTGCGAGGCTGAACATCAGGATCAGAACAGCCAGTGCCTTGCCCGGATCACGTTTTGAATACTGGCGCAGCGCGTCGATATCGGTGATGGGTTTGCCGTCACGTTCCATCATCAGAATGAAGGCGAAGGTGCCGATATTCATGGTCACGTAGATGGCAAGATACATCAGCATCGCCTTGATACCCAGCTCGGTACCGGCGGCCAGACCAATCAGCGCATAGCCCATATGGGCGATGGACGAAAACGCCATCAGACGCTTGATATCGCGCTGTCCAATAGCTGCCACGGCACCCAGCAACATCGACAGGACAGATAGCAGGACAATCACTTGCTGCCAGTCTTTGACAATGCCGCCGAACGCGTCATGCAACAGGCGCGCGAACAACGCCATCGCCGCAACCTTGGGCGCCGTGGCAAAGAAGGCCGTGATCGGCGTAGGCGAACCTTCATAAACGTCCGGTGTCCACATATGAAACGGAACGGCCGAGACCTTGAAGGCCAGACCCGAGATCAGGAAGATCAGGCCAAACAGCAGACCAAGCGAAACATCGCCATGGTGAACTGTCTGGATGATGCCCGAGAACAACGTAGTACCGGTGAAGCCATAGACCAGCGACGCACCATAGAGCAGCAGACCCGAGCTCAGCGCCCCCAGCACGAAATACTTCAGACCTGCCTCGGTCGATTTCGCACTGTCACGACGCAGTGCCGCCACGACATAGAGAGACAGCGATTGCAGCTCGAGGCCCATATACAAGGACATCAGATCGCCTGCGCTGACCATCATCATCATACCCACGGCGGCCAGTGCCACCAGCAACGGGTATTCAAATCGCAGCAGATCACGGCGTGCCATGTATTCCTGGCTCATGACCAGAACGGCTCCCGCCGACAGCAGGATGGCCACCTTGGCAAAACGGGCAAAGCCGTCATCGACGAACATGCCGTTGAAGGCGACGTTTGTACCCTCACCCTGAGTTGCAATCCAGATTGCCAGAAGGGCCATAAGACCTGCCGTGGTCCAGACAAGCAGAGGCGCCAACCCGTCCTTTGTCGTGTAGACAGCCCCCAGCAGCGCCGCCATCGCATAAAGCGCCAGAACGATTTCCGGCAGGATAATTGTCAGATCAGCCTGGATCATTTCTCCAAAGCTCCCTTAATGCGAAGCGGCTGTCTGGGTCGCAGCCTCGGCCGCGGCCAGAGCCGTGTCATAGTTCGAAATCAGCGCCGCTGTGGAGTGCCCGATCACATCGGTCACCAGCGACGGGTAGACACCCAGCAGGATGGTCATCACGATCAGCGGGGCGAAGATCAGCCGCTCTCGGGCGCTCATGTCAGTCATCGCCTTCAGGCTTTCCTTGATCAGATCGCCAAAGACCACGCGACGGTACAGCCACAGTGCATACCCAGCCGAGAAGATCACACCGGTCGCGGCCACTGCCGCTACCCAGGTGTTGACCTGGAATGCGCCCATCAGGGTCAGGAACTCGCCGATGAACCCGGATGTACCCGGCAGTCCCACATTGGCCATGGTGAACAGCATGAAGACCAGCGCGTATGCGGGCATCCGGATGACCAGACCGCCATAAGCCTCGATGTCGCGGGTGTGCATCCGGTCATAGATCACGCCGACACACAGGAAGAGCGCGGCCGAAATGAACCCGTGACTGAGCATCTGAAAGATCGCGCCATCGATGCCCTGCTGGTTCGCCGCGAAAATACCCATGGTCACAAAGCCCATATGCGCGACCGAGGAATACGCGATCAGCTTTTTCATATCCTCCTGCACCAACGCCACAAGCGAGGTATAGACCACGGCAATCGCTGACATCCACAGCACCAGATCGGTCATCACTGCTGAACCCACCGGGAACATCGGCAGGCTGAACCGCAGGAAACCATAGCCGCCCATTTTCAAAAGGATCGCGGCCAGTACGACCGATCCCGCCGTGGGCGCCTGAACGTGGGCATCCGGTAGCCAGGTGTGCACCGGCCACATCGGCATTTTCACCGCGAACGAGGCAAAGAATGCCAGGAACATCAGAGTCTGCATGCCGCCGACAACATAGATACCCAGCACACTGAAGCCCTCGGACGAGAACTGGTGCGTCATCAGCGCGGCAATGTCCGTAGTGCCCGCATCGGCATACATCGCGACCATGGCCACCAGCATCAGAACCGAGCCAAGGAAGGTGTAAAGGAAGAACTTGAAGCTGGCGTAGATCCGGTCTTTGCCACCCCAGATACCGATGATCAGGAACATCGGGATCAGGCCCGCTTCGAAGAACAGATAGAACAGCACCAGATCAAGCGCCATGAAGACGCCCAGCATCAGGGTCTCTAGCAGCAGGAAGGCAACCATATATTCCTTGACGCGATCCGTCACGTTCCAGCTGGCCAGAATGGTCAGCGGCATGATGAAGGTGGTCAGCAGGACGAACAGAACACTGATGCCATCAACGCCCATCTTGTACTTGAGGCCCATCAGCCACTCACCCTCTTCCACCATCTGGAAGCCGGGATTCGACGAGTCAAAGCCGGTATAGATGCCGATGGAAACCAGGAAGGTCACCGTGGTCGCCAGCAAAGCAATCCACTTGGCGTTCCGCTGTGCGGCCGCATCGTCACCCTGCAGGAACAAGGCCAGAATGCCTGCTGCAATGGCGGGGATAAACGTGACGATCGAAAGGATATAGTCCATTACTGGGCCCCTCCGCCGATCGTCATCCAGGTCACAAGGGCCGCGATGCCCAGCACCATCCAGAAGGCATAGGTAAAGATGTACCCGGTCTGCGCCTTGCCGGCGAGGCGGGTGAAGAAGGGAACAACGCCCATAGCTACTCCGTTCAGGAAGCCATCGATTGTGTTGCCGTCACCGCGTTTCCAAAGGAAGCGGCCAAGCGCCAAAGTGGGTTTGACGAAGACAGCGTCATAGATTTCGTCGAAATACCACTTGTTCAGCAGGAACAGGTAAAGCGGACGTTGATTTGCAGCCAGACGCGCCGGCAGAGATGTGTTCACGATGTAGAACCAGTAGGCCACGACAAAGCCCAGCAACATGGCGACAAACGGTGATACCTTGACCCAATTCGGAGCTGCGTGCGCTTCGTCCAGAACATGGTTGTCCGGCGCCATATAAAGCGCACCCTCACCCGGTTTGCCCGCGAACACATAGTGGTGGTCACCGCCATGCGCGTCTTTCTCGCCATGTTCTGCATTGTCGGTATGGCCGTCGTCTGCGTGGCTTTCATCGGCATGGCTGTCTTCATCGTGTGAAGCATCCGCCGCAGCATGATCACCGGCCTCAGCATGTTCTGACGCTTCTGCCACCGGAATACCGTAGAATTTGCCGACCTTGTCCGCATGGCCGAAGAAATTGCCGTACCAGATCATCCCGGCAAACACCGCACCCAGTGACAACACGCCCAAAGGCACCAGCATGGTCATCGGGCTTTCATGTGCGTGGTCGTGGGTGTGCTTGTCCCCACGCGGTTTGCCGTAGAAGGTCAGGAAGATCAGACGCCAGCTGTAGAACGAGGTGAACATCGCCGCGATCACCAGCATCCAGAAGGCATAGCCAGTGCCGCCAGCATACGCGCTTTCGATAATCGCGTCTTTCGACAGGAACCCGGCAAAACCGATCGTGGTAAGCGGAATGCCGACACCCGTGATGGCCAACGTACCGATCATCATCGCCCAGAACGTGTACGGGATTTTCTTCCGCAACCCGCCATACTCGGTCATTTCCTGCTCGTGATGCATGGCGTGGATCACCGACCCCGCGCCGAGGAACAACAGCGCTTTGAAGAAAGCATGGGTCAGCAGATGGAACATCGCGGCTGAATACATGCCGACACCGGCGGCAACGAACATGTACCCCAGCTGAGAACAGGTCGAATAGGCGATGACGCGTTTGATATCGGTCTGAACCAGACCCACGGTTGCCGCAAAGAACGCTGTCGAGGCCCCAAGGAAGGTGATGAACCCGGTCGCGCCCGGTGCGAACTCCATCAGCGGCGACATGCGGCAGACGAGGAACACGCCAGCAGTTACCATTGTGGCGGCGTGGATCAGGGCCGACACGGGCGTCGGGCCTTCCATCGCATCCGGCAACCAGGTGTGCAGGATCAGCTGTGCCGACTTACCCATCGCACCGATGAACAGCAGGACGCAGATCACTTCGATGGCGGTCCATTCGCCCCACAGGAAGTGCAGTTTTTCCTCTGCTAGCGCGGGGGCTGACGCAAAGATATCCGAGAAATTGATGCTGTCGGTCAAGAAGAACAGCGCAAAAATGCCCAGAGCGAAGCCAAAGTCACCCACTCGGTTCACGATGAACGCTTTCATCGCCGCCGCATTGGCCGACGGTTTGCGGTAATAGAAGCCGATCAACAAGTAGGACGCGACGCCCACGCCTTCCCAGCCAAAGAACATCTGAACAAGGTTGTCCGCTGTTACCAGCATCAGCATCGCAAAGGTGAAGAAGGACAGATAGGCAAAGAAACGCGGCTTATAGCTTTCGCCTTCGCGCCACTGCGGGTCGTGATCCATGTAGCCAAAGGAATAGAGGTGCACCAGCGCCGAAACGGTCGTCACAACGATCAGCATGATCGCGGTCAGCCGGTCCAGACGAATGGCCCAGCTTGTCGACAGCGAGCCGCTTTCGATCCAGCGCATGATCTCGATCTGCTGGGTTACCCCGTCGAAGGTCAAGAACACGATCCACGACAGCAAACAGGCCAGAAACAGCAGGCCCGTTGCCGTCCACATGGCAGCTTTCTCGCCAATGAACTTCCAGCCGAACCCGCAGAGCAGCGCGCCCACCAGCGGGGCAAAGAGGATGGTGGTTTCCATAGTTCTCTTAGCCCTTCATCATATTGACGTCTTCAACCGCGATGGTGCCACGGTTGCGGAAGAAGCAGACCAGAATGGCCAGACCAATCGCTGCCTCGGCCGCCGCAACGGTCAGCACGAACAGGGTGAATACCTGCCCGACCAGATCACCGAGGAAGCTGGAAAACGCCACGAGGTTGATATTCACCGCCAGCAGCATCAGTTCGATGCTCATCAGCAGGATGATGACGTTCTTGCGGTTCAGGAAGAGACCGAAGATGCCGATGACGAACAGCGTCGCCGCGACCGTAAGATAGTGTTCAAGTCCGATCATGGTCTCAAAGTCCCTGCCCCGGTTTCACGTCTTTCAGCTCCATCGCCTTGGCCGGGTCGCGCATCATCTGGCCGATGATGTCTTGACGCTTGATGTCCTTGCGGTGGCGCAGTGTCAAAACAATCGCGCCGATCATAGCCACCAGCAGGATCAGGCCCGCCAATTGGAACAGAAGGAAGTATTGATCATAAAGGATGACGCCAAGCGCCTCGGTATTGTGGCGATCCACTGGCACCGGCTGGGCCAGATTGGCCGCCGCGCCCTGCGCGCTGTCCCATGCCCCAAAGGCCATGACGAACTGCATCAGGATAACCAGACCAATCAGCAAGGCCAGCGGCATATAGCGCGCCATCTCGGCCTTCAGCTCGGCAAAGTCCACGTCCAGCATCATCACCACAAACAGGAACAGCACCGCGACCGCGCCGACATAGACGATGATCAGCAGCATCGCCACGAACTCGGCCCCCAGCAGCACGAACAACCCTGCCGAAGACAGGAAGGACAGGATCAGCCACAGCACCGAGTGCACCGGCTGGCGGCTGATCACCGTGAACAGCCCGCCGGTGATGGCGCTGATGGCAAACAGATAGAAGGCAAAGACGGTCATTGATCCTCATCCTCGTTATCGCCCATGACCTCTTGCGCCAGTTCCAGCGCGCGGCTCATGGCCGGGATGCCGGCAAAGACCGACATCTGACCGATCGTTTCCACGATCTCTTGTTTCTTTGCACCCGCTTCCAATGCATGGCGCACGGTCTGGCGCACTGCCGCATCCGCCTGTGCGCCCTGGCAAGTCAGCCCGGCTAGCGTCAGAAGCAGGCGGGTCTTGGCGTCCAGCCCGTCCTTGTTAACGGTATTGCCGAACATCATCTCCATGACCTCTTTGGGCATGGTCGGCCACAGCGCCTCGAACCCCTTGGGCGAGAAATTCTCCATCGCCGGGTTCATCGCCTTGGCCATGTCCTGAGCCTGCTTCATCATCAGCTCGAACGGATTTGTCGGCGTGTCACTCATCTGTACGGCGCGTCCATTTCCAGATTGCGGGCAATCTCGGCTTCCCAGCGTTCACCGTTATCCAGCAGCTTTTCCTTGTCGTAGAACAGCTCTTCCCGGGTTTCCGTCGCGAATTCAAAGTTGGGGCCTTCGACGATGGCATCGACCGGGCAGGCCTCCTGGCAGAAACCGCAATAGATGCATTTGGTCATGTCGATGTCATAGCGCGTGGTGCGGCGGCTGCCATCTTCGCGCGGTTCGGCGTCGATGGTGATGGCCTGCGCCGGGCAGATCGCCTCGCACAGTTTGCAGGCGATGCAGCGTTCCTCGCCATTCGGGTAACGGCGCAGGGCGTGCTCGCCCCGAAAACGCGGCGACAGAGGGCCCTTTTCATGGGGATAGTTGATAGTGGCCTTGGGGGCGAAGAAATACTTCAGCCCCAGTTTGAAGCCGACCCAGAAGTCTTGCAGCAAAAAGTACTTGGCGGCGCGGGTGTAGTCGATTTGGGTCATATCAGCCTCCTACGCTCCAACGGGCAAACGCGCCCCAGAACCAGTCGAATTTCGCCGCGAAGGCCACGAACACCACCCAGACCAGCGAGAATGGCAGGAAGACTTTCCAGCCCAGTCGCATCAACTGGTCATAGCGATAGCGGGGTGTGATCGCCTTGACCATTGCGAAGATGAAGAAGAAGAACGCCATCTTGGCAACCATCCACAGCACGCCATCAGGCAAGCCCGGGATCGGCGACAGCCAGCCGCCGAAGAACAGCAGCGAGGTCAGCGCGCACATCAGGAAGATTGCGATGTATTCCCCGGCCATGAACAGCAGGAAAGGCGTGGCCGAATATTCGACCTGGTAACCGGCGACCAGTTCTGATTCCGCCTCGGGCAGGTCAAACGGTGGACGGTTGGTTTCAGCCAAGGCCGAGATGAAGAACAGGAACACCATTGGGAAATGCGGTAGCCAGTACCAGCTGAAGAACCCGAACGAGCCATCTTGTGCACGTACAATGTCACCGAAATTCATAGACCCGGTTGAGATGATCACGCCGATGATGATCAGGCCGATCGAAACCTCGTAGGAAATCATCTGCGCAGCCGAGCGCAGCGACCCGAGGAACGGGTACTTTGAGTTCGACGCCCAACCGCCCATGATCACGCCATAAACCTCGAGCGAAGACACGGCAAAGACATAGAGTATGGCGACGTTGATATCCGACAGAACCCAGCCATCGTTGAACGGGATCACCGCCCAGGCGATCATCGCCAGAACGAAGGATGTCAGCGGCGCGAGGATAAAGACAGTCCGGTCGGCGCCCGCGGGGATCACGACCTCTTTTACCACGTATTTCAGGGCATCCGCCACCGATTGCAGCAGGCCGTAGACGCCAACCACGTTGGGGCCACGGCGCATCTGGACAGCGGCCCATATCTTGCGGTCTCCGTAAACAAGGAACAACAGTGAAATCATCACAAAGGCCACAACGGCAAGCACTTGCGCCAGAATGATGATGGCTATTCCGCCTGGGGTGTTAAAGAATTCAGCCATTGGTCCTCACACCGTGGGTATTCCGTTTTCCGCGTGTGATGCAAAGGCCAGATGCCTGCGCATTTTGCGGCTGGGTCGGCGCGTTGGTGTAAACAGCATCTGCCGTCTTTGCGCCACCCTTAATCTTCAAATTCACACGCAATTCAGGCGCGGCCATCTGCCACCCGGCTGCCACATCTGGTTGCGATATGAAACAGGAGTGGTTCATTCAGCCGCAATCTTCTCTGACTTACGGGCCTGTGCCTGCGCCGAAAGTTCGGCCATCAACTGCGAAGCACGCGCGATTGGGTTGGTCAGATAGAAATCCCTGACCGTATTGCGGAAACTTGCCTTACCCAGAGGTCCGGCGTCCAGTGCCTGAACCTCATTCTGCGCCACTTCATCAATCCGGGCGAGATGCGGAACCGCCTCGATCAGCGCAGTGCGCAGTTGCGCCAGCGAATCGAAGGGCAGTGTTGCACCCAATTCGGCAGACAGGGCACGCAGGATGGCCCAGTTCTCCTTGGCGTCGCCCGGCGCGAACCCCGCGCGCATTGCCAGCTGCGGGCGACCCTCGGTATTCACGAACAGACCGTTTTCCTCGGTATAGGCTGCGCCCGGCAGGATCACATCGGCGCGGTGTGCGCCCCGGTCTCCATGACTGCCCTGATAGATAACAAAGGCACCTTCGCCAATTTCGACTTCGTCTGCACCAAGGTTGTAGATCACATCAGCGGCGCTGACGGCGTCCATGCCACCCTCGTTGGTGGCATCCACATCCATCCCCCCCACGCGCGACGCAGCAGTGTGCAGAACGATCAGACCACTTTCAGTATTGGTAGCAATGGTTTGCGCGGCAGCCAGAACAGCAGCGCCGTCAGCCTCTTGCAAGGCGCCCTGCCCGACGATGATCAAAGATGCCTTGCCTTTGATCACGTCATCACCGCCCATGTCGACGACCTTTTGCAGCGCGGCACGGTCATCACCCATATGATGATAGTCGTAGGTCAAATCTGCCGCCGGACCGACCAGAGCAACCTCGGCACCATGTGCCCAGGCCTTGCGAATGCGGGCGTTGAGAACCGGCGCTTCGTCGCGCGGGTTGGTCCCGATCAGCAGGATGCGCTCGGCGCTGTCGATATCTTCGATCGCTGCGGTCCCCGCATAAGCACCACGATTCCCCGCAGGCAGCTTGGCGCCATCGGTACGGCACTCAACAACACCGCCCTGCCCTTCGATCAGCTGTTTTAGCGCAAATACCGCCTCGACGGGAGCCAGATCGCCCACGATACCGGCAGGCTTCTCGGCGCCTTTCAGCGCCTCTGCGGCTTTGGTCAGTGCCTCGGGCCAGGTGGCCCGGCGCAGTTTTCCGTTTTCACGCACATAAGGTCTATCCAGACGCTGGCGGCGCAACCCATCCCAGACAAAACGAGTTTTATCGCTGATCCATTCCTCGTTCACGCCATCATGGTTACGCGGCAGGAACCGCATCACTTCGCGCCCCTTCGTATCCACGCGGATGTTCGAACCAAGCGCATCCATCACATCAATGCTTTCGGTCTTGGTCAGTTCCCACGGACGCGCGGTAAAGGCGTAGGGCTTGGAAGTCAGCGCCCCAACCGGGCACAGATCGATGATGTTGCCCTGCAAATTCGAATCCAGAGTCTGGTTCAGATACGAGGTGATCTCGGCATCCTCGCCGCGCCCGGTCTGACCCATCTGAGTTATCCCGGCAACTTCGGTGGTGAAGCGCACGCAGCGGGTGCAGCTGATGCAGCGGGTCATTGCGGTGCCCACAAGCGGTCCCAGATCCAGATCATCGACCGCCCGCTTTGCTTCCTTGAAACGGGATCCGGACATGCCATACGCCATCGCCTGATCCTGAAGGTCGCATTCACCACCCTGATCGCAGATCGGGCAATCCAGCGGATGGTTGATCAGCAGGAACTCCATCACGCCTTCGCGGGCCTTTTTGACCATGGGTGAGTTCGTCTTGACCACCGGGGGCTGGCCCTCAGGCCCCGGACGCAGGTCACGCACCTGCATTGCGCAGGAGGCCGCAGGTTTCGGCGGCCCCCCCACAACCTCGACCAGGCACATCCGGCAATTGCCGGCAATCGACAAGCGCTCGTGGTAACAGAAGCGCGGCACTTCGACCCCGGCTTGTTCACAAGCCTGGATCAGGGTCATCGCGCCATCGACTTCGATTTCCTGTCCGTCGATATTGATCTTGCGGAGGTCAGACATGGCTCTCAATTCGCCCTCAAATAAACGCCAATAGCGCTGTTTCTTTGGATTTCTTTCTGCCCTAGAGTGCAGAACGTGTTGGGGTTGTCATAGGTCACGCCATTCGAAGCCAGATACGCCTCGCCCTTGGCGCGCATCCGGTCTTTCTCTGAATCCGAGTCGACATATGAGCGGATTTCACTGTCCGAGTACCCCAGTTTGTTCGCTTTGGACCGCAGCCCCCACATAACACTGATCGCTTTCAATCGCCGCCCGCTGATCGACGGACAGAATTCGGAGATCTCATTTGCGATGGCGATGTAATAGAGTTCGTCGTCGATCTCTTTGACATCCCTCAAGGGCGGCTTTGCTTCTGCAACAGCCGGAAACGTGATCACGGCGGCCAAGGCGAGTGTTTTTGCAAAAGACATGGTTCTTCCTTTCGTTTTGGATGTTCCAAAACGAAAGGGTCCGGTCTTGCTAGGCAATAACGGCCTGCAATCCACGTCGTGATATGCAAAAACGCGTGTCATGGCCGTTGGCATTTTCCTGCAAACGTCAATTGATCATCACTGATGCGCAGGTTTTGCGGCTCGGTATCCGGCCCCACTTTCCAATCGATCCGGGAAGATCCAAAATTCTGCACACAGAACTTGGTTCCTTCATGGCGACCGGCTTCACGCGCGCCGTCCAAGGACGCGGACGCGCCCTTCACCACAACAGTAAAGTCCGTGGGCGATGCTTTCTTGTCGACCGGCTTCGCCTTGGCCTTGAACGACTTTCCGTCGAACAGAAGACGATCTTCCGACGGCTTGATGATGCCGCAGGCGGACACGCTTGCCAGTACCAGCAGGACTACAAGGGTTTTTCGGGCCGTCATATTATCCCTCTTAGTGTTCTCATCTGCCGGGTCGCCATCAGAACGCCGCCACCAATGCCATAAGCCCAATCACAAACATGCAGGCCCAGCCCAATACATACAGCACGGACCGCAGGCCACTGTTTGGCTTACCTATGCCTTTGAAGTGCACCACCAGCATCACCAAACGCGCGACCAAAGCGACAGACGCCAGAAGATTGACCCAGAACGGGCTGGCGCCCAGTAAAACCGCCGCGGTCACAACGGCCACAAACGCCGGAAGCGTTTCCGTTCCGTTCAGATAGGCCCGGTTCAGACGATAGGCCTGGTCAGAATAATCCTGCTCTGGAGTCGCCCCCGGCGCGAGGCCCTTGCCCTGCTTGGCCAGCGCTGAAAACGGGGCCAGGAACAGAACCACTAGTGTGAAAAGCACAACCGATGAAATCGCGTGGCTGTATTCTGCAAACATGTCCATCCCGTTCACTCCGCCGCCATCGCACCCATACGGCCCGATTTCTGTGCCTTGATGCGGCCTTCGATTTCTTCCCGGAAATTGCGGATCAGGCCCTGGATCGGCCAGGCTGCCGCATCGCCGAGCGCGCAGATCGTGTGACCCTCGACCTGCTTTGTCACGTCAAACAGCATGTCGATCTCTTCCAGTTCAGCTTCGCCGCGCACCAGACGGTCCATGACCCGCATCATCCAACCGGTGCCTTCGCGACATGGGGTGCACTGACCACAGCTTTCATGCTTATAGAATTTCGACAGGCGCCAGATCGCCTTGATGATGTCGGTGGACTTGTCCATCACGATCACCGCTGCCGTTCCAAGCCCTGAGCCCAGATCGTTGCGCAGATAATCGAAATCCATGATCGCGTCGCGCATGTTCTCACCGCGCACACACGGAACCGAGGATCCACCGGGGATCACGGCCAGCACATTGTCCCAGCCGCCGCGAATGCCGCCGCAATGGGTCTCGATCAGCTCCTCGAAGGAAATCGACATTGCCTCTTCCACGACGCAGGGGTTGTTCACATGGCCTGAGATCGCAAACAGCTTGGTGCCCGCGTTGTTTTGGCGACCGAAGCCAGCGAACCAGTCGGCCCCCCGGCGCAGGATGGTCGGCACGACCGCAATCGATTCCACATTGTTCACAGTTGTCGGGCAACCATACAGGCCAGCGCCTGCTGGAAACGGAGGCTTCATCCGCGGCATGCCCTTCTTGCCCTCAAGGCTTTCAATAAGGGCGGTTTCCTCGCCGCAGATATAGGCACCAGCGCCGTGATGCAGGAAGATATCAAAATCCCAACCTGAACCGGCGGCGTTCTTGCCCAGCAAGCCGGCATCATAAGCCTCATCAATCGCCGCCTGCAGCGCCTCACGCTCGCGGATATATTCGCCACGCAGGTAGATGTAACAGGTGTGGGCGTTCATCGCGAAAGACGCGATCAGGCAACCTTCGATCAGCGTATGCGGATCGTGGCGCATGATCTCTCGGTCTTTGCAGGTTCCGGGTTCGGATTCGTCCGCGTTGACCACCAGATAGGACGGGCGCCCGTCACTTTCCTTTGGCATGAATGACCATTTCAGACCGGTTGGAAAGCCCGCGCCGCCGCGACCACGCAGGCCCGAGTCTTTCATCGTCTGGATGATCCAGTCGCGACCCTTATCAATCAGGCCAGCAGTGCCGTCCCAATGCCCGCGGGCCTGCGCACCTTTCAGCGTGCGCTCATGCATCCCGTAGATGTTGGTAAAGATCCGGTCCTGATCCTTCAGCATCGCGTGTTACCTTCAGCTGTCCTGACGCATGCGCCAGAGTTGAAAAATGTTGATCCCCGCATAGATGAACCCCGCCAGAGCAGCGAGATCAAACAGCAGAGCGTGCCGGGTCGTCAAACCCAGCTCGGGGCCAATGAACAGGTTCATTGCAAGCCAGATCAGCATGGTCACAGCGATGACCATCCCGATATGTCGGCCCTTGCGGGCTATGGCCTTTTCCTTGTCCTTGTCCATTTTCCCCCGATACCCCGGACGGGCATCCGTCTAGTCTTCGTCCGTGCCCTCAGATTTGGCACGTTTGGCAAATTCGGTCTCTTCACCCGCTGCAAGCTTGGCCGCCTGTTCAATCCAATCATCGCGCTCGATCCGGCCCTTGAATTTCAAACGCGCATCGACCCAGGCCACCTGTTCCGGCGTCCAGGCAGCGATCTGGTCGTAGTGATAGAAACCCAGCTCGTTCAATGTCTGCTCCAGCTTGGGACCGACGCCTTTCAACAGCTTCAAGTCATCTGCCTTACCGTCGCGTGCGGCGGTCAGAGTCTCGGGCTGATCTTCGGTGACGTCTGCGGGCTTGGCCGCGGCTTCCTTGGCAACAGGTTTGGCTTTCGCCTCAGCCGCTTGTTTCACAGCCGGCTTCGGCGCCTCGGGCGATTTCGGAGGTTTTGCTGCCGCCGACGCACCCGCCTGCTTGCCATCCTTGCCAAGCCACGGCGTCAGGATCGCAACCTCAGTCCCGTCGATACGTTTGACCGTGTCGCCCAGATCGGTCGCCAGCTCAACACTGGCGTTGTATTGCGGCTTGCCAGCTTCATGCTCGGTCAGGCTGCTGAGGCCCTTCAACGGCTCAGCCGCATAACGTCCGTTTTGAGGACCGGGCGTCGGCACCTTGCCCGCCACCAGATCGTCGATGATCCTGCCAAAGCTCTCGGCCGTCAGATCCTCGTAGTAATCCTTGCCGATTTGCGCCATCGGCGCGTTGGTGCACGAGCCGAGGCATTCCACCTCTTCCCAGCTCAGCTTGCCATCGGCAGAAAGTGCATGTGCTTTCGCCGCAATCTTTTCCTTGCAGACCGCGATCAGATCTTCGGCCCCGCAGATCATGCAGGAGGTCGTGCCGCAGACCTGAATATGCGCCACCGAGCCAACCGGTTGAAGCTGGAACATGAAGTAGAAAGAGGCAACCTCAAGCACACGGATATAGGCCATGCCCAGCATATCTGCGACGGATTCAATCGCCGGACGGCTCAACCAGCCCTCTTGTTCCTGCGCGCGCCACAGCAGCGGGATGACCGCGCTGGCCTGACGCCCCTCGGGGTATTTGGTGATCTGCGCTTCGGCCCATTGCTGGTTGGCAGCGGTGAAGGCAAAGCTTTCGGGTTGTTCGGGATGAAGACGGCGGAGCATTAGCGGTCAATCTCTCCAAATACGACATCCATGGTGCCGATGATGGCGGCGACGTCGGCCAGCTGATGGCCCTTGGCGACGTAATCCATGGCTTGCAGGTGCAGGAAACCCGGTGCGCGCAGCTTGGCGCGGTAGGGTTTGTTGGTGCCGTCGGCGACCAGATAGACGCCGAACTCGCCCTTGGGGGCTTCGACAGCGGCATAAACTTCACCTGCGGGGACGTGGAAGCCTTCGGTGTACAGCTTGAAGTGATGGATCAGGCTTTCCATCGAGGTCTTCATGTCCGACCGTTTCGGCGGGGTGATCTTGCCTCGGGCTAGAACGTCACCGGGGCAGTCGCGGATTTTGACGATGGCCTGCTGGATGATCAGCAGCGATTGGCGCATCTCTTCCATTCGCACCAGATAGCGATCATAGCAGTCGCCGTTCTTGCCGACGGGAATCTGGAACTCGAACTCGTCATAGCATTCATAGGGCTGCGCGCGGCGCAAATCCCATGCCAGACCGGATCCGCGCACCATCACGCCCGAGAAGCCGTATTTCTGGATGTCATCCTCGGTCACGATGCCAATATCGGCGTTGCGCTGTTTGAAGATGCGGTTTTCGGTCAACAGGCCGTCGATGTCGTCCAGAACGGTGGGGAATTCGTGGCTCCATGCCTCGATATCGTCCAGCAGTTCCGGCGGCAAATCCTGATGAACACCACCGGGGCGGAAATAGGCCGCGTGCAGGCGGGCGCCACAGGCACGCTCATAGAACACCATCAGCTTTTCACGCTCTTCAAAACCCCAGAGCGGCGGGGTCAATGCGCCCACGTCCATCGCCTGCGTTGTCACGTTCAGCAGGTGGTTCAGGATGCGTCCGATTTCGGAATACAGAACCCGGATCAGCGAGCCCCGGCGCGGCACTTCGACCCCGGTTAGCTTTTCGATGGCCAGGCACCAGGCATGTTCCTGGTTCATCGGCGCCACATAATCCAACCGGTCGAAATACGGCAGGTTCTGAAGATAGGTCCGGCTTTCCATCAGTTTTTCGGTGCCACGGTGCAGCAGGCCGATATGCGGATCGCAGCGTTCGACGATCTCACCGTCCAGTTCCAGCACAAGGCGCAGAACCCCGTGCGCCGCAGGGTGTTGCGGGCCGAAGTTAATGTTGAAATTGCGGATCTTCTGTTCTCCGCTCAGCGCGTCCGTGCTGCCGTCATCGTATCTTGAGCCGTCCATCAACGCCCTCGTTTCTTTTTCGCATCGGCCCGAACCCGAACCTTTTCCGCTTCAGCGGCCTTGGCTGCGGCCCCCGCCAGCAGAACCCCCAATGCGCCCAGAATGATCAACTCACCCATCATCTCAGCGGCGCTCCAACTCTTGCAGTTTCAGCCCGACCCACCACAGCAAGGCTATCGTGCCAAAGGGAACCAGACACAGCAGGCACCAGTATTTGTTGATCCCGAAGAACGGCAAAATCTTCACCATCGGAATGATGGTCAGCGCAGACAGGATCAGCCACCAGATGCCACCCATTATTCGGTCTCCTGTTTCTCATCCCCCGGCAGAATGTAGTTCGCACCCTCCCACGGGGACATGAAATCAAACTGTCGGTATTCCTGCACCAGGCTGACCGGCTCGTAGACCACGCGCTTTTGCGCCTCATCATAGCGCACTTCGGTATAGCCGGTGGTCGGGAAATCCTTGCGCAGTGGGTAACCACGGAACCCATAGTCGGTCAGGATGCGCCGCAGGTCCGGATGGCCCGAGAACAGGATGCCGAACATGTCGAACACCTCACGCTCGAACCAATTGGCCGAGGGGTGCACGTCAACGATCGACGGCACCATGTCGTCTTCACGGATCGAGACCCGCAGCCGGATGCGCTGGTTCTGGTACATCGAAAGGAAGTGATACACCACGTCGAACCGCTTGGCGCGCTCGGGGTAATCCACGCCGGTGATATCCACCAGAGTCGAGAATTTGCAGTTCTGGTCGGATTTCAGGAATTCGACGAATTCCACGAGATTCGACGGTGCCACGTCCACGTTCAGTTCGCCGTGGGTTACGTCCCATGACAGAACACAATCAGACCGTTTCAGCTCCAACTGTGTGCCGAGTTCCTTGAGTGCTTCGCTCATCAGCTCTCTCCTCAGCGGACAATTGTGCCGGTACGGCGGATTTTACGCTGCAGCTGCATCAGGCCATACAACAAGGCCTCAGCCGTCGGAGGGCAGCCGGGCACGTAGATGTCCACAGGAACAACCCGGTCACATCCACGCACGACGGAATAAGAATAGTGGTAATACCCACCGCCATTCGCGCAGGAGCCCATCGAGATCACATAGCGTGGCTCAGGCATCTGGTCATAGACCTTGCGCAAAGCCGGGGCCATCTTGTTGGTCAGTGTTCCTGCCACGATCATCACATCCGACTGGCGCGGGGACGCCCGAGGCGCGATACCAAACCGTTCTGCATCATAACGTGGCATAGAGGTATGCATCATCTCAACCGCGCAGCAGGCCAGACCAAAGGTCATCCAATGCAGCGAGCCAGTGCGCGCCCAGTTGATGATGTCTTCGGTCGAGGTCAGCAGAAAACCTTTGTCCTGCAACTCGGCGTTCAGGGCCTGGGTGGCGACTTCCTTGTCGACACCGGCAGTGTTGGCACCTGTCATCACTCCCATTCCAGCGCCCCCTTCTTCCATTCATAGGCAAAGCCGATGGTCAGAACGCCCAGGAACACCATCATGGACCAGAACCCGACATCGCTGATGTCCTTGAAGCCCACCGCCCAGGGAAACAGGAAAGCAATTTCCAGATCGAAGATGATGAACAGAATCGAGACCAGATAGAATCGGACGTCGAATTTCATCCGCGCGTCGTCGAAGGCATTGAAACCACATTCATATGCGCTGACCTTTTCGGGGTCGGGATTGCGGACGGCCAGTACGACGGCGGCTAGGATCAAGACGATCCCAAGGCCCACGGCAACGGCCAGAAACACCAGAATCGGGAGGTACTCCCGCAGCAGGTCTTCCACGAATAGCTCCTTTCCTGCGCACGCATCTTGTCGGGTGCGCCGTCAATTGGCATGTTGACTGGACATTCTCTATCCCTGCGGGGTCAGAGGGTCAACCGAACACAGCCCCCTTCGCAATCAAACCTGCGCTTGACAGCGCGGCATAGAATCGCAGTACCAGCGTTTGGCTTTAGCTTGGCGGAACCTGGTAAAACCTACTTATTCCATGCAGGTTTTCGTTTTTCAAAAAACGCCGCGATCCCTTCGCCTGCCTCTTGTGTTTCCCACCGTTCGACCAGCTCGCCTATGGTCTGATCGATCACGGCATCGTCGATGCGCGGACCCAGAGAGCGTACCAGCGCCTTGGCAGAGGCAACCGCCCCGGGCGCGCAAGACAAATAGGGGCGAATTTCGTCTTCAACCGCGTCCGAAAGCCGATCTGCCGAAACGGTTTTCGCCAGCAGGCCCAGATCAACGGCCTCGGAAGCATCGAACAAACGGGCTGACATGAACACCCGGCGCGCGCGGGCTTCGCCCATGCGGGCGATGACATAGGGGCCAATTGTTGCGGGGATCAGTCCCAGGCGCGTTTCGGTCAACCCCATCTTCAGACTGTCGACCCCAATCGCGACATCGCACACGGCTGCCATTCCCACACCGCCACCGAAGGCATTGCCCTGCAACGCCCCAATCAAAGGCTTTGGTATTGTGTTCAGAGCCTGCAACATCTCGGCCAGCTTGCGCGCCTCGACAAAACGCGTCTTTTTGTCGGCCGCCATCTGGTCCTGCATCCATCCCAGATCACCGCCGGCGCAGAACGTCTTTCCCGCCGCTGCCAGAACGACCACTCGGACAGCGTCATCCGGACCCAGTTGTGATGCAGCCTCGGTCAATTCAGTGATCATTTGCCCCGACATGGCGTTGTGTTTTTCCGGCCGGTTCAGAGTGAGTGTGGCGACACCACGCACATCTGTCGTGATCGTGATCGTTTCAAACATGTCAGCCTCTCAAAGCCCTGGCCATCTGCGCCGCCTCTTCAATCACGTCGATATCCAGACCGGTTTCGTATCCCAGGCGATGCAAGTGCGCCACAACAGCCTCGGTGGCTACGTTTCCTGCGGCACCCGGGGCGTAGGGGCAACCGCCCAACCCGCCCACGGCTGCGTCAAACACCCGCACACCAAGCGCCAATGCAGCGTCGATATTATCGATCGCACGCCCATTGGTGTCATGAAAATGCCCCGCCAATCGCGTCACCGGAACCCTCTCGCGAACCGCCAGAAGCATGTGCGCGACCTTATCCGGCGTCCCCTGTCCAATCGTGTCGCCCAGTGAAACCTCATAACAGCCCAGCGCAAAAAGCCGATCAGCGACCTCGGCCACTTTTTCGGGCGGAGTCGGACCGTCGTATGGGCAATCCGTCGCGCATGAGACATAACCGCGAACAGGCAGGTCGACATGCCGCGCCGCCTCCAGAATCGGCGTAAACCGCTCAATCGACTCGGCGATAGAGGCATTGATATTGGCCTTTGAGAATCCTTCGGAGGCCGAGGCAAACACGGCGATCTCGTCCGCCTTGGCCGCCAGCGCATCGCCATATCCATGCATGTTCGGCGTCAGCGCGGCATAGCGCACCCCATCCACTCGGGTGATTCCGCCCAGAACCTGAGCCGATCCCGCCATCTGCGGCACCCATTTCGGAGAGACAAAGCTTGCGACCTCGATCCTGCGGAAACCCGCACGGCTGAGGCAGTCGACCAAGGCGATCTTGTCTGACACCGGTATCTCGCGCTTTTCGTTCTGCAGCCCGTCGCGCGGCCCGACCTCGTAGATTTCGACCAGGTCACCCATGTCGCCCCTCCTTCTGGATTGTTGTCGCTTCAAACAAAGATCGTCTGACCTTTGCACGCCGCGTTGCGCGGGTACAGGTCAAGCTTCTTCCTCCAACCTCACCAAGGCAGCCCCGGCTTCGACCTGCGAACCGTCCTCGACCAGCACCTCGGCAACAACCCCGTCCCGCGCCGCAAGCAGAGAATGCTCCATCTTCATCGCTTCCAAAATGGCCAGACGATCACCTTCCTGTACGGTTTGTCCCGCTGTGGCAAAGACGGCTTTGACCAGACCGGGCATAGGAGCCTCGATCACATTGGTGTCGCCTGTGGTGCTGGCATCCCGGTCCAGCGGATCGATGATGTCGAAGCTCTGACCGTTGTTGGTGAAAACCGTCAGTGTCCCATTGTTTGCAGCAACGCGAGGCATTTGCCTACCGTTCAACGCCCATCGCCCGGCGGCACGTTCCGCAACAACGCGATCCTCGCCAATCTGCCAAATCTGGCGATCCGGCCCGTCGACCTGCACGTCCAACTTCAGCACTTCATCGTTACTGGACAGTTGCACAGCGCGATGCAGCGGCGCCCAGAGAGAAAACCCGGTTTCCGGGTCGACATCCACAAGATCCAGTGCAGTCATCGCAGCTGCGACTGCCGTTGCAACCGATGGCTCAGGTTCCTGTACCAACGCTTCGATATCTCGACCGATAAGCCCCGTATCGACATCGCCCGAGGCAAATCCTTCGTGACGCGTCAACGCGCCCAGAAAAGCCAGATTTGTGACAGTACCTGCAACTTCAGTCTGTTGCAGCACCCGGTTCAACGTCTCAAGCGCGACGGCGCGTGTCGATCCATGCACCACTACTTTGGCGATCATCGGGTCATACCACGGGCTGATCGTGTCCCCCGCGCGAACGCCGCTATCGGCGCGACAATTGGCAGGGAAAACCAGATGAGTCAGCGTTCCCGTCGCTGGCAGGAACCCTTTCGGAACGTCCTCGGCATAAAGCCGGGCCTCAAATGCATGGCCGGAGATCGCCAGATCATCCTGTTTTTTGGGAAGGTTTTCGCCTGAGGCTACGCGCAACTGCCATTCGACCAGATCAATGCCTGTGATGGCCTCTGTTACCGGGTGTTCCACCTGCAGGCGCGTGTTCATCTCCATGAACCAGAACCTGTCTGGGCGCAGCCCTTCAGAGGCATCAACGATGAACTCGACCGTGCCTGCGCCTTTATAGCCGATCGCCTCGGCGGCGCGAACGCCCGCCTGCCCCATAGCCTCACGCATTTCGAATGTCATACCCGGGGCCGGGGCTTCTTCGATCACCTTCTGGTGGCGGCGTTGCAACGAGCAGTCGCGTTCAAACAGATGCACTGCATGCGTACCATCGCCAAAGACCTGAACCTCGATATGACGGGGCTTGGCCACGAATTTCTCGACCAGCACGGCATCATTGCCGAAGGCGGTCCGGGCCTCACCCCGCGCGCTGTCCAGCGCGGCCGCGAAGTCCTCCGGTTTCTCGACCAGCCGCATCCCCTTGCCGCCGCCGCCTGCGACGGCCTTGATCAGAACCGGATAGCCTATCGTGTCCGCCGCACCTGCCAGATGTTCGGGGTCTTGATTGTCCCCGTGATAACCTGGCACGACTGGCACGCCGGCCTGCTCCATCAACACCTTGGCCGCGTCCTTGAGGCCCATCTTGCGGATCGCATCCGCCGAGGGGCCGATAAAGGTCAGACCCGCAGCCTGAACCGCATCCACGAAACCGGGGTTTTCTGAAAGAAACCCATAGCCCGGATGGATCGCCTGTGCGCCGGTATCCAGCGCCGCCTGTATGATCACATCGCCCTTCAAATAGCTATCTGCCGGGGCGGGACCGCCAATATGAACCGCCTCGTCCGCCATCTGAACATGTTTAGCCGCCGCGTCCGCATCGGAATAGACAGCAACGCAGGACACGCCCAACTTCTGAGCCGTCTCCATCACCCGGCAGGCGATCTCACCCCGGTTGGCAATCAGGATTTTACTGAACATGTCTTTCACCCTTCCACTGCCAGATCTTCGACGAGACGGAACCGTTCGCACACGAGTTTCATCTCGGGATCAAAGCCGCCGTTTCGTTGGAAATAACGGCGATGATCTTCGCGCCATCCTTCAAGCGTTTCATTCTCACCTTCAGCCAAAGCGAATTCCTCGGTCACATTACAATAACGCTGGATCGAGACATCGACGGTTTCAATGACCAAAGCCGGTGTGTCATCCCAGTTCAGCGCAATATCGCGTCGACCGGGCTTCGGCATTTCAGGACTGCCGTCTGGATAGTTGCAGAGCGCATCGCAGGTCGCTGTTTTACGGCCAGAACGGACCAAAGCCAGAAGCTCTGCACTCAGCAAGGGGTTGTCGCCGAATTTGAAGGTTTGCGCACCGGGATAGCGGGCCATGATGTCTTTCAAACTCTCGCTCATCTTACATCCTGAACACGCCGAAACGTGTCTCCTCGATCGGCGCATTCAGAGCGGCGCTCAGCGACAGCGCCAGCACATCGCGGCTTTTACGCGGGTCGATGATGCCGTCATCCCACAGACGGGCCGAGGCATAGAGTGGATGCGACTGTTCCTCGAACATATCCAGCGTCGGGCGTTTGAATTCGGCCTCTTCTTCTGCGGACCACGTGCCACCCTGCCGTTCTATCCCGTCGCGCTTGACGGTGGCCAGAACGCCAGCCGCCTGCTCACCACCCATCACCGAAATCCGCGAATTCGGCCAGGTCCACAGGAAGCGCGGCTGATAGGCGCGACCCGCCATGCCATAGTTCCCGGCCCCGAACGAGCCACCGACCAGCATCGTGATCTTGGGCACCGAAGTGGTCGCCACCGCCGTCACCATCTTGGCCCCATGCCGCGCGATCCCCTCGTTTTCGTATTTCCTGCCCACCATGAACCCGGTGATGTTTTGCAGGAACACAAGCGGGATTTTACGTTGCGAACACAGCTCGACAAAATGAGCGCCCTTCTGCGCCGCCTCAGAGAACAGCACGCCGTTATTGGCAACAATGCCAACCGGACAGCCTTTGACATGGGCGAAACCGGTCACCAGTGTCTCACCGAACCGAGGCTTGAACTCGTCAAAGCGCGAGCCATCGACCAACCGCGCAATCACCTCGCGGATATCATAGGGGGTGCGCAGATCAGCAGGGACAACGCCCAGGATTTCCTCGGGGTCATAAGCCGGGTCTTCGGGGCTGGCCCAATCCACCGTCTGCGGTTTGCGCAGGTTCAGCGACCCCACCGCACGGCGAGCCAAGGCCAGCGCGTGGGCATCATCCTCGGCCAGATAGTCTGCCACACCAGACAGGCGCGTGTGCACGTCGCCGCCGCCCAGATCTTCAGCGCTGACGACCTCGCCCGTCGCCGCCTTGACCAGAGGCGGGCCGGCCAGAAAGATCGTACCCTGTTCTTTCACGATGATGGTCACATCGGACATCGCGGGCACATAGGCGCCGCCCGCCGTGCACGAGCCCATCACGACGGCGATCTGAGCGATCCCCTTCGCGCTCATCCGCGCTTGGTTATAGAAGATACGGCCAAAGTGGTCGCGGTCCGGGAAGACCTCATCCTGATTGGGAAGGTTCGCACCGCCGCTATCGACCAGATAGATGCAGGGCAGATGGTTTTCCTCGGCGATCTCCTGCGCGCGGAGGTGTTTTTTGACGGTCATCGGATAGTAAGTGCCGCCCTTCACGGTGGCATCGTTGCACACCACCATGACCTCGCGCCCTTGTACCCGGCCAATACCCGCGATCACCCCGGCACAGGGCGCGGCATCGCCATACATCCCGTGCGCCGCCGTCGCGCCGATTTCGAGAAACGGAGACCCGGCATCCAGCAGGTTCGCCACCCGGCGTCTGGGAAGCATCTTGCCCCGAGAGACGTGCCGCGCGCGAGATTTCTCACCACCGCCCATGCGAGCCGCTTCAGCAGCTTCGGAGATTTGCGCCAGCGCGTCGAGATGGGCGGTGCGGTTTGCTTTGAAGCCCTCGGAGGTGGGCATGGCTTTGGATGTGAGTTTCATTCTTCTTTTAAACCTCCTGGCGCATCTGACAATCGTTCAAGGTCTCTGGCTGCGCTCCATCGCACTACGATATTAAAAGTCTCACACATAAACTCTGTCATCTGAGAGCAGTCCGGATCAAATTCATCGTTTCTGAATTCCTCCAAACGACGCGGGTAAGACCATTTCTTAAAGCCGCTCAAACCTGCCACTTGATCAGGCAAGCCCTCTGCGATTTCTTTGGTTTTTGCCAGAAGATGAGCGTTCAATTTCTCAATACAAACGCGCCTTTCCACGGGCGGATGTCCAAGTTCGCAGTAGTCATATGCCGAAGACATACATCGAGTATCCATTTCGTTAGCTATGAGGGTGCCGGACAGCGCTGTGCAACCGTCAAACCAAGTAGGGACATCCAGCGTTTCTATCGTTTCCTCAGCAGCTAGCGGAGCGGTAGCACCAAAGGTCAATACAAACAGTGTCAGCAGTCGCTTCATTCATGTACTTCCTCAGCCGCCCGCGCCTTCAACTCCTTGCGGATCACCTTCCCCGTCACCGTCATCGGCAGTTCCTCCAGAAACGCCACCTCGCGTGGATAGGAATACTGCGCCAGACGGTCCTTGACCCACTTCTGCAACTCGGCACCCGTGGCCTCAGCACCCGGTTTCAACACCACATAAGCCTTCACGATCTCGGTCCGCAGCGGGTCAGGCTTGCCGACTACGCCGACCGTTGCGACCGCCGGGTGGGTCAGCAGGCAATCCTCAATCTCTGCGGGGCCAATGCGATAACCGGCTGAGGTGATCACGTCGTCATCGCGACCGACAAAGCGCAGATAGTCCCCCTCCCAAACACCACGATCCCCGGTGATCAACCAATCACCCCGGAACTTCTCAGCCGTCGCCTCGGGTCGGTTCCAGTATTCCAACAGCATCGAGGCCGAGCCGCGCCGGATGGCGACATCGCCTTCCTCGCTGGTCGGGTTGCCGTCATCGTCGATCACCGCGACCTCATGCCCGGGCACCGGCTTGCCGATGCAGCCGGGTTGAACGGGGAAATCCTTGGCGCAGGAGGATACGACCATATTGCATTCGGTCTGGCCGTAGAACTCGTTGATCGTCAGTCCAAACGCACCTTGGCCCCAGGCTAGCATCTCGGCCCCCAGCGGCTCACCCCCGGACGCGACCGAGCGCAAACCGGGGATCGCCTGATCCGCGGCCTTGAGCATCCGCAGCGCGGTCGGGGGAAAGAAAGCATTCCGCACCCCGCCCCGCGCAATGATTTCGGCGCAGGCTTCGGGGGTGAACTTCTCAAGCCGTGCCGCGACAACCGGGATACCCAGCGCAAGGCCCGGCATCAGCACATCGAACAGCCCGCCGATCCACGCCCAATCCGCCGGGGTCCAAAGGCAGTCTCCTTCGCGCAGGTGATTGTGGCTGATCGAGACGCCAGGCAGATGCCCGGTCAGAACCCGGTGCCCATGCAGCGCGCCCTTCGGGCTGCCCGTGGTGCCTGAGGTATAGATCAATACAGCCGGATCTTCAGGCCCGGTCGCTGCAAACGGTACAGCCGGACCCGCCTCGCCAATTTCGGATGCAATCAGAGGTTCGGCCAGATCGCCCAGCAGATCCGCCCCTTCGGCATCGGTCAGCACGATCTGAACGCCTGCATCGCCAGCCCGCGACCGCAGCGCATCCTGCTTGAACAACTTGAACAAGGGCACCGAAGTCCCGCCGATCTTCCAGATTGCCAGATGCGCCGCTGTGCACCAGGGAGACTGGCTCAGCAGCACTCCGATCCGATCACCGGGCCGGACGCGGGCCAGCAGGGCGCGGGCAATCCCATCAGTCATTTGCGCCAGTTGCCCATAGGTTGTCAGCCGCCGCCCTGATCCGGTCAGATCGATAAGCGCCACCTGATCGGCCGGATGGTTCAGACATTGCTGCGCCATGTTCAGCCGGTCCGGTATGTCCCAACCTCCTTCTGAGCGCAAACCCGGTATGCGTTCAGCGTGCAGCAACGCGAATTCCCCTTGTTTTCCTGATGCTTCGCGACGTGATCTTGGGCGGACGCATCACGCAAACTTGATGCAGATCAGAGTGGCCGGACACCGCCTTTGCGAAACCAAGAGCATCAACATAACCAAAGGCAAGAATATGACAAAGAAACTCGCCGCTTTGACACTGTCTACTGCACTGGTCGCCCTGGCGGCTCCAGCTTTGGCCCAGTCGCAAGGGGACTGGACGCTGGGTATCGGTGTTGGCTATCTGGACCCGAAATCCGACAACGGCACGCTGGCTGGTGCGGCAGCAACGATCGACGCGGACACCCGCCCGATTTTCACTGCTGAGTACTTTATTCGCGACAACCTGGGTATCGAGCTTTTGGCTGCGACCCCGTTCAAACACACCGTTGCCCTTGGCGGTACGGACGCGGCCACGGTCAAGCAGTTGCCGCCCACCTTGTCGCTGAACTATCACTTCCCGACCAACAGCGCCTGGAAACCCTATGTCGGTGCCGGCCTCAACTATACGATCTTCTTCGACGAGCAATCGCCCCTGGGTAACATCAAGGTCGATGACTCCTTCGGCGTCTCGTTGCAGGCCGGTCTGGATTACATGGTCACCGACAACGGGGCGATCCGCCTGAACGTGCGCTGGTTCGACATTGACTCGGACGTCTCGCTCAACGGCGCCCCCATCGGCACCGCGGAAATCGATCCCTGGCTGGTCGGTGTTTCCTACGTCCATCGGTTCTGATCCCGTCTCCAAAACGCCCTGCGGTTTCCTCATCCGCAGGGCGTTTTTTGCTCTCAGAGCATTTCATTCATCATTTCGCGGCCGATCAGCATCCGGCGAATCTCGCTGGTGCCTGCGCCGATTTCCATGAGCTTGGCATCCCGGAAAATCCGGCTGACCGGCGCATCCGACAGGAAACCCGCCCCGCCCAGCGCCTGAACCGCCTGATGGGCCTGAACCATCGCCTGTTCCGACGCGTAAAGGCAGCACGCCGCCGCATCCTGCCGGGTCACATCGCCCCGATCACAGGCTTTGGCCACCTCGTAGACATAGGCCCGCGCCGAATTCATCGCGGTGTACATGTCGGCAATCTTGCCCTGCATCAACTGAAAGCTGCCGATGGGTCTGCCGAACTGCTTGCGCTCAGCCACATAGGGCATCACTTCGTCCAGGCAAGCGGCCATGATGCCGGTCCCGATGCCGGCCAGCACGACCCGTTCATAATCCAGCCCCGACATAAGCACGGCCACACCCTTGCCCTCTTCGCCCAACACGTTCTCGAACGGGACCTCTACGTCTTCAAAGATAAGCTCAGCCGTGTTCGATCCGCGCATACCCAGCTTGTCGAAATGGGGCGAGGTCGAAAAACCCTTCATCTCTTTTTCGATCAGAAATGCCGTGATGCCCTTCGATCCGGCATCGGGATTCGTCTTGGCATAAACCACCAGAGTATCCGCGTCCGGTCCATTGGTGATCCAGTATTTATTGCCATTCAAGCGGTAATGGTCGTTACGCTTTTCAGCGCGCAGCTTCATCGACACCACATCCGACCCGGCCGAGGGCTCTGACATTGCCAGCGCCCCTACATGCTCCCCGGAAATCAGGCGTGGCAGGTATTTCTGCTTCTGCTCGTCGGTGCCGTTCAGCTTGATCTGGTTCACGCACAGGTTGGAATGAGCCCCGTATGACAAGGAAACCGAGGCCGATGCACGCGCAACCTCTTCCACGGCGATCGTATGCGCCAGATAAGACATGCCTGCACCGCCATACTCTTCAGGCACGGTGACACCCAACAGACCAAGCTCTCCCATCTCTTTCCACAGCTCGTTCGGAAAGGCATTCGTGGCGTCGATCTCAACCGCCATCGGCTTGACACGCTCCTGCGCCCAGCGATGCACCATCTCGCGCAGGGCATTCACATCCTCACCCAGATCGAACTTCATCGTGGCCATGAACATCTGCGTCTTCCCTCCGCTTTAATGAACAAGTGTTCAATAAATCTCTAGCAGCGAATCTGTTCCCGGTCAATCTTTGTGACAGCTCGTCTGAAATGGAAAACGCCGCCCGAAACAGGCGGCGTTTCAAAAGATCGAGCGTGCGCCGCAGGCGCACTCCGCTTAGTTAAGACTGATAAACCGCACTCACTTCAGCCCGGATGATCCGGGCGATCAATCGACAATCCTCCAGGGAAAACGTCAAAGGCACGCGCATATCCATCACGCCGGCCAGAACGCGGTCACTTTCAGGCATCCGCTGGCTTTCAAAATATCGCCAACTGTCATAGCGCGACGTGAAACCTGTCGGCTCAGCACCTCCGAACCACTTCAGCTCAACCCCACGAGCCGCGCAACGGCTGATGACTTCAGCTATCCGTTCAGGCGACCAATCCAGCAACAGAAACTGGATCGAAGACCCAACATAGGTTTCCGCCTCGGGCCGCTCGACAATCGTCAGGCCCGGAGTGCCGCGCAACCCGGTTTCGATCTCGCGATAGCGCTCGTTCCACCGGCCCACCTGCCGGTCCAGATCCCGCAATTGCGGGCGCAGGATCGCCGCGCGCAAATTGTCCATCCGGCCCGAGACATTGGGTGTGGTGTACTTGATCCGCTCGAACACTTCTGGCCCCGGGGCGGCCAAGTGGCGTTCATACAGCATGTATGACCCCGACAACATCGTGGCCTTGGCCGCCAGTTCCTCGTCATCGGTGACCAGCAAGCCCCCTTCGCCCGAATTGACATGCTTGTAGGTCTGACAGGAATAACACCCGATTGCACCCTGCCGCCCCGACAACTGACCGCGCCAGGCTGCACCCATCGTGTGTGCGCAATCCTCGATCACGATCACGCCGGCTGCGTCACACATCTGCATTAGCCGGTCCATATCACACAGATGTCCGCGCATATGGCTGAGCATCAGAACACGAGCCTGATCCAGCTTGACCTCAAGATCATCCAGATCAATTGTCAGGCCGTCCGTCACACCGACAAAGATTGCCCGCCCTCCGACTGAGGCAATCGACCCCGGCACCGGCGCCAGTGTAAACGCATTGGTCAGAACCGAATCTCCGGGTTGCACGCCAACCGCGCGCAAGGCTGTGGCCAGAGCGTAACCGCCAGACGAAACCGCCAGGCAGTATTTGGCCCCCATCTGGGCGGCAAATTCCTGCTCCAGCAAGGCCGTTTCCCCCAACTCTCCGGGGGCGACATTGTAACGATGCAGACGCCCATGGCGCAGAACGGCCAGAGCCGCGTCGATTGCATCTTCCGGAAGGGGTTCCTGCTGCGTAAAGCTGCCAGAGAATACGTCGGTCATGGTCTTGTTCTGAGGCTCCGAAAGGGTCCGGTCAAGGTTTCAGGCTGCCGCACCGATCAGATCGGGCACGAGGCCGGGCAAATCATCAAAATGATGCAGCAGTGCTTCGGGTTCCAAAGCCGCCATGTCATCCCCCGATGGGCCGAAGGTAACCAGCACCGAAGGAACGCCTGCCGCTTTTGCGGTATTGCGGTCAGTATCCGAATCTCCGACCAGCACGCACCAGTCCGGATCGCCCCCGGCACGGCGCGCAGCTTCCCGCAGCGGGGCCGGGTCCGGTTTGCGGACCGGCAGCGTATCGGCCCCGACCAAAGAAGCAAAACGGTCCCGCACCCCCATGCGTGTCAGCAACAATTCGGCCAGATGTTCCGGTTTGTTTGTGCAAATGCCAACACCGTAACCTGCGTTGCTCAGCAACTCGACCGCCTGTAGTGCCCCGGGATAGAAACTGGTGTGGGTGTCGATGTCCCGAGCATAAGCTTCAAGCAGAACTGGATAGTAGGCCTGGACTGTATCCTCGTCATAGGCCCCGACACGTTTTAACCCGTGGGTCAACATCATGCGTCCACCTCGCAGCGCTATACCTGCATCTGCGCCATGGACCAGTACATCTCCGTGCCCCATCGCGCGGAAACAATGGTTCGCAGCGGTCAGCAAATCGCCGGATGTATCCGCCAAAGTACCATCCAGATCGAAGATGACGGTGCGCATTTCGCCCCCTTGCTCGGCGGGTTTTCGCCGTGTCCTGTTTCAATCGGCAATCTTGTTTGATGGCCGAACGGCTTGCGCCTTTGACCTCAGCGGATAAAACGGACCGCAACAAAACACAAAGAGAAAACGATTTCATGAGCAATGCCCTTGTCATCCTTGCCGCCGGAAAAGGCACCAGGATGAATTCGGATCTTCCCAAAGCCCTGCATCCCATCGCTCAGGTTCCGATGCTGATCCATGCGATGCGCGCCGGATCCGTCCTGTCGCCCGAACGTACTGTGATCGTTACCGGCCACGGGTCCGAAGCTGTGGCCAAGGCTGCAATGGCCGAGGATGAAGATGTACGAATCGCCGTTCAGGAAGACCAGTTGGGAACAGCCCATGCGGTCGCTCAGGCCCGGAACGCATTGAGTGGATTCGATGGCGATGTGGTTGTTCTTTACGGCGACACCCCGTTCTTGCAGCCTGACACGCTGGAAAGGATGATCGATGCACGGTCAGGGAATGACTTGGTCATTCTTGGCTTTGAGGCGGTCGACCCTGCCCGTTATGGCCGGTTGGTCATGAATGGCGATGTGCTGGAACGCATTGTCGAGTTTAAAGATGCTTCCGATGAAGAACGATGCATAACTTTCTGCAATTCAGGGCTTTTGGCCTGCAATGCGCAGCTGCTGTTTTCGTTGATCGATGAGGTCGGAAACGACAACGCTTCGGGCGAGTACTATCTGACTGACGTGGTTGAAATTGCGCGCAGCCGTGGACTGAACGTGACCGCTGTCGCTTGCGATGAGGCACAGACACTGGGCGTGAACTCTCGCGTTGATCTGGCCGCTGCAGATGCCGTGTTTCAGGCGCGCGCCCGAGCTGAGCTTCTTGACCTGGGCGTCACATTGATGGCTCCAGAGACGGTGTACCTGGCTGCGGATACGGTGGTCGGGCGCGATACGGTGATCGAACCGAATGTGGTGTTCGGACCGGGCGTCACTGTTGAAAGCGGCGCGACGATCCGGGCCTTTTCGCATCTTGAGGGCTGCCATGTCAGCCGGGGCGCGGTCGTCGGCCCCTACGCTCGCCTGCGCCCCGGCGCCGAACTCGCTGAAAACACTCGGGTCGGCAATTTTGTCGAGATCAAGAATGCCGAAATCGCCGAAGGCGCAAAGGTCAATCACCTCAGCTATATCGGTGACGCGTCCGTTGGCGCTGCGACCAACATCGGCGCGGGGACGATCACCTGTAACTATGACGGCGTGATGAAGCATAAAACCACGATTGGTGAGAACGTCTTTATCGGCTCGAACACCATGCTGGTTGCCCCGGTTACTGTAGGAGATGGGGCGATGACCGCAACGGGCACTGTCGTGACCAAGGATGTGGACCCGGAGGCATTGGCCGTGGCCCGCGCCAAGCAGGAAAACAAGCCCGGATATGCGCGTAAATTGTTTGATATGTTGAAGGCGAAAAAGGCTCGCCACGATAAAAAGGCCTGAGAAATGTGTGGAATAGTAGGTGTTTTGGGGCAGCACGAGGCCGCCCCCATTCTAGTAGAAGCCCTGAAACGGCTGGAATATCGCGGCTATGACAGCGCCGGGATTGCAACCGTCAACGACGGCGCATTGGGCCGGCGGCGCGCGGTTGGCAAGCTGGTCAACCTCAGCGACCTACTGGTGCATGATCCTCTTCCCGGAAAATCCGGCATTGGCCATACCCGCTGGGCCACACATGGTGCCCCGTCAGTCAACAATGCACATCCGCACAAGGCGGGCCCGGTGGCCGTCGTTCATAACGGCATCGTCGAAAACTATCGCGACCTGAGGGCCGAACTAGCCGAACATGGTATTGATTTCCAAACCGAAACCGACACGGAAACGGTTGCTCTTATGACTGAACACCACCTGAACTTGGGCCTGCCCCCGGTTGAGGCCGCATTCAAGACAATCGACCAGTTGGAAGGCGCATTTGCACTGGCCTTTCTGTTCGACGGTGAGGACGACCTGATCGTGGCGGCCCGCAAGGGATCACCACTGGCCATCGGCCATGGGGATGGTGAGATGTATGTGGGGTCTGATGCCATTGCTCTGGCCCCGCTGACCAATCAGATCACATATCTGGAAGAAGGCGACCGCGCGGTTCTGACCAGGACGTCACTTGAAATCCGCAACGAGGCCGGTGAGCTGGCAAACCGGGAAAAGCACAAGATCAAGCTGGATCATGCGCGCGCGGACAAGGGCGAACACAAGCACTTCATGGCCAAGGAAATCGCTGAACAGCCCATCGTTGTGGCGGAAGCAATCCGGTCCTACCTGCCCACGAGCGGCGACCGCGTGGTGCTGCCGGACACGGATCTGGATTTCAGCAAGCTGGATCGCCTGACCATGGTGGCCTGTGGCACCGCGTTTTACGCCTGCCTGACCGCGAAGTACTGGTTCGAACAACTGGCCAAAATGCCCGTAGAGGTCGATATTGCCAGCGAGTTCCGCTATCGCGAACCTCCGATCACGGACCGGACGCTGGCCCTGTTCGTCAGCCAGTCGGGCGAAACCGCCGATACCCTGGCGGCTCTGCGCTATTGCGAGGGCAAGGCCGACAAGATCGTTTCGGTCGTCAACGTCCCCGAAAGCTCGATCGCACGGGAAAGCGATATCGCCTTGCCGATCCATGCCGGTGTCGAGATCGGCGTCGCCTCGACCAAGGCCTTCACCTGCCAGTTGAGCGTGCTGCTGATGCTGGCGCTCAAGGCCGCCGCAGACCGGGGCACGCTGACGGATGAGCAAATCGCCGATCATGCCGCTGCGCTGCGTGGGTTGCCGACTGTACTGAACGCGGCACTCGATCAGAACCGGGCAATCCGCAAGGCCGCCCAACGCCTGTCCGAGGCGCGCGACGTCCTGTTTCTGGGCCGTGGCCTGATGTATCCGCTGGCAATGGAAGGCGCGCTGAAGCTCAAGGAAATCAGCTATATCCACGCCGAAGGATACGCGTCGGGAGAGTTGAAACACGGCCCTATCGCCCTGATCGACAAGCATATGCCCGTGGTTGTCATGGCTCCACGTGATACGGTTTTCGACAAGACCGTCTCGAACATGCAGGAAGTGATGGCACGGAAAGGTAAAGTGATCCTTGTCTCTGATGATGATGGCATTGACGAGGCCGGCGACGGTGTCTGGAGCACCATCCGCATGCCACATGTTCACACCAGCCTTGCACCGATCCTCTACTCGGTGCCCGCACAATTGCTGGCCTATCACACGGCTGTTGCCAAGGGCACGGATGTGGATCAACCGCGCAATCTGGCGAAGTCGGTAACGGTGGAGTGATTTATGGCCAAGCAGTTCCCGCAGCTTGATGATGCGCATCAAAAGTTCATTGAAGAACAGCATATGTTCTTCGTCGGCACCGCCGGGGCCAAAGGTCGGGTCAATGTTTCCCCAAAAGGAATGGACTCGCTGCGTGTACTGGGACCAAACCGCATTGTCTGGATGAACCTCACTGGCAGTGGCAACGAAACTGCGGGGCATCTTTTGCAGGTCAACCGGATGACGCTGATGTGGTGTTCTTTCACAACGCGGCCGATGATTCTTCGCACCTATGGCACAGCGCGTTGCCTGCATGTTGGCAACGAAGGTTGGGACGACCTTGCCGGTCTCTTCCCAAGTCACCGCAGTGCACGGCGAATCTATGACCAGTCGATCGAGATGGTACAAACCTCCTGCGGCTATGCCGTGCCTTTCATGGAATTCCAATCCGACCGCGACACGATGCAGAAATGGGTGGATGGAAAATCAGATGAGGAAATCCGTTCCTATTGGATGGAAAGGAACGGCCAGACGATTGATGGGAAACCAACAGGCGTTCCATTGTGATCCCCATGCTGACCGGATATCTCGATCAGATCAAAGCGCATGGTGACCCCGAACGGGCGAGCCAGATGGCTAGTTATCATAAGGCGGATCGCATCTATCTGGGCGTCGCAAACCCGGTTCTCAACGACCTGACCAAGGCGTGGCGGCAAGAACTGGATGTGCCGGCGCGGATCGCATTGGCGGACGCGTTATGGCAAACAAACATCCACGAAGGGCGTCTTGCTGCATCCAAGCTTTTGACACAGGCGCGCATCCGACCTGACGCGACGGTTTGGGACTTGCTTCAAAGCTGGCTGCCGGATTTCGATGCATGGGCCGTCGCGGATCACGCGTGCATGGCTATGCAAAAGCGGCTTTCAGCAGATCCTGACCGACTGGATCAGGTTGAACATTGGACCCAGTCCGATCACATGTGGACCCGACGCGCGGCCCTGGTTGCAACCCTGCCCTGGACCAAACAGAACCACCCCAAGCCCGACGACCTGCACCGCCGTGATCGCATCCTTGGCTGGGCTGCCGGATATGTTCCGGACCGCAACTGGTTCATTCAGAAATCCATCGCCTGGTGGCTGCGAGAGTTATCCAAACACGACCCAAAGCGTGTCATCACCTTTCTGAGCCAACACGGCGATACCATGAAACCCTTTGCCCGCCGTGAAGCAGGTAAATACCTGAAAAATCAATCTGCGTAGACTTCGACCTCAACGAGTTCGTCGAAAGGCACCAACAACGCCCTCATAGCGTCCAGAGACAAGCGGCTGCCGCTACTGTCCGGGCCTGAGACCGGGACCAAAGTGATGTAGGCCTGCGCCCCTGTTCGTGGCACCACTACGCGCGCCGTAACTTCGGTGTCCACCAGCGGTGTCTGCATCCAGCGCCCCGGAGTGGTCGGATCCCCAAGCCCGGCTATGGTGGTTTTCGCCCCGACCCAGTTTGGCCGCGCGGAAACCGGTTCGGGTTGCAGCACCTCTTCAGCAACTGCGGTACCAACTTCAGCGTCGGGTGCCGTCTGGGCAGGCGCGTCGCCACCGCCTAAAACTCGGTCAGTCGTTGACCGCACGGCGTCGCATCCAGCCATGACCACAAATAGTAAAACAAGTGTTTTTTTCATGGCTGACACCTACAGCCCTGCGCCCATCTGTTCCAGCGCAAAGCACAGTTCGCCCTTGTCGCGGGCATGTTACGGCTTTACCTATTACACCATGACAGCTCCGCTCATCGACCCGTTTGCCCGCGCCATTACGTATCTCCGCGTCTCCGTCACGGACCGCTGCGACTTCCGCTGCGTGTATTGCATGTCCGAAAACATGACCTTTCTGCCCAAGAAAGACCTGCTGACACTGGAAGAACTGGACCGGATGTGCTCGACCTTCGTCAGGATGGGTGTCGAAAAGCTGCGCATCACGGGTGGTGAGCCGTTGGTGCGTCGGAATATCATGACGTTCTTCAACTCGATGACACGCCACCTGGACAGCGGTGCATTGAAAGAACTGACGCTGACAACAAATGGATCGCAACTGCACCGCTTCGCCGAAGACCTGTATGCCGCTGGCGTACGGCGGGTGAATGTCTCTCTGGATACATTGGACGATGACAAGTTTGCCAAGGTCACGCGCTGGGGTCGCCTGAAACAGGTATTGGACGGAATTGACGCCGCGCAAAAGGCTGGCCTGCGGATCAAGATCAACGCGGTCGCGCTGAAAGGGTTCAATGAACCCGAACTTCCGAAAATCACGGACTGGTGTGCCGAGCGGGACATGGATCTGACCTGGATCGAAGTCATGCCTATGGGCGATATCGGCAACGAAGACCGCCTGGATCAGTACTGGTCGCTCAAAGACGTGCGGAAAGAATACGAAAACCACTATTCGGTCACCGATCTGGCCGAACGCACCGGTGGCCCGGCCCGTTACGTGCGGCTCGAGGAAACCGGCCAGAAAATCGGCTTTATCACGCCGCTGTCGCACAATTTCTGTGAAAGCTGCAACAGGGTTCGCCTGACCTGCACGGGCGAACTTTACATGTGCCTGGGTCAGGAGGATATGTCTGACCTGCGCGGAGCCCTGCGCGATCACCCTGATACCGAACAGCCACTTGAAGACGCGATCCGATCTGCCATCAATCTCAAGCCCAAGGGGCATGACTTCGACTATTCGCGCCAAGCCGTCGATGGCAGGATGAGCCGTCACATGAGTCACACAGGCGGCTGATATGCCGGATCACAACGGCCGCCCCACGGCGTTGTATCATGTGTACTGCACCCTCACGTCTCTTGCAGCACCTCTGATATGGCGAATTGTTCGGAATAAGTTGCGGGCAGCAAACGTACCTGTTGAGCGGCAACAAGAACGACTTGGACATGCCAGCCTGCCTAGGCCAAATGGGCGTTTGATCTGGTTCCACGCCGCCAGCGTTGGCGAAAGCCTTTCGGTCCTCAGCCTGATCAGACGGCTGGCTGACCGCCTGCCCGAAACCGAATTTCTAATCACCTCCGGCACCCCGACCTCAGCGGCTCTTATCGAAAAACGCCTGCCGCCCCGCACACGGCATCAATACCCGCCGCTTGACACGGCAGGTCCCGTCCGGCGCTTTCTGAGCCATTGGCAACCAGAGGGCGGGGTTTTCGTCGAAAGTGAAATCTGGCCACGGTTGATTGTTGAAAGTGCCAAACGCGGCATTCCGCTCGCCCTTCTGAATGCACGACTGTCGGACAAGTCCGTCGCTGGCTGGAAAAAGCGCCCCGAAACAGCGCGGTTCGTCTTGAACAAATTTAACCTGTTCCTGACGCAGAACGACAAAACCGCAGCCAACCTGACGTCGATGGGTGCCCCTGCCGATCGCGTCCGGCCCGGCACCAATCTCAAAGCCATGTCCGATCCCCTTCCCGTGGACCACAACACGCTGGATGACATACGTTCTAAAGTCTCTGGCAGACCGGTGTGGATCGCCAGCTCGACCCACGCAGGCGAAGAGGAAAGCGTTCTGGCCGCGCATAAATCACTTCTGGAACGCTGGCCCGATCTGCTGCTGCTGCTGATCCCGCGCCACCCAGAGCGCCGCGGCGATATCGCCAAACTACTGGAAGCCTCCGATCTCAACGCCGCGTTCCGATCCGAAAATTCCCCGATCAAAGCCGAGACCCAGGTATATGTCGCGGATACACTGGGTGAGACCGGCACATGGTACGCGCTTTGTCCCATCGTGTTCCTGGGTGGCTCCCTGAAAGACATCGGCGGTCACAACCCATTCGAACCGGCACAGGCCGGAGCCGCCGTGATTACCGGCCCCGGATACTTCAATTTTGCAGAAACTTTCGCGCCGTTGATCAAAACCGGTGGCGCCATGGAGGTTCGAACCGAAAAGGATCTCTCCGCGGCGGTCGAGCATTGGCTTTCAGACGGTCAGGCCCTGAAAAAGGCCCGCAGCGCCGCCCAAACCTGCGTCAAGACCCAAAGCAAAGCGCTGGACTCTGTTGTTGACACGCTATCCTGTTCGCTCGACCTGACGTGACCGGGCGGGATCCCTCTTCATCTGGCCAAAAGTATCCCGGGGGTGTGGGGGCAGAGCCCCCACTCGTCCGATCAGGCCGCCGGCATACGCTGCTCAACGATCTCTGCCCACCAGCTGCACCCGGCGGGAATCGCCTCATCGTTGAAGTTGTACTCCGGGTGGTGAACCATG
The DNA here is from genome assembly GCF_003443535.1 of Ruegeria sp. AD91A. GTDB lineage: Bacteria > Pseudomonadota > Alphaproteobacteria > Rhodobacterales > Rhodobacteraceae > Ruegeria. The sequence goes on along the minus strand of NZ_CP031946.1, from coordinate 399,371 downwards.
GCCGTATCGCCGTTACCCATTAAAATATAGGCCCCGGGACGTTCCTCCAGCATGAAGGCAAAGTCCTCGCCTCCCATGACCAAAGGCGCATCGTCACAATCGCCGGATACCGACCGGGCAACAGCTGCGGCGAACTCTGTCTGTTCTTCACTGTTCACCATCACCGGGTACCCGCGGATGTAGGTCACGTTTGCGGTGCCTCCGAACGTGGCCGCGATTCCATTGCAGATCTCATTGATCCGCTTTTCGGCCAGATCCCGCGTATCCTTGCTCATGGTGCGCACGGTGCCTTTGATCTGAACAGTCTGCGGGATCACATTGAACGCTTTCGACGAGGTCTCGAACGACGTCACCGACACCACGACCTGATCGATCGGATCGGCATTGCGCGAGGAAATGGTCTGAAGCGCCAAAACCGCCTGCGCAGCCAGTACCGTGGTGTCTACTGTTTCATGCGGCTTGGCAGCATGACCACCTCGCCCTTCAAAAGTGATGTCAAACTGATCGGTTGCGGCAAAGAAGGAACCGGGACGGATTGCGAACTTACCTACAGGTTGTCCGGGCCAATTATGCATCCCGTAGACCTCCTGAATATTCCAGCGGTCCATCATGCCATCTTCGCACATTTCGCGACCACCGCCGCCGCCTTCTTCGGCAGGCTGGAAGATCACAACAACCGTGCCATCGAAGTTGCGGGTTTCGGACAGGTATTTCGCAGCACCCAACAGCATCGCCGTATGGCCATCATGGCCACACGCATGCATCGCGCCCGGCGTTTTCGAGGCATAGTCCAACCCTGTCGCCTCATGAATCGGCAGCGCATCCATATCTGCCCGCAGACCGATCACCTTGCCCGCACTGTCCGACTTGCCTTTGATCACACCCACAACGCCGGTACGTCCGATTCCAGTGACGACCTCGTCGCAGCCGAACTCTTTCAGCTTCTCGGCCACCACTGCGCTGGTGCGATGGGTCTCAAACAGGATTTCCGGGTTTTCGTGCAGATCCCGTCGCCACGCGGTGATTTCATCCTGCAATTCGGCAAAGCGGTTTTTGACTGGCATATCTTCTCTCTCCTAATTCAAGCCGCCGGCATCCGGCGCTCGACCATTTCTGCAAACCACGAACATCCGATCGGGATGATCTCGTCGTTGAAGTTGTATTCGGGGTGGTGCAACCCGGCGCTGTCACCGTTGCCCAGAACGATAAAGGCTCCGGGCCGTTCCTCCAGCATGAACGAGAAATCCTCACCCCCCATCACCATCGGTGCCTCGATGCAGCTGCCCCCGACCGAGACCGCGGCTTCTGCCGCATATCCCGTTTGAGTTTCGGCGTTGATCGTCACCGGCACGCCACGCGTGTAGTTGACGTTCACGGAACCACCGAATGTTCCTGCAATCCCTTCGGCGACCTCTTTGAGGCGCTGTTCGATCAGATCACGCATCTCGTTGGAATGGGTCCGCACGGTACCGCGTATCTGCGCCGATTGCGGGATCACGTTGAACGCTTTCGAGGACGTCTCGACCGAGGTCACGGACAACACGGTTTGCAGGATCGGGTCCGCATTGCGCGACACGATCGTCTGCAACGCGACAATCAGTTGCGACAGCATCACGGTTGTATCGACCGTCTCATGGGGTTTTGCCGCGTGGCCTCCGCGCCCTTCAAGATGGATGTCAATCTCGTCCGCCGCCGCCAGCAACGGGCCTGAGCGGATTGCGAATTGCCCGGTCGCCACGCCCGGCACATTGTGCATCGCGTAAACTTCCTGAATGCCAAACCGGTCCATCAGACCGTCCTTGCACATGGCCTCTGCGCCATTCCCGCCCTCTTCGGCGGGCTGAAAGATCACGATTGCGGTGCCATCGAAATTGCGCGTCTCAGACAGGTACTTAGCCGCTCCCAAGACCATGGCAGTATGCCCGTCATGCCCGCAGGCATGCATCGCATTTGGTGTTTTCGAGGCATAGTCCAGCCCGGTCTGTTCCTGCATCGGCAGGGCATCCATATCGGCCCGCAAACCAATCACGCGGCCCTGCGTGTCGCTTTTGCCGCGAATAACCCCGACCACGCCGGTACGCCCGATGCCGGTTACGACCTCGTCACAGCCGAATTCCTTCAGTTTGTCGGCCACCAGTGCACTGGTGCGGTGCGTGTCGTACAGGATTTCCGGATGTTGGTGAATGTCACGCCGCCAACCTGTGATCTCTTCGTGCATCTCTGCGAGGCGGTTTTTGATCGGCATGGCATTCTCCCTGATTTAAGCGACGCGCAATCGTCGTTCCACGATCTCGGCAAACCAGCTACAGCCGGCGGGAATCGCGTCGTCGTCAAAGTTGTATTCCGGGTGATGGCACATGGCCGTGTCCCCGTTCCCGATAAAGATGTAGGCTCCGGGCCGTTCTTCAAGCATGTAGGCGAAATCTTCCGAGGGCATGATCGGATCAGTGTTGTCATTGACCTTGCCCGCGACGGCCTCGGCTGCCTCGGCAGCGTATGTTGTCTCTGTCTCGGAATTTACCGTCACAGGATACCCCGGCGTCCAGACAACTTCCGCCTTCGCTCCAAAGGCCGAGGCCGTATCCTCGGCGATCCTGCGCACGCGCTCTTCTGCTATCGTGCGGTATTCTGGGTCGAGTGTCCGGACGGTCCCCTGCAAACGGACGGTGTGCGCGATCACGTTCGACGCGACGCTGTCCGTTTCGAACGTGCCCACGGTCAGGACGACGCGTTTGATCGGATCGACGGTGCGCGCCACAACCGATTGCAACGACACGACAATATGCGAGGCCACCAAAGTCGTGTCTACCGCGTCATGCGGTGCGGCGGCGTGTCCGCCCTTGCCGGTGATCGTGATTTCGAACTCATCAGATGAGGCCAACAATGCGCCGGGTCGGATCGCGAACTCGCCCACTGGCAACCCCGGCATATTGTGCATGCCATAGACCTCATCAATGCCCCAGCGTTCCATCAGGCCGTCCCGACACATGGCCAGACCGCCTGCACCGCCTTCTTCTGCGGGCTGAAAAATCAGAACAACAGTGCCATCGAAGTTTCGGGTTTCAGCCAGGTACTGGGCGGCCCCAAGCAGCATCGAGGTATGCCCGTCATGCCCGCAGGCGTGCATCTTGCCCGAAACGGTAGAAGCATAGTCCAGCCCAGTCGCCTCTTCGATCGGCAGTGCGTCCATATCTGCGCGCAGTCCGATTACGCGCCCGGTCGTGTCCTGCCGCCCGCGGATAACGGCCACGACACCGGTCTTGCCAATTCCCGGAGTGATCTCATCAACACCAAACTCCTTGAGGCGCTCGACGACAAAAGCAGCGGTTTCGTGCACGTCATACATCAATTCAGGATGCGCATGCAGGTGGCGGCGCCACGCGGCAATATCGCCGTGCATTTCTGCAAGTCTGTTTTTGACAGGCATCTCAAGACCTTCCTCTGAACAATTGATGCTATGTTGAATCTTACGCCGCGCCGAGCTTTTCAACCAGTCGTTGCATAAACTTGTGCCCCGCATCGAACTGCGCGATCGATATGAACTCGTTCGGCTGATGAGCCTGCGCAATATCACCAGGACCGCAAATCACGGCTGAATACCCGGCCTCCTGAAACTGCCCCGCCTCTGTCCCGTAGCTGACAACGTGGCTTGCGTTATCCCCGGTCAGCGTACGCACTAAAGCTTCCGCTTCTCCGTCCCGTTCAGGCACCAGTCCCGGAATTGAAAAATGTTCCTTCAGTTCGATGCGTGTTTCAGGGTGGACAGCCTGCATCCGTGCCTCGGCCGCGCGGACCTGCTGAAAATACGCGTCCTGCCATTGCGCCTTTGACTCATCCGGCACTGTGCGGAAATCCATCATGAACCGACAGTCTTTGGCAGTGATGTTGTGGGCTGTCCCGCCTTCTATCATTCCGACATGACAGGTTGTCCACGGCGGGTCAAATACGACCGCGATTTCGCTCGGCTCAGCGGCCATGCTTTCGGCATTTCTGTGATTTGCCCAGTCGATCAGAGGTGCCGCCGCCATGATCGCATTCACGCCGGTATGCATGATCGAACTGTGCACTTCGAACCCCACGATGTGAGTATCAAAGCCGAACCCGCCCTTGTGCCCCGTCACAGCCTGCATCATTGACGGCTCACCCACGATCACTGCTGATCCCTTGGGCAAGACCTGTTGCATTGCCTCAATCATGGGCGGCGCACCGGTGCATCCGACCTCTTCGTCAAAGCTGAGCGCAAGTTGCAGCGGCCGCTTTATTTCAGCGTAATGCGCCTCGACCAGAGCCCAGATCGCCAGAGCGTCAAAACCCTTCATGTCGCAGGTGCCGCGACCGAAATACTTGCCGTCCTTCTCGGTCACCGTGAACGGATCGGAATCCCAAGGCTGCCCTTCGATCGGCACGACATCCGTATGCCCGGACAGAACCAGCGCACCCTCTTCCATCGGACCCACATGCGCAAAAATTGCAGCCTTGTGCGGTTGATCCGGGTCCGGCCACCGATGGGGTGCGATTCCATGACCTTGCAGATATTCCTCAACCCAATCCACCAGCGGCAGATTGGTGTCACGGCTTACGGTCGGAAATGAGATCAGCTTTGTCATGATCTCAAGCGGCGTCAAGCGTTTCGCCATTGGGGTCAATACCCGCTGTCGGTGGTCAGAATGAAGTGCCCGGCCTCAACCTCTCGATATTGCGAAGGTTCCGGCGTGTAGTCAGTGGGATGAATCGGAGATGGGATCGGTTTGAAATTCAGATCCTTTTCCGATTTCCGCTTGTTCGGGTCCGCAATCGGAACCGCCTTCATCAGCGCCTGTGTATAGGGATGCTGCGGGTTCTCGAATACCCGCGCCCGGGGCCCAAGTTCGACAATTCGACCCAGATACATGACCCCGACATAATGGCTAACCCTTTCAACCACGGCCATATCGTGACTGATGAACAGATAAGACAAGCCCAGTTCGGACTGCAATTCCATCATCAGGTTCAAAACCTGCGCCTGCACCGACACGTCGAGGGCCGAAACCGCCTCATCCGCGATGATAAGCTTGGGGTTCAGGGCCAGAGCCCGCGCGATGGCAATCCGCTGCCGCTGACCGCCCGACATTTCATGCGGGAACCGACGCATGAAGCTGCGCGGCAGTTGCACCTTGTCGAACAGTTGCGCCACGCGGTCCTGCAGTTCCGATCCCGATGCCACGCCATAGTTGCGCATCGGCTCGGCCACCTGATCGACCAGCTGCATCTGCGGGTTCAGCGAGGCGAACGGATCCTGAAAGATCATCTGCATGTCCAGCCGCGCCTTGCGCAAGCCAGACGGATCAAGCTTCATGATATCAACACCGTCCATATCAATCTCGCCCGCCAGAGGCTCGACCAGTCGCAGGATCGAGCGCCCCGCCGAAGACTTGCCGCACCCGGATTCGCCGACAAGACTGAGCGTTTGACCTTTGTTCAGTGTGAACGAGACATCCTCGACCGCATGAACGTTCGAGATCGTGCGCCGCAAAAGCCCGCCTTTGACCGGGAACCGGGTCGTCAGGTTCTTGACGGTCAGAAGAACCTCGTCTGTGCCCGGGATCGGTGCAATATTCTGCCCTTCGACCCCCAGCAGTTTCATCGGCTCGGGCGCAAATTTACCTTGCATCTCGCCCAGTTTCGGCACCGCGGCCAGCAAGGCTTTAGTATAGTCGTGCTGCGGGTTTTCAAAGATTTCTTTGACGGTGCCTTCTTCGACCTTGTTGCCGCGGTACATGACGACGACACGGTCGGCCATCTGGGCAACCACAGCCATATCGTGGGTGATGAACATCACAGCCGTGCCGGTTTCCCGCTTGAGACGGTCCATCAGCGCGAGAATTTCGGCCTGAATGGTCACGTCAAGCGCTGTGGTGGGTTCGTCGGCGATCAGCAGGCGCGGCTCACAGGCCATAGCCATCGCAATGACAACGCGTTGACGCATCCCGCCCGACAGCTCGTGCGGATACTGTTTCAGGCGGCGCTCAGGCTCAGGTATGCGAACCTGGCGCAACAATTCAAGCGCCCGCGCTTCTGCCTGTGACTTCGACATTTCCTTGTGGATACGCAGTCCTTCGGTCAACTGGCGACCAACGGTGAAAACGGGGTTCAGGGCGGTCATCGGCTCCTGAAAGATCATCCCGATTTCATTGCCGCGAATCTGTTTCATCAGATCCTGATCGACCTTGGCCAGGTCCACTTCTTCGCCATCGCGACGATCAAACAGCAGCTCTCCGCCCGCGATTTTGCCGCCACCGAACTCGACCAGCCGCATCAAAGACAATGACGAAACCGACTTTCCCGAGCCCGATTCGCCAACGATACAAACGGTTTCGCCTGGTTTGACCTCGAACGAAACGTCCTCAACGCCGACAACAGGACCGTCCTTCGTCTGAAACTCCACCCGTAGTTTTCTGATTTGAGCAATAGGCTGATCCAGCACGTGCGCGCTCCCTTGACGACGTTATTCTTGTTCTGAATGCCGAACGCTACGGCGGGCCACTGGGAAAAGTCAAACCCATTACACATTTTCGCGACGGCACCACTTGCATTTTTCTCAAGTTCTGTTTCGATACCCAACGTAACCGGCTTGGGGCGGCAGTGCCAACGGAAACCGTTAGCGCTATTATCTTTGCTAGTCAAAGCCTTAACCCAAGACGGCAACGCCAAACCCGCAGGCCTTGCGGAGATAATCGAGACACGAACGTGTCCAATTCGGGAGTGACTTATGAAAATCAAAACCCTTTTGCTTGGTGCGATCGCAAGCACGGCAATGGCCCCCGCGGCCTTTGCCGAGCGCGGTTCGGACGGCAATGTCAGCATCATCTATTGGCAGGCTCCGTCGATCCTGAACCCGTTCCTGTCTGGCGGCACGAAAGACGTGGAATCAGCTTCGCTGGTGATCGAGCCTCTGGCCCGCTACGATCAGGACGGCAACATGGTGCCGTATCTGGCATCCGAGATTCCGACCGTGGAAAATGGCGGTGTCAGCGAAGATCTGACGTCGATCACATGGAAAATCACGCCGGGAATCAAATGGTCGGACGGCTCTGCGTTCACCGCCGCTGACGTGAAGTTCACCGCCGATTACTGTATGCACCCGGAAGGTGGCTGCGCGCAGGTGACAAAGTTCGAAGGCGTCACCTCGGTCGAAGCTGTTGATGACCTGACCGTTAAAGTTACCTTCGACAAGCCAACACCGTTCCCCTATGGCCCGTTTGTCGGCGGCGAAAGCCCGATCATTCAGGCCGCACAGTTCGCCGATTGCCTTGGTGCGAAAGCGCCTGAATGCACCGACCAGAACTTCAACCCCATCGGAACCGGCCCATTTGTCGTCACCGAGTTCAAACCGAACGACGTGATTACATTCAAGGCAAATGACAATTATCGTGACCCGGCCAAACCGGCCTTTGCGACTGTGACCTTCAAGGGCGGTGGTGACGCAACTGCTGCTGGTCGTGCCGTCATGGAAACCGGTGAATTTGACTATGCCTGGAACCTTCAGTTGGCGCCTGAAGTGATCGCACAGATGCAGGAAGGTGGCAAAGGTACGCCGGTTGCAGGCTTCGGCCCGCTGGTCGAGCGTATCATGATGAACCAGACCAACCCGTCGCCCGACCTGCCGGAAGGCGAGCGTTCGACCGCAAAGCACCCGCACCCGTTCCTGAAGGATCCGGCCGTTTACAAAGCCATGTCCATGGCCATCGACCGTCCGCTGCTGGTGGAGATCGGCTATGGTCAGGCTGGTAAAGTGACCTGCAACTGGGTTCCGGCGCCTGCCGCGTTCAACTCGACCTCGATGACCTGCGACACGCAGGATATCGAAGGCGCGAAAAAGCTGTTGGATGATGCGGGTATCGTGGATACCGATGGCGACGGCGTTCGCGAAAAAGACGGTGTTCCTTTGAAAATCGTCTACCAGACCTCGACCAACGCTGTCCGTCAGGACTTCCAGGCGCTGATCAAGGAGTGGTGGAGCCAGATCGGTATCGAATCCGAACTGCGCAACATCAACGCGTCGGTCTTCTTCGGTGGTGACCCGGGCTCGCCTGACACCTTCCAGAAGTTCTATGCTGACGTTGAGATGTACGCCAACACCTTCAACGGCACCGACCCGCAGTCCTATCTGGGCAACGGCCTGTGCGATAAGGCACCTCGCCCCGAGACCCAGTGGCAGGGTGAAAACATCAGCCGCTTCTGCAACGAAGAGTTCGACAAGCTGCACGGTCAGCTGGCTGAAACTGCGGGTCTTGAGCAACGTGCCGAGATCGCGAAAAAGCTGAACGACATCATGGTTGAAAACGGTGGCATGATCCCGCTGGTTCACCGTGGTCGTCTGTCGGCGCACGCAAACACCCTGGGTGGCGTTGTCCTGAACGTTTGGGACAGCGAGCTGTGGAACATTGCGGACTGGTACCGCAAGACCGGTTCCTAAGCCCTGACCTTGCAAAACCGCGCCCCGATCGTTATCGGGGCGCGGTCATTTGCATACCACCCCAACAAGAAGACGCATATAAAGGCGCCTCTTAATGCTTAATTTTACAATCAGACGACTGGTGCTGGCGGTTCCAACACTGCTGTTCATCAGCCTCGTCATCTTCCTGCTCCTCGAACTCGCACCCGGCGATCCGATGGCGCAGGTTCCGCTCACCGTTCCCCCCGAAGTCAAAGAAAAGATGCGCGAGGCGCTTGGCCTCGGCCAGCCGATGCATATCCGGTTCTGGAAGTGGATCGTGCAGTTCTTCTGGATCGAACCGCAGGTTCTGATCGACTCGATGTTCGGTACAACCTTTTCCGAAGGCGACCTGCGCGTGATATCCTGGCAGACCCGTTCGCCTGTCATGGACATCGTCGTTCAGCGGATTCCCCAGACCCTGTGGGTTGTCGGCACCGCATACGTGGTCGCTATCCTGATCGCCCTGCCTATCGGTATCTATTCGGCTTATCGTCAGTATTCCTGGTTTGACCAGATGGGTACTTTCGTGTCGATGGTCGGTTTTTCTGTCCCGCCCTTCTTTTCGGGTGTGCTGGTGATCGTGATCTTCTCGGTCCAACTGGGCTGGTTCCCGTCGATCTATGACACCACGCTTGTGGTCAACAGTTGGGACAGCTTCATGCTGCAGCTAAAACAGATGATCATGCCCGTCATGGTTCTGGCCCTGCAAATCACGGCGCAGCTCAGCCGGTTCATGCGCGCCTCGATGCTGGACAATCTCAATCAGGATTACGTCCGAACCGCCCGCGCCAAAGGCCTGAGCGAATACACGGTGGTCATGGTCCATGTGCTGCGGAACTCGATGATCCCCGTGGTGACGGTTATTGCGCTGGGTATCCCGGCTATCTTCGGTGGCGCCATCATCACCGAACAGGTGTTCAAGGTGAATGGTATCGGTCAGTTGCTGATCGGGGCAATTCAGGCAAACGACCTGCCCATGGTGCAAACCCTGACCTTCATCTTTGCCGTGTTGATCGTCCTGTTCAACCTGATCGCGGACGTTCTCTATGGCATTCTGGACCCGAGGATTCGCTATGACTGATCATGATCGTACCGATACGCTGGTCCCGGACGAAGGGCTTGCTCCTGCCTCGACCGCACTGCCGACTGCTGACGTGATGGAAGAACTTGCCACCCCACCCCGCAGCCAATGGCGCGATGTGTGGGATCAGTTCAAGACACACAAAGGCGCAATGATCGGGGCGATCCTGTTCATCTTCATCGTGGCGGGCGTGTATCTGGGGCCATATCTCTGGAGCATTGATCCGACGCAGATCGATATCCGAGCCCGAAATCAGGGACCCAGCTGGGGGCATCCTTTCGGCACGGACCAACTGGGCCGGGATATTCTGGCCCGCATGATGTCGGGGGGGCAAACTTCGGTATCCGTGGGCATCACAGCGATGTTGCTGGCGCTGTTTCTGGGATCGTTCATCGGCGTTCTGGCGGGGTTCTTCAGACGGCTGGATGGCCCGCTCATGCGCCTGACCGATCTGTTTCTGGCCCTGCCCCTGCTGCCTTTGCTGCTGGTCATGATGCTGCTCTTCCGCGAACCCCTGTCGGCCGCGTTCGGGCTGGAGCGGGGGATCTTCATCCTGATCGTCTGTGCCATCGGCATCACTTCGTGGATGCCTACAGCACGGATCGTACGCGGTGACGTGTTGGCCATCAAAGAGCGCGAATTTGTTCTGGCTGCCCGGTCCATCGGTACCAGCAATTCGCAGATCATCGCGCGGCATATCCTGCCGAACGTGTTGTCTCCGATCATGGTATCGGCGACGCTGGGGATTGCCACGGCCATCATCACCGAAAGCGCGTTGTCGTTCCTGGGCTTGGGCTTCCCACCTGACTTCCCGACATGGGGCCGCCTGCTGTTTGACGGTGTCGATTATCTGCAGCAATACCCCGAGCGCGTGTTCTGGCCCGGTCTGGCGATCTCGCTTACCGTTCTCAGCGTCAACTATCTGGGTGACGGTCTGCGCGACGCGCTGGATCCGCGCATCCGCGGTCGTTGAACTAAACCTAGCCGGCGCGCTTCAGTGCGCCGGCCAACAGAACGATCAGAACGGCCAATGGCAGCAGTACGGCAAAAGCCAAACGCAGGCCGAACAATTCCGCCAGAAGACCGATCAACGGCGGCCCGATCAACAGCCCCCCATACCCCAAAGTCGCAACGCTTGCGATGGCTTGCCCCGGCGGCACATTCGGATCGCTGGCCGCCCGGCTGAATGCCAGCGGCATGATCACGGCATAGCCTATTCCCATCAAGGCAAACCCGGCCAACGCAGTCAAAGGCGTCGCCGCAGAAACCACCGAGAAAACCCCGAACGCGGCGCAAATACCGCCGAAACGGGCCGTAACGACCGGGCCGAACCGCGTGATAACAACGGCACCTGCAAGTCGAAACGCCACCATGGTCACTGAAAACACCGCATAGCCCAAGGCGGCGACACTTTCAGATGCCGCCGTGATGTCACGCAGATAAATCGCGCTCCAATCCGCGACGGCCCCTTCCCCCAAGGCACCGCACAGGGCCGCAAAGCCGACCAGTATCAACGTGCCGGACGGCAACGCAAAGACCGAGCTTTGGGGGCCATCGGATCGTCTCGACGTCCAGCTTACCGTTGATGAGGCAAGTGCCAGACCAACAACCACACCACCAGCAAAGAGGAAATGCTCAAGAACTGTTAGCCCCATCTGAACCGCAACATATCCGCTGAGTGCGCCAAGACCGGCCCCAAGGCTCCACATTGCGTGGAAAGAGGACATTACAGGTTTGTCGTACGCCTGCTCAACCTCAGCGGCCCACGCATTCATCGCAACATCCATGGACCCGTGGAAGGCGCCAAAGATAAACAGGAACACCGCCAGCCCCCAGAACCCATCAGCCAGGGCAAGCAAGATCAGCGACACTGTGTACAGAACCGCAATGATCCGGGTGATTGCGACAGCGCCGAAACGATCCGTCAGTCGCCCGGTTATCGGAAACGAGCAGACGGCCCCCGCCGCCATGAACAACAGACCGTATCCCAGTGCCTCATGAGACAGTTCCAACCTGTCTCGCACGGCGGGAATGCGTGACGCCCAGATCCCGAACAGGGCACCATTCAGAATGAACATGGCGGCGACAGCACGCCATGCGGCAACTACGCTTATCATATGACTCCCTCGCTCTGCGTTCCAAGTGCCCGCTTTCTACAGGCCAGATGAAACTTGGCAATTGCGGCTTAACCGAGCCGTTTGCGAATACGTCGGACCGCGTACCACACCCCGGCGACAACAGGGATCGTAACCGCCGCTGTCAGCATGCCTTTGCTGATGCCAGAGGCCGTCAACGGATACAAAAGGTAGCTGACCAGCGAAACCGCATAATAGCTGATGGCAACGACAGAAAGCCCCTCTACCGTGTGCTGCAAACGAAGTGCCAGATCGGCGCGACGGTCCATGCTTTCCAGCAACGCCTGGTTTTGCGCGCTGCGTTCAACATCCACCCTAGTCCGCAGCAGTTCACCAGCACGGATGGCCCGGTCCGACAAGGCCTGAAGGCGGCGTTCCGTAGATTTCACGGTGCGAATTGCGGGGTCATAGCGACGCATCATGAAATCGGCAAAATTCTGACCACCCTCGAAACGCTGTTCTCGCAACACTTCGATCCGCTGGTTGACGATAGCCTCATAAGCGCCCGTGGCGCCGAACCGGAAGGAGCACCGGGCCGACAAAGTTTCGAGTTCAATCGACGTTGACAGCAAATCCTGCAAAAGCACGTCAGGCTGAGCCGAGTTGTCGGTCATCTGCCCCATCAACCGGGTGAGTTGCCCGTCCAGTTCCCCGATACGCGGCATCAGCTGCTTGACGCGCGCAAAACCCAGCATCGACATCGCCTTATACGTTTCGATTTCGCATAGTCGCTGAATAATTCGCCCCGTCCGGCGCCGTCCGGTGCCCTCGGCCACGAATAAAGCAAAACGCATATGTCCTGCCGGATCGATACGAAAGTCACTGGCGCAAATGGCGGCATCGTCCAATACTCTGGCCACGGCCAGGCTTTCCGGCTCGAACCAATCCAGCAGTTTTGACTTCACCACATCGTCACTTTCGCGTTTAACGACGCGCACCATCGCCGACGTTACCCTTTGCCCCGGGCTGGCCATCAGCCAATCAGGCGGAAAGACTTCAAAGTCGGCCGGGTTGAAGGCGCGATCACTCACGTTCTGAGCGATCGCGGTGTAGGTCACGAATTCGGTATGCTGCTCCCACTTCAACCAGTGGCGACCAATCTGACCCGCGTAATGTGTTGCATCAGGTTGAGGATGCTGCGCGCCGTGGCGGTCCAGCAGGTCGATCAAGTGAGCCAAATCCTCACAACGATCACGAGCGACCGCAGCCTCTGGTTTCTTGATCGCCAGAAAGACCACCGTACAGGGCATTGACGCGACCGGGAACGGTCGAGCATGCAGTTCATTGGCCAGCGCATAGCGAAGGGGATGGTCATCTATCGGTGTCATTCAGGGCTCCGCCTCGTCTCGCGCACTATACGACACATAAACGATACATCAATTCTCTTTTTATTTCATACACTTACAAGGATACAATGGTATACAACACTGCTATCTCATTGATTTGGCTGCCACAGCTCGATGGGGTTGCCTTCGGGATCATGGATGCGGGCGAATTTTCCAACCTCGCTGTCCCAGTCCGGATCGGCTTCCACTGTAATTCCAGCTTGCTCAAGCTGCGCCGTCATCGCGGCCAGATCATCAACACGGAAATTGATCATCCACTGCTGATCGGCCCGACCGAAGTACTCGGTGTCCTCGGCGAATGGCGCAAAGACCGTATAGCCTTCACGCTGCTTCCAGGGCACGGGGTCATAGTAATCGACACCCAGGTGCTTCTCATACCAGGCGCTCAACGCCTTTGGGTCGCGGGCGCGAAAGAACACACCGCCAATGCCGTTCACCTTCTCCATCTTCGACCTCCCGCAATCCTCGGCTCCACCCCAGACTACCACACTCCGCCTGCTTCATCTGGCTGGAAATATCCTGGGAGTTTTGGGGGCAACGCCCCCATGCACACTCAAGAAGAAAAGGGCGCCCTAAGGCGCCCTTTGCACTCTGATCAAACCTGAAGATCAGTCGATCATGGGCAGCAGCTTGTCCAAGCTGGCTTTTGCGTCGCCATAGAACATGCGGGTGTTCTCCTTGAAGAACAGCGGGTTTTCGATACCCGAGTACCCGGTGCCCTGACCGCGCTTTGACACGAACACTTGCTTGGCCTTCCAACACTCCAGAACCGGCATCCCGGCGATGGGGCTGTTGGGGTCTTCCTGCGCCGCAGGGTTCACGATGTCGTTTGAGCCGATGACGATGGCCACATCGGTGTCCGGAAAGTCATCGTTGATCTCATCCATTTCCAGAACGATGTCATACGGCACCTTCGCTTCGGCCAGCAATACGTTCATGTGGCCCGGCAAGCGGCCCGCAACAGGGTGGATCGCAAAGCGTACGTTCTTGCCTTGCGCCCGCAGCTTGCGCACCAGTTCGGAAACCGACTGCTGCGCCTGTGCCACGGCCATACCGTAACCGGGGATGATCACCACGCTGTCGGCATCGTTCAAGGCCGCAGCCACACCGTCGGCTTCGATTGCGATCTGCTCGCCCTCAACAGCCATCTGCTCACCTTGCGGACCGCCAAAGCCGCCCAGGATCACGCTGACAAAATGACGGTTCATCGCTTTACACATGATGTAGGACAGGATCGCACCTGACGAGCCCACGAGCGCACCAACCACGATCAGCAGGTCGTTGCCCAGCGAGAAGCCAATCGCCGCAGCCGCCCAGCCGGAATAGCTGTTCAGCATCGACACAACCACCGGCATGTCAGCACCACCGATGCCCATGATCAGGTGATAACCGATGAACAACGCGGCCAGCGTCATCAGGAACAGCGGGAACAGGCCCCCTGTCGATGTGTACCAGATCAGGCAGATCAGCGAGAGACCTGCCGCCGTCGCATTCAGCGCATGGCCTCCGGGCAGCTTGGTCGCTGCCGAGGTCACTTTACCTGCGAGCTTGCCATAGGCGACGACCGAACCGGTAAAGGTGATCGCACCGATAAAGATGCCCAGGAACAGTTCCACATGCAGGATTGCCAGCTCAGCCGGGGTTTTCTTGGCGATCAGTTTGGCAAAAGCGCCCAGATCGGACAGGTCCGCCTGGCTTGCACTGTCAGCGATCGCCATGACCTGCGCCACGTTGCCAATCTCGAAATGGGCGTTGAAGCCAACGAACACGGCCGCAAGACCGACCAGCGAGTGCATCGCAGCCACCAGTTGCGGCATCTCGGTCATCTGGACGCGCTGCGCCACATATTGACCGATCAGGCCACCGCCGATGATCAGCAGGATGGACAGCAGCCACAGACCCGAACCCGGACCCACCAGGGTAGCAAACACCGCCAGCGCCATACCGACGATACCGTACCAAACCGCGCGCTTGGCGCTTTCCTGGTTCGAAAGGCCGCCGAGCGACAGGATGAAAAGGACAGCCGCAACAACATAAGCGGCAGAAGTGAAGCCAATCATATGCCCGACCTCCTTAAGATTTCTGGAACATGGCGAGCATGCGCCGGGTTACGAGGAAGCCACCAACAATGTTGATCCCAGCCATAAAGAGCGACAGCGCCGCCAGCAGGATGACCAGGAACGACCCCGACCCGATCTGCATTAGCGCCCCTACTATGATGATCGAAGAGATCGCATTGGTGATCGCCATCAACGGAGTGTGCAGGCTGTGCGCAACGCCCCAGATCACCTGGAAGCCTACAAAAATGGCCAGCACAAAGACGATGAAGTGCTGCATGAAGCTGGCCGGAGCGATCAGCCCCACCAACAGCATCAGCGCGCCGCCAACCCCCAGCAGGGTGAACTGCTGCTTGGTCTGTGCCTTGAACGCCGCAACCTCCTGCGCCTTTTTCTCTTCCGGGGTCAGTTCCTTGACCTCGGGTTTCTTCTGCGCCGCGATCGCCTGCACCTTGGGTGGTGGTGGCGGGAAGGTGATCTCACCCTCATAGGTCACGGTCGAGCCGCGGATCACGTCGTCTTCCATGTCGTGGTTGATCTGACCGTCCTTTTCAGGCGTCAGGTCCGTCATCATGTGACGGATGTTGGTGGCATACAGCGAGGAGGACTGCGCCGCCATCCGGCTGGGGAAGTCGGTGTAACCGATGATGGTCACGCCATTGGGGGTTACGACCTTTTCGTCAGGCACCGTGCCTTCGACGTTTCCGCCACGCTCAGCCGCAAGATCAACAATGACCGAGCCCGGCTTCATTGCCTTGACCATATCTTCCAGCCACAGCTTTGGTGCCGGGCGGTTGGGGATCAGGGCCGTCGTGATGACAATGTCTATTTCCGGGGCCAGTTCGCGGAACTTGGCCAGCTGCGCATTGCGGAATTCCTCGGACTGAACGCTGGCATAGCCACCGGTCGCCGCACCGTCCTGCTGGTCTTCCTCAAAGTCCAGATAGACGAACTCGGCCCCCATCGATTCGACCTGTTCGGCCACTTCCGGGCGCACGTCAAAGGCATAGGTAATCGCACCCAGCGAGGTCGAGGTTCCGATGGCCGCCAGACCGGCCACACCGGCACCGACGATCAGCACCTTGGCAGGCGGCACCTTGCCGGCTGCCGTCACCTGACCGGTAAAAAAGCGGCCAAAGTTGTTGCCAGCTTCGATAACCGCGCGGTAACCCGCGATGTTCGCCATCGAAGACAGCGCATCCATCTTCTGCGCACGGGAGATGCGCGGCACCATCTCCATGGCGATGACATTCGCGCCTTTGGATTTGGCCAGTTCCATCCCCTCTTCGTTGCCCGCAGGGTTGAAGAAGGAAATCAGCGTTTTGCCCTTGGTCAGACGTTTCAGCTCGGTCTCGGTCGGGATCCGAACCTTGGCGATGATATCTGCGGTTTTCCACAGCGACGCTGCTGTCTTGACCACCTCTACGCCCGCAGCCTCATACGCCGCGTCCGAAAAACCGGCGGCAACACCCGCTCCTTTTTCGATCAGGCACTCATAGCCCAGTTTTTGCAGTTGCACGGCCGAGTCCGGTGTCATCGCGACCCGGTTCTCGCCGTCCAGTATTTCCTTTGGCGTGCCTATCTTCACTGGCAGTCCCCCTAATTCTTACTCTGTCTGAGCGGGTGATCGGTATTCTTTGTTAAGCAAAGATGTATCCTGCGCAACATTATTTCGCAAGCGCAGCATTTCTGACGTGATGTCATTGCAGAATTCACCCTAGATCCAGCGCCGTGTCTTGCGTTCATAACGCGCGAAGTCGGCGCGAAAGGTTCGACGCAGGCGATCTTCTTCCGGCAGGATGAACCGACGCTCCAACACCCAGACGAAGACTGGTACAAGAACCAGGGACAATACGGCGTCAAAACGAAGAATAAGACCTGCAAGGATCAGAACATCGCCTGCATAGATCGGATTCCGACTGCGCTTGTAGATACCTGATTGCACCATAGACGACGGTGTTTCATGCGGAACGACAGTTGTCTTGTGGCGGCGGAATTCGACCACTGCCAAGACAGCCATCAGGAGGCCACCTCCGATCAGCACCCCGCTCAGAAGGTCCGTCAAACCGCCCTCAAGCGACAGGCCGAGTTTCAGATACTTGGCCTGCAACCAGGCAAGCCCAGCAAAAGCAATCAGCCAAACCGGCGGCACATCTATCCAGCGCATGCAGAGCCCTCATTGAGTGACGACAAGATCGAGCACATGTCGCATCTGAGCGATGTCCTACCGCTTTTGGGTCAAAATGGCAAAAGACCAGTATGTCGCATCGCATGGACTCACATTTGAGGATCGACTACCTCAAAAGCAATCACCGACGTTCACACAAGTTAGCGAGCCCTCATGACTGATTTTGCAGCAACCAAAGCCATGTTCGACCTGCCCGAGGGTGTCATCTATCTGGATGGCAACTCTCTGGGCCCTCTGCCGAAATCGGCAGGCGCGCGAGTACAAAGGATGCTGACCGAAGAATGGGGCCAAATGCTGATCACCGGATGGAACAAGGCAGGTTGGATGGGCTTGCCCACCGGGCTTGGCGACCGGATTGGTCGTCTGATCGGAGCAGAGCCCGGCAGCGTGGTGACCGGGGACACTTTGTCGATCAAGGTCTATCAGGCCCTGGCTTCGGCCCTTGAACTGAATCCGGATCGCAAAGTGGTTCTGTCGGATAACGGGAACTTTCCGTCGGACCTGTACATGGCGGATGGCCTGTTGCGGTCACTCGGCGACGACTACGAATTGCGGATTGTCGATCCCGAATCCGTAGCCGACGCGATCACCGAAGAGGTCGCCGTTCTTATGTTGACCGAGGTGGATTACCGCTCGGGCCGCATGCACGACATGAAAGCGCTGACCGAACTGGCACATGCCAACGGTGTAGTGACGGTCTGGGATCTGGCCCATTCCGCAGGGGCCATTCCCGTGGACCTTTCAGGGTGCAACGCCGATTTAGCGGTCGGGTGTACTTACAAGTACCTCAACGGAGGTCCCGGCGCACCGGCCTTCATCTATGTCGCACCCAGATTGGCAGACAACACACGCCCCGCCCTGTCCGGTTGGCTGGGGCACGAAGCGCCCTTTGCCTTCGATCTCGATTACCGCCCCGGCAACGGCATTGAGCGGATGCGGGTGGGAACGCCACCCATCATCCAGATGACGGCATTGTCGGCCGCCATGGACATCTGGGATATGGCGGACATGGCCGACGTTCGCGCCAAATCGGTTGAACTGACCGAGCTTTTCATAGAACGCGTCGAGGCAACCTGCCCGGATCTGCAACTGGCCAGCCCCCGCAATCCAGAGCTGCGTGGCAGCCAGATCTCGTTCCGTTTCAAGGAAGGGTATGCCGCCATGCAGGCCCTGATCGCCCGCGGCGTGATCGGAGATTTTCGTTCACCCGACATAATGCGGTTCGGCTTTACACCTTTGTATATCGACGAAGGCGATGTCGAACGCGCCGTCGAGATTATCGCCGATATCATGCAGAACCGCCTGTGGGACACGCCCGAATACAAGATCCGTCAGCGCGTTACCTGACTTTGAGCCCGGCGCCGAAAAGGGCCGCAACCTGTGCGACCTGCTGTTCATAGACCTCGGCACCGGCGCCAATCAGCTTTAACCCCTTGAGTGTGGCGGTTATCGTCCGTCCGGTCTCCGCCGCATCAGCCAGCAGGCGCACCCGGCCCGATTGTTCCTGACGCGTTAGCCAGTCCGCATAGATACCTGCCAATTTGGCCTCACCCGCTGCGATGATTTCGGAAGACAGGGACTTGGTGTTGTCCAGCATCTCAAGCCCGTGGGGTGAGGCCAGAATTTTTGCCATCCCTTCGGTCTGCGCCTGAACTGCACGGGTCAAAACCTCGGGCACCGACCCCTGCGTCGCCAGCGCTTCGGCCACCGCGACGCTCTTTTCGGCATAGTACAACTCAGTCAGCTTGCTGACGATCGCCTCTTTATTCTTGTAATGCAGATACACCGCCGGCCGAGACATCCCCGCGCCGCGCGCGATGTCGTCCATTGAGGTCTTTCGGTATCCGTAAGTGGAAAAGGCCTGAAACGCCGAATTCAGGATCGCCTGTTGCCGTGAGCCGTCACTGTTATCTTTCATGCCTGAAGATCTGACATTTTTTGCTCAATTTGTCAATTGACATCCTGACACTTTTATACAATTATGTCATAAACCAGCCACAGCAACACGAGGTGCGCCATGGCGACGACCCTGAAGATCAACGGAAAGCAACATCAGGTGGACCTGCCTGATGACGTCCCCCTTCTTTGGGTTCTGCGGGATGAGGTCGGCCTGACCGGCACCAAGTTCGGCTGCGGCGTGGCCGCATGCGGGGCTTGCACCGTGCACATCGATGGCGAGGCCGTGCGCTCGTGCCAGGTGGCGCTGTCGGATGTCTGGGGTGACGTGACCACGATCGAAGGGCTCGGCTCACCGGACGCGCTGGCCACGATCCAACAGGCCTGGATCGAACATCAGGTCGCGCAGTGCGGATACTGCCAGTCGGGCCAGATCATGCAGGCCGCTACATTGCTGGCGGAAAACCCGGACCCCTCTGACGCAGACATCGACGAAGCGATGCAGGGCAACCTGTGCCGCTGCGGCACCTATCCCCTTATCCGCGCAGCGATCCATGACGCGGCATCCAAGCTGAAGGAGGCGTAAGCAATGGCTTCCGTTGGAAAAATCCTCCGCCGTACGTTCCTGATCGGCTCTGCCGCGATAGTTGGCGGCGTGGCCTTTGGCACCTATTACGTTACACGCCCCGCGGCCAACCCCTTGAAACCCGGCGAAGGCGAGGCGGCACTGAACCCGTTTGTGTTGATTGACCAGAACGGTGTCACCTTGTTCGCGCCCCGCGCGGAAATGGGTCAGGGCGTCCGAACCACATGGGCCGCGCTGATCGCCGAAGAACTGGATGTCGATCTGGATCAGATCACGGTTCTTCACGGTCCCGCTGCGGCGGCCTATTACAACTCGGCCCTTGTGGGCGAAGGGTTGCCAAACAAAGGGTACGATATCTCGAATTTCCAGCACAATCTGGGCGAGGCACTGGGCGTTCTGGGCAAAACGCTCAGCCTGCAAGTCACGGGTGGCTCGACCTCGATGAAAGATGGGTTTGACCGGATGCGGCAAGCCGGTGCTTCGGCTCGTGAAACACTGAAACGTGCTGCCGCAGACCGGTTGGGTGTCGACCCCTCGGATCTGAAAACGGCGTCAGGCCATGTCATTGCCCCCAACGGCGACAAGATTGCCTATTCAATGCTTGCCGAGGATGCCGCCGGGCTGGAGCCCGTTGAGGTGCCGTTGCGAGACCCGTCTGAATGGCGTTATCTGGGCCAAAGCCAACCGCGTCTCGACATGGTGGGCAAGGCGACGGGCACCGCTGAATTCGGCGTCGATGTTCGCCTGCCCGGCATGAAATTCGCCAGCGTCCGAATGAATCCCAAACTGGGCGGCGCAATGAATGGTTTTGACGACAGCGCCGCAAGATCCATGCCCGGGGTTGAGAAGGTTGTCGATCTGGGCACAGGCGTGGCCGTGATCGCAAGCAACACATGGTTGGCCAATCAGGCGGTTGAGGCCATTGACGTTGATTGGGGCGACGCACCCTATCCGCCGGAAACCGAGGGCATCTTTGCCAAGATCGCCGAGGCGTTTGACGACGCACCGAACTCGACCATGCGCGACGACGGCGATGTCAGCGCAGGCCCGGAAAACGCGACGGAAATCACCGCCGAATATCGCGTGCCCTATCTGGCCCATGCAACGATGGAGCCGATGAACGCCACCGCGCTGTTTACCGGCGACGCTTTGGAACTGTGGTGCGGAAACCAGGCCCCGACCCTGATCCAGTTCCGCGTTGCCAACACCGCCGGTCTGGATACCGAAGCCGTCCAAATCCACACCACCTATCTGGGTGGCGGGTTCGGTCGCCGCGGAGAACTGGATTTCGGCGAAATCGCCACCAAGGTTGCCATGGCCATGCCCGGCACGCCGGTTCAGACAACCTGGAGCCGCGAAGAAGACATGCGTCACGACTATTTCCGCCCCGGCGCCATCGCCCGGATGCGCGGCGCGGTTCAGGACGGCACGGCCGTTCTCATAGACGGGAAGGTCGCTGCGCAATCTCCGACCCAACAGGCGGTCGAGCGCTACACCGGGTTCCCCGGCGGCGGCCCCGACAAAGTGCTGGTCGAAGGTTTCTTCAACCAGCCCTACGCAGTACCGAATTACCGCATGAGCGGTCACATTGCTGATCTGGCTGTCCCCGTGGGCTTCTGGCGCTCGGTCGGCAACAGCCACAACGGCTTTTTTCATGAGACATTCATGGATGAGATGGCTCACGCCGCAGGCCGCGATCCGCTGGAGTTCCGGCTGGATCTGATGAAGAACGAACACGCGCCGTCGGCGGGATGTTTGGAAGCCGTGAAGGAGATGTCAGGCTGGGCCGGCCAGACGACCGAAGGCGTCGGCCGGGGCGTGGCCTTCACATACAGCTTCGGCACCCCGGTGGCTCAGGTCATCGAAGTGGTCGACGAAGACGGCACCATCCGCATCAGCAAGGCCTGGATTGCCTGCGACATGGGGCTGGCGCTGGACCCGGAAAACGTCAAGGCGCAGATGTTCGGCGGTATGATGTACGGCCTGTCTGCCGCATGTTTCGGCGAGATCACCTTTGCGGAAGGCGAAGTCGAGCAATTCAACTTCCCCGACTATGACGCGATGCGAATACACACTGCCCCGCAGGTCGAGGTGCGCGTACTGGAAACCAATCGGCATATGGGCGGCGCGGGCGAACCCGGAACACCGCCTTCGATGCCGGCGCTCGGCAATGCGCTTTTCGACCTGACGGGCAAGCGCGCACGCTCGCTTCCGCTGATCAATCAGTTCAACCTGCTGGTCTGATCGTTTTGGCGCCGCCTCTTGACTTGAGGCGGCGCCCCCCTTTTTCGCCCCTTGAGGTTCAGAAGCTGACAGAAAGAAAAACGGACGCTTCGGTCGTATCCAAATCATCTTCGAACAAACTCAGATATCCCAGTGTCGCCTCGACATAAACGGCCTCACTCGCGCGCCCGCGCACCCCTAAGCGCGTGGCCCAAGTCAAGTCGGTCTGGGATCCAGCGCCTAATCCAACATTGTCCCGGTCGAACCAGTATGTCGCGCTCAGCGTCGCAAAAGGAGACACGATCGATCGCGAAGTGACAAATGGCCTGCTGATTTCCAACTCAGGGGTTAAGGCGCTGTAAGTCGCTGAAGCAACTTCGCCAATTATGTTGACCGGAACACCTGCCACAGTGCCGCTCAGATCATAGTCTTCTGCGCTGTAGTTATAATAGTCAAAGGCAATCGACGGACGTAACAGGAAATTCCCGGCCTCGTACTGACCGATCGCCTCCAGATTGGCTCGCCACCGGGTCCGGTCGAAATCGCCACTTAAGCCCAGCACGTTTACATCCGTCGAAAACTCGCCGACGGTCGCCAGTCCATTCAGCACCCATCTCTCGGACATGCGCCAGGCAAAATAGGGGCCCGCAGCAAGCCCTTTAGTGTCTTGTCTGAATTGACCCTGAAACCCTTCGACATCAAGGTTTTCATATTCAACCTGAAATCCAACGACCAAGTCCGGCCTGACAAGCCTGTCAAACCCTGCCGCAAAATAGTTGTCATTTATGTCGACTTCTCCGACCCCGCGCGTGTCTTCGATTTCGGTATAAGTGAAATCTGTCCATACATTCCATGTGGACGGCAGCGCGAGATCTCGGCCTTCGGTCAAAGGAGGGCCCACAATAGGAGCAGTAACAGAGGGATCACATAATGCCGCGTCAAGTTTACCCGTCGCTGCGTCAACACACTCAACACCGACAGCGTATACCCCGTCAGCAGCACTTTGTGGTCGAGTACGAGGTACAGCGGCCGCAGTTCCACCTCCAGCAAAACCACCACCAGAGCCACCGGAACCGCCACCGGAGCCACCAGAACCACCTCCGCCACCGGAGCCACCTGAACTGCCACCGCCGCCAAAGCCGCCGCCAGAGCCACCTGAGCCGCCTCCACCGCCAAAGCCGCCGCCAGAGCCACCTGAACCGCCTCCACCGCCAAAGCCGCCGCCAGAGCCACCTGAGCCGCCTCCACCGCCAAAGCCGCCGCCAGAGCCACCTGAACCGCCTCCACCGCCAAAGCCGCCGCCAGAGCCACCTGAGCCGCCTCCACCGCCAAAGCCGCCGCCAGAGCCACCTGAACCGCCACCGGAGCCGCCTCCGCCGCCACCTCCACCGGGCAAGCTCCAGTTTCTCTGTTGGTTTTGCGTATCAATCAGGCAATCCTTGCCATTTGGTGCTCCACCGATTTCGAACAATCGGTGCACTCCACCATTTCCGTTTGAGACAAAGGGTGAAAAGCTTAGATGAACACCTCTGCGAGACTTGTTCCAAGTGTCCACCGTTGTGTTGCCTTGCGCGGCTTCCAAACGAAAACCGCCTTGCTCAGTCGCAGACAACCAAACGGAGGATGCTGAATCACGCGTGCGTCCGATGTAAAGCAACTCACCTAAAGAACCACACTGCTGCGCCATCACTTCAGCTGCGAAACCGGAAGTTGCGAAAAATGTCGCTGCCAGAAATCTAACTGAACGCAGTCGCCTTTGGGTTGACCTTTGCATATCTCAATCTCGCACCGTTTCGTGGCATTGGGGGCAAGCATTCAGACCTGCTGGCGGATAAACAAGGGTATTGGGCTCGTCTCATAAACAAATATTCGAATGTTGCGATTCAGAGACGGGGAATCGAGGGCAGCCCGCAGGCGCCGGTCAAGCAGATTGCCTTAGCCTTGCAGAACGATTGCTACAATTCCAGTTTCTAACCGCATCGCCGAAGGCTTCGAACAGGGGGCGCGAGACCGGATCATTGATCGCGTCCCATTCCGGGTGCCATTGAACCGACAAGGTAAAGCCGGGCGCATCCTTGATGTAAATCGCCTCGGGCGTCCCGTCCGGTGCATGGCCATCAATGACCACGCGCTGCCCAATCGTTTTGATGCCCTGACCGTGCAAGGTGTTGGTCATGACCTCGGCTGCGCCGAACAGTTTGTGAAAAACGCCTCCGTTTTCCAGTGTCACAACATGACGCAGAGCAAACTTTTCCTCCAGGGTTCCATCGGGCGGCATCCGGTGGTTCATCCGCCCCGGCAAATCGCGTATCTCGGGATAAAGCGTTCCGCCCATGGCAACGTTGACTTCCTGAAACCCCCGGCAGATGCCCAAAAACGGCGTACCCCTTTCAACGCAAGCGCGAACCAGCGGCAGAGTTATGGCGTCTCGTGCCCGGTCGAATTCGCCGTGTGCATCGGTTGCAGGTTCACCGTATTCTTCCGGATGCACGTTCGGGCGACCGCCAGTCAGCAGAAAGCCGTCGCAGACCTCCAGCAACTCATCGACCGACACGTAACGCGGATCTGCCGGTATCAGCAGCGGCAGACATCCTGACACGTTGGCCACGGCATCCGAGTTCATCGTTCCCCCAGCATGTGTGGGGTATTGGTCGTTCATGAGATACGAGTTGCCGATGATACCGACGACAGGCCGAGACATTCCGCTTTCCCTGCTGTTGTTATGACTGTCAAGGAAGCTAGCGGCAGCAGTTTTAACGTGCAAGAATACACGCCCTGCATGAAAGCGCAGGGACGTGTTCGAACACGCACTGTATGTCCTGATCTTTCCTGATTAATCAGAATTATTTCCCGAAAATAAGCAAAAAGAAGGAATATATCCACACTTCAACTGGAAAGACGCATAAATACAACGCTCTTGTTAAATCTCGCCGATCAGGCCAGCTGCCTCAATTCCCACCATTGCGGCCAGCGCATCATTGTCAGATGTGTCGCCGGTAACCCCCACGGCGCCGATCACGGCCCCCTTGCGATCACGCAGCAGAACTCCGCCCGGAACCGGCACGACCTGACCACCATAGACGCCATTCACAGAGGCCATGAAATAGGCCTGTGCTTCGGCGCGCTGCATCTGCGCGGTGCCCGCCATTCCCAGCATGACCGACCCATAGGCCTTGCCCTGCGCAATCCCGAAACGGCCCGGTGCAGCACCATCCTCGCGCTCAAACGCAATAACGTGCCCACCGGCATCCAGCACTACAACAGAGAGCGGCTTCAACTCCATCTCGTGGCCCTTTTCCAGAGTTTTGCGGATAATGGTGCGGGCTTTGCGTAGGGAAATTGACATCTGATGGTCCTCTTGTCGGATTGGAGTTCGAAAAAGCCCTCAAACGACCCGCCTGAGAGCCTTGATTGGGATTATCTTTGGCTGGCTTTCAACTCCAGCCGGCGCGCATGCAGGACCGGCTCGGTATAGCCCGAGGGCTGAACCCGACCCTTGAACACCAGATCGCATGCCGCCTGAAAGGCGATGCCGTCAAATCCCGGAGCCATCGGGGTGTAACCCGGATCGTTTTCGTTCTGGCGATCCACAACGGCGGCCATCTTCTGCAGAGCAGCCATTACCTGGGCTTCATCCACGATGCTGTGATGCAGCCAGTTGGCCAGCGCCTGCGACGAAATCCGGCAGGTCGCGCGGTCTTCCATCAGGCCGACATCGTTGATGTCAGGGACCTTGGAACAGCCCACGCCCTGATCGACCCAACGCACGACATAGCCCAGAATACCCTGCGCATTGTTTTCAAGTTCACGCGTGATTTCTTCGTCACTCAGGTTGCGTCCAGCCAGCAAAGGGATGGTCAAGAGATCCTTCAACGTGCCACGCGCACCCCCTGCCGCCAGCTCGTCCTGACGGGCCAGCACATCGACCTTGTGGTAATGCGTTGCATGCAGGATCGCGGCCGTGGGCGACGGCACCCAGGCACATGTCGCTCCGGCCATCGGGTGGCCGATCTTGGCCTCAAGCATATCGCCCATGCGATCCGGCATGGCCCACATACCCTTGCCGATCTGCGCCCTGCCCTTCAAACCACAGGCCAGACCAATATCGACATTGCGATCTTCGTAGGCCGCAATCCATGGCGTATTCTTGATGTCGCCCTTGGGCAGCATCGGACCCGCCTCCATCGAGGTATGTATTTCATCGCCGGTCCGGTCCAGAAAACCCGTGTTGATAAAGGCAACCCGTGATTTTGCAGCGCGAATGCACTCTTTGAGGTTGACCGAGGTGCGGCGTTCCTCATCCATGATGCCCAGTTTCACGGTATTGCGCGGCAGGCCCAGAATGTCTTCGACCATGTCGAATATCTCGACCGAGAGCGCGACTTCCTCGGGCCCGTGCATCTTGGGCTTCACCACATAGACAGAACCTTCGACAGAATTGCCCCCGTCTTGCTTCAGGTCGTGCATGGCGATCAGGGTGGTACACAGTGCATCCATCAAACCTTCGCCGATCTCGCGCCCTTCTGCGTCAAGCACGGCCGGGTTGGTCATCAGGTGACCAACGTTGCGCACAAGCATCAAGGACCGGCCTTTCAGCCTGGCCTGATCACCCGACGGAGTGGTAAAGCTCAGGTCCTCTGCCAGCTTCCGAGTGAACGTGGTGCCGCCCTTGGTGACCTCTTCGGTCAGGTCGCCATTCATGAGGCCCAGCCAGTTGCCATAGGCCACAACCTTGTCGGCAGCATCGACGCAGGCGACCGAGTCTTCACAATCCATGATAGTGGAAAGCGCGGATTCCAACCGGACATCTGCAATGCCTGCGGGATCGGTCGCGCCTATGTTGCTTGTGGGGTCGATCATGATCTGGATGTGCAGACCTTTGTTTTTCAGAAGCACAAAGTCGGGCTTGTCCGCCGCGCCGCCAAACCCGGCAAATTGAGCAGGATCGCGCAGCGCAGGGGTCAACGCAACGTCGGTGATACCCAATTCGGTGACATCCGCCCATGATCCCGACGCCAGAGGCACAGCATCATCCAGAAACGCCTTGGCCCATGCGACCACCCGCGCGCCGCGCGCCGCATCGTAGCCACCGCTTGCCGGCAGATCACCCATTGCATCCGTTCCGTAAAGCGCATCATACAGGCTGCCCCAGCGCGCGTTGGCCGCGTTCAGGGCAAAGCGTGCGTTGGTAATCGGCACAACCAGTTGCGGACCTGGGGTCAGGGCGATCTCGGGGTCGACATTGGCCGTTTCAATCTGGAACTCGTCGCCTTCTTCAACCAGATACCCGATCTCTTTCAGGAAAGCCGCATATTCAGCGGCATTGGTGTTCTGCCCCTTTCGGGACATATGCCACCCATCGATGCGGCTTTGGATCTCGGCCCGTTTGGCCAGCAACTCACGGTTTTTCGGTCCCAGTTCGCTCACCATCCGCGCCATGCCAGCCCAGAACTTCTGCGAAGAGACGCCCGTGCCCGGCAGCGCCTGCGTCTCGATGAACTCAGCCAAAACCGGATCGATTTGCAGTCCGCTCAGGGTCTGTCTGTCCGTCATTTTCCTGCTCTCCTGCGATTGTGCGCCGTTGTATGCATCGTGACTTAGGCGGAAAGTTTCCGATAGGCAACTTTCATCCCGTCATTTGGGGCATTCGCTTCAGCTTGAAGCTGTTTCAAAAACCACAAGGCAATGGCGGGGGCCGGTTGCAGCGCCCGAACGAAGCCCCTAACGTCGCGCAAGTCCCGAACAGATACGAGGCCCAAGATGCGCGACGCTGCCCCCACCACGATCTACCTGAAAGACTACACACCGTTTGGCTACCTGGTGGACAGCGTGCACCTGACCTTTGATCTGGCCGCGCACGCCACGCGCGTCACCTCGCGCATTGCGTTCCGGCCCAATCCCGACGCCACTGACCGCACATTCTTTCTGCACGGGGAAGAACTGAACTTGATCCACGCCGCCATTGACGGTGCCGACGTCGAGCCAGACGTGACCGACAAAGGACTAACCGCGGATGTCCCCGACGCGCCGTTCCTGTGGGAATCCGAGGTGGAAATCGACCCCGGCAACAACACCGCGCTGGAGGGTCTGTACATGTCGAACGGGATGTACTGCACACAGTGTGAGGCGGAAGGTTTCCGGAAGATAACTTTTTATCCTGACCGGCCGGACGTGATGTCCACGTTCACCGTGCGCATTAATGGTGACTTGCCGGTTTTGCTGTCGAACGGCAACCCGTCGGGCAAGGATGAAGGCTGGGCCGAATGGGTCGATCCATGGCCCAAACCTGCCTATCTGTTCGCGCTGGTCGCCGGTGACCTGATCGCACATCCCGGTCAGTTCACCACCAATTCGGGCCGAAACGTTGAGCTGAACCTCTGGGTTCGCCCGGGTGACGAGGGCAAGTGCGCCTTTGGCATGGAGGCTCTGAAAAGATCGATGAAATGGGACGAAGACGTCTATGGCCGCGAATACGATCTGGACGTGTTCAACATCGTCGCCGTCGATGACTTCAACATGGGCGCGATGGAGAACAAGGGGCTGAACATCTTCAACTCGTCCGCCGTTCTCGCCAGTCCCGAAACTTCGACCGACGCCAATTTCGAACGAATCGAGGCGATCATCGCGCATGAGTATTTCCACAACTGGACCGGCAACCGCATCACCTGCCGCGACTGGTTCCAGCTGTGCCTCAAGGAAGGTCTGACAGTATTCCGGGATGCGCAATTTACCTCCGACATGCGCTCGGCCCCGGTGAAACGCATCCACGATGCCATAGACCTGCGTGCCCGGCAGTTCCCCGAGGACAACGGTCCGTTGTCGCATCCTGTGCGCCCAGAAAGCTTTCAGGAGATCAACAACTTCTACACCGCTACCGTCTATGAGAAGGGTGCCGAGGTCATCGGCATGCTGAAACGGTTGGTCGGGGATGCGGCCTATGCCAAGGCGCTAGACCTCTATTTTGAACGCCATGACGGTCAGGCCTGCACGATCGAGGATTGGCTGAAGGTTTTCGAAGACACCACCGGGCGTGATCTGACACAATTCAAACGTTGGTACAGCCAGTCGGGCACTCCGCGCGTCAGGGTCGAGGAAGACTGGGCCGACGGCACGTATACTCTCACGCTGAAACAGCGAACCGACCCCACGCCGGGACAGGATGAGAAACTGCCGCAGGTCATCCCCGTCGCAATTGGCTTGCTTGGACCCAACGGCGATGAGGTTCACGCGACCGAAGTGCTGGAACTTGCACAGGCCGAACAGAGCTTTGAGTTCACCGGCCTAACGGCGAAACCCACGGCCTCGATCCTGCGCGATTTCTCGGCACCTGTTATCCTGGAGCATGACCAATCGAACGCGGAGCGCGCGTTTCTTCTGGCGCATGACACGGACCCGTTCAACCGATGGCAGGCTGGACGAGATCTGGCACAGGACACCCTGATGCGGATGATCCTGGAGGATGCGGCACCGGATACCGATTACCTTGACGGAGTGTTGGCCGTGCTGCGCAATGACGAACTTGACCCGGCCTATCGTGCGTTGATGCTGGGATTGCCGACACAGTCGGAATTGGCAGCAGCCCTGCATGACCGCGGTCAAACGCCCGACCCTATGGCGATCTGGGCCGCGGTGGAAACGCTGCGACAGGCAACTGCCCAGAACGTACAGGATTTGCTGCCCCGCCTGGATAGTGAGGCTTTGGTGGACGGTCCCTACAGCCCAGACGCCGAACAGTCCGGCAAACGGGCACTTGGCAGCGCCGCGCTGGCACTGACCTCTCGTCTGGACGGCGGGGCGATGGCGGCTGAGGCGTATGACAAGGCAGACAACATGACATTGCAACTGACTGCATTGTCTTGCCTTCTTCGCGCCCGCAAAGGTGAGGCTCAGTTGGCTGCCTTCCACGACCAGTGGCGGCACGACCGACTGGTGATGGACAAGTGGTTTGGCTTGCAGATCGCAATGGCGGCACCAGAGGCGGCAGCCACAACAGCCGCGACTCTGACCAGGAATTCAGATTTCAACTGGAAAAACCCGAACAGGTTCCGCGCCGTCATGGGCGCCCTGGCGATGAACCACGCAGGGTTCCACCAGCCGGATGGTGCCGGGTATGCCCTGCTGGCAGATTGGCTGATCCGTCTGGACCCGGTGAACCCACAGACCACTGCTCGAATGTGCTCTGCGTTCCAGACCTGGAAACGGTATGATGAAGATCGTCAGGCCCTGATGCGTGCGCAGCTTTCCCGCATTGCGGAAACACCGAACCTGTCGCGGGACACAACCGAAATGGTGTCCCGCATCCTCGGCGCATGACGCCTTACAGCTTCGCCCGTAGCAACCGGAACTTAAAAACGCTGGCCATCCTGGCCAGTGTTTACGTGGCGTTGCTGGCATTGGTTGTCCTGTTTGACACGGCCTGGTGGATCGCCGGGCTGCTTTCGTTGGCCACCTTGCCCGCACTTTGGGACTTGGTTCAGAACACCGGCGCGGGCATGCACGTGGATCAGGATGCAATAAGCTGGTTCACGGGAAATCGACAGGGAGAGATCGCATTGCGCGACATCGACCATTTCCGCTTTGACACCCGTTGGGATTTCTCCGTTCGTGTGTCGATTGTTCTGCATTCCGGTAAACGAATCCGTCTGCCGGATGAGTCGCGTCCGGCGCATCGGGATTTGGAAACCCTTCTAAACCAAGCCGGAATTCGCGTAGAACGGCATCATTTCACCGTTTTCTGAAACACTGGACCTTTGAAGGGTGAATTGGACACTAAAAAGGAAAACTATTCGGCAATATACTTGATTTGAACCCGATATCCCGCCAGACTTCGGTGTCAGTTATCAGTTTTTTCAGTTTTGAGTTTCGCCATGTTTCGGTCGCTAAGGGCACTGTTCGCCCCATCCACAGCCAGTCCTACAAATACTTCAGCAGACCTGTGCGCGACAAAATCCGCGCTGGCGGCAGCCTTGCCCGAGCAGGGCCAGCTCAATATTCCTGTCGCAAAAACCGGCAGCGACGATCTGATCGGACATTCCACAATCGAACATGGCCGTTACCTGACCCGGCAGGACCGCTGGACGGAATTGTCGGAAAAGATGCGCGTGGCTGATCAGGATCGCGCCGCTGTTTCAGATGGTATGCCGGTTGCCGATCTGTTGGCGTTCGGCGCCAGATCTGACGTGG
The DNA here is from genome assembly GCF_003443535.1 of Ruegeria sp. AD91A. GTDB lineage: Bacteria > Pseudomonadota > Alphaproteobacteria > Rhodobacterales > Rhodobacteraceae > Ruegeria. The sequence continues at coordinate 368,200 of NZ_CP031946.1, read as the reverse complement.
TCCTGGCTGCTGAACATGCGCTTTCGGATGGCAAGGCCATCTCGGATTACGACCTGTTGGGCGGCATCTCGGAACTTGAAGGCGAGATGGCGGACAACCCCGATGATCCAATGATCGCCACCGTCGTAGCCCTTGCCCATATCGATCTGGCATGGGCTTGGCGCGGCACGGCCTCGGACACGACGCTGCCACCCTTGCACCGGTCACGCTGCGCCGCTCATTTTGACCGCGCCGCAGCGATCCTGCCTAAGTGCAGGAAAAACGCCCCCGACAGCCCCCTGATTGCAGCGGCCCGGTGTGCATTACTGGCTGGTCAACGCAAATCCAACGCGCGGGTGTCTGACGAATATGAACGCCTGATCACTCTGGATCCACACAATCAGCGCCACATGCGAGCCATGGGCAGCCACCTTCTGCCCCGCTGGTTCGGCAGTTACGAAGAGCTGGAGCTGCAAGCCTTGCGCACGGCCGCCAGAACACAGGATATCTGGGGCGCGGGCGGATACACATGGGTTCAGTTTGACGCCCTCGCACTGGACGACGAGGCCTGTGCCCGCGTTGATATAGAGTATTTTCTTGAAGGTCTGCGCGATATCGTGCGCCTGCGGCCCGATCAGCAGATGATTAACATGCTATCATCTTACTGTGCGATCACCGTCCAGAACGGCCAGGGTCTGAACGATCAGGCTGACCTTGTCCGGTCTCAGATGCGCGACACGGCAAATTGGCTAATCCGAGATCATCTGACAGAATTGCACCCCTTGATCTGGGCGCACGCGGCCAACGGGTTCAACAACTCTGTCCGCATCAACTCACCCGAACGATTTGCTGCGCGCGGTCAGCGCGATGCCTTGCGCGCGATCTCGGATCTGTTTCGGGAAGAACTGCGCAGCGGTATGGATGTGACATTTACACCATCGGGTCTGCAGTTTTCCCAGAACTGAACACGACAGGATTCCCCCTTGCCCCTTGGCCCTGCCGGGCCTAATACGCAGGCTTAGACTTCTGCGGAAATGAGGCGCGCCATGCTCGATCTGACATACGAAATGCCCAAACCCAAAACCATTGCCGGGGCCAAGCACGATTGGGAACTGGTAATCGGGATGGAGGTGCATGCTCAGGTCTCATCCAATGCCAAACTGTTTTCGGGTGCATCCACCCAATTCGGGGCCGAACCGAATTCAAACGTGGCCTTTGTGGACGCGGCGATGCCGGGGATGCTGCCGGTGATCAACGAATACTGCGTGGAACAGGCGGTGCGCACCGGGCTGGGCCTGAAGGCGAATATCAACCTGAAATCAGCCTTTGACCGCAAGAACTACTTCTACCCCGACCTGCCGCAAGGATATCAGATCTCCCAGCTTTATCATCCGATTGTGGGTGAAGGCGAAGTGCTGGTCGAGATGGGGGACGGCACCGCACGAATGGTGCGGATCGAGCGTATCCACATGGAACAGGATGCGGGCAAATCGATACACGACATGGACCCGCATATGTCTTTCGTCGACCTGAACCGGACGGGCGTTTGCCTGATGGAGATCGTTTCGCGTCCCGATATTCGCGGCCCCGAAGAAGCCGCTGCCTATATCGCCAAGCTGCGCCAGATCATGCGGTATCTGGGCACCTGCGACGGGAACATGCAAAACGGCAACCTGCGCGCCGACGTGAACGTCTCGATCTGTTTGCCCGGTGCGTATGAGAAGTATCAGGAAACACAGGACTTTTCGCATCTCGGCACACGTTGCGAGATCAAGAACATGAATTCGATGCGCTTTATCCAGCAGGCGATCGAGGTCGAAGCCCGCCGACAGATCGCCATCGTCGAAGGAGGAGGCACCGTCGAGCAGGAAACGCGTCTGTATGACCCGGACAAGGGCGAAACCCGTTCCATGCGGTCAAAGGAAGAAGCGCATGATTACCGTTACTTCCCCGACCCTGACTTGCTGCCGCTGGAGATCGAACAGACTTGGGTTGATGATATCGCCGCCAAACTGCCGGAATTGCCCGACGACAAAAAGGCGCGCTTCATCAGCGAATATGGCCTGACCGATTACGATGCTTCGGTTCTGACCGCCGAGGTGGAATCCGCCGCCTATTTTGAAGAGGTCGCAAAGGGCCGCAATGGCAAACTGGCTGCGAACTGGGTCATCAACGAACTGTTCGGTCGGCTGAAGAAAGAAGACCACGACATCACCGATTCACCCGTGTCACCAGCACAATTGGGGGGGATTATCGACCTGATCTCGTCGGATGCGATCTCGGGCAAGATTGCCAAGGATCTGTTCGAAATCGTTTACACAGAAGGCGGTGATCCGGCGCAGATCGTTGAAGATCGTGGCATGAAACAGGTGACCGACACCGGTGCCATCGAAGCCACTTTGGACGAGATTATCGCCGCCAACCCGGCACAGGTCGAGAAGGCCAAGGTGAACCCGAAGCTTGCGGGCTGGTTCGTGGGCCAGGTCATGAAAGCGACCGGCGGCAAGGCCAACCCGAAAGCCGTCAACGAACTGGTCAGCAAGAAGCTGGGGTCGTAAACCTTTCATTTTGTACAAGCCTGCCAGCAATCTTTGGCGGGTTTGTGCAATGGAAAACATCGCGATTTCTTGTGTTTTGAGGTCAAGCCTTCGGCTTGACTTCCCCCTGTTTGCGCTCTTTCTTCCGTTCCAGAGAGGTGCGCCATTATGCAAGACAGATTTGATCAGGAACTTGAAGACCGGCTGGTGCGTTATGCCGCCATCGACAGTCAAAGTGACGAGACATCCCCATCGACACCGAGCACTGAGATCCAGTTCAACATGCTGAACCTGTTGCGCGATGAACTGACCGGGATCGGCGCGCAGGATGTGAAGATGACAGGCGACAGTGTGGTTGTCGCGACCATTCCCGGAACAGCACCGGGTCCGACCGTGGGTTTTTTGGCTCATGTCGATACGGCTCCTCAGTTTAACGCGACCGGCGTCAAGCCGCGGGTGATCAAGGGGTATAACGGTGGCGATATCACCTTCCCCGACAACCCGGAACTGGTTCTTTCCCCGGACGAAAACCCCTATCTGGCCGAAAAGATCGGCCATGACCTGATCACCGCATCGGGCACGACTCTGCTGGGTGCGGATGACAAGGCCGGTGTGTCGATTCTGATGACCATGGCACGGCACTTGATCGAAAATCAGGACATCCCACATGGCCCGATCCGCATCGCGTTTACTCCGGATGAAGAGATCGGCCGGGGTGTCACGGAGCAATTGCCCAAGGATCTGGGAGTGGATTTTGCCTATACGCTGGACGGGCAGCAAGCGGGTGAGATCGAGTACGAAAGTTTCTCGGCCGACCGCGCCGTGATCAGGATCGAGGGCGTTTCGATCCATCCCGGGCTGGCCAAGGAAAAGATGGTGAATGCCACGCATCTGGCGGCGAAGATCGTGCAGACATTGCCTCAGGCCACCATGACGCCCGAAACCACAGACGGGCGCGAAGGCTTCATCCATGTCACGGACATGAACGGCGGATCATCCGAGATGGAGATCAAGCTGATCCTGCGTGATTTCGAGATGGACGGGCTGGAGGTGCAACGGGACATCGTGCGTCAGGTCTGCGCCGCCGTGCAGGCCACGGAATCGCGCGCATCCATCACCTGCGACATCAGCCACCAGTACCGCAACATGCGTTATTGGCTGGAAAACAACATGACCCCGGTCGAGCTGGCGCGGGATGCGTGTCGCGAGTTGGGGATTGAACCGCTTTCCATACCGATCAGGGGCGGCACGGACGGATCGCGCCTGACCGAATTCGGCACCCCCTGCCCCAACATCTTCACCGGGATGCAATGCGTCCACGGCCCGTTGGAGTGGATTTCAGTGCAGGACATGGCGCTGGCGACGGAACTGTGCCTGTCGGTTGTGACCAAGGCAACACAGGCTGAAGCGAATGGACCGAGCTGAATTCCGCCAGATGGGCAACGGCCCTTTCACCCGGGGGGCAGCGTGTTAAGTTGGCGCGGAAACGCATTTAGGAACAGTAGATGAAGCGCTACGAATACAAGGTCATCCCCGCCCCGCAAAAAGGTGTCAAAGCCAAAGGCGTGAAAACGGCTGAGGGCCGCTTTGCCGTCTCGGTCGAGCAACTGCTGAATCAGATGGGTCAGGATGGCTGGGAATACCAGCGGGCCGAGCTGCTGCCCAGCGAGGAACGCTCGGGTCTGACCGGATCGACCACGAACTGGCGCAATGTGCTGGTGTTTCGCCGCGTGGTGGAAGAAGAAGTCGATGCCTCGTGGGTCGGTGCAGCACCTGAGATGGATGACACCCCACTGGCCCAGCCGATCCCGGGCCCCGACGAGGTGCAGGCACCGAAACCAATTGCAGCAGAGGCGGACGAGCCTCCTTTGTCGTTGAAGCGGACTGATGACGCACCTGATGCAAGCGGCACGTCGAAAACATAGTCTTGGTGACTGGTACGGCCGCCGGACCGAATGCAATCGGCCTGTGGCCTTGTGCAGAACGTCCGTTTTTGCCCTGACGTTCGTCAAGTCGATCCGGGTACGGCCCGTGTCTTCATAACCATATTGGCAAGCAATAAGGGCTATACCCTCAGGGAATCTGTGGCATGTTAGCCGGATATTCTGGAGGGACATCGAAATGGCTATTCGGCAGACACAAGGGCGGGCACGCCTGTATGACAGCATTCTCGACACGGTCGGTGACACGCCGTGCATTCGGGTCAACCGGATCGCGCCAGAGCATGTGACCGTCTATGTAAAGTTCGAGGCCTTCAACCCGGCAGGCTCGGTCAAGGACAGGCTGGCGTTGAATATCATCGAGGCAGCAGAACGGGACGGGCGGCTGAAACCCGGACAAACCGTTGTCGAAGCGACCTCTGGCAACACCGGGATCGGGCTGGCCATGGTATGCGCGGCCAAGGGATACCCTCTGGTCGTGACGATGGCCGAGAGCTTCTCGGTCGAGCGGCGAAAGCTGATGCGGTTCCTGGGCGCGAAGGTTGTTCTGACGCCAAAGGCGCAAAAAGGGTTCGGCATGTATACCAAAGCCAAGGAACTGGCCGAGGAAAACGGATGGTTCCTTGCCAGCCAGTTTGAAACTTCTGCCAATGCCGATATTCACGAAAACACGACGGCGCGGGAAATTCTTGCCGATTTCGAAGGGCAACGACTGGATTATTGGGTGACGGGCTATGGGACCGGCGGCACCGTTTCGGGTGTTTCACGTATATTGCGGAAAGAGCGTCCCGAAACAAAAATCATACTGACCGAACCGGCCAACGCAGCCATCGTGTCATCGGGTTACGTCAACACCCGAAACGATGATAACCAGCCGACCGAAAGCCATCCCAGTTTCGAACCCCATCCGATTCAAGGCTGGACACCGGATTTCATCCCGTGGGTCCTGCAGGAAGCCATCGACAATTCCTACTATGATGAGCTGATCCCCATTCCCGGGCCAGAAGGGATAGAATGGTCTCGCCGGCTTGCCTCGGAGGAAGGGATTTTCACAGGGGTTTCAGGCGGGTCAACCTTTGCGGTGGCCATGAAGTTGGCGGAATCCGCGCCGGAAGGGTCCGTTATGCTGGTCATGCTGCCGGACACCGGCGAGCGTTACTTGTCGACCCCGCTATTCGAGGGAATCGAAGAGGGCATGACGGAGGAAGAATATTCCATCTCGGCATCGACGCCGTCCGCACAGATGAAGGCGGACTGACACGCAAAGATCATCAGTCACCAATATCCAGAGCCAGCGCGTGGATGCGCGGCACGATGTCGCCCAGCGCCTTGTGTACGGCACGGTGGCGGGCGACGCGGGATTTACCTTCAAATGCGCTGGCACGGATGCGGACGTTGAAGTGACTTTCGCCGCCTTCCTGATAGCCCGCATGGCCCCTGTGGCTTTCGCTGTCGTCGATCACTTCAAGCTCGCGCGGATCAAAGGCGGCTTGCAGGCGGGTTCGGATTTCGTCTGTCACACTCATTTTTTCGCTCAGCGGCAAAAATATTGCCGCACCCCTCTTCTACTTTCGGCTGCTTAGATTAAACTGCTGCCTCCGAGTCGAAAAGACGCGTTCTTGAGGATTAGAGCATGGCGAAATCAGACCCCTTCGGATTCGATATGTCCGTTTCCAGCGCCAAGAAGAAGAATCCGCGGGGTCGTCGAGGCATGTCAGGTGCGTCCGAAACCTCTGTCCGGGTTTGTGATCACGAGGGATGTGAAGAGCCGGGTAAGTTCCGCGCGCCGAAGGCACCTGATGTCCTGGATGATTTCTTTTGGTTCTGTCAACAGCACGTGCGGGAGTATAACCAAAAATGGAACTTCTTTGACGGCACCACCGAGGCCGAATTGAACGCGCAGCGATCAAAAGACAAAGTGTGGGAGCGCGAGACCAAGCCGATGGGCGACCCCGAAGCGCGCGCCTGGGCCCGTTTGGGGATCGAGGATCCGCATCAGGTGCTCGGCGCCAACAGCACGCAGAACAAGGGCCGCAACACGGGTGGCGGACGCCGCCTGCCGCCGACCGAACGCCGTGCGATCGAGATTCTCGAGGCAAATGACGGCTGGACCAAGGCTGAAGTCCGCAAGGCATACAAGAAACTGATCAAAGTGCTGCACCCGGACATGAACGGTGGCGACCGCTCGCAGGAAGAACAATTGCAAGAGGTCGTCTGGGCCTGGGATCAGATCAAGGACAGCCGGAACTTCAAGTAACGGTCACAGCTTTCCCTGCTTTACCTCCGCGGCACGCTTAACCTGAATGGTTGGGTGCCGCGGATGACACAACCTGGAACAACTGCGCTATTTCGGTGCGGAAATCTGTTTCAATCCCCGTGAAAGTGGTGGAGGATTCGGGCAGGTATTTTCAGGGATCAGCTACATTGCGCACGACCATTTTCCTGTTGCTCGTCTCGCTATGCGGGCTCATCGCTGCCAGTTTCATTCCGACTGATGCCGATTGGCTGTTCCTTTTGGCGTTGATTTGCGTGATGGCCAGCGCAATCCTTTTCGTAAGGGCCTGGTTCAGGTGGCGCAGGGCCAATACATGGATCATCGTGGACGGGTCGAACGTCATGCACTGGAAAGAAGGCACCCCGGATCTGGGCACGTTGAAGAAGGTCCTTGAGACTTTGAAGCAAGCCGGGTTCAAACCGGGCGTCATGTTCGATGCGAATGTCGGGTACAAGGTCGAAGGTCACTATATGAACGACCGGACGCTGAGCCGCGCCCTGGGCTTGCGCGCCAAGCAGGTCATGGTCGCCCCCAAAGGCACGCCAGCGGACCCGCTGATTTTGCAGGCGGCGCGGGACAGCAAGGCACGCATCGTCACAAATGACAGGTTTCGGGATTGGGTAGACGAGTTTCCGGATGTGTTGAACGCGGATCGCCTCGTGAAAGGCGGCTTTCGCAAAGACCAGCTTTGGTTTTCGCTGTAGGCAAGCGACGGTCGATGCAAGGCAGAAACGCGCAAGGCCATGAAAATGGCGCTGCGTCCTGAAGTAGCCCATGGCAATCGATCCGAGAAAACACATTTGAAGGAACTTGCTGAGACAAAGGATCAGACCAGAGTCAGTTCGAATTTCAACTATTCGGATTTTTGTCCGGGTATGAGCTTCGCAATGCGATTGCTTCCCGGCGCTTCAAACAACTTAAGCGAGTCTGTTGCGACTCTGCAGTGCCGTCACGCAATTCGGGGAACAGTGCGAGCAGTTCTTCAACGTCCTCACGGCGAAAAGACTTCAGCGCCATATCACCCAGAAACAAGCTTTCGGTTGGCAATCCGTTCGACATCAGTATGGCGTGGCGACTGCAGGCAATATGGTAGTAAGTGACGCACTCATTGGATCGAACCCGATGAATGGTTTTGTCGTTGATCAGATGAACTGCTGCGGTGAAGATTTTTGCCTCTCCAAACAACAATTCTGCGCGCCACCCTTCCAGAACAATTCTGTGTTGCGGGGAAACGTACAAATCACGGCTAGGCAAGTTTTTTCCTATCGCTCCTTTTTCGATGCAAACGGGCCTCAATTGCGGGTTACGTTTCAAATCTTCCGCCTTCAGAGTCCTTTTTCCGATCCACTTAACTGGAAGAATTTCCCCACTGGAAGCACGCACTTTATCCCCAACTGATAGTTCCTCAACAGCGCGATAGCCCTTTTCAGTTTCGATCAGCGTACCCTTCACGAAACACGGTACTGTTCCGGCCGGAAGAGCGACGGTCACGATGAGAGAGTCATTGTTACCGTTACCGGGACCTGTCGACGCGAATACCTCGACGGTCAGTTGCGTGTTTGGAGGAATAACAACACCAGAGGTCAGATCGACAGTCAAAACGCCGTTCGGTGAAATCGAAACGGAATAATCACTTGGGGCCAGTCCTCCTGTCCCTGAAACAATCACATTCCACGAAGCGCCTGCTTTGGTGGCCGTGTATTGCTGCATAACGGAAGACGATCCACTTGGGATGGCAATCGAAGAGGGACCCTGAATTGTTAGCGACATTCGAACCTCTACCGTTTAACACCAAGCCGAAAGCTACTTATGCGCAGACAATGAAATAGTTTAACTCGATGAATTCTCAAATTGCAATTTGAGCAATTCAGAAATTGGATGACCTACGCCTCACGTGGGAAATTGCACCATCTGAGATCTGCGTAGCGAGCCGCGAATATCGGAGCGTAAGGTAGCCCGGTGTCAATAAGGCCAGTTTCAAAGAAACACCCGCCTAAGTTCGCACACGCGCCTCTTTCCCTTGCCCTTGCCCGCAATATGTTGCACCACACACGGGTTCAAACCCGGCAAGGCGGGGCAAAGGATAAGGACAAGGCGCATGGCTGACGGATCGATCGATATCAACGCAAAACCTACCGAGGATATCTCGGTCCGTGACGTGTTCGGCATTGACAGCGACATGGCGGTCAAAGGTTTTGCCGAGCGCAGCGACCGAGTGCCGGCCATCGACCATACCTACAAGTTCGATCCGGAAACCACGCTGGCGATTCTGGCGGGCTTTTCCCATAACCGTCGTGTCATGATCCAAGGGTATCACGGCACCGGCAAATCGACCCACATTGAACAGGTGGCCGCCCGTCTGAACTGGCCTGCCGTACGTGTGAATCTGGACAGCCATATCAGCCGGATCGACCTGATCGGCAAGGATGCGATCAAACTGCGCGACGGCATGCAGGTGACTGAGTTCCACGAAGGCATCCTGCCCTGGGCGCTGCGCAACCCGGTCGCCATCGTGTTCGACGAATATGATGCGGGCCGCGCCGACGTGATGTTCGTGATTCAGCGCGTGCTGGAGCATGACGGCAAGCTGACCCTGCTGGACCAGAACGAGATCATCACGCCGAACCCGAATTTCCGCCTGTTTGCCACTGCCAACACGGTCGGTCTGGGCGACACGACGGGTCTGTATCACGGCACGCAGCAGATCAACCAGGCGCAGATGGACCGCTGGTCGCTGGTGTCGACCCTGAACTACCTGAGCCATGATGCAGAGACGATGATCGTTCTGTCGAAGGCGCCGCATTACAACACCGCAGAGGGCCGCAAGACCGTCAGCCAGATGGTCACCGTCGCCGACCTGACCCGAACCGCCTTCATGAATGGCGATCTGTCCACCGTCATGAGCCCGCGGACCGTCATCAACTGGGCCCAAAACGCCGAGATCTTCCGCAATGTGGGCTATGCGTTCCGCCTGTCCTTCCTGAACAAGTGCGATGAGTTGGAGCGTCAGACCGTGGCCGAGTTCTATCAGCGCTGCTTCGATGAGGAGTTGCCTGAGAGTGCCGCGAGTGCAAGCTTGGGGTAAGCACCCAAATTGCGCCCGTTCCGGGCGCAATGCCTCCGGCGGGGATATTTTGGGCCAGATGAAGTCGGATCCGTTACAGTTTTCAACGCCGGGCAGGTCATTTTGATGAGGTCTTAAGGACATGGCACAGAAGAACGACAACCCTGCTGATCCGTTCAAGAAGGCCCTGGCCGAAGCCACCAAGGTCATGGCCGATGATCCCGAGCTGTCGGTGACTTATACCGTCGACCCTTCGGGCATGTCGGGCGAGTCGATGCGGCTGCCACAGGTCTCGCGCCGGATGACGCGTGAAGAAGTGCTGTTGGCGCGCGGCACGGCGGATGCCTTGGCGTTGCAGCGCAAGTATCATGACGACGCGACCCATGCGCGCTATGCGCCCCCGGGCGATATGGCGCGGGATCTGTACGAGGCGATGGAGACCGCCCGCTGCGAAGCGATGGGCGCGCGGGATATGCCGGGCACCGCCAGCAACATTGATGTGAAGATCGGGCACGAAGCGATCCGGCGGGGGTATGATCAGTGCAAACAACCCGCCGATGCTCCTCTGTCGGTTGCGGCAGGGTACCTGATCCGGCATCTGGCCACCGGTCGTGATCTACCCCCTGCCGCTGAAAATATCATGAACCTGTGGCGTGGGTTCATCGAAGAGCAAGCTGGTGGAACGCTGGAAAATCTGGACGAAATCCTCTCGGATCAGGCGGAATTCGCCAAATTCGCCCGTCAGGTGATCAAGGATCTGGGATATGGCGACCAGCTTGGGGATGACCCAGATGAGCTGGACGACGAGCAGGAAGACCAGGCCGAGGAAGACGCCGAGGACCAGCCCGATCCCGACAGTACCGGCCAGGACGATCAGGACGATCAGGACGCGGATGCGACCCCTGAGCAAACTCAGGAGGAGCAGCAGGATCAGTCTCAGGCCCAGGTCTCGATGGATGAAATGGCCGAGGACGAGATGGGCGACGAGGCTGAGATGCCGGATGGCGAAGCGCCGCTGGAGCCACCTGCCCCGCCGCCTGCATCCGAGGCAGACCCGGATTACAAGGTCTATCTGGACACCCATGACGAAGAGATCGCCGCCGAAGACCTGGCGGAACCTGCCGAGCTGGAACGCCTGCGGGCCTATCTGGATCAGCAGTTGGAACCGTTGAAGGGGGCGGTATCGCGTCTGGCCAACAAACTGCAACGCCGCCTGCAAGCGCAGCAGAACCGCAGCTGGGAATTCGACCGCGAGGAAGGTATTCTGGACGCGGGCCGATTGGCACGCGTTGTGGCGAACCCAACCACACCGCTGAGCTTCAAGGTCGAAAAAGACACAGAGTTCCGCGACACGGTTGTCACGCTTTTGCTGGATAATTCGGGGTCTATGCGGGGACGGCCGATTTCGATCGCCGCCATCTGTGCCGATGTACTGGCGCGGACGCTGGAGCGGTGCAATGTGAAGGTCGAGATTCTGGGCTTTACCACGCGGGCGTGGAAAGGCGGTCAGGCACGTGAGGCGTGGCTGAATGATGGCCGCCCGCAACAACCCGGGCGTCTGAACGATCTGCGTCACATCATCTATAAAGGGGCCGATGCCCCCTGGCGTCGCGCGCGGCCCAATCTGGGGCTGATGATGAAAGAAGGCCTGCTGAAGGAAAACATCGACGGCGAGGCGCTGGAATGGGCGCACCGGCGGATGCTTGCACGGCGCGAGCAACGCAAGATCCTGATGGTGATCTCAGACGGCGCACCAGTCGATGACTCTACGCTGAGCGTGAACCCGGCCAACTCTCTGGAAAAACACCTGCGCGACGTGATCGCTATGGTTGAGAAGCGCAAGATGGTCGAATTATTGGCTATCGGGATCGGCCACGACGTGACCCGGTATTACGACCGGGCCGTTACGATTACCGATGTTGAACAACTGGCCGGTGCAATGACCGAACAACTGGCAGCCCTTTTCGACAGTGACCCGCGGGCGCGGGCGCGGGTAATGGGGATGAGAAAGGTCAGCTGAATCTGACTTTGCGTCCAGCGGGGGTATTTTCCCAATGATGGGGTGTTTGGCTTTGCTGAACATCGGCCTTTTCAAGCGGGGTGATCCCGTCTGGACTTTTTTTGAAATGCGCCTCAGGGTCACGCCCAAAAGCTGTGAATGAGGCCGCCCATGTTCCAATCCTTCAAAGTGACCGCCCGCCCTGAACAGGGGCCCCCGCGGCTGGCCGCCTTGCGCGAACAGATGGTGCAAGAAGGGCTGGACGGATTTCTGATCCCCCGTGCGGATGCGCATCAGGGCGAATATGTCGCGGCACACGATGAGCGTCTGGCCTGGCTGACCGGGTTCACGGGCTCGGCCGGGTTCTGCGCCGCCCTGCGCGACGTGGCCGGAGTTTTTGTCGACGGGCGGTATCGCACCCAGGTCAAGGCACAGGTTGCAGAGGATTTCACTCCGGTCCCCTGGCCAGAGGTGAGCCTGAGCGCCTGGCTGAAAGAGCGGTTGCCAAACGGGGGAAGGATCGGCTTTGATCCGTGGCTGCATGCGGCGGGGCAAATTTCAGGCACAGTAAGCGATCTGGAAGGATCGGGCATCGATCTGGTGAGATGCGAGAACCTTGTGGACCGGGTCTGGGCAGATCAGCCGGCCCCACCGATGAACCCGGTCAAGGCGCATCCGATTGAGTTTGCCGGGGAAGGTGCGGACAGCAAGATCGCCCGTCTGGCCGGCGACCTACGGCGGGCCGGACACACGGCAGCGGTGATCACCTTGCCGGATTCGATCATGTGGCTGTTGAATATCCGTGGGTCGGATATTGCCTACAATCCGGTGGCCCACGGTTTTGCCATACTGCATGCAGGAGGTCAGGTCGATCTGTTCATGGCGGCCGCGAAACTGGCCGGGGTAAGGGATCATCTGGACACACTGGTGACCTTGCGCGCGCCGGAAGATTTTCTGAATGCGGTTGCGGCTCTGGCCGGGCCGGTGCAAGTGGATAACGCTTCGGTGCCTCAGATCGTGGCGGATGCGTTAGGCGATGCGATGACGGATGGCGGCGACCCCTGTGCCCTGCCCAAAGCCTGCAAGAATGCACCTGAAATCGCGGGCAGCGCCGAGGCGCATTTGCGCGATGCAGTGGCGGTCATCGAAACGTTGCGCTGGCTGGACGAAAAGGCCCCGGGCAGCGTGACCGAAACACAGGTTGTCACCCGGCTGGAAGAAAACCGGCGTAAGGACAATGCGCTTCAGGACATCTCGTTCGATACCATTGCAGGCACGGGTCCGAACGGCGCGATCATGCATTATCGTGTGACCGAAGAGACCGACAGCCAGTTGGAAAACGGTCATATTCTGGTGCTGGACAGTGGCGGGCAATATCTGGACGGCACCACCGACATCACCCGAACCATTGCCATTGGTGACGTCGGAACAGAGGAGAAAACCTGCTTTACCCGTGTTCTGAAGGGCATGATTGGCATGTCGATGCTGCGCTGGCCTGCGGGCCTTGCAGGGCGGGATATCGAATGCGTGGCCCGCGCGCCGCTGTGGTCGGCGGGGCAGGATTTCAATCATGGGGTCGGGCATGGGGTCGGAGCCTATCTGAGCGTGCACGAAGGGCCGCAGCGCTTGTCGAAAGTCAGCCATGTACCGCTGCAACCCGGCATGATCCTGTCAAACGAACCCGGATATTACCGCGAGGATGCCTTTGGCATTCGAATCGAGAACCTTGTGGTGGTCGAAGAGGCGCCTGCCCTGCCCTCCAGCGACGCCGAACGCGCAATGCTGAACTGGCGTACTCTGACCTTTGTGCCGATTGACCGCAGGCTGATCATGGTCGAAATGTTGGCGGCGGACGAACGCGACTGGCTGAATGCCTATCACCGCGACGTTGCGGAAAAAGTCCGCCCAAGGCTGGGACAAGACGCGCAACTGTGGTTGGATGCCGCAACTGCCCCAATCTGACACCGGTCTGTTACACAGAACGGGCAGAGGAGAGGCCCAAATACGACGACGGAAGGAAATGGAATGGCTGAGATCACGATCCGGAAAGCGCCGGGCAAATGGTGTGTCCGCTCGGGCGGTGCGATTCTGGGCGAAACGAACAACGCGCTGGAACTGCATGAAGACGACAAGGATCCGGTGATCTATTTCCCGCGCGGTGATATTGCGATGGCATTTCTGGACCGGACCGACAAGGTAACGCACTGCTCTGGCAAGGGCGACGCGACGCATTTTTCCATCGTCAACAAGTCATCCGTGACCGCCAATGCGGTCTGGAGCTATGAAAACCCGGCCCAGGCAGTGGCCGAGATCAAGGACCATCTGGCATTTTATCCCGTCGAGTCGGTGAAGGTGGAGCAGATTTAAAGCCCTCATTTGACATCCTGTCGACCGCCGGTGACCCATTGGCAGCTCTGCGGCGCGCAATCTCTTGTCGAATCAAATCGATATGCAATCGCGCGTCATACGCGACCTGACGGTAGGCAAGCGGTAGGTTGAGGTTAGCAACGCTGGTATCCAGTTCCTCAATGCTGTCCGCCACTGCGTCTACGTCGCCCAGCGTCCGAGCCTGCCCCAATTCTTCCTCCAGCGCTGCGATTTTCTGATAGAAACGCCAGACACGGCGTTTCTGGAACCACACATACCCGGATGGAACGAGCCGCAAAAGCGGAGCGAGAAAAAGTAAAGGCAACAGCAATAAAAGAACCCGGCCAAACTGAGCAGCAATCCAATAGGGCAAAACGGCATGTAGAAAATTTGGCCCGGTGTTTATCAGCTCTTCAGCAACTTCGTTTAGTGGAGCGGGCGGAGACTCCGTTTTCGGGTATTCCCTTGAACTCTGCAATATGCCGGGCTGACCATGAATGATCTTCGCTGCGGTAACCAACCGATCTGCGACTGCCGGGTGCAGATCAGGCCCGGCAATCATTGATGCCCTCAAAGCTAAGATCTTTACGTCCTCGGGCGGTCTTGGAGGGTCGAGAGTGATTGACCCAGCGGGCACGGTAACCGAACTTGCCCCCCGGAGTTTCAATGCAAGCGCGTCGACCAACGCCATGGGGACGAATTCTATGTTAGGGTCAAAAATCGCATCCATGAGATATGGCGCATCCAGTGGTGCAACAAACAACGCAGCATCGGCTTTGCCGGAATAGAGCGCATCGATAGCATCAGGTCCTCCTGCATCCACAAGCGTAATGCCGGTATCCCTATGCCCCGCCGCTTCTATCAGGGCGATGGCAGCCGCACGGCTTCCGGACCCTTCTGCCCCAGCGGCAAGTCGGATGCCCTCCCATTCCCCCGCATTGCCACCAATTGGGCTGAGCTTTCCTCGAAACACCACCATTGGTTCAAGAAAAATGGCCCCCAACGATTGCAATCCACTTTCCCGAGGAAGATTCAGACCACCTTGAACAATCGCTACATCGACTTCACCGGAAACAAGCTTCTTTATGTTCTCTACAGAACCTGCGGTTTCAACCAAATCAATGTGAATGCCGTCTCGCGCCAGCTCTGCCTTGTAAAGCTGGCCGATCTGCCAATACCCCCCGCCGCTCACCCCGGTCGCTAGCCGTATGCTGCTGGGTGGTTTCAATCCAAGAATCAGAAACGCAATCATCCCGACAAACAGAATTGGAAGAAGAACAAAGATGAGTAGGCGCATGAATTCTCGCATTCAGATGATCCGAATTGACCCTTAAACCTCGCCTGTTCGCAATCTTCGCGTCAACGAAAATCAATCCAGCACAGCAGCGAATGACGCGTTGGGCGAAAAGTCCGGCTGGTGTTTGGCTTGCAAAAATGGCGCAACCTTGGTCGCGGAAAAGCTAAGCCGGCCGGAGTATTTCCGGAAACGACTCATTGTTCATCCAGCCGGTTCTTATTTCAGCTTCGCAAGAAATCTTGCTTCGAAGCCCACCTCACGCAGCTGTGGCATGCACGTGAGCGGCATTTGCGGCACACTTCTTCCGGATATCCACCGGAGGCTTCCATGCAGATTTCAAGACGCGGTTTAGCCGGGATGATCGGGGCTGGAGCAATTGCACCCGGAGCGCTTTGGGCGCAGCAGGATCCGGTTCTGGAGGCATTGCGCAGCACGCTGAACGGGCGTCGGACCGCGTTTGAAGCACAGATGGCGTACCTGAAAGATCGCGGCCAGCCGGATGTTGTGGCCGGGTTGCTGACCGCGATACGCTATGCCGACAGGCGGCGGGACGAGATCGTCGAGGTGATGCAGGCTGTGACCGGGCAGCGCTATGGCAATGACTGGTTCGAGTGGATGCTGTGGCAGGAACGAAACCCACAAATTGTCCCTCATCCTTCACTGATCCCGTTCAAGCGCGAGGTTCTGTTGGGGATCGACCCGAATTTCGATCTGTTTCTGCGGTCTGAGTATCTGCAACGTGACAGGATGAAGATCCGCCTGGAAGAGATCGCCTGGGGCGGCGTGTCCAAGGATGGTATTCCGTCCCTGGACAATCCCACCCTAATCTCTGCTTCTAATGCGGGGTATCTGAAGGGTGATGATCTGGTGTTTGGCGTCGCCATCAACGGCGATGAGCGCGCCTATCCTCTGCGGATCATGGGATGGCACGAGATGTTCAACGAGGTGATCGGAGGCGTGCCCGTGGCGCTGGCCTATTGCACGCTCTGCGGGTCGGGCATCCTGTTCGAAACCCAAGTGGCGGGGCGGCGAAAGCCGTTCGTTTTCGGGTCGTCAGGTTTCCTCTATCGATCGAACAAGCTGATGTTTGACCGCGAAACGCATTCGCTGTGGAACCAGTATACCG
Source organism: Ruegeria sp. AD91A (assembly GCF_003443535.1). Lineage (GTDB taxonomy): Bacteria > Pseudomonadota > Alphaproteobacteria > Rhodobacterales > Rhodobacteraceae > Ruegeria. Next base: position 351,616 of record NZ_CP031946.1, on the reverse strand, counting down.
GCAAGCCTGTTGTGGGGCCTTTGGTGAACAGCGGCATCACGTTGAAACAGCGCCCGGTGGTGATCACGACATGGGCCAGCTGGAAGACCTCGCATCCCAAAACCCGTGTTCTGTCGCTGAACACCGGGCATCGGCGCAACTACGGATCGGGCGTTGTTTATCGCGACTATTTCGCCTCGAGCGAGCTGATGTTCCCGGCTGTTGTGGATCGGTCCCGGAATCGGCAGAAGGATTACATCTTTGCCGTGCGCCAGTTTGGCGCCGCCCGCGCCTGGCCTCTGGATGCGTTCAAGGGCAAACCGGTGATCAACGATGCGATCGGCCAGACACCTTTGGTTCTGATTGGCGATCCCAAAGAGCGTAGTGTGCGTGCTTATGAACGAAAATTTCATGAGTTCCGGGCAACGCAAAGCGGGTTGCAGGATAGCGCAGGGAACGGTTGGACCGTCACGGAAGAGGCTTTGATCGGGCCTGAGGGCGCGCGTTTGCCTCGGGTCGCCGGGCATATTTCGTACTGGTTTGCGTGGGACAATTATCTGGGTGACGCAGCCAGCGTGTATGGTGAGTGAAACTCAGGAATGCTCTTCAGCGGCCGTTGCCGCAAGCGCCCTGTTATATGCCTTGAGAGCGTCGACGTAATAGAGCGCGCCAACGGGTGTCTCGGATCCGTCTTTTTCCAGAATGATAACCGGAATGCAGGGGATGTCGTCACGATCGAAGTAAGGCATGGCGGCTTCCAGCGTGGCGCTGGCCTGAATGCACATGCCCTGTTCGATCAGCCCCTGTGCCTCTTCCTTCGTGATCGACCGTTGATCCCCAAGCGGACGCATCACTGCCCCGGCACGGAGCATTGCCAGCAGATACGCCTGCGGTCCCGCGGCCAGGTGGACATCACGTCGTTCCAGCTGGGTCAGGAAGAAAGACCGGTCCACCAGGCGTGAGGCCAGCGCCGTGGACATTGACACACTGACCATAACCGCAAGGCCGATCTGCCAGTCGCCGGTCAGCTCAAAGACGATCAGAGTGGTCGAGATAGGCGCCCCAAGCACCGCCGCAGCCACGGCCCCCATACCGGCAAAGGCATAAAGCGTGTGCGTGCCCGAAACGTCCGGCAACAACCCGGTCGCGATCAGCCCGAAGGCCAGCCCGGTCAGCGCGCCAACCATCAGAGAAGGCGAGAAAACACCGCCACCCATGCGCCCCCCCATCGTGATGGCAACCGCAACCGTTTTAGTCACCGCAAACAGGATTGCCGTTGTCAGCACCAGATCACCGGTCAAAGCGCGGATGGTGGTTTCATACCCAACGCCGATGATATGCGGAAACCAGATTGCCATCAGCCCCAGCATCGCCCCGGACACCGCAGGGCGCAGCCAGCCCGGAATTGACAGACGGTTCTGGATATGGCTGCCGATATCCTCGGCAAAGAAGATCGACCGCATCAGCAGCAACGCGACAAATCCGCAGATCAGGCCCAGGATCAGGAAGGCCGGAAGCTCGACATAAAATTGCAGCGATCCCGGCGTCTCGAGAGTGAACTCGGTCACGTCGCCATATTCCAGCCGGTTGATCACCGTTCCCGCGACCGAGGCGATGACGATTGGTGCAAAGGCGTGAACGGCGAAATGGCGCAGCACGACCTCGAGCGCGAACAATGCCCCGGCGATGGGGGCGTTGAAGCTGGCCGACACGGCCGCAGCAACGGCGCAACCCAGCAGGTCACGGCCCGTGATCCCATCCGCGTGAATTCGGTTGCTGACCCATGTGGAGATGACCCCGGCCATATGCACCACCGGGCCCTCGCGCCCCGTTGACCCGCCCGAACTGAGAGTGATCAGCGAGGCAAAAAACGACGCGATGCCGGCCTTGACCTCGACCCGCCCGTCAGTGATGGCCGAACCTTCAATCACATCGGCAACCGACCTCACGCGCCCGTCATTGGTGAACCAGTTCAGGATCACGCCGACGATCAAACCGCCGATGATGGGAATGATCAGAACCATGAACCAAGGCAGTTTCTCGGCGTGGCTGTGCAGCAGCAGTATGTCATCGGTGTCGTAAAGATAGGCCTGCAACGCACGGATGGCCTTACGGAAGCCGAGCGCCATGAAACCCGCTGCGATCCCGATGGCCAGTGCGATGAACCAGAACTGGATCTGGCTTGGCCCCCGGCGCAGCATCACCCGCCACGCATCCTTGATCGCGGCCAGAGCCTGATTGAACTGGTTGCGCAGAACGGTGCGGGTCGATTGGGTCATTGGCCCTCAGGGATCATCACTTAACCCTTAGTAAGCCACGGGGCGTCCATATAAAAGTGAGATAGCGACAGTGTGAGCACCAAATCACGCCACCGCCCCATCAGGCCTGCAACAGAGCCCGTGCTGCGGCACGAGCTTCTTCGGTAATGGTATCGCCCGCCACCATGCGGGCGATTTCGTCCACCCGATCCGATTCGGCCAGGGGGACAACCGTGGACAGGGTTTGCCCATTCGCGACCTGTTTCTGCACCCGCCAGTGATGCGCTGCCCGTGCGGCAACTTGCGGAGAGTGTGTGACAACCAGAACCTGCCCGCCCTGCGCCAATGACGCCAGCCTGCGTCCGACCGCGTCGGCGGTTGCCCCACCGACACCGCGATCAATCTCGTCAAAGATCATCGTCCGGGCGCTGTCGTCGCCAGACAGGCAGACCTTGAGGGCCAGCAGGAAGCGGCTGAGCTCACCCCCCGAAGCGATCTTGTTCAACGGCCCCGCCGGTGCACCGGGGTTGGTGGCCACGGTGAAAGCCACCGCGTCGGTGCCCTCGGGGCCGGGTTCAGCCGGGGTGATTTCGGTCTGGAACACAGCACGTTCCATCTTGAGCGGGGCCAGTTCCGCCATGACGGCCGCGTCAAGCTGCCCGGCGGCGGCCTTGCGCGCGGCGCTTAGTTCGGCTGCGGCAGCATCATAGGCCTGTTGCGCCGCGTTCACGGCCGCACGTCTGTCGGCCAGGTCGGCATCTCCTGCCTCCAACCGGTTCAACCGGTCACGCAGTGTGTCGGCAAACGAACCCAGATCATCCGGGGCCACGTCATGCTTTCGGGCCTGCGCACGGATGGCAAACAGGCGTTCTTCGGCCTGTTCCAATTCTGCCGGATTGAAGTCCAGCGCCTGAAGGCAGGCATTCACACCGTCCTGCGCCTCGCCCAACTCGATCATTGCGCGCCCGAGCGCTGCAATCGGTTCTTCCAGCTGGCCGGCCGCGTTGTCCGAGACGCCTTCCAGCCAGCGGATGGCGTCGGACATGGCCCCTTCCGCCCCGTCCCCGGACAACAGGGCAAAAGCACGCGCAACATCGTCGCGAATCCGCTCGGCCCCTTGCATCATGCGGCGACGGGAATCCAGTTCGGCATCCTCACCGGGTTGTGGATCAAGCTGGTCAAGCTCGGCGACCGCGTGGCGCAGGAATTCTTCCTCGCTGCGGACGGCAGCCAGAGCGGCCTCGGTCTCGGCCAGCATTCTTCGGGTACGGGACATCGCGGCCCAGGCCGTTCGCACGTTTGACAGCGGCTCCGAGACCTGGGCAAATTCGTCCAGCATCGCCCGATGACCACGTGGGTTCAACAAACCACGATCATCATGCTGACCATGCAGTTCGATCAGGGTCTCGGACAGCGCCCGCAGCACCTCACCCGAGCACCGGCGATCATTGACCCAGGCGGTCTTGCGCCCCTCGGCAGTATTTACCCGGCGCAGGATCAGTTCTTCGCCACCCGGCAGGCCAGCTTCGGCCAATACCGCATGTGCGGGATGATCGGCAGAAAGTTCGAACTCGGCAACGACCTCGCCCTGCGCGGCACCCTGCCGCACCAGTTCAGCCCGACCACGCCAGCCAAGTACGAAACCCAGTGAATCCAACAAAATCGATTTGCCCGCACCGGTTTCGCCGGTCAAGGCGTTCAGGCCCGGCTGAAAGCAGAGTTCCAGCCGGTCGATGATCAGCATGTCGCGGATATCTAGGGTGCGCAGCATGAGGTCTTCAGCGTCCCGGACCCGAGGCCATCGCGATTACAACCATTCACCTTTGATGGTCTGACGATAGACCGTGCTAAGCCAATTGTTGCCACGGCTCTTGAGATCAAGCCCGCGAGATGTCAACAGCTTATACGCATCGTCATACCATTCCGTGGATTGGTAGTTGTAGCCAAGAATGGCGCCGGCAGTCTGCGCTTCGTCCAGCAGGCCAAGCGACAGATAGGCCTCGACCAGACGATACAACGCTTCGGCGGTATGGGAGGTGGTCTGAAAGTCTTCGACCACAACACGGAACCGGTTGATGGCTGCGATATAGTGATCCTGACGCAGGTAATAGCGCCCGATCTCCATTTCCTTGCCCGCCAGATGGTCGAAAGCCAGATCGAATTTCAGAACCGCAGATGTGGCGTATTCGCTGTCTGGATAAACCTCGATCACGGTCCGCAAAGATTGCAGCGCCTGGAAGGTCAGGCCCTGATCCCGCCCGACTTCGTCAATCTGGTCATAATAGCTGAGTGCCAGCAGATACTGCGCATAAGCCGCATCTTCATCCGTCGGATAGAAGTCGATATAGCGTTGAGCCGCCGCGCGGCTTTCTTCGTAATTCTGGTCCGAATGGAACGAAAACGCCTGCATGATCAGCGCACGCTTGGCCCAGTCGGAATACGGATACAGACGTTCGACTTCCGAAAAATACCACGCCGCATCGTCCGACCGATTCTGCGACAGTTCGTATTCACCACGGGTATATATCTGTTCCGGCGTAAACCCTTCCAGGTTCTGATCACGGTCAGCGCCCTTGCGACTAAATAGGCCGCCGCCGTTGCCGCATGCCGTCAAAACTGCTGCCAGAAGAATCGCACCCGCGAATCTGACTGCCGCTTTGCTGCCAACCATACCGCCCATCCTTGTCGTCTTGCTTAATGGGGTTTGCCCCGATTTGAGCCATGGTCTAGCACATAAAATTCCGGTGCAAAACGCCTTATGCGACTTCTGGCGCAAATGTCGTCAGAGTTGGTCTGATCAGGCCACTTCGGGAATTTCGTGCACGACCAACCCCTGCCCCGGCAGGCGCGCGGCCTGTTCCGGCGTACACAGTACCGGGCGCACCGCACCCGGCGTTTCAAACAGATTGCGCAGCAGTGTGTTGGTCAGCGAATGACCCGACTTGTTTCCGGTGAAGTGACCCAAAATCGGCCCACCAGCCAGATAGAGATCACCCAGCGCATCCAGCATCTTGTGGCGCACGGCCTCGTCCACGCGGCGGAAACCGCCCGGTGTCAGAACTTCGACGCCCTGAACGACCACGGCGTTTTCAAGCGTGCCACCCAAAGCCAACCCGTTTTCGCGCATCGCCTCGACATCTGTGCGACGGCAGAACGTGCGACAATCGCTGAGTTCGCGCGCGAACGAACCGTTGCGCATGTCCAGCGTCTTGCTCTGGCTGCCGATGGCACTGTCTTCGAAATCGATGTGGAAGTCGATGATCAGCCCGTCAGCGGGTGCAATGCTGGCGCTGGCACCTTCGCGTGATGCGGTGACAGTCTTCAATACCTCATAGGCCAATACCGGGCTGGCCTGACGGCGCACGCCCCTGGCCATGATGCCACGCACAAATTCAATCGAGGAGCCGTCCATGATCGGAACTTCGGGACCGTCGATCTCGATAAGCGCGTTGTGCACGCCACAACCAGCCAGAGCAGCCATGATATGTTCGACCGTGGAAACCGAAACACCCGCATCATTCACCAGTCGCGTACAAAGCGGGGTCCGTTCGACCACATGGTAGAGCGCCGGGATCATCGCATCGCCCAGTTGAATATCCGTCCGCTTGAACCAGATCCCGTGACCAACTGCCGCCGGTTTCAGAACCATGGTCGCCGGCTTGCCACTGTGCAGCCCGACGCCTGTAAACGTGACCGGAGATTTGAGCGTATGTTGCAAAATGGGCCTCGGTGAGTGGTGTCCAGCCTGCTTGGACTGTGTTGGACACTCAGTTAAGGAAGCCCGCGTCAAGGCTCAACTCACTCTTTGCAACCGATTGAAACATGTATGTGACAGATCGGCAAAACCCTGCTTACATGCCTGCAAGATGCTGTTAATAAAAGATTAAGGGCTGCCAAATGGCAGCCCCTTGAGTGGATTTTGTTACCGCGATCAGTTGGCTTGACGGCGCAGGAAGGCCGGAATTTCGATACGCTCCTGATCCGGATCAACCTCTTCCTGAATTGGCGCCGTAGCCTCGGACTGCCGCAAAACGGGTTGCTGCCGGGGCGATTGTGCCGGCGTATCAGACGCATGGCCAGTCATCCGATCGATCAGACGATTGAAGCCAAAACGCGAGCGCTCCTCGGGTTCCGACTGCGAAACCGGATCGGATTGTCGGGGCGCCGCTGGGTGCTGCGGCGCTGACGGAACCTTCTGAACAGCAGCCTGCAAACGCTGCAGTGCTTCGGGCGACGGGGTGCCGGCGGCATGTCCGCGCGGTGCCACAAATGCCTCGGGCGCTGGCTCAATATGCTCGGGTTGCGGCTCGAATTCGGCAACACGCGGCTGGTAGGCCGGCGGCGGCAGGCTGTCATCTTCACGCTCGTCGCGCGGCTGGAATTGCGGTTGCGCCGGTTCTTCAGCGGTTTCAAACAGCGAAGGCTCGCGGTTTTCTTCCCGCTGCGGGGCAGGCTCTGCCACCTCCGCAGCAACCGGTGCTTCTTCCTGAAAATGATCTTCGGCCGAAACCGTGCGGGTCAGTGGTTCTGACATCGAGCGGCGAGCCACAGGGACTTCCGTCGTTTTTTCGCTGGCGTCGATACCGGTTGCAACAACCGATACACGCATTCCGCCCTCCATGGCCGTATCCAACGTCGAGCCAACGATGATATTGGCCTCTGGGTCCACTTCCTCGCGGATGCGGTTGGCGGCTTCGTCGAGCTCGAACAGGGTCAGGTCGTGTGAACCGGTGATGTTGATCAGCACGCCCTTGGCACCCTTGAGGCTGATTTCGTCCAGCAGCGGGTTTGCAATGGCCTTTTCCGCCGCCTGGACGGCGCGGTCTTCGCCGGTTGCTTCGCCGGTGCCCATCATTGCCTTGCCCATCTCGTCCATCACCGCACGAACGTCCGCAAAGTCGAGGTTGATCAGGCCAGGGCGCACCATCAGGTCGGTCACACCCTTGACGCCCTGATACAGAACGTCATCGGCCATCGAAAACGCCTCGGTGAAGGTGGTCTTTTCATTGGCCAGACGGAACAGGTTCTGGTTCGGGATGATGATCAGCGTGTCGACAACCTGCTGCAATGCCTCAACGCCGTCTTCGGCCTGACGCATCCGCTTGGCGCCTTCGAACTGGAAGGGTTTAGTGACAACACCGACGGTCAGAACACCCAGCTCACGAGCGGCCTGCGCAATGATCGGAGCAGCGCCCGTGCCGGTACCGCCGCCCATACCAGCGGTGATGAAGCACATATGCGCGCCGGCAAGGTGGTCAACGATCTGTTCGATGCTTTCTTCGGCGGCGGCAGCACCGACGGTCGGACGGGCCCCTGCCCCCAGACCTTCGGTGACTTTAACACCCAATTGCACACGTGCCGAGGACTGACTTTGTTGCAGCGCCTGCGCGTCGGTGTTGGCGACCACAAAATCAACGCCGTCCAACTGTTTCTCAATCATGTTATTGACAGCGTTCCCGCCTGCACCGCCAACGCCAAATACTGTAATCCGAGGCTTCAGTTCGTCGTGCCCGGGCATCGAAAGATTCAATGTCATGCTCTGTCCGCCTGTATTTATGTCCCGCCAAAGCGGTGTTTTTCTTACCTATCCTTGTCCGATTCTAGCGGCCTGATGCCAAAAGGTCACGTCAAAAATCGCGTTTTCCCACAAAATATGGAGGAAATAAGGCAGAAACCGGCGGCATTTCGCAGGACATGCCAGATATAGCGGAAACAACGGCGACCATCACAAGACAACCGACATGAACGCGAGGACTCATTCGTTCATCGCGCTCTGATCCATTGTCATTTACATTGCGGAAAACTGCTCAGGTCCTGCCGCGAGGCCTCTGCCGGGCCTTGAGGATATCTTGAGGGATAAATTGAATTGCTGCAACCGGTTTCTTTAGCTGAGCGGAGCACCTGGGCAGTTCAGGCCGCGCTCGGTCATGGTGCGCACTTCCTGTATTTCCCCCTCGGCGAAAGAGGCAAGTCGCACCATCAGCCGGCCTTCGTGCAAAAATGGCCACCAACAGACCGGAATGCCGTCCGGGTCATTGTCGTAAAGAAAGCATATCTGACCGTTAGGCGTTGTGATCTGCCCGTAGACACAGCCCTGCCCCTCTTCGCGCCAGACCGAGACACTTCGGTTCAGGAACTGTTCTGTTCCGACCAGACCGCCGCTGCGAATTTCGTAGAACGTGAGGGTTTTGCCGACAGCCGCATCTAGAAACGCCTCGGGCGTAATTATGGTCTGGGCCGAGACCGCGCCGGGCAGCAAGGCCGCGCCCAGTGCACACCCGCGCAGGTGCTTACCAATTGTCACGGAACCACCGCACGGCGCGCTTGAACGGGCGCGCGGCGTAGGTGTCGACCGGGATTTCAAAATCCCACCATTCGTCCTGAGGATGGGCCGCAAACAGACTGAGGCCGACAGCGGACGAGAACCCGGGCCCGGTGGCTGACTGCGGCAGGCCATGCACGCGCAAGGGGCGGCCCAGGCGCACGCGCTGGCCCAGAATGCGGGTGGCAAGCCCGTCCAGCCCCATGATCTGGCTGCCACCGCCGGTCAGCACGATCTGCTGGCTTGGCATGTGTTCAAACCCGGCGGCGTCCAGCCGCACGCGAACCTCTTCAAGAATTTCCTCGACACGCGGGCGCATGATACCGATCAGCTCGGCACGGCTGACGGTGCGGCGGTCGTGTTCCCAGTCACCGGTGTCACCACCGATATCAATCATATCCCTGTCGTCGGCCCCGGTGGCATGAACGCCACCATTGAATGTCTTTATCCGTTCCGCCACGGCGGCAGGCACACCCAGACCCATCGAGATATCGGCGGTCACGTGATCGCCACCCATGCGCACGCAATCGGCATAAATCATGTGCTTCTTCATGAAGATCGATACGCTCGTGGTGCCGCCACCCATGTCGATACAGGCCGCGCCCAGTTCCTGCTCGTCTTCAACCAGCGCCGAGATGCCCGAAACATAGGCCGAGTTGGCAATACCTGCGAGTTCAAGATCGCAGCGCTTGATACAGCGCACGATATTCTGGATCGCTGTCGAATCCACGGTCAGCATATGCATGTCGACTGCAAGGCTCTGGCCCATCTGCCCGCGCGGGTCGATCAGGCCCGAGCGGTTGTCGAGCGCGAAATTCACCGGTTGAGCGTGCAGCACTTCGCGCCCGTCGCCATAATCCGGCACGTCGCAGGCGTTCAGAACGCGACCCACTTCGGCCTCGGTCACGATCTGACCGTCTAGGTCGACTTGTGCATCCAACCCGTAAGAGCGCGGGTTCGCGCCCGAGAAACATGCGATCACATGGTCGACGCGGATATCGGCCATCTTCTGTGCGGCCTGAAGCGCGGTTCGGATGGCACGTTCGGTTTCCTGCATGGCGGTAACTTCGCCGAACTGGACACCCCGCGACCGGGTGGTCGCGGCGCCGATGACGCGAAAGCCCGTCTGACCCGCCATGGAGCCGATGGTGTTGTCCTCGCTCAGCCGACCAGTTCCGTCAAAGCGCAGCACTAGGCAGGCGATTTTCGAACTGCCCACATCCAGAATCGCAATCACACCGCGTTGCAAAGCCTGCCGCCGCATCTGACGCATGGCGCGTTGGGACTGATAAAGATCGGTCATCATGGTCGTTACTGCCCGTTACTCACTGTCACTTTTGTGTTCCACCAGTCGTCGCTGGCGGCTTTGGTCATTCGGATGGTTGGACGCTGCCCGAGGCGCATGTCGACCACGGCCACGTCACGTTCCAGAAGGTCCTGCACCTCGTTCACGGCAAGCACGCGTTCCAGCGCGCGCACAGGACGTTCGGTCGGCAGCATGATGCGCTGACCACGGTCCAGCACCAGATCCCAGCGCCGCTCTCCCACGCGCACCAGACCGCGCACGCGATTGCCCAGGCTGCGCGAGGTCTGAAGAAGCTCCAGCGCTTCACCCACATGATCGCTGGCGCCCGCCCCCGCGATCAGCGGCAGATCAGCGTGGTCCTTGCGAGAAGTGGCTTCCTTGACATGCGCGCCTGTCTCATCGAGAAGCTCGAGCCCGCCATGCGTTCGCCAGACAATTACTGGCTGACGCTCGACGACATTGACTTGCAGGATGCCTCCGGGGCGGATTCTGACGGTTGCGGATTTTACCGGGTCCAGCCCGGTGATCGTGTCGCGGATCTGTTCCACATCCAGATCCCAGGAACTGATCGGGAAATCCAGCGGCACAATTGCGCGGATGTCCTCGGACAGGCCGGTTCCCGCCCCATCGATGGCCATCAGGTTGACCATGAATTCGGGGCGCTCCTGAATCGAAGTGCGCACATCGGCGATATAAGCGGCAAGTGCGTCGCGACGGTCCTGCGAGGCAAAGAAGATGCCGACAGTTGCAGCAATGGCGCAGATCGGCAGGCCGACCTTGACACCAAGGCGAATGCCAGGTGTCAGCATCCAGCGCTGGAGCCGGTAGCTGAGGCGCGACGGCGCCGGGTCGCTGCGACGGGCCGCGCGGAAAAACACCCGCGCGCCACGCAGACGCAGAAGCGGTTGACCATCGCGCTGTTCAGTGTCTGCCGATGCAAAATCCGCATCCGGGCCTGCAACGGGTTTGGTTCGATGGATTTCCAACGCGCGTCTGGCGGTCAGCGGTCGCATGAGGCGTCCTCCACCATCCAGGCGCAAAGCTGGCCGAATGTCATGTCCAGGTGGGCGGCCTGTTCCGGGGCCAGAGATGTCGGCGTCATGCCGGGCTGGGTGTTGGTCTCAAGCAGGAACAGCCCATCGGCGCCCATGCCGTCATCCCAGCGGAAATCGGTGCGGCTGACGCCCCTGCACCCCAAGGCAACATGCGCGCGCAGGGCGTAATCCATGCAGCGATCAAAGATGTCCGGTGGCACATCGGCAGGCAGAACGTGCCATGATCCGCCCGGTTTGTACTTGGCATCATAGTCATACCAACCACCATCGGTCATGATCTCGGTCACGGTCAGGGCGCGGTCGCCCATCACCGTTACGGTCAGTTCACGCCCCGCAACATATTTCTCGACCATGATCTGATCGGGCATGTCTTCGGACAGCTGCGGCGGGCCATTGGCATTTTCGTGGACGATGTAAATCCCAACGCTGGAGCCTTCGTTGTTTGGCTTGGCCACATAGGGCGGCTCCATCACGTGGGCTTCGATCACCTCAAGCCTTGGAACGATCACACTTGGAACGACAGGCAGACCTTCGGCCTGATAGACGTCCTTGCTGCGTTGCTTGTCCATTGCCAGGGCCGAGGCCAACACGCCGGAATGTGTGTAGGGAATGCGCATCCATTCCAGCAGGCCCTGCACACAGCCATCTTCACCCCAGCGGCCGTGCAGGGCATTGAAAACCACATCTGGCTTGATGTTCGCAAGGCGCGCGCAGAGGTCGGGACCTGCGTCCAGTTCGACCACCTCAAAGTCTTCTCCCACAAGGGCGGCTGCGCATTCGCGCCCAGAGCTGAGAGACACCTCGCGTTCCGCCGAGGGGCCACCCATCAATACCGCCACTTTGGGGTTTGTCCTGCTCGACATACCCAACGTGCGCCTCAATGTCCCCGGACCTTATATGGTGGTCCGTACTGCGTTTATGCCTTTGATCCGTCGCCTGAATTTGCCTGTTTTGGTCTGACGGTCCGGGCTTTATTCTTTCAGCGGATCTCCGACCCGCATGATTTCCCACTCTAGCGTGATGCCGCTTGTTTCGTAAACCTTTTTTCGCACCTCTTCGCCAAGGCCTTCGAGGTCGGCAGCGGTGGCCGAGCCGGTGTTGATCAGGAAATTCGAGTGTTTCGGGCTCATCTGCGCACCGCCAAGCGTCGCGCCGCGCATGCCCGCGTCATCGATCACCTTCCACGCCTTGAGATCATGCACATCATCCGCCTGCCCGGTCGAGGAAAACCCGGCCGGATTGCGAAAGGTCGACCCCGCGCTGCGATCCTTGGTGGGCTGGGTTTCGTCGCGTTTTTTCAACTGCGCCTCCATACGGGTATGGAGATCTTCGGGATTGCCTGAAGGGGCCTCGAACACAGCCGAAATCAGCACTGCACCTTCCGGCAGGTCCGTCTGGCGATAGCGAAAATTCAAGTCTTCGGGTGTCAGGTCCACAAGGTCCCCTTGCCGGGTGACAATGATGGCCTTACGCAACACATCCGCCGTGTAACTGCCATAACACCCTGCATTCATGCGCACCGCACCGCCGACGGATCCCGGAATGGTGCGCAGAAAGGTCAGGTCGACACCGGCGTCCGCCGCCTTGCGTGCCACATGCGCATCCAGCGCCGCAGCCCCTGCCGTAACCGTATTGCCGTCAACCGAGATCGTATTGAATCCGCGCCCCAACCGGACCACAACGGCCCGTAGACCCCCATCCCGAACAATCAGGTTCGAACCGACACCGATCGGAAAGATCGGGGTTTCTGCGGGCAGTTCCCGCAGGAACGCTTGCAGGTCTTCGACATCGGCAGGCTGGAACAGGTAATCAGCCGGACCGCCAACACGAAGCCACGTGAGGTCAGAGAGAGGACGCGCCCGAGACAGGCGACCTTTGGGAGCGGGAAGCGTTGTCATATGTCTACGCGCACCGCCAGGCTGCGTCCGCCCACACCCCCCATGATCGTGGCGAACAGAAAGGGAAGAACGCCGGCGGTCAGCCAGACCAGCGGGCCGAACGCCTGTTCTTCTTCACCAGTGCCAATTCCGGCCAGCACGACGATCAACGCCAAGCCGACGGCCGAGGCCAGACCGATCAGCCATAACAAGCCGCGCAGGCCCAGCCAGCGGCCCGCGGTGAAACCGGCCGCGGCACCAAGCAGAAAAGACAGAATTGGCAGATAGGCAAATGTAGCGACCGACGCCATGGCGGACCTCCTGAAACTGGCCGGTTATTCGTCAGCCGCCTTCATGCCCTGCATCTTCGTCTTTGTCCAACGGGTCAGATAAATGACAGGCCAGCGCAGCACGGACATCCCCATGGCCAGCACCAGCAAGCCGATCCACGGTCCGTTTTGATAGGTGACATACCCCAGAATCGGAATGCCCACGGCGATCAGGATATAGGCGCGCGTCCAGTGGTTGTCTTTGCTGGGGATCATTGCCAGCAGATTCGCGGAAACGCCCCACAGACCGGCAAGGGCGATGGACCAGTTCACTCCATAACCTCCCCTCGCACCCATTTCCGCCAATAGAACCGGATGGGGTTGCGGAACATCGAAACGAAACCGCCAAAGGCAAAAACGGACCAGAACCAACCGTGGTCATAACCCAGCCAGACGATCAGAACCGGAGCACAGATCAGCAGGGTCACACCCGGCGGGAACTGCAGGCGCATCGGTAAGAACGCCACGATCGTGGCACAGATCACCCAGAGGGCGGCAAGGATCATCGAATAGTCCACTTGTCCCCTCCGAGGATATGCGACAGTTGCGGGCAGGTTACCACACTTTCAGGTTGTGCGCCAAACAGAAGGGACGTCAAACAGCTTGTTTTCGTTGCAATCTCTCGGGCAGAGCATTGGCCCAGGCGCTGATCGTGCCGGCCCCGAGACAGACCACCATATCGCCAGGACGGGCCTGTTCCAGCACAAGTCGTTCAAGATCGTTTTCGTCCAGCAGCGCGCGGGCGTGACGGTGACCGTGACGGATCAGGCCCTGTACCAGATCATCACGCGATGCGCCTTCGATCGGGTCTTCGCCGGCGGCAAAAATGTCGGCAATGGCCACGACATCGGCGTCGTTGAAACAGGTGCAGAAATCGTCGAACAGGTTGGACAGGCGCGAATAGCGATGCGGTTGGTGCACAGCGATCACGCGGCCTTCGGTCGCCTGACGCGCGGCTTTCAGAACAGCCGCAATTTCGACCGGGTGGTGGCCGTAGTCGTCGATGATGGTGACGCCGTCGACTTCTCCGACCTTGGTGAAGCGGCGGTTGACGCCACCAAAATTGGCCAGCGCTTCGCGGATTTCCGAGGCTTTCATGCCCAGATGGCGGGCAACGGCCACGGCGGACAGCGCGTTCGAGACATTATGGTCTCCGGGCATCGGCAGGGTGCAGCCTTCGATCACCTTGTCTTCGTATTGCAGATGGATATCAAAATGCGCAACGCCGACTTTGTAGGTCAGGTTCTCGGCCCGCACGTCGGCCTGCGCGTTGAAGCCATAAGTGCGCACTCGACGGTCGGTGATACGCCCGACAAGCGTCTGAACCTCGGCGTGATCCGTGCAACAGACGGCCAGGCCATAGAAAGGCAGGTTCGATACGAATTCATGGAAGCCGTCGCGCAATTTGTCGAAATCGCCCCAATGCTCCATATGCTCGGGGTCGATATTGGTGACGATGGCGATGGTCGCGGGCAGGCGGTTGAACGAGCCGTCGGATTCATCCGCTTCGACGACCATCCATTCGCCCTGTCCCATACGGGCATTCGAGCCATAGGCATGGATGATGCCGCCATTGATCACAGTCGGGTCGAAATCCCCCGCCACCATCAGTTCTGCCATCATGGTGGTCGTGGTCGTCTTGCCATGAGTCCCCGCGATGGCAATATTCGAGCGCAAGCGCATCAGTTCGGCCAACATGTCAGCCCTGCGGACAACAGGCAGGCCCTGCGCCCGGGCTTCGTCCAGTTCCGGATTGCCCGGTTTGATCGCGGTCGAAACAACTACAACCGCAGCATTTTCAAGGTTCTCAGCACGTTGACCGACAAAGATCTCGGCCCCCAGACTTGCCAGCCGGTCGGTGATTTTCGATGCCTTGAGGTCCGAGCCCTGCACCCGGTAACCCAGATTGAGCAGCACCTCGGCGATACCTGACATCCCGATCCCGCCGATCCCCACAAAGTGAATCGGCCCCACGTCCTGCGGAAGTTTGGTTGCTGGGTTCATGTGGTCTCCTTCTGCGCCAATTGCTCGACGAGGGCAGCCAGACGCTCGGTGGCGTCGGGTGCCCCGACAGACAAGGCGGCGTGGGCCATTTTCTGTGCGGCTTCAGGGTTCGTGAGAACCGTGGTGATTTGCTGTGTCAACGCAGGAACGTCAAGTGCCTTTTCCGGGATCATGATGGCCCCGCCCGCCTGTACCAACCCACGTGCGTTGGCCGTCTGATGATCTCCGGCGGCTGCGGCAAAGGGGATCAGGATCGACGGGCGCCCGATGACCGAGATATCGGCAACGCTGGACGCGCCCGAACGTGAGATCACCAGCTGGGCATCCGACATGCGACGGGGGACATCATCGAAGAAGGGCTGCACATCGGCGCGAATGCCGTGGTCGTTGTAGAAGGCTGTGACGCGCTCGCCGTCCTCGTCCCGCGCCTGATGCGAGACGCGGATGTGATTGCGGATGTCTTCGGGCAGTTCGGCGATGGCTCCGGGCACAACATCGCTGAGGATGCGGGCGCCTTGCGACCCGCCCATGACAAGGACCGACATCGGGTAATCACCGGGCGGAATGTAACCGGCTGCGGCGCGGTCCAGAACGGCAGCCCGGACCGGGTTGCCAGTGTGGATGCCATGTGCGCCTTCGGGCAGGTCCGTGGGCCAGACACCGCAGGCCACCTGCGCGACGCGGGTGGCGAACAACTGGTTCACACGCCCCAACACTCCGTTCTGTTCGTGGATCATGCGGGGGATTTTAAGCATGGTCGCTGCGCTCAGCGCCGGGATCGAAGGATACCCGCCGAAGCCCACAACAACATCGGGCTTGTCCCGCATCATCTGGAACATCGTGCTGGCGACGCCGCCCGCGATCTTGGGACCGGCCATAGCCTTGGCCACCAGGCCGCCACGCGCGAAAGTGGATGAAGACGCCTCGACAATCTCGGTCGAATGCGGGAAACCTCCGGTATAGCGGGCGCCGCGCGGGTCGGTAGACAGGCGCACTCGCCAGCCCTTGTTCAGCATCGCCTCGGCCAGCGCCTGAGCGGGGAACATGTGCCCCCCGGTCCCACCAGCCGCAATCAACAGGTATGGAGTCCCCATTATCCTCGTCCGCGTAGAATATCGCCAAGTTCGCCCTGTGGGCGGTTTCGGGTAAAGGCCAGCAGCATGCCGACCGCAATACCGCCTGCAATCAGCGATGAGCCGCCATAGCTGACAAAAGGCAGCGTCATACCCTTCGCGGGCAGCAGACGTACCGCAACACCCATGTTGATCATCGCCTGCACGCCGAACATGCACGCCAGACCGGTGCCCGCCAGACGGATGAACATGTCGCGTTCCCGCATCAGGCGCAGCAGCGAGCGTACCACGATCAACGAATAAAGCGCGATGATGATGAGTACCAGGATCAGGCCGTATTCCTCGGCCGCGACGGCAATGATGAAATCGGTATGCGCGTCCGGCAGAGACCATTTCACCTGCCCCTCACCCACCCCGACACCGAACAAACCACCTTCACGAATGGCGTTGGTGGCATAGCCCAACTGCGTGGTCGGATCGACCTCTTGATTCAGGAAGCCATCGATACGACGGGCAAAATGTTCAGAATTAGAATAGGCAAACATACCACCCAGGACAACAAACCCGGCCATTCCGACCAGCAGCAGCATCGGCGCCCCGGCGACAAAGTACATCACCCCCCAGCCGAACAGGATCAGGCAGGCCTGGCCGAAATCAGGCTGCATCACCAGCATGCCGACTATCGCCATGCAAAGGGCAAACGACCAGATCCGCCCCGGCGGGCCGTTTATCTCTTGTGAGGCAGCCAGCAGCCATGCAGCGACGACGATGAAGCCGGGTTTAAGAAACTCGGACGGCTGAAGCGAGGCAAACCCCAGCGAGTACCAGCGCACCGCGCCCTTGCCAAAATCAGTTCCGAACACGGGTAGGAAAACCAGCGCCACGAATGCCCCCAGGAAGCCCAGCACTGCCAGCCGCCGCACCAGCGTCGGCGACATCATCGAGGTCAGCAGCATCGCAATCAGCGCCAATCCGCCGAAGATGGCCTGACGTTCGACATAATGGAACGGATCGAACCCGTTTCGCCCGGCCAGCGGTGGCGAAGAAGCCAGCCCCAGCAACAGACCGATGGCAAACAGGATCAGAACGCAGGACATCGTCCAGCGATCGATTGTACGCCACCATTTCGGTAGAATCGGTTCGCCGCGCTGGTCCTGGACCGCGCCATACACCATCTCAGTCATGAGATACCGCCACTCTCTGCCTCGTCAACGCCCCGTTTTCGGGGTCTGCTTGTGACATTACAGGGATTTTTGTTTTTGGGCTAGCAGAATGAAGCAATAAGGCAGAAATCAACCTGCCATGCCCAAGGTGTCCCCCTTCTGCATCTGGCTGACCTAGGAAATTGCAGTGTTAGCCGCGCCACTTGGTGGAGCGGCGTGTGATTAAACCTACAAGGCGTTGCTCATTGCGCTAACCTTTGATCGGATATCGGTCGGGCTCTTCAAACACATCGATGACACGAGACCCCGCCTTGATGATCCCTCCGTGCTCCACACCGCTTGGGATCGAGTAGCTGTCGCCGGGGCGGTACGTGCGGGTCTGGCCACCGATAGTGAGTTCAATTTCCCCCTCGACTACTGTCCCCCATTGGGCACCATGCGAATGCAGGGGAAGCTCCATGTCCTTGAGGAAAGTGAAGAAAGCGACCAGCCCTGCATCTGATCGAATGACGGCCGTTTGCACCACGTCTTCAGGAAAAGGCACATCCAGTTTTGGAAATGACGAAATAAATTCGGGAAACTGCATTGGAAATTCCTTTTGCCAGCTTGTTTTGTCAAAGCCTGTTTGCGTTAAAGCCGCAGCATGACAGCGCGCTGAACATCTGGCAATCGCCATGTCGGTCGACCTCAAATCTGGGAATGCGCGGGTAGTGCGTCTCATGCACTACTTCGGCATGAGGCCTTGCCATCCCGATTAATCCACGCCATGCGCAGCACATGACCTACGACACGATCATCCTTGGAGCCGGGGCTGCCGGCATGATGTGTGCGGCCCATTGCGGTGGGCGCGTGCTGGTGATTGATCACGCCAAGGCACCCGGCGAGAAAATCCGCATCTCGGGCGGTGGGCGCTGCAATTTCACCAACATCTATGCGGGGCCGGGCAATTTTCTGTCGCAGAACCCGCATTTCTGCAAATCCGCCCTTGCAAAATACACGCAGTGGGAATTAATCGATCTGGTCGGACGTCACAACATCGCCTGGCATGAAAAAACCCTGGGCCAGCTATTCTGCGATGGCTCTTCGAAACAGATC
The DNA here is from genome assembly GCF_003443535.1 of Ruegeria sp. AD91A. Classification (GTDB taxonomy): domain Bacteria; phylum Pseudomonadota; class Alphaproteobacteria; order Rhodobacterales; family Rhodobacteraceae; genus Ruegeria. Next base: position 333,155 of record NZ_CP031946.1, on the reverse strand, counting down.
ATCCGGATGTTGCTGGATGAATTGAGCGGTGCAGGAGCAGAGCTGTGGGTTCAAACCTCTCTGCGTGATCTGCGCAAGACCGAAAGCGGCTTTGCACTGGAGGTTGAACGTGAAGGACAGCGGCAGCACCTGACCTGCACCAATCTGGTGCTGGCAACGGGCGGAAAATCGATCCCCAAGATGGGCGCGACCGGGCTGGCCTATGACATTGCCGGGCAATTCGGTCTGCGTATGACCGAAACACGCGCTGCATTGGTGCCATTTACCTTCTCGGATGGGCGGTTCAGGGACCTGTCCGGCGTTTCCCTGCCCGTGCGACTGTCGAATGATCGAACCAGCTTTGACGAGGCGCTGCTGTTCACCCATCGCGGCCTCAGCGGACCGTCAGTTTTGCAATTGTCGTCATACTGGCGCGAAGGTGAGGCCATCCAGGTGAACCTGATCCCCGATCTGCCCCTGCTTGATCTGTTGCGCGCACAGCGGCAAAGCGCAGGCCGCAAGGCGCTGACCACTGAATTGGCGCGGCATCTGCCGGCCCGGCTGGTCGACTACCTGTGCCGGATCATTCCGATGTCCGGGAAGCTGGCGGATCAGTCAGACGCGAAACTGGCCGAGCTGACCTCGGCCTTGTCTGCATGGCAACTGGTGCCGTCGGGAACCGAAGGGTATCGCACCGCCGAAGTCACCTTGGGCGGGATCAACACGGATGACTTGTCCTCGAAAACGATGGAGGCCAGGGATGTCCCCGGCCTCTATGCGATTGGTGAAGCGGTGGATGTCACCGGGTGGTTGGGCGGCTACAATTTCCAGTGGGCATGGTCATCAGGCCATGCCGCAGGTATTGCAATTGCCGCCGGGCATTAGCCTACGACGTTATACCCGCGCCCACGCATGCAGTTGCGCACCACGACTTCTTTGTTCTGGTTTTTATTGATGACATCTGCGCCAGCGCCAACCAGGGCACCTGCCACAGCCGCGCGACCAAGATTGTCGCTGCTGTCCTGAACGATCCCAGTAACGGCCGCGGCACCCACTGCGCCAATTGCTGCGTTCCCTGCGGTAGAGCCATCAACGCTGCCCTGCGATGCCGCCAGTTGTTGGCATTGCTGCAGGTCCACGTTGTAGTTCGGACCGACCGGGCCGTCCACGATAGGCTGATAGTTGGCACCCGTATTGGTGCAGGCCCCCGCAACAAGAATGGCAGGCAGGATCAGAGAAAGTCTACGAAATGGCATAGTCATAACCTCGTGTTGAGTCTGTAGGCAAGCAAAACCAATAGTGGTGCCGCGTCAAGCTGATAGCATCCAAGCTTGGCCCAGCCGGCGGTCTATTGCAAATGGCTATTCTGTCAGCCTGAGCCTGACCTGCGTTGCAAAATCCTCTCCGCGCTGTTCGAAGTTGTCATACTGGTCGAAACTGGCAGCAGCCGGTGCCAGTAGGACTGTCTCGCCAGGTCGGGCATCCGCCATGGCCTGCTCAACGGCTTCAGACATCGTCGTACAGACCTGCGTATCCGTCTCGAGCTGCATCGCAAAACCAGCCGCTTCGCGTCCGATCACATACGCCTTGATGACCTCGCCCGTCGCCGTGTTCAGGGCTGATATGCCGCCCTCTTTCTCAAGACCGCCGCAAATCCATCGGATCTTTTTGAACGCCATAAGCGCTTTCAGGGCGCTGTCGACATTGGTCGCCTTGGAGTCGTTGACATAGGTGACCCCATCCGCCTCGGCGATGATCTGGCTGCGATGCGGCAGACCCGGATAGGAATGCAGCGCGTCTTCGATCACGCGGGGAGCAAGGCCCAGCGACCGGCAGGCCGCGTAGGCCGCGCAAGCATTCTGGTGATTATGCGCACCAGGCAAACCCTTGATCGCGCGGAGGTCGATAGACCCCGCCTGCCGCCCCTTGCGGTATTCCGACAGGAACCCTTTGCGCGCAAAAACCTGCCAGCCCGGCCCGGTCAGTTTCCGCGCGACCGAGACACGGATCACCCGGTCATCCGCAGGGCCTTCGGCCAGTTGCCCCGCCAGAAACGCGCCTTCGGTTTCGTCGACACTGATGATCGCGCGGTCGGGGCCGCCTTCGGCAAAGAGACGCCGCTTGGCCGCGAAATAGCCACCCATACCACCATGTCGGTCCAGATGATCGGGCGACAGATTGGTGAATACCGCCACATCGGGGGTCAGAGCGCGGGCCAGCTCGGTCTGATAGCTAGAAAGCTCCAGCACCACGACCGAACCATCACCGCCCGGATCGATATCCAGAACACCGCGACCTATGTTGCCCGCCAACTGCCCCTCGCGACCGGCCTCGGTCAGGATATGATGGATCAAAGCGGCAGTCGTCGATTTGCCGTTCGAGCCCGTCACCGCAATCACCCGAGGCGGGGTGTCATAGTTATGCCATTCCGGCCCTGCGAAAGAGCGGAAGAACAGACCGATATCATTGTCGACGGGCACACCGGCTTCCAGGGCTGCGGCCACCACAGGGTTCGGTTCGGGATAGAGATGCGGAATGCCCGGTGAAACGATCAGCGAGGCGATGTCGTCAAACGCTCCATGCTTGCGCAGGTCGGTGCAGGTGAAGCCTTCTTCTTCGGCGGTTTCACGGGTGGCCGGGTTGTCATCCCAGCACACCGGTTCCGCCCCGCCCGCACGCAACGCGCGCGCGGTTGCCAGACCGGACCGCCCCAGCCCCAAAACGGCCACTTTCTGTCCTGAAAAGCCTTTGACCGGGATCAAACCTTCGTTCCTTTTTTGCTCCACAACAATACTAACAGAGCAGCAACGATCGTGTAGACAATCAGGATACCCCAAGAAATCGACAACGCGGCCCTGTATCCGTCAAAGAGTGTTACAACCGTAAAGGGCAACAAGATCAATGCGATTCCTAAGGCTATGGCTATTATCCGCAACTGCAGACCCCAACCCAACTTCTCAACAGCTTTGAAGCCTTGATCCTGTGAAATATATTTCAGCCCTCGAAGCGAAATCAGGAGTGCATTGCACAACAAACAATAAATGAACGGTAAAATCACCGCTATTGCCGAGAAAAAGGCTAACCACCTCTTCGCGTTACTCTCCGTTGCAAACAACTCAGCCACGTACCAAACACCCCACGCCAGAACCAATGCGGCAACAAGTGATTGAATTGAATTGGCAGCCCATTCAATGTGTGGTCGTAGGTATTCAAGAAAATTGATCACTTCACCGCACCTTCAGCGTCGCCAGACCGATCATCGCCAGGATCAGCGAGATGATCCAGAAGCGGATGACGATGGTCGGCTCGGCCCAGCCTTTTTTCTCGTAGTGGTGATGGATCGGGGCCATCAGGAAGACCCGTTTGCCAGTGCGTTTGAAGTAGAGGACTTGAATGATCACGCTCAGCGCTTCGACCACGAACAGACCACCGACCACGGCCAGAACCAGCTCGTGCTTGGTGGCCACGGCAATGGCGCCCAATGCGCCGCCCAGGGCCAGCGACCCGGTGTCGCCCATGAACACAGCCGCCGGGGGGGCGTTGTACCACAGGAACCCAAGCCCCGCGCCGAATAGTGCAGAGGTGAAGATGAAGATCTCACCGGTGCCCGGGACGTAATGCACATCGAGATATTCGGTAAAGTCGACCCGACCCACCGCATAGGCGATCACGCCCAGAGTCGAGGCCGCAATCATCGCCGGCATGATGGCCAGCCCGTCCAGACCATCGGTCAGGTTCACCGCGTTGGCAGCCCCCACGATCACGACAATCGAAAACGGGATGTAAAAAATTCCCAGATTGAGCAGCGTATCCTTGAGCACTGGAACCGCAAGCTGGTTCTGCAAGGCTTCGGGATGGTGCAACGTGGCCCAAAGCGAAGCCAGCACGGCGATGATCACGCCCAAAGCCAGACGCATCCGTCCCGAAACCCCTTGGGTGTTCTGTTTTGAAACCTTGGCGTAGTCATCCGCGAAACCGATTGCCGCATATGACAAGGTCACAAAAAGAACCATCCAGACATAAGGGTTGTCCAACCGCGCCCAGACAAGGGTTGACGTGACCAGAGCGCCGACAATCAGCAACCCGCCCATCGTCGGTGTGCCTGCCTTGGAAAAATGCCCTTCGGGGCCGTCGTCACGGATTGGCTGGCCCTTGCCCTGTTTCTTGCGCAGCACGTTGATCAGGGGTTTTCCGAAGATGAACCCAAAGATCAGCGCGGTCATGAAGGCACCGCCTGCGCGGAAGGTGATATACCGGAAGAGGTTCCAGAAATCCCCTCCGTCCGACAGAGCGGTCAACCAGTACAGCATGACAATACCTTTCTCACACGAGGCGCGCGGGCATGTTCACCCATCAAGCGCGCCCCCTTGCCCCATTTTGCGCAGACCGTCAACAATCACGGCCAATGCCATGCTGAGTGAACCCTTGGCGAGCACCGTGTCGCCATCCCGGATCAACCCAGGCAGATGTTCGGCCATTTCGGCGCTTGTTGCGAACCAGAGTCCACGTTTCTTTTCTGGCAGCGCGTGGTACATCGCCTGCATCAACGGCCCTATGCAATGGACCTGGTCCACCTGCTCCATCGCCTTGATATCTGCCATGGCGGCATGCATGGCCTCTTCCTGGGCGCCCAGTTCCTTCATGTCACCCAGAAACGCAATGCGGCGGATACCGCCAGAGGCGGCCAATACATCCAGAGCAGCCTCCATCGAGGTCGGGTTTGCGTTATAGCTGTCATCCAAAAGTTCGATCCGCCCACCTCCTGACAATGGCAAGCTTTCGCGTACCCCGCGCCCCTTGACGGGCGACCACGCATTCAGGCCTGCGATGGCCTGATCCAGATCGACTCCCAATTCGACGCAGGCCGCCAGTGCGCCAAGAGCGTTCATGGCGAAATGCGTACCGGCAGAGTTCACCTCAAACCGGATCACGTGATCACCAACCTTTGCTTCGGCATTCACTGCGTCGGCTTCTGCCCGAGCATCGGTTAGCCGGTAGTCCGCTGCGTTCCGGCCAAAATCGACAACCCCTGCTCCCTGCTCTACCGCTGTTTGGCGCAAGATGTCCGCGTGGTCGATATCTGCGTTGACGATTGCAGCCCCGCCGGGTTCAAGCCCTTCGAAGATCGCCGCTTTTTCATGCGCAATGTCGGCCACCGACTCGAAGGCTTCCAGATGCACCGCCGCCACGGTCGTAACCAGCGCCACATGCGGGCGGGCCTGTTTGGCGAGAGGGGCAATTTCACCCGGATGATTCATGCCGATCTCGATCACCGCAAACTCGGTGTCGTGCGGCATCCGCGCAAGGGTCAGTGGCACGCCCCAGTGGTTGTTGTAACTGGCGACGCTGGCGTGGGTTTTCCCTTGCGCTTCCAGGATTGTCGCCAGCATTTCCTTGGTCGACGTTTTACCCACACTGCCCGTCACGCCCACCACGCGCGCACCAGTTCGTGCCCGTGCCGCCTGCCCCAACGCTTCAAGACCTGCCTGCACGTCTTGGACGATCAGCAGGGGGGCACCTACGGGTACATCGTCCGGAACACGGGAAACCAGCGCGGCGCCTGCCCCTTTTTCCAACGCCTGAGCTACGAAATCATGCCCGTCCCGCGTCGCTTTCAGCGCCACGAACAGATCGCCGGGCTGAAGGGTGCGGGTGTCGATGGAAACACCATTTGCCGCCCAGTCGGTCGTGGCCTTCCCACCGGTCGCTTCAACCGCATCGGATGTTGTCCAGAGCGTCATGCGACCCTTCCGTCCAGTGCTGCCACGGAAATGCTGGCCTGTTCCACATCGTCGAAGGGCAGAACCTGATCCCCCACGATCTGTCCGGATTCATGGCCCTTTCCGGCAATCAGCAGAGCGTCGCCCGGTTGCAGCGCATCAATTCCACGCAATATGGCCTCGGCACGGTCGCCGACTTCGGTCACGCTGACTTCGCCGGCGGCCTCTGAAGCGCCTGCCATCACGGCCGCACGGATCACAGCCGGATCTTCGCTGCGCGGGTTGTCGTCAGTGACAAAGACCACATCTGCGTGGTTGGCTGCCGCCTTGCCCATCAACGGGCGCTTGGTGGCGTCGCGATCCCCGCCCGCGCCAACAATGGCAATCAGACGGCCCATCACATGCGGGCGCAGCGCCTTGAGTGCTGTGGCGACAGCGTCAGGCGTGTGGGCATAGTCCACGAACACCGTCGCGCCATTGTCACGCGTGGCGGCTAGTTGCATCCGCCCGCGAACCGTTGTCAGGTGGGGCAGAGTTTCAAAAACGCGTTCGGGGCCGTCCCCGGCTGCGATGACCAGCCCACAGGCCAGCAGAATGTTTTCGGCCTGAAATCCTCCGATCAGATTCAGGCGGGTCTGGAACGCACGACCCTGCCACGCAAAGCGCAGGTCTTGCCCCGTCGCGTCGAACCGTTGGTTGATCAGGCACAGATCGGCATCGCCCAGCCCGACCGTGAGCACCGACTGACCACGCGCCTCGGCAATCCGCCTGATCTGAGCCCCTTTAGGGTCGCTCAGGTTGACGACAGCTGTTCCATCCTGCGGCAAAACCCGGTCGAACAGACCGGCCTTTGCGTTGAAATAAGCCTCGAAGGTTTCGTGGTAATCCAGATGATCCTGCGTGAAGTTCGAGAAACCGGCGGCGGTCAGGTGAACGCCATCAAGACGGCGCTGTTCAAGGCCGTGGGACGACGCCTCCATTGCGGCATGGGTCACGCCGTTCTCAGCCGCCTCGGCCAGACAGCGGTGCAAGGTGATCGGTTCGGGCGTGGTATGGGCCAGCGGCGCTGTCCAGGCGCCCTCGACCCCGGTGGTGCCGAGGTTGATGGCGGCATGGCCAAGCTCGGTCCAGATCTGCTGGACAAAGGTGGAAACAGACGTTTTGCCGTTCGTCCCCGTGACGGCCACGATGGTTTGCGGCTGCGCCCCGAACCACAGCGCCGCGGCACCGGCCAGCGCCTGACGCGGGTCTTCCACCACGACCAGCGCTGCGTCTGAGGCTGCCAGCTCGGCCTCGGCGATCTCTGCCCCTCTGGCATCGGTCAGGATCGCAGCGGCCCCCATGCGCAGGGCAAACTGGATGAACTCTCCGCCATGAACGCGGGAACCGGACAGCGCGGCAAACAGAAAACCGTCTTTCACCTCGCGGCTGTCAACGGCCAGACCAGTGATATATGGGTTCGCGCCCTCTCTTGCGGTCAGGGCCAGCTGGCTGAGTTTCTTCGTCCTTGTGCCCATGACCCACCTCTTGCCGGACAGCCTAGTTTGAGGTCAGCGTTATAGCAGCGCCCGCCTCAGGCTCAAGCCGGGGACGTAGCCCCAACAACGGTGCGACGCGACCGATGAGTTCGGCGGCAACAGGCACCGCAGTCCAACCGGCCGTGCGACGCTTTTCACCGTAGGCCACGATCGAAGGCTCGTCCAACGTGACGATCAGAACGTATTGCGGGTCGTAGGCCGGGAAGATCGTCGCAAAGGTGGCAATGACCTTGTCGTCATAATACCCGCCGCGCGGTTTGGGCTTGTCGGCCGTACCGGTTTTGCCCGCCACGTCATAGCCCTTGACCTCGGCGAAACTGGCGGTGCCGTCCGTTACCACCTTGCGCAGCATTTTCTGCGCCTGACGCGCGGTGTCCTGTGACATGACACGAGGCCCGTATTGCGAGCCGTTCTGGCGCAGGATGGTCGGACTTACGTAATGCCCGCCATTAGCAATCGCCGCATATCCGGCGGCCAGATGCATCGGACTGGTCGAAAGGCCATGGCCATAGGAAATTGTCACGGTGCTGAGCTCGCCCCATTTCTTCGGCTTCAGCGGCACGCCGCCCTTGGCCTCGACAATCTCGAAAGGGGTCGGATCGAACATGCCAAGCGCGTCCAGAAATTCCTGCTGCCGTTTGGCCCCGATTTGCAAAGCCAAACGCCCCGTGCCACGGTTCGAGCTGTGGACGATCACATCCGCCACGCTGATCTTGCCGTAGTTCTTGCCGTTGAATTCGCCGATGGGAAAGCGGCCGATCTTCATCGGCCCGGACGTATCGATGATGGTGTTCGAATTCACCAATCCAAGTTCAACGGCCTGCGCGGCGGTGAAAATCTTGAAAACAGACCCCAGTTCGTACACGCCTTGCACATAACGGTTGAACAGCGGGCTGTCCGAGGGGTCAAAGCCCGAGGTCGGCGGGCGCGGCCGGTCATTCGGATCAAAAGAAGGTAGCGAAGCAGCTGAAATGACCTCGCCCGTATGCGCGTTCATCAGAACGGCCGAGGCCCCCTTGGCATTCATGATCTTCATGCCGCCAAAGAGAACCTGTTCAACTGCGGCCTGAATGGTCAGGTCCAGCGACAGTTGCAGAGGCTTGTTGCCATTGGCCGGATCGCGCAGATAGTCGTCGAACTGCTTTTCCACACCGGCCACGCCGATCACTTCGGCGGCGCTGACGCCTTCACGCCCAAAACCGGACCCGCCCAGAATATGAGCGGCCAGCCGCCCGTTGGGGTAAAGCCGCATTTCTCGCGGGCCGAACAGGATGCCCGGATCGCCGATGTCATGCACGGCCTGCTTCTGCTCGGGCGAAATGCGTTTCTTGATCCACAGGAATTTGCGATTGCTGGTGAAGTCCTTGATCAGCCGCTCTTTGTCCAGATCAGGAAAGATCGCGACCAGCTGGTCCGCGGCCGCCCCGGGGTCGATCATCAGAGGGGGCTGCGCGTAGACGGAATAAGTGTCCAGATTGGTGGCCAGTATGCGCCCTTCGCGATCGACGATGTTGGCGCGCTGCATGGCAATCGCCGCCCCCGGCGCGCTGGCCAGAGGCTCTTGTGCTTCTGAGGTTGCCAACATGCCCATGCGGACACCAACGACTGAAAAAGCGCAGAAGAAGAATAGACCAAGCACCAGCAAACGCCCTTCGGCGCGGGCGCGGGCGCGATCTTTCATCTCTTCGTGACGCTTGCGGATGTTCTCACGTTCGATTGCCTTGGGGTTTTCGCCCCGGGCGCGGGCATCAAGGATTCGGGCCAGGGGGCGCAGAGGGGTGCGTGTCATGGAATCTGCACCTCGCCCAAAGCCTGAATATCGGTGATGGCCTGCAATTCAATCGGATCAACCACAGGCAGGTCCGGGTCTTCGGCATAGGCGATCTGATCCGCACGTCCGAACTGTTCGGCCCGCAACGGCAGCAGGCCAAGGCGCTCAAAGTTCAGGTCGGCCAGTTCGCGCAGCCTGTCCGGGCGGTTCAGATAGGCCCATTCCGCGTCCAGAACGGCCAGCCGCACCTGTGCCATTCCGATCTCGCGCTGCAAAGACTGCGTTTCCTTTACCACTTGTTGGGTTCGGTAGTTTTCCTGATAGGCCCACAAGGCAAGGCCGAATACGGACAGAGCAGTCAACACATACAAAACACTCTTCATCTTGCCCTTCCCCCCAGTTGCGGCATCCCGATGGCCCGCGATTCGATTTCCCCCGCCGGAGCCTCTGTTCGTATTGCCACGCGCAGTTTGGCTGACCGTGCACGCGGGTTTTCCCGCAATTCCTGTTCGTCAGGACCCACCGCCTTGCGGGTTTTCAACGTGAATTGGGGCTGTTCCTGTTCAATTTCCGGCGCATAGCGGTTCGCACGCCCCGTCTTGCCTGCGCGGGACTGAAAGAACCGTTTCACCATCCGGTCTTCGATGGAATGGAATGTGACAACAGCCAGTTGCCCGCCAGGCTTCAATGCGCGCTCAGCGGCCATCAACCCCTGAAACAGTTCTTCATATTCTGCATTCACGGCGATCCGCAGCCCTTGAAAGCTGCGCGTGGCCGGGTGGGATTGCCCCGGTTTCGGACGTGGCAGGCAGGATTCGATGATCTCGGCCAGACGCAGGGTCGTGGTGATCGGTTCATCCGCGCGCGCTTTGACAATCGCCTTGGCAATCCTGCGGCTGGCGCGTTCTTCACCATAATGGAACAGAATGTCGGCCAGCTGCGCCTCGGTTGCGGTGCTGACCAGATCGGCGGCACTTTCGCCCTCCTGGCTCATGCGCATGTCCAAGGGGCCATCCTTCATGAAGGAAAATCCACGGTCGGCCTGATCCAATTGCATTGAGGAAACGCCAAGGTCCAGCACAATGCCATCCAGATCCTGCGCATATTCGTCCAAACGAGAAAACACACCGGGCTGCATCACCAGCCGGTCGCCATAGGCGCCCGCCCATTCTGACGCCATATCAAAAGCCAGCGGATCACGATCAACACCGATGACCTTGTCTGCCCCGGCCTCCAGCAATCCGCGGGTGTACCCGCCTGCGCCGAAGGTGCCGTCCAGCCAGACGCCGGACACAGGTGCGACCGCGGCCAGCAGGGGGCGCAACAGAACGGGAACGTGAGGTTTGTCGGAGGAGATCTCAGCGCCGGCCATGCCGTTACGCATCCTCGGTGCCATCAAGGAACTGCATAGGATCGAAGTCCTCTGGCAGATCGTTAATCCATTCTTCGGTTTTGGCCAGCTCCTCGACTTCGTAGGTCTCGGGCTTCCAGATCTGAAATGTATCACCGGCGGCGATAAAGAACGCCTCACCTTCAAGGCCGATCTTGTTGCGCAGCTTGGCAGGCAACACCAGACGCCCGGTTTCATCCACATTTGTCGGAAAGGACTGACCATGGAACATGCGCTGCAACATTCGGCGCTGCATTGACCCGCGCGGCAAGGCATCAATCTTGGCATCAACCTCGTCAATGGCCTGCATGGTATAGCATTCAAGGAATTTGCGGCGATGATCGCCGTAGACGATCACAAGCTCTGGATTGTCTCCGGGCTGCCAGTTGGGATCGGACGCTTCAAGCACACGGCGAAACGAGGCCGGGATCGAGACCCTGCCCTTCGTGTCCACCTTATGGTGGCTTTCACCTCTAAACCTGCGCGCCAAGACGACTGTCCCTTTCGCTTGCGCCCCACTTGAAATTCACGTTCCCCCGGATGAAAAACGGCGGGTTGATCTGCTGCCACTGATCAACCCGCCGCATTGACCCGCTTCGCGGGATGTCCAGCTGCACGCGCCACCTGGGGGGATGTCTGCTCGCCCGCGCGCCGGATCTCTTGATTGATGAAAGCGAGATGCCTGTATGAAACCTGATTATTTTTGGTCGGGGTCGTTTGGTGCCCCTGCTGCCTCGTCCTCATCGGATGCATAAGGGATGCCATGGGAATTCATGGAAATCAACAGGAATTTTGCGAACCGTACCCCATGAAACACGATCAAGACACAGTATCACTCTGAAATCGGAACGTAATGACACCATTTGTGGAAGAATACGACAACCTGACCTCTATATATAGATAATTTGAGGCGTGAAATTTTTTCCCATGATTTCCCGAAATAATTTGGAATCCGCCTTGAAGGGTGGAAATACTGCGTGTCTTTGTGCTGCGGCCTCACAGAATCGTTCGAAGTTCGTGAGCGTTTTCGGCGACATGTGCCCTCGGAAACCACACCTGCCCATGAATTCCCGCGGATCTCCGGCTGCACGCGCCGCAACCTGAAACCGGCAAACTGAGCTTCAGGGGCTGGTGAAGCGCCACGCTTCGCCTTGCCGCTTCTCTCACGGGAGCTACCCGAGTTGTTTATTCGCCCAAATTCCAGCCAACACCGCTCAATTAGAGGGCAAGCCGCCAGAAGGCCATGTTTGCGCCATCACCAGTGACCCAGGGTAATGCCCAATTTTTCAAGGCGCATTTCCAGTCGAAGCAAAAAACTGAACCAATCTATGCGCTTGCTGCATAGCAGCATTGACGACGTGACCTATTGTGCAATTGCAGCATTTGCCTATTTTCAATCTCAAGCAAGGGCCGAACGTTATCGGCAAAGCAAATAGACACGGATGATGAGCATGGCAGTCGCAAGCACACATACAGCACCCAAGAGTGCACCGGCGTTCGGAATCGCAGCCCTGGTGGAGAACGCTAAGACGCGCTTTGCCCGCTATCGTATGTATCGCCAGACCGTCAATGAACTGGCAGGGCTGTCGGATCGTGAACTGGCCGATCTGGGCCTGCATCGGTCCATGATCCGCCGGGTGGCCATGCAGGCCGCCAACGATCACATCGCGCAATAAGCGCGCCACGAATACTGAGATCAGGCCCTTACTCCTCCCTTAGGGTCTGTAATCAGCGGCAACGTCTTTCCTCCTCCCTGACGTTGCCGCACCCTATACCGGCCCCAACCCGCCGGATCCTGATACATCGGGGCTCTCCTCCTCCCTGCCTCGATGTTGAAAGCGCGCGGCGACGTCTTCCTCCTCCCTGACGTCGCCGCGTCTTCCTCATACCGGGCTCAAACCCGGGCTCGAATACATCGGGGCTCTCCTCCTCCCTGCTCTGATGTTGACAAGACGGCGGTTCCCCTCCTCCTCCCTGGGAACCGCCGTTTTTTTATTTTTCGAGCAGGGGTGTAAAACAGCGTCCTGATTTCTGATCCGAAGGACGTTATGGCAGCCTATTTCATCACGCAGATCGACATCCACGACCCGGACGGGCATCAGGATTATCTGGCTGGCTTCATGCCGATTTTCGACCACCACAGAGGCCGCTTGCTGACAATCTCATCCAAACCGGTCGAACGGATCGAAGGCGTTTGGCCCGACGGCGGGATTGTATTGATGGAGTTTCCGGACCTTGCGGCGGCGAAAGCCTGGAAAGACGACCCGGAGTACATCGAACTGGCGAAGATCCGGCAGGCCACCGCCGCAACCAATCTGATTCTGGTCGAAGGGATATGACGCCTCAGAACGGGACGTCATCCTTGTTGCTCAGAAAACGCGAGACCACTTTCTTGGTGCCGGCCTTGTCGAAGTCGACCTCGACCTTGTCACCCTCGATCCCGATCACCGCACCATAGCCGAATTTCTGGTGGAACACCCGTTCGCCCAGTGTGAAACTGGCCACTGCGGTGGCGTCGATGACCGTGTTCCGGCTTTCTTTGGGTTGCGACATGCCATGCTGCCCCTGCCGCGCCTGCAACCGCCTCCAGCCCGGCGAGTTGTAGACATTGGCTTCGACCGCACGCGTTTCAATGCCCGCAGTGTGCTGACCGCCACCATAAAGACCCGGAGGAGTCAGCACCTCAACGTGATCTTCCGGCAATTCGTCGATGAACCGGGATGGCATGGAGTTCTGCCACTGCCCGAACACCCGCCGGTTGGCGGCAAAAGAAATCGTGCACACCTCCTCGGCACGGGTGATGCCAACATAGGCCAGGCGACGTTCCTCCTCGAGCCCCTTGAGGCCGGATTCGTCCATTGACCGTTGCGAGGGGAACAACCCGTCCTCCCATCCCGGCAGGAAAACGGCGGGAAACTCCAGCCCCTTGGCCGCGTGAAGGGTCATGATCGAGACCTTGGCCCCGTCGCTGTCCTGCTCGTTGTCCATCACCAGACTGACATGCTCCAGAAACCCTTGCAGGTTCTCGAAATTGTCCAGCTGATTGACCAGTTCCTTTAGGTTTTCAAGGCGCCCCGGCGCTTCGGGCGTCTTGTCGTTCAGCCAATGGGCCGTATAACCGGATTCGTCGAGGATGATCTGCGCCAGCTCGATATGCGTGTGTTCGGGCGCACCGAACCGCATGGGTGAAACGTCATCGATCACGGACTCGTCGTCCACTTCAATCCGTGGTCCACGCGTCATCGCATTCCAACGCGCCAGACCGTCGATCAGTTCGCGCAGCGCCTTGCCGCCCTTGCCCTTGATCAACCCGTTATCGACGGCAATCCGAGCCCCGTCGACCAGTGACACCCCATTTTCGCGCGCGGTCATCTGGATGGTTTGCTGCGCCTTGTCGCCAAGGCCGCGCTTGGGGGTGTTCACGATCCGCTCGAAGGCCAGATCATCCTCGGGGCTGACCACCAGCCGGAAATAGGCCATGGCATCGCGGATCTCCATCCGCTCGTAGAATCGCGGGCCTCCGATCACCTTGTAGGGCAAACCAATGGTCAGAAACCTGTCTTCGAAGGCGCGCATCTGGTGGCTGGCGCGGACAAGGATGGCGATTTCATCGAGATAAAATCTTGGGAAGGCCGCTTCCAAAGAACGCCCTTCTTGTTGCCTCATTGTTAATTCCCAAATGAGACTTTCCCTGCCTGCTTCCGCCAAAAAACTTTCGTGCTTCTTCAGCTTTTCCAGTACTTGCTCTCTACTATTGAGCCCCTTTAGGGCACCCAGTTCGTCGAGACGCTCTACTTCACTCATCATCTGATCGGATCGAGAGTTTTGCCTGCGTTTAGCGATGGGAGAATTTCCATTAACAAGGTCTTCGATCTGCTCTCCAATCCAGCGGGCCTCTTCCTCACCGTCCCAATGACCGATAAGGCAGACCTTTTCACCGTTTTCAGCAGCTGTCCAAAGCTCCTTGCCCAAGCGGCTTTCATTGCCCCGAATGACGTTCGACGCAGCCGCCAGAATATGCGGGGTCGAGCGATAGTTCTGTTCCAGTCGCACTACATACGCGCCGGGAAAGTCCTTTTCGAAGCGCAGGATGTTGCCCACCTCGGCCCCGCGCCAGCCATAGATCGACTGATCGTCATCGCCGACGCAACAGATGTTCTTGTGCCCCCCGGCCAGCAGGCGCAGCCACAGATATTGGGCGACGTTGGTGTCCTGATACTCATCCACGAGGATATAACGGAACCAGCGTTGGTATTGCTCCAGAACATCCTGATGGGTCTGGAAGATCGTAACCATGTGCAGAAGCAGATCGCCGAAATCCACCGCATTCAGTTCGCGCAAGCGGGTCTGGTATTGAGCGTAAAGCTCGACGCCCTTGTTATTGTAGGCCCCGGCATCGGCAGTGGGCACCTTGTCAGGTGTCAGAGCGCGGTTCTTCCAGTCGTCGATGATGCCGGCCAGCATCCGCGCGGGCCAGCGCTTGTCGTCGATATTGGCGGCCTGCACCAATTGCTTGAGCAGGCGAATCTGGTCGTCCTTATCCAGAATGGTGAAGTTCGATTTAAGATCGACCAGTTCCGCATGGCGGCGCAGCAGTTTGACGCAGATCGAATGAAACGTACCCAGCCATGGCATCCCCTCGGCGGGCTGTCCCAGCAGGCGGCCAACCCGTTCTTTCATCTCGCGCGCGGCCTTGTTGGTGAATGTGACCGACAGAATCTCATTCGGACGCGCGCGCGCAGTGTTGAGAAGATGTGCGATCCGGGCCGTCAGCGCCTTGGTCTTGCCGGTGCCAGCCCCGGCCAGCATCAGAACCGGACCGTCCAGCCGCTCGACCGCATCGCGCTGTGCCGGGTTCAGCTCATCCAGATAGGGCGAAGGGCGCGCAGCCATTGCCCGCGCCGACAGCGATGCGCCCTCGAAGGCGCCCATTTCGTCAAAACTGCTCATGGCCCCAAACTACGCTGGAAAAGCGCGAAGGGAAAGGGTTTGTTCACGGCTTGTTCGCAGACTTTTCACACTTCTTTTTACATTCAATTCTAAACAAAGACGCCACCGCCCTGCGCCCCTGTTAACTCTCTGTCAAATCCTGACTGAGATGCTTGTCAGAGTGTTGTGGGAGCGGACATATGAAACAGGCGGAACTGACAGGTCAGTCCTCGAGGCTTAAAATGATGGGCGTGGCCCTGATGTTGCTCGCGCTGACAACAGCAGCGGGCTGGGGGATCTATGCCGCCCCGGCGCCAGTGGTTGATCGCATGCTGGAAGCAGACCTGCGAAAAAACGCGATGCGGATGAGCCGCCAGATCGAAAGCCATCTGAACGATCTTGGCCAGACATTCCGTTTTCACGCATTGACCGAGCATGACCAGGAGTTTTTGGAGCTACTGCCCGAAACCACGGACATTTACCGCTTCAAGCTGTTTGATGCTTCGGGGCAAGTGTTCTGGTCGACCCGTGCAAGCGACGTCGGGTTCGTGAATACGAAATCCTATTTCCAGTCGATCGTTGCCGCCGGGGGTCTTTATTACAAACACGAAGAGAAGCCGATTGCCGAAGTTGATTCCTTTGTTGTCGGCGATTCCCGGGATACGGAACTGAGCAGCCGCCATGTGGCCGAGGTCTACACGCCGATCATCAAAGATGCGACGTTCCTGGGCGCCATCGAGTTCTATTCTGACATTACGGACCTGCGGAACCTGTTCATCACCCGCGTTCGCCTGTCCCTGGCGCTGCTCAGCGGGATAGCCCTGCTGGCGCTGACGACAGTTATCCTGATTGTTCATCGCACCAATCGTCGACAGGTTCGCGATCTACGCAAACGGGCCATAAAAGAGCGGGAACTGATGGACGAACAGATGCGCCTTGCCCGCGAGGTCCGCCTGCTGGGTGAATTGAACGAATGGCTGCAATCAAGCCGGTCGCTGGATGAACTGTTCGACATGGTGTCTCGCTTCATGACCCATATCCTGCCAGAGGCCGAAGGCAGTGTGTATGTCTACTCCAACTCACGCGACGTGCTGGATGGCTGCGCAAGCTGGAACGGTGGAACTCATAAATCTCACATTCATCCCGAAGGATGCTGGGGCTTGCGGCGCGGCCGGACCTATGAGTTCGGCGCATCCGAGATTGATTTTGTCTGCGAACACGCCGAACCGCATGACGGTCGGCCCTATTTCTGCTTTCCCATTCTGGCCCATGGCGAAACCGTTGGCCTCTTGCATCTGCGGGCACTTGAGGGGCGCGAAGACTGCTTCAACAAGAGCCGCAAGTTGGCCCAATTGTGCGCCGAACAGATCAGTATGGCGATCGCCAATGTCCGGATGCGGGATCAACTTCATGACCAATCGGTACGAGACCCGCTGACCGGGCTGTTCAATCGCCGCCATATGACCGAGATGCTGCGCAAGTCCATCAGCCGCAGCCAGCAGACGGGCGCTGCACTAAGCCTGATCGCAGTGGACGTGGATCACTTCAAGAAGTTCAACGATACTCACGGGCATGATGCTGGCGACATGGTATTGCGCGCAGTCGGCGCCGCCTTGGAGCAAGGGTGCGACCGGGACGAAGTCGCCTGCCGCATCGGTGGTGAGGAGTTTATGCTGATCCTGCCTGACAACAGCCCCGAAGATGCCATGACCCGCGCCGAACAGCTGCGCCAGGCGGTCGAGGCTGTATCCGTACGGTATGGTGAGAAGGCATTGCCGCGCATTACGATATCGCTTGGGGTCGCACATTACCCGGCCCACGGCACCATGCCGCAGGACCTGCTGCGCGCGGCCGATGATGCGCTTTATGTCGCCAAGGACAAGGGCCGCAACCAAGTGCATGTCTCAAGTGGCACCAAGAACCAGGCCCAACGTACGTCACCTGAAAGCCAGCAACCATCTAAGGATGCAGCTTAAAAAACTTGCCGAATCGCTTGGCAGGTCGGATCAATCTGCATGGACTTGCACAGCACCTATCCCGGCATACCGGATCTGAAACACCGTGCGCGCCGTCGCCTGCCGCATTTTGTGTGGGAGTATATCGACAGTGGAACCGGGATGGAAACGACACTGCACCGGAACCGCCAAGCCCTGGATGACGTGCGCCTCTGCCCCTCGATCCTGCACGGTGAGCTGGACTTTGATACGTCAAAGACGTTTCTTGAGGCTCCGTATCCGTTGCCATTCGGGATCGCACCGATCGGAATGTCCGGGCTGGTCTGGCCTCGCGCGGAACAGCTGCTTGCCAGCGCGGCCGCAAAGGCGGGTATTCCCTACACTCTGTCGACAGTAGCCAGCCAAAGCCCCGAAGACATGGCACCGCATCTTGGGGACAATGCCTGGTTCCAACTTTATCCGCCCCGAGATCCGGATATTCGAAAGGACCTGCTGAACCGGGTCCGCAAGGCCGGGTTCAAAACCCTGGTTCTCACAGCGGATGTTCCCGTCGCATCGCGCAGGGAAAGGCAGACACGATCGGGCTTGCGGCAACCGCCAAAGCTGACCCCGCGCGTGCTGGCGCAGATCGCCCAGAGACCCGCCTGGGCGATGGGCATGCTGCGCAACGGTGTGCCGCACATGCGAACGCTGGACAAGTATATTGAAAACCCCGGAGATCTGCCCCCGACTGCACATGTCGGATACCTGCTTCGAACATCGCCAGACCTGGAGTATGTCAAATGGCTGCGCGACCATTGGGACGGGCCGCTTGTCCTGAAAGGCGTCCTGCGCCCGGAGGATACGAGCAGGTTAGAACAGGTTGGTGTCGACGCCTTGTGGGTGTCGAATCATGGCGGTCGTCAATTTGACGCGGCCCCGGCCAGCATTGAGATTCTTCCCTCTATCCGGGATGCGACCCGCCTGCCCCTGATCTTCGACAGTGGCGTCGAAGGCGGCCTGGATATCTTGAGGGCAATGTCACTTGGCGCGGATTTCGTCATGCTCGGGCGTGCTTTTTTGTATGGACTCGCCGCACTTGGCGCACAAGGGCCCGCACATGTCATCGATATCCTAAGACAGGATCTGCACGCTAATATGGGTCAGATGGGATTGGCAAGCCTGTGTCAGATTGAGAGTTAACGTTTAATATTTGATGCTGCGGCGCGGCATAAGTATAAAGGCACTGCGACCAAAGGGCGTTTGCGAGCGTTAACATGCCGGTTCTACCCAGAAGAACGGATATACGTGTGCGTATTCTCCGCCCAATAAGACGCCTATACACGAAAGTCCGGGACCTATCATGACAGACTTCAACAAGATCCTGATCGCCAACCGCGGCGAGATTGCCATCCGCGTCATGCGCGCAGCAAACGAAATGGGAAAACGAACCGTCGCCGTTTACGCTGAAGAAGACAAACTGGGCCTGCACCGGTTCAAGGCGGACGAGGCGTATCAGATCGGTGAAGGCATGGGGCCGGTCGCCGCGTATCTTTCGATCGACGAGATTATCCGTGTTGCCAAGCAATGTGGTGCCGACGCGATCCACCCGGGCTATGGCCTGCTGTCCGAGAACCCGGATTTCGTCGATGCCTGCGTCAAGAACGGTATCACCTTCATTGGTCCAAAGGCGGACACCATGCGCGCGCTCGGCGACAAGGCCAGCGCGCGACGCGTAGCCATCGAAGCAGGTGTTCCGGTCATTCCTGCCACCGAAGTTCTGGGCGATGACATGGACGCGATCCGCAAGGAGGCCGCCGAGATCGGTTACCCACTGATGCTCAAGGCGTCCTGGGGCGGCGGCGGACGCGGCATGCGCCCGATCCAGTCGGAAGAAGAACTGGAAGAGAAAGTCCTGGAAGGCCGTCGCGAGGCAGAGGCCGCCTTCGGCAATGGCGAAGGCTATCTGGAGAAAATGATCATCCGAGCGCGCCATGTCGAGGTGCAAATCCTGGGTGACAAACACGGTGAAATCTATCACCTCTATGAACGCGACTGCTCGGTCCAGCGCCGGAACCAAAAGGTCGTTGAACGCGCCCCTGCCCCGTATCTGAGCGACGAACAGCGCGCCGAAATCTGCGAACTGGGCCGCAAGATCTGCGCTCATGTGAACTATGAATGTGCCGGAACCGTCGAGTTCCTGATGGATATGGAAACCGGCAAATTCTATTTCATCGAAGTAAACCCTCGTGTGCAGGTGGAACACACCGTCACCGAAGAGGTCACCGGCATTGACATTGTGCAGGCGCAGATCCTGATCGCCGAGGGCAAACCTCTGGCAGAGGCGACCGGCGCTGCAAGCCAGGCAGACGTGCATTTGAACGGCCACGCGCTGCAGACCCGCATCACGACGGAAGATCCGCAGAACAACTTCATTCCCGACTATGGCCGCATCACCGCGTATCGCTCGGCCACCGGTATGGGTATTCGCCTGGATGGCGGGACGGCCTATGCGGGTGGTGTGATCACCCGGTATTATGACTCGCTGCTGACCAAGGTTACCGCTTGGGCCCCGACGCCCGAAAAAGCGATCAGCCGGATGGACCGTGCCTTGCGAGAATTCCGTATTCGTGGTGTCAGCACCAATATCGATTTCGTCATCAACCTGCTCAAGCACCCGACCTTCCTGTCGAACGAATACACCACCAAGTTCATCGACACCACGCCCGAGCTGTTCACCTTCAAGAAGCGGCGCGACCGGGGCACCAAGGTTTTGACCTATATAGCCGACATCACGGTGAACGGACATCCCGAGACCAAGGACCGCCCCGAACCGCGCGCCGATCTGAAAGAGGCCAAGCCGCCCGCGCTGAAAGCCGAACCGCAGATGGGTACGCGCAACCTGCTGGAGCAGAAGGGCCCGCAGGCGGTGGCAGACTGGATGAAAGCGCAGCGCCAACTGCTGATCACCGACACCACCATGCGCGACGGGCACCAGTCTCTGTTGGCGACCCGGATGCGGTCAATCGACATGATCAAAGTTGCCCCGACCTATGCGGCGAACCTGCCGCAGCTGTTCTCGGTCGAGTGCTGGGGCGGTGCGACCTTCGACGTCGCCTACCGCTTCTTGCAGGAATGTCCATGGCAGCGCCTGCGCGACCTGCGCGAGGCGATGCCGAACCTGATGACCCAGATGCTGCTACGCGGCGCAAACGGAGTGGGGTATACGAACTACCCTGATAACGTGGTGCAGGAGTTCGTGCGTCAGGCGGCGACAGGAATTGACGTGTTCCGTGTCTTCGACTCGCTGAACTGGGTCGAGAACATGCGCGTGGCGATGGATGCGGTCGTCGAAACCGGTAAGATTTGTGAAGGTACCGTCTGTTACACTGGCGATATTCTTGACCCGGACCGTGCCAAGTACGACCTGAAATACTATGTCGGCATGGCGAAAGAGCTGCGCGACGCCGGCGCGCATATTCTGGGCCTGAAAGACATGGCGGGCCTGCTGAAACCCGCCGCGGCCAAGATCCTGATCCGCGCGCTGAAAGAAGAGGTCGGGCTGCCGATACACTTCCACACACATGACACTGCCGGTATTGCCAGCGCGACCATTCTGGCCGCGTCCGAGGCGGGCGTGGATGCTGTTGACTGCGCGATGGACAGCTTCTCGGGCAACACCAGCCAGGCGACGCTGGGTACGGTGGTCGAAGCGCTGCGCCACACAGACCGCGACACCGGTCTGGACATCAAGGCGATCCGTGAAATCAGCGATTACTTCGAGGTCGTCCGAGGCCAGTATGCGGCGTTCGAGTCGAGCCTGCAGGCTCCGGCCTCGGAAGTTTATCTGCACGAGATGCCCGGCGGTCAGTTCACCAACCTCAAGGCACAGGCGCGCAGCCTGGGTCTGGAAGAGCGCTGGCACGAAGTGGCGCAGATGTATGCTGACGTGAACCAGATGTTCGGTGACATCGTGAAGGTAACGCCGTCTTCCAAGGTCGTTGGCGACATGGCGCTGATGATGGTCAGCCAGAACATGACCCGCGAACAGGTCGAGGACCCCGATACCGACGTGGCCTTCCCAGACTCGGTCGTGGACATGATGCGCGGCAATCTGGGTCAGCCTCCGGGCGGTTTTCCGGACACCATCATCAAGAAGGTGCTTAAGGACGAAGCCCCCAACACCGAACGCCCCGGCAAAGACGTGACTGCGGTTGATCTTGAGGCCACCCGCGCAGAGCTGTCCAAGCAACTGGAAGGCAAAGAGGTCGATGACGAGGATCTGAACGGATACCTGATGTATCCCAAGGTGTTCCTGGACTACATGGGACGTCACCGGATTTACGGCCCGGTCCGTACCCTGCCTACGCGCACTTTCTTCTACGGCATGGAGCCCGGTGAAGAGATCACGGCGGAAATCGACCCCGGCAAGACGCTGGAAATCCGCTGTCAGGCCATTGGCGAAACGGATGAAAAGGGCGAGGTCAAAGTGTTCTTTGAACTCAACGGCCAGCCGCGCGTGATCCGGGTTCCGAACCGGATGGTTACGTCAAGCACGCAAGCGCGCCCCAAGGCCGAGGTTGGCAACCCGGATCATATCGGCGCGCCGATGCCGGGTGTTGTGGCCACCGTCGCCGTGACTGCGGGTCAACAGATCAAGGAAGGCGACATGTTGCTGACCATCGAGGCGATGAAGATGGAAACGGGAATCCACGCCGAGCGCGATGCGACCGTCAAGGCCGTTCATGTGCAGCCCGGCGGCCAGATTGACGCAAAGGACCTTCTGGTCGAGCTGGAATAAGCTGACGAACCGGTTACAGTTCAAAGGGCCGCGCGGGAAACCACGCGGCCCTTTTTCTATACTGAACCGGAGAAACACCATGCTTGCTATCACCCCGATCTACGCGGCCCTGATTGCTATCCTTTACGTTGCACTCAGCGTCAAAGTGATCCTGCAGCGCCGCAGCGACAAAATCTCGGTCGGGGATGGGGGCAGCAAATTGATGATCAAGGCGATAAGGACACATTCAAATTGCGCCGAATACGCCCCAATCGCCCTTTTGCTGATTGCTATGGTAGAGTTGCAGGGCGCGGGTGGGTTGATTTTGCATGGACTGGGCTTGATGTTGCTGGCCGGGCGTCTTTTGCACGCATACGGATTTGGGCGCACGCCCCAGATCGTCATCCTGCGGCAGGCTGGCATGAGCCTGACTTTCCTGGCCATTCTGATTGCGGCCATCACAAACCTGATTCTGGCGCTATAGGTTGGCTGGCGGATGCTATCCCGTCAGATCCGTCGTCATCACATAGGGCGCTTTCAACAAAACGGGCGTGATCCGATTGTGTGCGTGATTGTCCGGTTCTGGCATCGCGGTGACCAGCAAAATCATTGCGGCCAGCGCCATTATCTTCATGTCTGCAACGGATATCATGAAAGCCCTTCCACCCATGTCCTTTTTTGATCTGCGTTTGAGATTGAACGAACCGGAAGCCGGGTTCCGTCGAAAGATTTTTCCTCTTTTTTGTGTTTTTCCGCTTGCAGCCCCGCGTGGGAATTTATACATCCCTCCTCACTCAACGGCGCGGGCGTAGCTCAGGGGTAGAGCATAACCTTGCCAAGGTTAGGGTCGGGCGTTCGAATCGCCTCGCCCGCTCCATTGAGAGGTCTTTGGACCACATATGTATCTGATGCGGGCGTAGCTCAGGGGTAGAGCATAACCTTGCCAAGGTTAGGGTCGGGCGTTCGAATCGCCTCGCCCGCTCCAGATACCAAACTCACCAAACAAGCTGGTTCTTTGTGGAGCGTTGCGCCATTCTGGATGCATTGCGCACTATAGGATCATTACCCATGTCTGATTACATCATCCGCCCTCTGACCTTCGAAGAAGTCCAACACGCCGTGGATTGGGCTGGGCGTGAGGGATGGAACCCGGGGGTGCATGATGCCGAATGCTTTCGGCCGACCGACCCGGAAGGGTTTCTGGGCGGGTTCCTGGATGGTGAGATGATCGCCTCGGTTTCGGCAGTTAATTACAACGACGCGTTTTCGTTTCTTGGCTTCTACATCGTAAAACCTGATTTCCGGCATCACGGACACGGGTTTGAGATTGCGGGACACGCGCTGGCGCATTGCACCGGCCGGAATATGGGTCTGGATGGTGTGGTGGAACAACAGGACAACTATCGCAAATCCGGCTTCACCTTCGCCTACAACAACTACCGTTTTTCCGGGACGAAGACACGGGTTTTGGCGAAGTTGGGCACCGCGCCGATTGACCACATAACCGATCTGAACAGCGCATCTGATGACCTGAAAGCTTACGACCGCAAGCTATTCCCTGCCCCGCGCGATCTGTTTCTGGAAAGCTGGTTGAGTGCCTTTAGCCATGTCTCGAAACTCTACACTGAGAATGGTAAAATCCGCGGCTACGCGACTCTGCGCCCCTGCCTAACCGGCTATAAGGTTGGCCCGCTGTTCGCAGATACGTCCAAAATTGCGAAGGCTTTGCTGCGGGCACTTTTGAAGGCAATTCCTGAAGACCACAGCGAACATGAGGTCTTCGTCGATATGCCTCAGCCCAACACAGCTGCTTTTGCGCTGGCCGACGAGCTTGGGCTGGACAAGGTGTTCGAAACGGCCCGAATGTATTCCGATCACGAACCCGATATCGACCTGACTCGCATCTTTGGCGTAACGACGTTTGAGTTGGGCTAGAACGCCTTGAACGTCATCGTGGTCAGCGACCGCTCAATGTTTGGAATCACCAGCAGGTGCTCGTTTATAAAATGGCCCACATCCTCGGTTTCGGGGATATAGAGCTTGAGCATCAGATCATACTCACCGCTGGTGGAATAGAGTTCCGAGTGAATTTCGCGTAACGCAATCTCTTCGGCGACCTTGTAGGTGGTACCGGGTTTGCAACGGATTTGTATGAAAACGCAGGTGGACATGAGCCGGGCCTTTTGAATCGAGTTTCCGGCAGGCTGGCATGGCGCGGACCTGGGTGCAATCCCCTGCAACAGTTTGAAGCGATCGCGACGCGGGCACTGGATCAACTGGACCAACCCCGTCTATAAGCGCGCCTGTAGCAAAAGGAATTCGCCCATGCGCAGCGCAAAGATCAGCCGTCAGACCGCCGAGACCGAAATTTCGGTCGAGGTCAATCTGGACGGCACCGGCCAGTATGACAACCAGACCGGCGTAGGCTTCTTTGACCACATGCTGGACCAGTTGGCACGTCATTCACTGATCGACATGACGATCCGAGCCAAGGGCGATTACCACATCGACGACCACCACACGGTCGAAGATACCGGCATCGCGCTGGGGCAGGCACTGACGAAAGCTCTGGGCGACAAGAAAGGTGTTCGGCGGTATGGCGAATGCCACCTGCCGATGGATGACGCTCAGGTGCGCTGTGCGCTGGACCTGTCGGGCCGCCCCTACCTGATCTGGAATGTGGAGCTGCCGACACAGAAAATCGGCGCGTTTGACACAGAGCTTGTGCGTGAATTCTTTCAGGCTCTCAGCACCCATGGCGGCATCACGCTGCATATCGACCAGTTGCACGGCTTCAACAGCCACCACATCGCCGAGGCTGCATTCAAGGCCGTTGCGCGCGCGCTGCGCGACGCCGTCGAAACCGATCCGCGCAAGGCAGACGCGATTCCGTCGACCAAAGGCGCGTTGTAAATGCTGACCGCCATTATCGACTACGAAAGCGGCAACCTGCACTCGGCGGAAAAAGCGTTTCAGCGCATGGCGCAAGAGGTCGGCGCGGGTGAGGTTGTCGTCACCTCGGACGCGGATGTTGTGGCACGCGCGGATCGTTTGGTCTTGCCCGGCGACGGAGCGTTTCCGGCATGCGCCGCCGAGCTGCGTGGTCACAAGGGTATTTATGACGCGATGGTCGAGGCGGTCGAACAGAAAGGCCGCCCGTTTCTGGGCATCTGTGTGGGCATGCAGTTGATGGCAACCAAAGGCCATGAATACAGCGAAACGGATGGTCTGGACTGGATTTCCGGCGATGTCGTCAGGATCGAACCGTCAGACACAGCGCTGAAAGTGCCGCATATGGGCTGGAACGATCTTGTTCTGGACAGCGATCACCCGGTGTTCAACGGGGTGAAATCCGGCGATCACACCTATTTCGTCCACTCTTACCACTTCCGCGTATCCGACCCGGCACAGCGATTGGCCTATGTGGACTACGGGCAGGAAGTCACGGCCGTCATTGGCCGCGACACGATGGTTGGAATGCAGTTCCACCCCGAGAAAAGTCAGGACGTTGGCCTGCGCATGCTGGGCAACTTCCTGACCTGGAAACCCTGAGGCCTACTGAACACGCGTCCAGGTTTGTCCGCGGCAGATCAGACCGCCCGCCACACACCCTTTGACGGTCAGTTTGTTCTGGCCGTCCAGCGACATTTTCGAATTGTATGTCTTGTCCCGGTCCGGTGCCCAGATCTTGCCGCTGTCATAGCTTCCGCCATCCTCGGGCACCATGTCCCAGATGATCTTCTTACCGAGGTTTTCATATTCCAGCTGCTCGTTGCCATCCGCATCAAACGCGCTGTCGATGGTTCCGCAGATCGCACTACCGCATTCGGAAATCGTCACGTGCAGATAGCCGCCGGTATCACCGGGTGCAGTCTTCCACAGACCGTCGACGGGATCTGCAGCCATCGCGCCGGTTGCGAGAAACATCAAACCCGCTGCAAAAGTAAATCTCTTCATAGTTTTCTCCCTGTTTTGAGGGCAGTCTGACCCGGCATTCAGCGACGGGCAAGAATGACCCAGCGTCGCGTTGCATCCCCTGCCCTGCCTGTGCGATATCCCGCGCGTGTAACAGTGATATAGGGCCGCCCGACATGATCCTCTACCCCGCCATCGACCTCAAAGACGGCAATGCCGTGCGCCTTCTGCGCGGTGACATGGACAAGGCCACCGTGTTCAACGAAGACCCGGCGGCACAAGCGCGCGCCTTTGTCGAGGCCGGGTGCGAGTGGCTGCATCTGGTCGATCTGAACGGTGCCTTCGCGGGTGAACCGGTCAACGCCGCCCCGGTCGAGGCGATTCTGGAAACCTGCAATGTGCCTGCGCAATTGGGCGGCGGCATCCGTGACATGGCGACCATCGAAACCTGGGTCGAAAAGGGTCTGGCGCGGGTTATTCTGGGCACGGTTGCCGTCGAAAACCCTGACTTGGTGCGTGAAGCAGCCAAGGCGTTCCCGGGCAAGATCGCCGTGGGCATCGACGCGCGCAACGGCATGGTGGCCACAAAAGGCTGGGCCGAAGAAACCAATGTTCAGGTGACTGATCTGGCCCGCAGCTTCGAAGACGCGGGCGTGGCCGCGATCATCTACACAGATATCAACCGTGACGGCGCCATGCAGGGCCCCAATATCGAGGCCACGGCAGACCTCGCCAGAACGGTAGGCATTCCTGTTATCGCATCCGGTGGCGTGTCATCGATCGCCGATCTGATCGCCCTGCGCGATTGTGGCGCAGCCCTGAACGGTGCCATTTCCGGACGTGCGCTTTATGATGGGGCGATTGATCTGAAAGAGGCTCTGACAACTCTCAGAGAATAGTTCAATGTTCCATTCGCCTGTAAAGCGTTCTGATTTGTCCGCGCAAAGCCTGCTGCACAAACGGTATAAAGACGGCGATTTTCTGGACTGCTTCAGCGTCGAATCGGAACTCTCACCTCGTCGAGCCGCAGAAATCATTACCGCGTTTCCGGCATGGACGATGGCGCTGGTGCGATTACGTGGCGCGTTGGTCGCACCTTTCGGCCTCAGCTCGAAAGGACCTGAGGCTGCGGACAAGCTGGGGATTTTTCCGGTTGAATATGATGGTGAGGCCGAAGTGATTGCAGGATTCAACGACCGCCATCTGGATTTTCGTGTCTCAATCCTGTCAGAAAACGGCCGAATCTCGCTGGCCACCTGGGTACATCGTCACAATTGGGGTGGGCGACTGTACCTTGCTGCGATCCTGCCGTTTCACATCCTGATCGCGCGAAACGCGCTTGCGCGTGTGAAAAGCGCAAGCGCATAACCAAAAAGGTCTTAACCCGCAGCGGCGGCGGTCAGCTTGGCCAGTGCGCCGCGCATTTTCTCGATGACGGGTGATTTTTCGACGTCATCCAGTTCATCCATCGTCTCTTTGGGATCTTCATAGGCCAGCCAGACCTGACCGTTGCCGTCCTCATATGCCTGCACCTTGAGCGGCAGGAACAACCCCGCACGCGGATCGATCTGCATGGCTGGCGTACCCAGCGCAGGATTGCCGAAAATCAGCACTTGATTGGCCGGGATGGGCGTTCCGACCTTTTCCGCCCCCGCCGCGTGGTCGATGCGGGCGAACACCGTGGCTCCTGCGTTGCCTACCGCTGCCTCCAGATCATCCAGCGCCTCGACTACGGATTTATTCGTTTGAACTTTGATGATGTCGTCAGCCATGGCGGCAAGAGCCCCTCCGAACGAAAGAATTGAAGCCAGTATCAATGTACGCATATCGGTTTTCCTTCTATAAAATTCACCCCAATTCTCACAGGTTTTGGAAATCTGACAATCACAAGTCTGGCATCAGCAAAGCCTTGCCTGAATTGGAGATGCCCATTTTACCCTTGCTTTTGCGAACAATCCGACCAAAAGCCAAACATTTTACTGCGTTGAGCCATAATTCGGGCGGAATCCCCGCTTAATTCCCTCGTCAAACACAACAACCCGGGTGGCAAACGTGAGTATTTCGAACCTAGACGTTCCCAACACGTCCAGATTCAGATCAGCAACCATTGCGATCTTCTGCGCGGCGATTTTCACAAGCGCGAGTCTGCTTTTCTTTGTCCAGCCGCTTTTTGCCAAGCTGGTTCTTCCCAAGATTGGCGGTGCGCCGGCAGTTTGGACCACCGCCATGCTGTTTTTCCAAGTGGTGCTGATTCTCGGATATGTGTACGCACATCTTTTGACCAAATTTCTGCCCTTGCGCTGGCAGATCGTTACCCATTTTGCCCTCTGGGTCGCAGCGCTGACTTTCCTGCCGCTGTCCACCAGCGAAAGCTGGAGCTATAACGCCACGACCTCGACCGCAGTGCAAACGCTTGGCCTGTTCGCCGTAGGTGTAGGTGTACCTTTTGCAGTGTTGTCGGCAAATGCGCCCCTGTTGCAGTCATGGTACGCCAAGTCGGGCGGGCCGTCGGCGGATGATCCGTATTTCCTTTACAGCGCCAGTAATGTCGGATCATTGCTGGCGTTGCTGGCTTTCCCCCTGGTTGCAGACCCATTTTTTGGGGCCGCTGAGATCAGCCGCGTGTGGCTGATCGGCTTTGTGCTGTTCGGGGCGCTCTTGCTTGGCAGTGGCATGATCGCCCTGCGGGGGTCACGTCACACAGAGTCGTCGGTGCAAACAGCACTTAAAGCCAGTTTCCCCACCCTGCGGCAAATAGCTATCTGGGTGTTCGTCGCATTCATTCCCTCCTCATTGATGCTGTCCTTCACAACGCGGGTCAGCACGGACCTTGGTGCTCTCCCGCTGATCTGGGTCGTTCCGCTGGCGGTCTACATCCTGTCCTTCATCATTGCCTTCGCCAAATGGAAACACCTGACGCTTGACGCTTTGAACCTGCCTATGCTGGCGGCGCTGGCGGCGGGTGTCGTACTGGTGTCCAAAGTGGTCAGCGAACATGACGCGCCGGTGGTCATCCTGCTCTATGTCCCGGTGTTGTTCGTCATCGCTCTTTTTGCACATCGCCTGCTTTACGACATGCGTCCGTCAGCCGAGCAGTTGACCGTGTTCTACATTGCCCTTTCCGTGGGCGGAGCGATTGGCGGGTTGTTCAACTCGATCGTTGCGCCAATTGTCTTCACACGTGAGTTGGAGGCGCCAATCACCATGATCCTGGCCGGAGGATTATTCCTTGTCCGCGCGCCGGGATTTGCCCTTCGCCACGTCATCATGGGCATTGCGGCAAGTGTTTTCATCCTCGTCATCGCGGGTGCGACACGGGGCGTCGCGGCCATGAGCGCGGACATTCCGCGCGCAGGCGCCCTGTTCGTGCTGATATTTGCAGTACTGTACCTGTTCCGGACTCAGGCCTTGCGTATCCCGGTGGTTCTTGCCGTCGTTCTGCTGCCTGCATTTGCAGTAAAGAACAATCCGGTGTTCGAAGACCGCAGCTTCTTTGGTGTGCATTCGGTGTATTCAAGTGAGGGCTACCGCGTCTACAAGAACGGCACCACGGTGCATGGCTGGCAACGCGAATCCGAATATGGCACTCGGCCCACACCGCTGTCCTATTATCACCCCGAAGGACCAATGGCGCAGGTCATCACGTCAGATTTCGGCAAACAATCCAGCAGCATCGGAATAGTTGGTCTGGGAACAGGGGCGCTGGCCTGTTACCGGCAGCCTTCGCAAAACTGGGACTTCTTCGAGATCGACGCGACTGTAGACCAGATCGCACGCGACCCTTCGCTGTTCACCTATCTGTCTGAATGCACGCCCGATTCAGAAACCCATCTGGGTGATGCCCGGATCGTCCTGAAGCAAAGGCCATTTGCCTTCGATATCCTGGTTTTGGATGCTTACAGCTCGGACGCGATTCCGCTTCACCTGATCACACGGGAGGCGGTAGAGATGTACACGAGCCGCCTGACCGACGATGGGGTTCTGGTGTTCCACATCACGAACCGGTTCTACGATCTGGTCCAGCCTTTGGCACGAATTGCCGACAGTTTGAACCTGACAGCTGCGCATCAACGGCTGGCCGTGGGTGAAGAGCAGGTTGAAACCGGAGCCGCCACCAGCAGCGTTGTGATCCTGAGCCCGGACAAATCCCGAATTGAGAGTTTTGTGCAGGACGGAAACTGGCAAGTCGTTGAAACCGACGGCGCGCAGCCGTGGACCGATGACAAGGCAAACTTGCTCTCGGCGCTGAAACTGCTGAAGAACCGGGATCACTAAAGCAGGACACCTGCGCTGCCCATGGCCGGTGCGATCCGGGCCGTGGGCGTCAAAACGTCTGTGGCATCAGCGACGCTTTGCCGGTAAAGGTCCGGCAACAAAGGACGATCAGATGCTGAAAACCCGGATCATTCCCTGCCTTGATGTTGCCGATGGCCGCGTGGTCAAAGGCGTGAATTTCGTTGGTCTGCGCGATGCGGGCGATCCCGTTGAATCGGCCAAGGCGTATGACGCCGCAGGCGCGGACGAGATCTGTTTTCTGGACATCCACGCCACCCACGAAAACCGCGGCACCATGTTCGATGTGGTACAGCGCACGGCCGAGCAGTGCTTTGTACCTCTGACAGTCGGCGGCGGCGTTCGTACCAAGGATGATGTACGCGCCCTGTTGCTGGCCGGGGCAGACAAGGTCAGCTTCAACTCGGCTGCCGTTGCCAATCCCGATGTGATCGCGGAATCGGCAGATCAATTCGGCAGCCAGTGCATCGTCTGCGCCATCGACGCGAAAACTGTCAGTCCCGGCAAGTGGGAGATTTTCACCCATGGCGGACGCAAGCCCACGGGCATTGACGCGGTAGAGTTCGCAAAAACCGTTGTCGCCAAAGGCGCCGGAGAAATCCTGCTGACCTCGATGGATCGCGATGGCACCAAGGCTGGCTTCAACCTGCCCCTGACACGCGCGATTTCCGATGCAGTCGACGTGCCGGTAATCGCAAGCGGCGGTGTCGGTAATCTGGACCATCTTGTCGAAGGCGTCACCGAAGGCGGCGCGAGTGCGGTGCTTGCTGCCTCGATCTTCCATTTCGGCGAATACACGATCCGCGAAGCCAAAGAACATATGGCCGCCGCTGGCATTCCGATGAGGCTGACATGAGTATTCTACACGACCTTTCTGCCACGATTGAGGCGCGCAAAGGGGCGGATCCGGATTCAAGCTGGACAGCCAAGCTGCTTGCAAAGGGTCCCGAGAAATGCGCCGAGAAATTTGGTGAAGAAGCCATCGAAGCCATTATTGAAGCCACGAGGGGCGATAAGGCCAAGTTGACCGCTGAGGCGGCAGATGTTCTGTACCACCTGCTGGTCATGCTGGCCGCGCGAGACGTAGCGCTGGAGGATGTCCTGGCTGAGCTTGCGCGCCGTCAGGGCGTCAGCGGCATTGCCGAAAAAGCCGCCCGACCCAAAGGGTAAGGGCCGGGTTCCGCGCCGTTACAATGGCCGCTATACTCGGGCGTCAGACTGACAGGCCGAGGGCGCGACATGATCCGAGTACTGATGCTTGTGGCAACACTTGCTCTTGGTGCAGCTTGCTCTGCACCTCCCGCCTCGACCGGGGATGAGGTGCAACGCCTGACAGCCGAGATTCAGCTGCTTGGCCCAGATATCGATCCTGAAGAGGCCCGCCGGGCAGCGCAAGTCGCCTATTCCTATACCGCGCAGCTGGTGGGCGAATACCAGATCACCGATCCGCCGCTGATCCACAATGCAAAGGTCAACAAGGGCTTGCGCCCGCGTGGTCTGTGCTGGCATTGGGCCGAGGATATTGAACGTCGCCTGAAACAGGAAAACTTCCAGACGCTGGAGTTGCACCGCGCCATCGCCAACGCCGACAATCCGCTGAGGATCGACCACAGCACGGCGATTATCAGTCGCAAGGGAGAGTCGCTGTATGAGGGCGTCGTGCTGGACCCCTGGCGTTATGGCGGGGTGCTGTTCTGGTCTCCGCTGGTCGAGGATACCCGCTATGAGTGGGTGCCACGTGACGTCGTGCTGGAAAAACGACGACAGGAACAGGTGGCCCGGCTGAAGCCATACAAGCCTGAAACGCCTTAAAGCTTGGACGAGATGATCCCGGTCGAAAACCCGCCCATGCGCAGCTCGCCAAACAGGCGCTGATATTCGATCTTAGGGCAGCGGTTCATCACGACATCTACACCGCGGGCCTCGGCCTTGGCTGCTGCTTCGGGGTGTTCAACCCCGATCTGCATCCAGATTGTGCCTAGCGACGGGAAAGCGTCCAGCGCTTCATCCACTATGGGAGGCACGGCCTCGGATCGACGGAAAATGTCTACCATGTCCACGGGTTCGGATATCTCCGAAAGGCTGCCGCGTACCGTCTGGCCAAACAGGTCTTTCCCGACATGGCCCGGATTGACCGGGATCACGTTGAACCCTTTCAACGACAGGTAGCGGGCGACGTAATAGCTGGGTCGCACCGGGTTCATGGACACCCCAACAACGGCAACGGTCTTGGTGCGTTGCAGAATGGTTCTCAGGTGCTGATCGGAATAGTTGGGCATGCCCTATCCTTAGCAGGGTTCCAAAAAGAAAAAAGCGCCCAAGAAGCCTTGGGCGCCAGTTGTTGGAACGAGGGACAGTGAAATGACCCGCGGCAGTTCCGTTCCGCGGTCACTGTGACATTTAGGCATATCTTTGTTAAAAAAAAGGGGGGGTGCGCATTTTTGTGATGACTCTTCACAATTATCTGATTCCCGCTCATTCCCGATAGAGGACCGCCGGCCAGTTTTGTTCAGCCATCTCAATGTATTCCGCCTGATCCAGCTGCCAAACCTCCTCGATCTCCATCGAGTGCGTCAGGTAAAGACGACCATCCACAACTTTCCAGGCCTTGGGGTCTGTACTCTTCAGAACCCCCATCGCCATCGCATAAGAACAATAACCGCCGAACTGCGGTGCGAAAGCACGGGGATTGCTTTCAAAAAGTTCGCGGTTCTCCTGCGAGGTGAAATGCCAACGCGCCCCTTTCCACATTACTGAATTCTCGGGCATGCCTATTATGGGCGTAGAACTGTCGAAATAGGACACGGCATCATACCCGGCCAACGCCACCCCTTCGGTGGTGTAATAGACCGGCATATCCTGCGCGTAGGTGGCAGGAGCCAGAAAAAAGGCGCACAGCGCGCCAAGTGTGGAACGTCGGGTCAGCATTGTCATGTCAGAATCTGAATTCACTGGGGTATCAAGATGCAATTTTTTGCTGCATGCGGAACCCCTGTTGACGTGGATGTGAACGATCTTCACCCAAATACGTTCAATCAAAGATATCTTCGATCACATCCCAGGCTTCATCGAAAACGCGCGAAAACATGCTCTTTTTCTTCTTTTTTCGCTTGGTCTTCCGCAGAGGGGAGTGAGAAACGGCAGATCGCACCGATTTGGAAGGCGCAGCCTTCCGCTTTGGCAGCATCTTCAGATCGTGCAAAGGAGCGCCACAATTGGAACAGCTCAGCTCGTGCCGCTCTTTGCCTCTCAGGACCAACGCAGCCCGGGTCCCACAATAGCAGCAGGTCGCGATTTTTGATGGACCGGAAATAGCGCTCTCCTTTTTTGTCAGGGCCGGGAAGCATATAAGGCGATTGCCGCCGCATTTGAGACATTCAGCGATCCAAACCCCCCAGCTGCGTCAATTTTCACCAATTGATCCACGGTTTCCTTCGTCTTTTGGCGCAATCCCGGGCCTTCTGCTCCCAGAACAAGTGCGACGGGGCGGTCCCGACCGTCGCTCAGCGCGCCTTCGATCGTTACATCTGCTTCACCGTCCAGCCCAAGGACCAGAAAGCCCATATTCTGTAGTTCAACAATTGTGTCGGCGAGGTTGCGCATCCGCAGATAGGGTTGACGCTCCAGCGCGCCGCTGGCGGTTTTTGCCAGTGCCCCGGTCTCAGGCGCGGAATGGTGGCGCGTGCCTATCACGGCACTGGCACCCAGAACTTCGGCCGAGCGCAGAATCGCACCGACATTGTGCGGGTCTGTGACACGGTCCAGAAGAATAACGCGCGGGTTTTCCCGACCGATGCAATTTTCAGCCAAACCGCCCCAGTCCAGTGGCTTCACCTCCAGCGCGGCCCCCTGATGCACCGAACCTGCATCAATGGGCGCCGTAAACTTGCGCGGATCAACCATCTCGGGTTCGACACCAGAGAATTCAATCGCTTCCGCCAGTTTATCCCGCGCGTTGCGCGTTACGATCAGGCGCAATTTCTGCCGATTTGGGTTCATCAAAGCATCGCGAACCGCATGCAGACCGAACAGCCAGACGGTTTCAGCAGCCGCAGCTTTACGCGCCTGTTCCTTTTCAACGACCCATTTGGGTTTCTTCATTTTTCAGGCCTCCGGGCCAAGAGTTCGGTTTCCTGCGTCAAAGCGAATTTTTCCTGTTGACGCCTCTTTGGTGCGCTAGTAATCACGCCTCCACGTCAGGTGCAACGCCTGACAGTGGGCGACAGGCCGCAAGGTGTGGCAGGGGACTGTAACTCCCTCGCGGAGACGCACGCCTGGTTCGATTCCAGGGTCGCCCACCATCTTTCCAGCAGTTTTCAAAGATGGTCACAATGCCCTGTCAGCACGATTCTGTTTGCAGGTGCACGCGCACGAGCGACTTCAAAGATTCGTAAAAGTTGCGAAACCGGGCGTGGCCCGCTAGTCTGAACACGTTTTTGCAAGGGACTTGTTATGAGACTGCTATTGGCGGCGCTTGCCGTTTGTATCGCGGGCGCAGCGAATGCGCTGACCGTTACATTTGACAACAACTTTCCGAATGATCCGCAAAGCGGGCTGACAACGTTTCAAGGAACCAGCCAGGGTTTCACTTTTGACTATGCCGCAGTCTACAACTTTGGAAATCAGATCAACTTCCACGACGACAACGGCGTGCTGTCAACGGTGGTGCAGGCCGTAAACGGTTCGAAATTCACGGCACAATCCGTGGATCTGTCGGGCTTGTCGCGTGTGTACAAGACCGGATCCGGTCCTGCACCCGCGCTTGGAACGCAGGCTTACAACCAATGGCTCATGGCGGGTACTGCGGCAGTTCCGACCCTGACATTTTCGGGGCTGTTGAACGGTGCCACAGTTGCGACGCAGACGTTCGGACCTTCGGCTTTGAACACATTTGGTTTTTCCAGTGGTTTCACGGCCATTGATCAACTGTTGATCACGCTGAACATCCCCAACGCCGTCAAATTCCCCTTTGGCCTTGGGCCCAATACCGTTTGGTGCGACCAATGGTGTGGCGAATTCAATGTGGACAATTTGCAGGTTGCGCCGGTGCCTCTTCCCGCAAGCGGGCTGCTTTTGATCGGGGCCGTTCTGGGCTTGTTCGGGTATCGCAGGCTTAAGACAACCTAGTTGCAGCCAACACCAAAAAAAGCAGCGCCGACTGTTGCTCAGCGCCGTTTTTGGTATCCAAACCAACAGCTTGGAAGGTTCTATTCCGCCGCCGGGCGCAGTTCTGAGACCTTGTTGAACCACGCCTCGATTGCATCCAGATCCGCCGGGAGGGCTTGCGCGGAACCATCCGCGAAGGTCTGGAATTTCTCCTCGTTCAAACCGTTCACGCCGACCAGCACCGGGATATCCATTGCCAGCGCTTCGCCGATCACGGGGCGGAACCCTCGACCGTCGGATTCGTGCTTGCCAAATTTGTTGATGATCAGTAGCTGAGGCGCGCCCTCCAGAGAGGCGGTCACATATCCCACCGCCTGTTCCAGCGCTGCCGGGTCCAGACGGCAGCCGCGCGACTGGGTGCCCAGCGACTGCGAAATGCGGATTGTTTCACCGTCAGGCAGCACCCGCACATCCATATCGCATTTGCTGCTGTCGGCGCATTCCGTGTTTGTTTGCACAACACCGGCCAGTTTTGCTCCGGACGCCAGCAGACGTTCCGCGACGGCGCTCAGAAGGCGGTCCGTCGCGCCGCGATCGGTGGTGGTGACATAGGCCAGATGCATCTTGGACCTCTTGTAATTCGTTTGTGACGTTTCAAATAGCACGCAAGGCACCGCCCGGCCACTCCCTCGTTTACGGAAGCGGGGACAGACCAATCACAGGAGCGTGCAGGTGAAGCAGAACCGCATAGACGGCAAACGCGGCCAGCCACACCCCGGGACGAGGCCAGGGACGTGGTGCGCACAGTGAGAACCGCGCCGTGTTGCGGGACAAGCGGACCCATTCAAAGCCCATCTCATGCGACTTGCGCCGGTCGACAAGGGCCATGCCCATGACCGCGAAACCTGCAAACAGACCGAACAGGATCACATGTGACAGGCTGCCATTGGCCAGCAGATGTGCCACCGCCCACAGCATCAGCGCGGCAAGGATCGGGTGTCGGGTGGTGCGCAGGATACCGGGCTGCTCTGGATCGAAGGGCCGATTGCCCAGCCCTCCGAAAGAGAACGGGTTCTGAATAATCAGCCCTGCAACAGCCAGCCAGCAGACCACGGGCATGATCAGAACCGGCGCCCAACGCAGCAGCGCGAATGGCGGGATGACCTCGACATAAGGGGCGTTTGCAGCGGCCATGATCAACCACGCCAGGACTGCCAACGACAGAACCGAATAGGCTGTGAAATACCCCCGGCGTCCGAGTGTATCGATCAGCCATCCACGCACGGCGGGCCGAACGGGAATCGCGTGGCTGAGAAGGAATGTAACGAGCGCTGCAAGGAATAGGGCCCAACCGGTCATGGAGATCTCCGCGTTATTAGGGTCGGTCTAGATCAGGATGGCGGTGGTATCCTTGTCCGAAATCAAGTCAGGCATAGGGGCGGGTTCACCGCCCCCGTGCTGTGTTACAACCCAAGCGCCGCACGGCGTTCTTCGGCAAACCCCTGCACGATCCGGTCGGCAATCAGCGCCAGAATCGCCATCGCGGCCCCGGCCGAAATGCCAAGCCCCACATCTGCCTGACCCAGCGCCAGATAGATCGACTGGCCCAGACCCGTGGTGCCGATCAGTGCGGCGATCACCAGCATCGCAAAGGCATAGAGGATGGTCTGGTTCAGTCCCAGCAGGATGGTCGGCGCGGCATAGGGCGCACGGACGTCGCGCATGATCTGCCACTCGGTCGCACCGCTTGAAATCGCGGCCTCCATCATCTCGTCCGGCGTGTTGACCAGCCCGTGCCGCGTGTAGCGGATCATCGGGACGATCGCATAGGCACAGATCGCCAGAAAGGCCGAGAACTCACCGATCTGGAACACCATAAGAACCGGGATCAGGAACACGAACAGCGGGATTGTCTGCAACATGTCGCAGATCGGACGAACCACTTTCCAGACCGGCTCCCAGACCGCGCTGGCAAGACCGATCAGCCCGCCGGCGACCGCACAGGAAAACACTGCCGCACCGCTGAGGTAGAGCGATAGCAGCGCTCTCTCCCACAGACCCGAAACGAGGATGGTGCAAAGCAGCCCCACACACAGCGCCGCCAGGCGCCAGCCCCCCGCCACCCAGCCCAGAGCAGCGGCACCGGTCAGGACAAAGGGCCACGGCAGGTTGGCAATACCGGTTTCCAGCATCCCGATCAGGATCAGGACGATCAGACCTCCTGTCAGCCGACCACGCCAAGCCATCAACAGCGCGATCCCCGCACCTGCGGCGAACAGGCCAAAGCTCATGCCCGACGTCCACTGGAAGCCCCACGTAAAGGGCAGAACGGCCTGATCCAGACCGATCCGCAAAGGCAGCAGCACATAGAACAGCGAATTGTTCTTGAGCGCATCCAACCACGGGCCATTGGCTTGAGTGAACGCAGTCAGGCCACTGTCCAAGGCCTCGGCCATCGGGTCCAGCAAGGTCAGTTCGGATGGGTTCGGCAGCCATGCCGCGAAGGCGGCAGTGAAAAGCACGGCAAACCCCAGAATTGCCCAGACAACGCGACCGTCATAACGTTTGCGCTCGGTCGCCAAGGTGCCGCTCATTCTGTCGATCACCACGGCAAAGACCACAATGACCAAACCCGCCATCAGAGATTCCCCGAACTGCGCCTTGCGCATGGTCAACAAGACCTCCCAGCCGATGTCGTTGAACCCACCGATGACGGCGGCGATGATCACCATCGACAGCGCCGCCATCAGGCACTGGTTCACGCCCACCATGATCTGCGTCGCAGCCGCCGGGATTTCCACCTGGAACAACTGCTGGAACCGGGTGCCGCCCGACATTATGGCGGCCTCTTTAATCTCGGGCTCGACACGCTCCAACCCCAGCATCACATTGCGCGCCATGGGCGGCGCGGCGTAGATGGCCGAGGCGATCAGGCCAACAACAGGACCAAAGCCAAAGAGCAACAACAGAGGCGTGAGATATGCGAAGGTCGGCACGGTCTGCATCACATCCAGAACAGCCTGCACGAAGGATTTGACCCGCGGCACCTCATTGGCGAGGATGCCGATGCCACCACCCAATATCAACGCCACCGGAACGGATACTGCGACCAAGGCCAGCGTGTTCATGCTCTCAGCCCAGTAGCCTGACGCCAACACAAAGCTGAGGCCCAGAAAGCCGAGAGCGGCCATGGGCAAGCCGCCCAGGTACCAGCCCAACGCGGTCACGATTCCGATCAGGATGGGCCACGGTGTGTTGCCAAGCACGTAATTCGCCCAGTTCATCGGATAGGTCATCATATCCGAGAACAACCGCATCGCTGGTTTGATCAGGTTCAGAAACCAGTCCAGAAACGCGCCCACCCATTGGGTTGCGGGCAACTCCCACGCGGCGGGCCATTTGACCAGCCATGGGGCGATGCCCTCCAGAGCAAGGCAGACCGCACCGACGATAACCGTGATCAGGGCGGCCTTCGCACCCGCCGTCAACTGCGCGCTGCGTTGCGTCGGAAAGTCAGTCACGGCGGTCATGTTTCATCCACCTGAAGTGCGGCAGCCAGATCAGACGGGTGCACCGTCCCAACGACATTGCCATCGGCATCACGCACCGGCACGGGTTCATAAAGCTCCATGCAATGGGCCAGGGCTGCGTCCAGTGTCATCGACGTGATCAGGCCGGGATCATCCGGGCCACATTCTGCCTCGCTCCGCATGACCGAGGCGACCTTGGCATGCTGCCCCTTGGCGACATCCTTGGAGAATTCGCGCACATAGTCATCAACGGGTCGCAGGACGATATCCGTAGGCGTGCCGATCTGTACGATCTTGCCGTCCCGCATGATGGCGATGCGGTCAGCAAGCTTCAGTGCTTCCTGAATATCGTGAGTGATGAAGACGATCGACTTCTTCAGGGTCGCCTGTATGCGCAGGAATTCGTCCTGCAACTGGCGACGGATCAGCGGATCAAGCGCAGAAAACGGCTCGTCCAGAAACCAGATGTCAGGGTTCACGGCCAAAGATCGCGCAATCCCCACACGCTGACGCTGACCACCTGACAGTTGCCGGGGGAAGCTGTCTTCGCGCCCTTCCAGTCCGACCAGCGAGATCACTTCCTGCGCACGATCCAGCCGTTCCTTCTTGCCAACGCCCTGAACGCGCAGAGGATATGCGACGTTTTCAGCAACGGTCATGTGTGGGAACAGGCCGAAATGCTGGAACACCATGCCCAGCTTTTTACGGCGTAGATCGGTCAGGGTCTTTTTTGAGGCACCGATGACGTTTTCGCCATCTACCCGGATCTCACCGCCCGTGCCGGGTAACAGTTGCGAGATACAGCGGATCAGCGTGGATTTACCCGAGCCCGACAGGCCCATGATGACGAACAGCTCGCCTTCCTTGACCTCGAAATTGGCGTCCTGAACGGCTGGGATAAACCCTCGTTCGCGCAGGTCGGTGGCGGCTTTTTCGGCGTCGTTCCCTGACCGAGACAGCGCGTCGGTCAGGGCTTTGTCAGCGCCGGGGCCAAAGACCTGCCAGAGATTCCGGCAGGCGATGGCTGGCATAGTCGCGTCAGTCACTTACGTGCGCTCACTGGGTTGCTGCGTCTACGACCGGACGCCACTTGCCTTCGTTCTCTGCCATCCAGGCGGCGACGACTTCTTCGACCTTTCCGCCGTCAACGTCGATCGCGCCCATCATCGGTTGCTGGTCTTCGACCGCCAGTTGATAATTGGTCAGAATTTCATAGGCGGCCGGCCATTTCTCTTCCATACCGCTCCAGCCAGCTTTGAAAATGCGTGAGGGCGAAAAGTCGCAATCGTTCACCGCGTTCGGGTTCGGACCCCACGCCGGATCGTTAAAGCACGCTTCTTCACCTGCGGGCAGTTCAACGAACTGTACGTCATAGGCAGACATCGCCCAGTGCGGCTGCCAGAATGTGATCAGCAGTGGCGACTTGCGCTCGGTCGAAGCACGAAGTTCGGCGATCAAGGCGCCTTCGGACCCGGCGGGGACAGCCTTGAACGGCAGTTCCAGGCCGACCATACGATCCGCGCCAGGTGTGCCCCAATCGGCCGGATAGTCGACCAGACGGCCACCGGGCAGAGTTTCCGCAGTGGCAAAGACCTGCGCACAGTCTTTCAGCGCTTCCCACGCGGGCAGTCCCGGGCACAGATCGGCGACATGCGCCGGATATGCGATACCTTCCTTGGCATCCAGGCCAAGATCGCCGATTTCGACAACCGTGCCTTCCTCGATCTTCTTGGCATATTCATCCGAAACATTGGACGACCAGATTTCCAGCGTCGCGTCGATGTCTCCATCGGCCAGCGCCTGGAACTGGTTCATCATACCAGCGGTCACATATTCCACGTTATAGCCAGCTGCCTTGAGCATCTCACCCGCCACATGCGTGGTCACGTGCTGACCAGTCCATTCGTTGATCGCCAGTTTGATCGGCTCGTCCACGGCACCCATATCCGCCGCGTGCGCTGCACTGGCAACGGTTAGGGCCATAAGGCTTACACTCAGTTTTTTCATGGATTTTCTCCCTGTCTTATTTGTTTTGCCCACCCCGGCAAGGTTTATCCCGCCGGTATCTTTGTCTGATGACAATACCATGTCGCAACATGCACAAATTCAGTCGGAAAAGGAAAGTGATCAGTTTGTAACGGCGCAGTTTTCTTCCCGCAAACCGTTGATGTTTCCCCACAGACACCGCAAAGGCCCCTGCCCGACCCGTCATTATCCCTAGCCCCGGATCCCTAGCCCTGGGCACGGAATGTTGACTGACGAGTCAATCACAAACCGTTTTAAGCCCGTTTGTCGAGGATTTCTTTGACGGTAATAAATCTTTTTTCTTGTTGAGCCCGAGTTTTTAGCCCTGACGGGTGAGTTTCAAACACTCAAAATTCCCATTGCAAAAGGAAGGCAAAACAAAACACTCTTTACATGACAGCTTTGAGGTTGGGTCTAT
This sequence comes from Ruegeria sp. AD91A, assembly GCF_003443535.1. Taxonomy (GTDB): domain Bacteria; phylum Pseudomonadota; class Alphaproteobacteria; order Rhodobacterales; family Rhodobacteraceae; genus Ruegeria. The sequence goes on along the minus strand of NZ_CP031946.1, from coordinate 291,827 downwards.
GCGTTCATTTAAAGAGATCTATGATATTGCCGCCTCTCGCCACGGTGGGGCCGAAGCCTTTGAAGCACAGCTGAACAAGCCCAAAAGCCACGAAGAACTGGCGGCAATGCCCGAGGACCGGTGGCTATCGATCATCACGAAATGCGTCTTTCAGGCCGGTTTCAACTGGAAGGTCATCGAAAACAAATGGGATGGGTTCGAAGCCGCCTTTGACGGTTTCGATGTGGGTCGGTGCGCGTTCATGGATGATGAAAAGTTTGATGCCTTACTGCAAGACACACGCATTGTCCGCAATGGAACCAAGATCGCAGCAGTGCGGGACAACGCGGCGTTCCTTTTGGAACTGCGCGAAGAAGGCGGCGCGGGCAAGGTTCTGGGCGGCTGGCCCTCTGATGACTATATCAACCTTCTTGCCATGCTGGCCAAACGCGGGTCTCGTCTTGGCGGAGCTTCGGCGCAGTATGCGATGCGTTTCGCAGGGCGCGACAGTTTCATTCTGTCTCGGGACGTCACCGCCCGTCTGATCGCCGAAGGCGTGATCGACAAGCCCGCCACGTCGAATAAAGCCATGGCGGCGGTGCAATGGGCCTTTAATTCATGGATGGATCAATCCAGCCGGTCTTTGACGGAAATCAGCCGGGTTTTGGCCATGAGCCTGTGAAAACGGTTTGCGGATCGCAAGCAGCGGACTAGGATTCACCTCATGGTTCTGCGCGTATTCCTGTGTGCTCTTTTGTTGCTGCCCTCCTGCGGTCGTCAATTGACAAAGCAAGAGCGTGATTTTGCGGATGCCATTCAGGGCGAAACCCTTAATCTTGACAGCGTGCGATTGGTCCAAGGTGCGCCGGTTGCCAATGTGACGTATTTCCGCGAGGAGCGCCCACGTCTGGCCTGCCGCGAGCGTATCCTTCCTCCGGTGGAACCCGGGCCTGTGACAGGCAGGCCAGCAGCCGTGGCCCTGTTCAACAAGGTTTACTTTGCGCGCGACTGGTATCTGGAAGACTACATGTCTGATTTTCCGGATCAGATGAACCTAGTGGCCGCGATGTTGCTGGCCCATGAACTGACGCATGTCTGGCAGTGGCAAAACCGCCGGACCACCGGTTACCACCCGCTGCGTGCTGCGGCGGAACATGGTGGGCGCAGCGATCCGTATCTATTCGACCTCGAAACGTCGCCGGACTTCCTGTCCTACGGGTTTGAACAGCAGGGCGCCATTGTCGAGGAATACGTTTGCTGCCGTGCGCTGGACCCTCAGGCCACCCGAACCAAACGGCTGCACGCGATGCTGAGCGCGCATTTTGATCTGTCACCGCTTCCGCAAAAAGGGCGTGAGCGCGCAATCTTACTTCCCTGGAGCGAGGCCGAGATCGACGGAATTTGCAGCGGAACCTAGTTCTGCTGCAGTGTTTCCAGATAGGCCACCAGATCCACGATGGGCTGGCTCGTCAGAATAGGCTGACCTTGCGGCGTTTTCATGGATGTGTCCTGCCCATCAAAATAAGGGCCATAAACCGGCATCGGGCTACCATGACTGACCAATGGGTCCCGACCATCAATGCGGGCGACAACGCGGGCCGTCGGGAACACGCCTTCTTCGTTGGACAAAGTGGTCAGATCGCTCGGTTGAACCACCAACACGGCTGCCATCGGACCCTGCCCCATTGCATCGATCCCATGGCAGGTCGCGCAATGGTGCAAATAAAGTTCTTCTCCGGTCTTAGCGTCTTGTGCCCAAGCGGCCTGCGAGGCAGCAGCCGAAACCCCAAGAACCAGTACTCCGATTGTTGCCTTGAACATCGTATCCTCCTGCCAAGATTGACATTTGCAGGGTTGCCCGATGGGCGTCTTGGCGCAATGATCCAGATCAACGAAAATGCTGCAGAGGGTTCGGGCAATGACACAATACGCCGCCATCATGCTGGCCGCCGGATTTGGAATTCCGATCCTGGCCGCGCTTAACGCGGCGCTGGGCAAAGTCATCGGGTCGCCAACGACGGCTGCTGTTGTGCTGTTTGCCATTGCCTTCATCGCCTCGGCGTTGATCATGGCGCTGTTTCCCGGATTTGCGGCCTTGTCCAAGGTTGCCCAGGCGCCGAAACACCTGTTGCTTGCAGGTGTCCTGATTGCTTTCTATGTCCTGTCGATCACCCATGTCGCACCACATTTTGGCGTGGGCAACGCTGTATTCTTTGTGCTGCTCGGGCAATTGATCAGCGCCGCGGCCATCGACCATTTCGGCCTGTTCGGCGCACAGGTCGAGCCGCTTACTTTCATGCGGATGGGCGGGATCGCTGTCATGGCCATTGGCGTCGCGATCACTCAACTGGCCTGAGGACCCCGCCCTCAAGCCGAACCATCCGGTCCATGCGCGCCGCCAGGTCAAGGTTGTGGGTAGCTATCAACGCCGACAACCCTTCGTCCCGTACCAGCTTCATCAATGTATCAAAGACCTGATCCGAGGTTTCGGGGTCCAGATTGCCCGTCGGTTCATCCGCAAACAAAATACGGGGCGCATTGGCCAATGCCCGGCAAAACGCCACCCGTTGTTGCTCCCCACCAGAGAGCGCCGCGGGGCGGTGGCTGGCGCGTGCGGCTACGCCGACACGGTCCAGCAGGTCCAGCGCTCGGGCCTGTGCGGCCTTGTCCGACACACCATTGGCCAGTTGCGGCAGAGTGATGTTCTCCAATGCCGTGAATTCCGGCAGCAAGTGGTGGAATTGATATACGAACCCGACATCCTGCCGACGCAGTGCGGTTCTGATCCGGTCGCCTTTGCTCGACACATTCCGCCCGCCGATTTCGACGGTTCCTTCGTCGGGCATGTCCAGCAGGCCAGCGATATGCAGAAGCGTTGATTTACCTGCCCCTGAGGGCGCAACCATCGCTACGGCCTCACCCGCGCGCAGATCCAGATCAACTCCGCGCAAGACCTGCACTTCGCCCGGCTTGCCTTTCAGATAGGTCTTGGTCAGACCCTTCAGACGCAATGTGACATCATTCATAGCGCAACGCCTCGACCGGGTTCAGCCGCGCCGCTCGACGGGCAGGAAAATAGGTGACGACAAAGGACAGGCCAAGCGACAGACCGATGGCCTTGAGCACATCGTTCAGGTGCAGCTCTGCGGGTAAAGCATAGATGCCCCGGATCGACGGATCCCAGACGCCGCCGCCCATCACGTAATTCACGAACGAAAAGATCGGATCGATATAGATCGCGAAGAGGCACCCAAGGATGACCCCCAAAGCCGTTCCGATCAGGCCGGTAAAAGCGCCGCAGATGAAAAAGACACGCAGAATCGATCCTTCGCTTAGGCCGATGGTGCGCAGGATGCCGATATCGCGGCCCTTGTTCTTGACTAGCATGATCAGGCCCGAGACGATATTCATCGCGGCGATCAGAACGAGGATCGAGAGGATGATGAACATTACGTTATCCTCGACTTCCAATGCCCGCAGGAACCCACCGGATGCATCCTGCCAGGTCCAGATCTGGCTGCGCTCGCCCGATGCCTCGAGGATGGAAATCAGAATCGGGCCCAGTTCTTCGGGTTTTTCCACCATCACTTCGATCTCATCCGCCACACCTTCGCGATTGAAAAAGCCCTGTGCCTGCGAAAACGGCATGTAGACACGCGTGCGATCGATGTCATAGCGTCCGGCCGAGAACACATAGACAACGCGAAAGGCATTCACGCGGGGCGAAGTACCGAAGGCGGTTTTTACCCCGTTGGGCGAGGTCAACTTGACGACGTCCCCCACGGTGGCGCCTATGCTGCGCGCCACGCCTGACCCAATTGCAATGACATCCTCACCCGTCTGAAATTCTGACAAGTCCCCCACAGCCTGCTCTGCCTGGGCAATACCCGGCAGATCGAGCAGATCGTCGGGGCGGATGCCAAACACTTCAACGCCGCTGCTGCGGTCGCGGTTGGTGATCAGCACCTGCCCCTTCACCAAAGGAGCCGCGCGTTGAACACTGGGCACTTGTGCGATACGGGCCGCGCGTTCCTCATAGTCGGCGATTGTGCGATCCACCCGCCCCTGGGCATCGATCTCGCCTGACGAGTAGACCGTCACATGCGCGTTGGCGCCCAGAATGGTGCCGACAAATTCCGAACGGAATCCGGACCGGACCGCCAGTGTCGCGATCAGGGCAAACACAGCCAGTGTGATCCCGATCAGGGAAATCCAGGTCATCACACTGACGCCGCCTTCGGCCCTGCGGGCCCGCAGATAACGCCAGGCTATTTTCCATTCAAAAGAGGCAAAGGGCGGGGGGGTCTTGGCCATACCTGCTCCGGGTGTTCTTGTTCGCGGGGACAGTTTCGGCATTTCACCCGATGGTCAAGCCGGTTGTCCCTCTGACCCGACTCCTCAGCCTGAATGAGCCGAATCAACTCGGTGTGCAACTGGAACGATTGAGCCAAACGGATGACTTCGGAAGCTGGCGTTACACCATGAGTTGTGAAGCGCATCACAGACAAACCGATATTGTTTCATGTATGAAGTTAATCATCGCGCTTTGTGAGCTCCTGAATCGAAAAGGCAACAATGGGCGCGAAATTTTATTACTCTTTTTGATTATTTTCAGAAACTTTGTCACCCTGTCTACGGGGGAACACATTTAAGGAGCGGGGGTCGCTCAATGAATTTTCAAATTTCAACCAACGGTGCGGGGGTTATTCCGCCCCGCCAAGCATCGACAGAACTGGATTGCGAGACAGCGGCGCTGCTGCGAGCGGCCATTCGGCCAATCTTTGCCAGCGCGGCAAGCTGGGGCAATCTGACGGATATTCTGAAAGACAAAGGGTACCGTCTGGTTTTCCGGCAAGGTCGTCTGTGTTTAACGGATCGAACCACGGACGCGCGGGTTTGCGGGTTGCAGTTTCTGGGCCTTGAGTTTCGCGAACTGGTCAGTCGACTGGGCCGACCGATCGTGGTGGCACGGGGCGACGGGGCCAATGGGGACATCCTGGCAAAGCGTCCGACCGCAGACCAAAGCTGAAGTCTGAACCGGGTGTCCTGGACAGGCCGCGAGTGGCGGCCAGAGCAATATCATGGCCGCCTTCATGGATCAGGTCAGTTTAACGTGACAATCAGAGCAGGTACGGATGCCTGTGCTCAGGCAATCTGCTCGTAGATTTCAGCAACTTTGGTAACGGCGACCTCGGGGCTCAGTTCCTCGCTTTCGCCGGTCCGGCGGCAGGTCAGTTCAACAACACCATTCTTCAGACCACGCGGACCGACCGTGATCCGCCACGGCAGACCAATCAGATCCATGGTCGCAAACTTGCCCCCTGCCCGTTCGTTGCGATCATCATAGAGCGGTTCCAGCCCCAAGGCCGTCAGAGCGTTATAGATTTTGTCGCAGGCGGCGTCAGCTTCTTCATCACCCTGCTTCAGATTCACGATGCCACAATGGTACGGGGTCACACCCTCGGGCCATATGATGCCTTTGTCGTCATGGCTGGCCTCGATGATCGCGCCGACCAGACGACTGACGCCTATCCCGTGGCTGCCCATATGCACCGGAACCGGTTTTCCATCAGGGCCCTGCACAGTCGCGCCAAGCGGCTCGGAATACTTCGTGCCGAAGTAGAAGATCTGCCCAACTTCGATACCACGCGCCACGCGGCGGCGTTCTTCGGGGATCTGATTGAACAGCGCCTCGTCATGCGTTTCATCCGTGCGCGCGTATTTCGAGGTGAACTCTTCCAGAATGGCCTGACACTGCTCGTGGCTGTCATAGTCAATCTCACGATCACCAAAGGTCAGGTCGGTGACGGCGCTGTCATAGAAGACCTCGGATTCACCGGTATCGGCCAGCACGAGGAACTCATGCGTATCATCGCCGCCGATGGGTCCGGAATCTGCGCGCATCGGGATCGCCTGAAGGCCCATGCGCTCATAGGTGCGCAGATAGCTGACAAGATGGCGGTTATAGGCGTGCAGCGCGTCTTCTTTCGTGAGGTCGAAGTTATATCCGTCCTTCATATAGAACTCACGGCCCCGCATCACGCCGAAACGCGGGCGGATTTCGTCACGGAACTTCCACTGAATCTGATAGAGCGTCAGCGGCAGGTCTTTGTAGCTGTTCACGTGGCCACGGAAGATATCAGTTACCAATTCTTCGGCTGTGGGTGTGAACAGCATGTCACGGTCATGTCGGTCCTTCATCCGCAGCATCTCCTGACCATAATCATCATACCGCCCGGATTCACGCCACAGATCCGCCGACTGGATGATGGGCATCTGAATCGCGATGTGACCGGCCCGCGCCTGTTCTTCGTGGACGATGTTTTCCAACTTGCGCAGCACTTTGAAACCCAGCGGCAGCCAGGAATATATCCCGGCAGAGGCCTGCTTGATCATCCCGGCACGCAGCATCAGCCGATGGCTGACGATCTGGGCCTCGGAAGGGTTTTCCTTGAGAACGGGCAGAAAGTAACGGCTGAGGCGCATGGGTTAACCTTCAAAGGTAAATTTCGACTTCAAAGGTGATTATGTCAAACCACCGCCGGGGGCAATCGGGCATTGGTGTTTTTGCGACTTCGCATCAGTCGGTTTTTTGATTGACCCTCCAATCAGGAACTCCAATTGTGGCGCAAACTCAAAACCCATGAGGCCTTGATGCAGACCATTCAGGAACCCGCCCGCAGCATTCCCGTTATCCACTCTACAGACGTGCTGGTCGTCGGGTCCGGTCCTGCCGGTTTGGCCGCAGCACTGGCCGCAGCGCGGACCGGTGTGGACGTCTCGCTGGTTGACCGGTTCGGGTGCATGGGCGGCAACATCACCGCCGTCGGCGTCGAAGGGTTCGCGTGGTACCGACACGAGCAAACCGTCGAGGCAGGCGGCATCGGGATGGAATTTGAAACCCGCGCCAAAGAGATGGGCGCGGCGGTGCCCGAAAGCCAGTCGCTCAGCTATGAACTCGACAGTGAGGGGTTCAAGCTGGTGGCGGACAAGCTGGTCGAAGAGGCGGGTGTTTACCCAATGCTGCACCGGCAATTCGTCGCCCCCATCATGGAAGGTGACCGGATCATCGGCATCATCACCGAATCCAAGGCCGGGCGTGAGGCGATACTGGCCAAGGTGGTAATCGATGCCACCGGCGACGCCGATGTGGCCCATCGCGCGGGGGCTCCGACGCATAAAACGCCACGGGAAGACATGATGGCCGCGTCTGTCATGTTCCACCTGGCGGGCGTCGACAAACGTGCCTTTATCGAGGGCGTCAAAGCAGACCCGCAGACCTACAAGGACTGGGGCGGCGGCGGTGAGTGGAATATCGAAACCAGCGGGAAAGAGGACGACATGTTCTCACCCTTCGTGCACAAGCCCTTCCAGCAGGCGATTGATGAAGGTCTGATCCCGCCGAATCTGAACACCATCGCCGGCACCTGGGGCGCGATGCATGACACAGGCGAACTCACCTACATGAACCTCATCCACCTGGCCGAGATCGATGGTACCGACCCCGACAGCCTGACGCGCGGTGAAATCGAAGGGCGCCGCCAATCGATGATGGCTATCGAAGCTTTGCGCCGGTTTATGCCCGGTTGCGAGAACGCGCGGCTGCGGAATTTCGGGATGACCATCGGTATTCGTGACACCCGCAAGATCGATGCGATTTACAACGTGACCGAAAACGACGCCCGTCATCAGGGCCGGTTCGAGGACACGATCGGCATCTACCCCGAATTCATCGACGGGTATGGCATCCTGATCCTGCCGACCACGGGGCGGTATATGCAGGTCCCGTACCGCTCGATGCTGCCCAGGGGCATCAAAGGCCTGTTGGTTGCGGGACGGTCACACGGTGCCGACCGGGTGGCCCATGCTGCCACGCGAAACATGGCCTGCTGCGCAGTCATGGGTCAGGGCGCGGGCGTTGCAGCCGCGATGTCGCTGAAGGGCAATCAGGAACTGGACCAATTGAATCTGGCACCTGTACACACGGAACTAGAGCGTCAGGGGGTCAGGATTCACTGATGGACAACATTCCGACAATAGACATCTCGCCGCTGTACGATCATGGCACCGCAGCCTTTGATGCGACGGTACAGAGCATTATTGAAGCCTGCGCGGGGATCGGGTTTCTGTCCATCACCGGGACAGATGTGTCTCAGCAATGTGTGGATCACGTCCGTCAGACCACACGAGAGATCTTTGCCATCACAGACTCCCGCAAATGGGATCAGGCCATCACGCGCGAGAATTATCGCGGTTTTATCCCGATGGGTTTTTTCACACCCAACGATGGATCCGGGAAAGCCGACAAATACGAGGGTTACAAACTGCACCACGAGGTTGCCGCCACCGATCCCGTGCGCGCTGAGTGTGCCCTGTACGGCCCGAACCTGTGGCCCGCTGAAGTCCCCGAGGCCAAAGAGGTCATCCTGAGTTATTGGAGTCAATTGGACCGTGTCACTGATCTGTTGCTGGGCGCATTGGAATCCGGCCTGGGCTTGACCTCTGGCATTTTGCGCGACGCGTTCCGAAACCCGATGACCAATATGACACTGCTACACTATCCCCCGCAGGCTGCGGATGAAGCGGGCTATGGCATCCATCCGCACAAGGATACGGACGCACTGACCATCATCGCGCCTGACCCGGTGGGCGGGCTCGAGGTGCAGACCCGCAGCGGCAAGTGGATTTCACCGGACTGCCCACTTGGCGGCTTTGTGGTTAATATCGGCGACATGCTGGAGCTGTGGTCAGGCGGGCGGTTGAAATCCACGCCACATCGGGTGGTGAACAGATCGGGCAAAGAGCGGTACTCGTTCCCCTATTTCGCCGTACCCCGCCATGACGTCATTGTTGAACCATTGTTGCCCGCCCTGCCCGGCTTCGACCGTCCGGCAGTTCATTGTGGTCACTGGTCGGCGGAAATCTGGCGCACCAACTGGCCCGATGAAACCGCGGAAGAAGGCACCCCGGAACTGGGGACGTTGCACGATTGAAGCCGGCAAAGCCCTTCCCAATGAAGCGCTTGCATCATGGGCTTTGATACGCCAAGAACACCGGCAAGGGCCTGAACAAGGGGATCGCCATGGCTTTGCCGGTAAAGGATCAGCTGAGATACTGGAGCGTCGCCGCTGCGGTCTTTGTGTTGATCCTCTGGGCCTTGGGGGATGTCCTGCTGCCCTTCGTCATTGGCGGAGCAATTGCATACTTCCTTGATCCCGTTGCGGATCGGCTGGAGCGGCTGGGCCTGTCGCGTATGGCCGCCACGGCAATTATCACCGTCGTAGGTGTTTTGGGATTTGTACTTGCAATTTTGATGGTGGTACCTGCTCTTATCACCCAGCTGCTGGATCTGATCGACGTTCTGCCCGATCTGTTCAAGCAATTGCGCGGGTTCATTGAAAAACAGTTCCCGTCCTTACTGGATCGGGAGTCGAACACGCATCAGATGCTTTTGTCCTTCGGCGAAACACTGAAATCCAAGACAGGGGATGTTCTGGAAACGGTTATTGCTTCACTTGGGTCTGCGATAAATATTGTTGTCCTTCTGGTGATCGTACCCGTCGTGGCTGTTTACTTGCTGCTGGACTGGGATCGCATGATCGCCCGCATTGGAGAGCTCCTGCCGCGTGACCATGCCCCCACCATCAGGCGGCTGGCCGGTGAGATTGACGCCGTGCTGGCCTCTTTCGTGCGCGGGATGGGAACGGTCTGCCTTATCCTTGGCACCTATTATGCGGTTGCCCTGATGCTTGCCGGTCTGCAATTTGGCCTGATTGTGGGTTTCATTGCGGGATTGGTCACGTTCATCCCTTATCTGGGCGCCCTGATCGGAGGCTCATTGGCCATCGGGCTGGCGCTGTTTCAGTTCTGGGGTGATTGGGCTCATATCGGGCTGATCGCGGGCATCTTTGCCATCGGACAGGTCACCGAGGGAAATTTCCTGACACCCAAGCTGGTGGGCAGCTCTGTCGGGCTGCACCCGGTCTGGCTGCTGCTGGCCCTGTCTGTCTTTGGGGCTTTGTTCGGGTTTGTCGGCATGCTGATCGCCGTGCCCGTGGCCGCAGCATTGGGCGTGCTGACCCGATTTGCCACATCGCTGTACCTGGACAGCCGACTTTATACCGGTCTTGAAGGTCAGGATCAGGAAACCGAGTAAATGGCCCGACAACTCAGCTTTGATCTGCCCGCCAAGACTGCGCTCGGGCGAGAAGATTTCTTTGTGTCGCCAGCCAATGCTTTGGCCGTGGCGATGATCTCGGCCACATCCTGGCCGGGAAACAAGCTCGTTCTGACTGGCCCGGCTGGCGCAGGAAAAACCCATCTGGCGCATGTCTGGGCCGCGGAAACCGGCGGACGCATCATTCAGGCCGCTGACCTGCGGTATGACGACGTCCCGGATCTGGCACGCAGGCCAATTGCCGTCGAAGACGTGCCCATGATCGCCGACGATACCGACCAGCAAAAAACGCTTTTTCATCTGCACAATCTGGTTCTGGCCGAAGGGAACGCCCTGCTGATGACTGGTCGGCTGGCCCCGAAATTCTGGGAATTGCCACTGGCCGACCTGCAAAGCCGGGTCGAAGGCGCCCATCACGTGGCGCTGGATCCGCCCGACGATGCGTTGCTGGGTGCGGTTCTGGCCAAACTGTTCGTAGATCGGCAGCTGAACCCCGGCCCCGAAGTAATCGCCTATCTGGTCAAACACATGGATCGGCGATTTGAAACTGCGGCCGACGTGGTTGCGCAGCTGGATCAATTGGCCCTCATGGAAAAGCGCGACATCACCCGTTCCCTGGCCGTGCGGGTCCTGAACATGAGCCCGGATGAGATCGAGACGGGTGATTGACCCGCACCCGCCAATTTCGCATCCTCACACAGCATTATCTGGAAGACACATGGATCAGACCGCTGCAACCGACATCCCTGATTGGGGGCCTTTCGGAAAGCCACTGTTCGACGAGCCTGGAACCCGGGCATTGTCGCGTGTCGGAGTTGTCGATGTCGGATCCAACTCGGTCCGAATGGTCATCTTTGACGGTGCGGCCCGATCGCCGGCCTATTTCTACAATGAAAAGGTCATGTGCGAATTGGGCGCGGGCCTGTCCGAGACCGGTCGACTGAATCCGCGTGGACGCGAACGTGCGCTGGCGGCGCTGCGACGGTTTCAGAATCTGGCGGTGGATCTGGAATTGCCGGGTCTGCATGTCGTGGCCACGGCAGCTGTACGCGAGGCCAAGGACGGACCGGATTTCTGCAATCAGGTGAAGGCGGAAACCGGGCTGCACGTGGAAGTCATCACCGGAGAAGAAGAAGCCCGTTTTTCAGCTCAGGGTGTGTTGCTGGGATGGCCCGGCGCCTATGGCCTGATCTGCGACATCGGCGGATCTTCGATGGAGCTGGCCGAGATCGGGGACGGTCAGGTGGGCCGCCGCCTGACCTCGGCGCTCGGGCCACTGAAACTGCGAGATATCAAGGGCGGACGGCGTGCACGCAAGGCCCATATCAAAAGCACGATGGAAAAGCTGCGCGATGAGATGGGTCCGCAGCGGGATCGTCTGTTTCTGGTTGGCGGCAGCTGGCGGGCATTTGCCCGGCTGGACATGCTGCGGCGAGGCTATCCGCTGATCGTTCTGCATGAATACCGCATGACGACAAAACAGGTCCGCGAAACGATCAAGTTCATTGAAAAGAACGATCATGAAAAGCTGCGCAGCCAGGCCGGTGTATCCAGCTCGCGCATGTCGCTCATCCCCTACGCGATGGATGTTCTGGCCCGGCTGATCCGAACGTTCAAACCAAAGGATATCGCCATTTCCAGCTACGGTATCCGTGAAGGATTGCTGTATGAACAGATGTCGCAGGAATTACGCGACCGCGACCCGTTGATCGAAGCAAGCCTTTTTTCCGAATCCAAGGATGCCCGCCTGCCCGGATTTGGTCGCAACCTCTACGATTTCGTGATGCCGCTGTTCAAATCTGCCCCCCCCAGCAGCGTTCGACTGATCAAGGCTGCGTGCCTGCTGCACGATGTCAGCTGGCGTGCTCATCCCGACTACCGGGCCGAAGTCTGTTTCGACAACGTCACCCGCGCCAATCTGGGTGGTTTGAAGCATTCCGAACGTGTCTTTATCGGGCTGGCCTTGCAGCACCGGTATCGCAACAAACGCGAGGGCAACCGGTTTGCACCCTTGTATGATCTGCTGGACGAAAGAGGCCAGAAAGAGGCCGAGATCTTGGGCAAGGCGATGCGCTTTGGCGCGATGCTGTGGATGCATAATGACGCCAATATGGGGCGCCTGAAATTCTACCCCAAAAAGCGCGAGTTGGAGCTGTATCTGCCCGAAGCAGCGGCCCCCCTGTTCAGCGAAGTTGCCGAAGCGCGCCTGAATTCTCTGGCAAACGCCCTGAAATCCGATACGCGCGTGATCATCAGGGGCTGACCATCGATCCGATCAGATATCAGTTGCCCCTTCGGGCAACTCTTCACTCTCGTCTTCAGGCTCTGGCGGTTCCTCGGCCTGCTTCCTTCGGATGATGATGTCGCCATTAGGCAAGATCTCGGGCGCTTCATAAGCGCTCCAGTCCTTGATCTCAGCCCCCAGCTCGGCCAGTGCCGGGCCCATTTCCCGCAAGAACGACTGCATCGCCGGGCCAAACTCATCCGCGAGGCCCAGCAGCTCATCCAGCGCCGGTTCCATTTCCTTGCGCAGACCTTCAAAAAACAGTTCAGCCCCCTGCTCCATCAGGGATTTGCTGTTTTCCTCCTGCGACATGGCGGGTGCGGCAATGCCAGCCGTGATCATGCTGATCAGCAAAACGTGTTTCATACCTGATATATAGTCCCCCTGCCGCAGGCGTGAAAGGTCACAGGCCGATGTCCAGCGTGACCGGGAAATGATCCGACGCCGTCAACAGCGCCTGTCGCAGGTCCGGTGCGGACCAGCAGACCGCGTCGCGAAACGGATGCCAAATACGCCAGGCCGGACGGTATGCACGCAGATCCTGGGTAATCATTATGTAATCCAGAAGAGCCTCGAGAAACCTGCCTTCTTTCGGGCGGGCAAAGCGGGCCGTGGAGGGTATCGATCCGGGCCGAAATCCATGAGCAGTCACCGCGTGCGGGTCGAACAACCCCGCTTGCAGCAAAATCTCGACCGAAGACCGGCCGAACAGATGTTCGAACTCATCCAGCCCGGGACCGTCGTTCAGGTCTCCCAGCAAAATGACAGGTTCTTGGTTTGCAACGTGCAACTCGACCCGCCTGGCCAGCCAGACCGCCTGCGCCAGTTGCTTGCGGCGGTTGGCAATCGAGATACGGATCGCCTCATCCCGCGACTCAGCCCCATGCGGAGCCTTGGATTTCAAATGAGCGCCGATCAGCCGGACCTCGCGGCCCGATTGCGTGGTCGCCGCCAATTCCATCGGTGGTTTGGAAAACCGCACAACATCCTCGGTCGCATCTATATCCAGATCGATCCTGAACTCGCTATCGAACCGGGGGGCCAACGGGTCGTCGATGTCACCCCTGGGATCATGGCGCGCGGTAAGAACGGTCCTGTCGTAAAGCAGCGCCAGCTCCTGATGCGTGTCGTTGGCAAACCCCATCACCGCGTCAGAGGTGCGCAGATCAAACGCCTCGGCAAAGGTTTGCAGGGCCCGCACCGTATTCTGGCGTTTACCGGTGTTCGGAGCCTCGACGATCAATACCGCGTCTGCATCAATCGCGGTCAGCACTTTGGCAATCGCCTCGACCTGCTGCGCCTTGGTGACGTCATGCCGACCGGACCAGGTGTCATCGACAATCAGACTGTCTTTTTGATCAAAAAGATTTGCGAACCATTCGATATTATAGGTCGCCAGCCGCATCCTGTCAGGCCCGCGCCCCGTTGATCTCATCCCAGGCGCGGTTGATATCGATCATCTTTTTCTCGGCCAGTCTGATCGCCTCTTCCGGGACACCGCGCGCTATCATGGCGTCCGGGTGCGTTTCGCGGACCAGTTGTCGCCAGACTTTGCGGATATCGGGCAATAGCATGTCCTGCGGCACACCCAGAACCGTGTAAGGATCTTTTGGAGCATCCGGCACAAATCGCGCCCGCAATGCTTTGAATTGAGCGTCGGTCTGCCCGAAGATCTTGCTCACTTCTTCCAAAAACGCGTTCTCATTTGGGTGGTAGAACCCATCGGCCATGGCGATGTGAAACAGCCCTTCCATCAGGTCGCAAAGCGTGGTGCTGTCTTCGGCAAACATCCGGGCGATCTTGCGGGCATAGTCCTGATACCCCGCCACATCCGTGCGGGCCATGTTGAAGACCCGCGCGGCACCTTCTTCGTCTTCACGCGCGATCTGAAACACATCGCGGAAGGCCGTAACCTCGTCTCGTGTCACCTGACCGTCTGCCTTGGCCATTTTTGCGCCCAGCGCAATCACTGCAATCGTGAACGCCACCGAACGTTCCGGGGGCGAACGCAGTTTTTCAAAAACTGCGGTCAGGCTTTCGCCTTGGGCCAGCGCACTGAGCGCTTCGGATATGCGGGTCCAGATCGACATGGGCATACACTAGCGTCACAATCCGGGACTGTCAGGTGCGACAGATCACTCAGGCGAAAGAATTTTCTGCATCAGCACAAGATCCAGCCGTTGACCCCATTTGAACCCTACTTCGGGCATTCGACCAACCTGCAAAAAGCCCAGCGCCGCGTGGAACGCCACAGCGCCCGGATTGGCCGAGGAGATGCCTGCAACCAACACATGCAGCCCGTCGGTTCGTGCGGCCTCCTCCAGCGCTTGCATCAAAGCACGCCCAACGCCCTTTCCGCGCGCGTCCGGTGACAGCTGGATCGAGTGTTCGCGCGTCTGCGCGTATCCGGGACCCGCACGAAACTGGGCATAGGTAGCAAAACCAACAACTTGCCCATCATGTTCGGCGACCAGAAATCCGGTGCCCCGCGCCGAGATGTCCTCGGTGATTTGCGTCGTGCTGCGCTCATCGGTCGTGAACGTGATCAAGGACTCGCGAATGATCGCATTGGTGATCCTGGCGATTGCGGGCGCATCCGCCCGCATGGCCGGGCGAATGATCATTCCAGCACCCGAATCCCATGAGGAGTCTCGAATTCCGCCCTGAGCGCGGCCGGGCCGGTGTCGAACACCACATGATCCAATGCACCCAGATGTTTGGCCAGCGTCAATGCATCCGGGTGGTACACAACCAAACGCCGCAGCCGACAGGCGCTGTCTTGCAGCATGTCGACCGGGTGAAGGTCGCCCTGCCATTCGATAAGTGCGGGAAACAGGTTGTCGAACGGCAAGCGCCCGGTTGGCGAAACCGCCATGCGCCATCGTAACGCCCCCCGGGTCAGGTCGATCGGTTTCCCGACACCATCTGGAAACATCGAAAGCGAGGCTTCGATATCCTCGACCCGGCAAATCCAGTTGGTCAGACGCGGGCTGCCCTCAAAGCGGTCCAGATCGAACCACCGCGTTCTGCCCGGAGTTTGCGCCTGCGGGTCGACCGCAATCGCTTCCAGATAGAGCCCGCCCCTGAGACCCAGCAACTTGTTGTATGTCCCGAACGTCTCGTGCTTGCCGCCGGGTTGCAGCGCAACGCCAAGCGCTTGTTCGATATGGGCAGTTGCGTCTTCCAGCGTTTCACCCGCGACGGCCAGATGATCCAGTAACATGCGCCACCTCCTGCAAGTTTTACGGCCAGATCCTTGCGGATCTGGCCGTATGTTTTCGCCAAAGAGGCGCGATCACAAGAGGTTTCGAAGAAAAACCTGACCTTCGTCAACCGCGCGCTTCGCTGATCAGGCGCAGGATGTCCTGAGCGGCCTCGGGAATGTTGGTGCCCGGACCAAAGATGGCCTTGACCCCATGATCGTATAGGAACTGGTAGTCCTGCTGCGGGATCACCCCGCCGCAGATCACGATGATGTCCTCGGCCCTGGCCTTTTTCAGCTCTTCCACCAGTTGCGGGGCCAATGTCTTGTGCCCTGCCGCCTGCGAGGAAATGCCGACCACATGCACGTCATTGTCGACCGCGTCCTGCGCAGCCTCAGCCGGTGTCTGGAACAAGGGGCCCACGTCCACGTCAAACCCGATATCGGCAAAAGCGGTCGCGATGACCTTGGCACCCCGGTCGTGTCCGTCCTGCCCCATCTTGACCACCAGAAGACGGGGGCGGCGGCCTTCGGCCTCGGCGAATTCCTCAATGGATTTCTGGATCGCGGCAAAGCCTTCGTCACCCTCATAGGCCGCGCCATAAACGCCGGCCAGGGTTTTCACCTCGGCGCGGTGGCGGCCGAATTCCTTCTCCATTGCCATGCTGATCTCTCCTACGGATGCGCGGGCACGGGCGGCCTCGACGGCGGCGGCCAGCAGGTTTCCTCCCTCGCGGGTGGTCGTGGTCAGTGCGTCCAGTGCCTGTTGACAGGCGGCCTCGTCCCGCGTTGCACGGATACGTTCCAGCCGTGCGACCTGAGCTTCGCGTACGGCCACGTTGTCGACGTCCAGGATATCGATCGGGTCTTCCTGTTCCTTACGGTACTTGTTGACCCCGACGATGACCTCTTCGCCCCGGTCGATCATGGCCTGACGGCGGGCCGCGCTTTCCTCGATCCGCAGCTTGGGCATACCCGAGGCCACGGCCTTGGTCATACCACCCATTTCCTCGACCTCTTCCATCAGGGCCCAGGCTTTTTCGACCAACTCATTGGTCAGGCTTTCGACATAGTAGGACCCGGCCAGCGGATCGACCACATCGGTTACACCGGTTTCTTCCTGAAGCACCAGTTGCGTGTTCCTTGCGATGCGGGCCGAGAAATCCGTGGGCAGGGCAATCGCCTCGTCCAGCGCGTTGGTGTGAAGCGACTGTGTGCCGCCCAGTACTGCACTCATGGCCTCATAGGCGGTACGGATGACGTTGTTGTAGGGGTCCTGTTCCTGCAAGCTGACACCCGAAGTCTGGCAGTGTGTCCGCAGCATCTTTGAGCGTTCGGACTTTGCTCCGAACTCGGTCATGACCCGGTGCCACAGCGTGCGTGCGGCACGCAGTTTGGCGATTTCCATGAAAAAGTTCATGCCGATGGCAAAGAAGAAGGAAAGGCGACCTGCAAACTTGTCGACGTCCATACCTGCTTCGGTCGCGGCCCGAACGTATTCGCGCCCATCGGCCAGCGTATAGGCCAGCTCCTGAACCAGGTTCGCCCCGGCCTCTTGCATGTGATAGCCCGAGATCGAGATCGAATTGAACTTGGGCATTTCATTCGAGGTGTATTCAATGATGTCCGAGATGATCTTCATCGACGGTTCGGGCGGATAGATATATGTGTTGCGCACCATGAACTCTTTCAGAATGTCGTTCTGAATGGTGCCGGACAGGACAGATTTGTCGTGACCCTGTTCTTCACCCGCAACGATGAAATTCGCCAGAATCGGGATCACCGCACCGTTCATGGTCATCGAGACCGAGACCTTATCGAGCGGGATGCCGTCGAACAGGATCTTCATGTCTTCGACACTGTCGATGGCCACGCCAGCCTTACCAACATCACCAACCACCCGGGGATGGTCGCTGTCATAGCCGCGATGCGTCGCCAGATCGAACGCGACCGAAACCCCCTGCTGACCGGCCGCAAGATTGCGACGGTAGAATGCGTTGGATTCTTCGGCGGTGGAAAAGCCCGCATATTGGCGGATCGTCCACGGACGGCCCGCATACATCGTGGCCTTCACGCCGCGTGTAAATGGACCAAAGCCCGGCAGCGAGCCCATATGCGGCAAAGCGGCGGTGTCTTCCTGCGTATAGAGCGGCTTGACCGCGATGCCTTCCAGAGTCTCTTTGGTCAGGTCGTCCAACGGACGTCCGCGCAGCTCTTTCTCGGCCAGCGCTTTCCAGTCCTTCGTGTCGGTCATTTCGGTTTCCTCTCGTCAATTCGGATGGCGGCAGTCGAAAGCTTCCGCATTGAGGTCTTGCACTTGGCCGTTTCATTCAGGCGCAAGCGCGACATTTTGAGTGTTTGGTACAAATCGTCGGTCGCAATCGGTGGCACAGAGGCTATATTCGAAGGAACAGGAGGCCACATGATACGCACGCTTGCCTTTGTTTTCTCGGCACTAATCCCGCTGTCCGTCTGGGCGGCGGATGGCACAGCGACGACGGATGACAGCTTTGTCCGCCCGGTAGGTGACAGCGAACTCAGCGATTTTCTCTGGGTCAGCCGCCCGATCGTGGTCTTTGCCGACACGCCGGCGGACCCGCGGTTCCAACAACAGATCGACATGTTGCTCGAAGGTGAGGCCGCCATGCGTGAACGCGACGTGGTGGTTCTGACCGATACCGATCCGTCGGCGCGGTCCCCGATCCGGTCACAATTGCGGCCGCGTGGGTTCCAGATGGTATTCGTCGACAAGGACGGTGTGGTCAAACTGCGCAAACCTTCTCCGTGGAGCGTGCGCGAGATTGGCCGGTCCATCGACAAGACCCCCCTGCGCGAACGCGAAATCCGCGATCGCCGCGAAGGCGGCTGAACGCTTTCGCCACCCCGAAAGACCCCGGCACGGAATGCCGGAGGCTTTGACTGGTATGACAAACGCGCGATCATGATCACTCGAACTCGATGATCACTTCGTCCACAGCGAGGCTGTCGCCGGGGCCCGCATTGATCTTGGCAACGGTGCCCTTCTTCTCGGCGCGCAGGATGTTTTCCATCTTCATCGCCTCAATTGTGCACAGCGCCTGACCTTCCTGCACCTCTTGCCCCACTTCGACGTCGATCTTCACGACAAGGCCGGGCATCGGGCAAAGCAGCATTTTCGAGGTGTCGGGCGGCAGTTTTTCGGGCATCAGACGAGCCAGTTCGGCCTGACGCGGGGTACGTATCTGCACCTTGAGGTCCGCGCCGCGGTTACGGATGCGGAACCCACCCGAGACCTTGCCCACTTTCATGACCAGCGGCGCGCCGTCGACCATCATGGTGGCCAGCTGATCGCCCGGGGTCCAATCGCCCGTCACCCTCATTTCCTGACCATTGTCGAACCTGACCGTGGCCCCATCCTGATCCGCCATCACCTTGACAGGCCACTGGATCTCGCCCCCCAGGGTGACAACCCAATCAGTGCCGACCTTGCGTTCGTGATTGTCCATCCGGCCCGACACACGGGTCCGGCGAATTTCGGCAACGCGATGCATCGCCGCGCAGGACGCTGCAATCCGACGCAGGTCCGGCTCGGGAAGCTCCACGCCTTCGAACCCGTCCGGGTATTCTTCTCCAATGAACGCCGTGGTCATATCGCCGCTGATGAATTTCGGATGATCCATCACGGCGGACAGGAACGGCAGGTTGTGGCCAATGCCTTCAACCTCGAAACTGTCCAGCGCCACGCGCATCGCCTCGATCGCCTGCTCGCGGGTCGGAGCCCAGGTACACAGCTTGGCAATCATCGGGTCGTAATACATGCTGATCTCACCGCCTTCATAGACGCCGGTATCATTTCGAACGGCAACATCCCCTTCGGGCGCATCCCCTTGCCATTTGCCGTTGACCAGCATCGGTCCGGCTGCCGTCTCCTGTGGCGGGCGGTACAGGGTCAAACGGCCAATCGACGGCAAGAAGCCGCGATACGGATCCTCGGCGTACAGGCGGTTTTCGATCGCCCATCCGGTCAGCGCCACGTCATCCTGCGTGATTGAAAGCTTCTCACCCGCTGCGACGCGGATCATCTGTTCGACCAGATCAACGCCGGTGATCAATTCGGTAACAGGGTGTTCCACCTGCAAGCGCGTGTTCATTTCAAGGAAGTAGAAGTTCTTTTCACCGTCAACGATGAACTCGACTGTGCCCGCGCTGGAATAGCCCACGGCCTTGGCCAGAGACACGGCCTGTTCCCCCATGGCCTTGCGTGTCGCTGCGTCCAGAAACGGCGACGGTGCCTCTTCCACGACTTTCTGGTTCCGGCGCTGGATCGAGCATTCGCGCTCGCCCAGATAGATGCCGTTTCCATGACTGTCGCACAGAACCTGAATTTCGATGTGACGCGGTTGGGTCACAAATTTCTCGATGAAGATCCGGTCATCCCCGAACGAGCTTGCGGCTTCGTTCTTTGACGACTGAAAGCCCTCGCGCGCTTCGTCATCATTCCACGCGATCCGCATACCCTTGCCACCGCCCCCGGCGCTGGCCTTGATCATGACAGGATAGCCGATCTGGTTCGAGATTTTGACTGCCTCGTCGGCGTCTTCGATCAGCCCCATGTATCCGGGAACTGTCGATACGTTTGCCTCCTGAGCGATTTTCTTCGAGGTAATCTTGTCGCCCATCGCCTCGATCGCACCTTTCGGGGGACCGACAAAAGCCACGCCTTCGGCTTCCAGCGCCTCGGCAAACTTGGCGTTTTCGGACAGGAAGCCATAACCCGGATGGACCGCCTGCGCGCCGCTCTGGCGGATGGCATCCATGACCTTGTCGATCACGATGTAAGACTGGTTGGCAGGTGGCGGGCCGATATGAATGGCTTCATCCGCCATCGACACATGCAGCGCGTTTTTGTCCGCGTCGGAGAAAATGGCGACGGTGCCGATACCCATCTTGCGGGCAGTCTTGATAACCCGGCAGGCGATCTCGCCCCGGTTGGCGATCAGGATCTTATTGAACATGGAACGTCCTTTGGCTTGGTGTTCTGGAAACGCAAAACGCCGCCGCAGAGAACAATCCCCACGACGGCGTGATACGCGATGACGGGCGGGACGACACGCGCCCCGCAAAATATGCGTTAGTTACAGGTGTTCTGTGTTTTGCAGTAAAGCACGTTGCCCGCCGCACCGACTGCTGCGCCAAACAACGGGTCCGCGCTGAGGACCGCTGCCCCCACTGCCCCGGCACCTCCGCCGAGGATTGCCTGTTCGCCCGTGGTGTCTCCGCAGGCGGCCAGGCCCGCGCAGGTCGTCGCAACAAGGATGAAGCGTGAGAATCGCATAGTATCTGCCCTTTTTGGTTTCTTGGTCCTTTTCGGGTCAGATGCGCGAAACACGCATTGTTATTCAATATCAATGGACGCGCAGGCGAATTTTGTGCGGGATTTTGCCTCTTTTTGTCCGTTACAGGCAAAAAGAAAAACGCGGACAGGACTATGTGGGGAACACAAGCCTGCCCGCGCAAGGAAGGGGTACGGAATAGTAGGTGCATGTGCGGCGCAGGCAAAGTAGAGCCGCACGGCTCATCCAGTTTGCACAGCACAATATTGCCAGCAAACACAGTATTGTTTCCAATCGGGATTTCGGCTGGAATCTGCCCACACCGGGAAATGCCGCGCAACTTCGCGCCGATACCCGTTCGATACTGCTCGGGCATTTCAAGCTGCTTTGCCGTCACGGTTTCGTGACAGATCAAGCTGCTGTCAGCGCGTTTCGCAGTTGCAGCATCACGACCCTCTGTCAGCGTTGGACATACAGAACCGCCTTGCGCCAATGAGTTATCCAAGCGGCTCAAGACGTCGTGTTTCAGCGCCGTGAAAAACACACATTTGCTTGAAAAATCAAAGTCTTCACTTCCCATCCTCGTGATTTCCCAAGATTCGCACCTCGTGAAACGGTCCTTGTGCACACTCGCACTCAAAGGAACACCCACATGACGAAGACTAGAAAAAAAGCACTCCTGCTTGCTGCCTCTGCTCTCAGTGTGACCGGCACGCTTGGCTTTGCTCAGGATGCCCAAACCCAAGCCGAGCTTGACGCCTTGCGCGCCCGGGTCGAGGCGCTGGAATCTGGCAAGAGCAGCCCCGCCAACGGAGACTTCCGCATCGGTAACACCGTTCTGGATGTTTATGGCTACGTGAAGGCCGACTTCTTCTACGACTTCGATTTCGATCAGGGGGATACGGCGTTCGTGAATGTCATCGGGGAACCCTCGGCTGCGACCGATGGCACATTTGGTGCCACCATCCGCCAATCGCGGATCGGCCTGCGCACCACCACCCCAAGCGGCATCGGCGATATCGGCGGGCAATTGGAACTTGATCTGTTTGGTTCGGGCGGAACAGCCGAACTGCGTGTACGCCACGCCAATATCACCATCGGTGACAACTGGCTGATCGGTCAGACCTGGACCAACTTCATGCCGCTGGATACCTACCCGACCTCGGTGGAGTTCAACGGCCCTGTTGGCATTCCCTTCGCACGGGTTCCGCAGGTTCGCTATACCAACTCTTTCGGAACGAACACGTCCTTCGCAGTTTCGATCGAAGAGAATGTCAGCGGTTCGAATTCGGATGATCCGGTTTTGACCGCATCCGCCGAGTACAATGACGGGACGTATGTCGCGCGTGTGTCCGGCCTCTACGGCAAGGCGCAATCCGGCAATGTCGAAGTCGATCAAACCGGGTTCACGATATCCGGCTCTGTTCGCCCATGGCAGGGCGGCCTGTTCCAGGTCAACTATGTAAACGGCGAGGCACTCGGCCCGTACCTGATCGGCCTTGGTGATCCCATCGTGAATGGCCTGGCCAACGACGTGGATGGCTACACCATCGAATTCCGGCAGTATCTGAGCCCGAAATGGAATGTTGGCATTGCATACGGAAAAGAAGACTATGACCTGCCGACTTCGACCGGAACCCTGTCGTTTACCGAGCTGGAAACAATCCACGTCAACGCATTTTACAAGGCAACTGAGGATCTGACACTCAGCTCCGAGTACATCTATGGCGAACGGAACGACGCGCCGACCGGCAGAACCTTTGACGGAAGCCGCGTTCAGCTCGCCGCTCAGTTGAACTTCTGATTCCGCGCACGGATCCTGCCCGGCTTCGGGCAGGGTAATCCCGAAACCGGTCTTAAAGGGCTGATATGCGGCGGTTTGAATCACAATCAGCCTGTCCCGTCGATTATGTCCGGAAAAGACGCACGTGCAGCGTTCACATCGATCACCAGCATTGCGTCATAACTTGCGGGATCAAATGGGTCTTCCGCCGGAATGACTTCGCGCCCGAACAACCAGCTGAGACGCCCCGCATCCAGATTGCCCCGCTCGAACGGCTGATCGCCGAAATGGGCCCACAAAGCTTCCATGAACGCGATATCTGCGCGCTTGTCCGCTGGTTTCCGGTCCCGGAACCGTTCCCGCCGTGTCAGCGGTGTAACGCCTTTGGGATTGGCGCGCCGAATTGTGAACTGATAATCGGTGCCCGAAAGACGACCGGGGAACCCGCGATGTTTTAGCATGGCGACACTCCACAGCTGTTTGTCGCAGACAATAATAGTTCGAACCCGAACTGGGATGGGATCATGTTGCGCACCTCCAAAGCCGCACCGTTGGTCTGAGATGCTTTGGAGTCATGACAGCGTAAGTACATGGTCAAAGCCCCTCCCAGATACACCGGGACTGCTCCAGCCGGTAGGCTTCAAAATACTGTGTCGCGTCCGGAGCGGTGTCACCAAATTCCACCGGGCGATCAGACAGGGAAATGACAACTCTAGATGGCTGCAATTCGTGCTGAGCCACATAGGGAACGGCAAGAATTTGGCACAGATGCTCCATGTCCTTCGACGCTACATCATAGCCAATTCGCCCCACTGATGCTCCGATTTTCGGGGCGACAAATCGAAAGCGCACCCAAAGCTCACCCGGGTTGTTGTCCAGCAGGACATCGCTCAGCTGAACCGGCTGACCGGACGGCACCGGCAATGAACTATCTGTCTGGGCAAAAACGGAAGTGCCGAGCGCGCACAACACCAGACACATGGCACGATCCCGGACCCGCCGAAGGCAGGCTCCTCCTTCCGGGATCGCGCGCGCAGTGCTTTTGGCCTGCGCGGTTCTATGTCTGACGGGTCGGATCATTCAACCATTTGTCGCTTTTTGTCAATTCCGCCGCATATTTGAGCATTTTTTGCCTGGAATTGGGTTGCCAGGGCCAAGCAAACCGGGACGAACAACGCCGCCCCGAATGGTTCAAAGCGGAATATTGTCGTGTTTTTTCCAAGGGTTCTTAAGCTGTTTGCCGCGCAAACTGGCAAAGGCACGGGACACACGTCGGCGGGTCGAGTGCGGCATGATCACCTCGTCGACAAACCCGCGCTCGGCGGCGACAAATGGGTTCGCAAACCTATCTTCGTAATCTGCGACATGCTGTGCGGTCTTTTCTGCATCATGCAGATCCGCCCGGTGGATGATCTCGGTTGCACCCCTGGCACCCATCACCGCGATTTCGGCGGTCGGCCAGGCATAGTTGAAATCACCACGCAGGTGTTTGGATGCCATAACCACATAGGCACCGCCATAGGCCTTGCGCGTGATCACGGTGACCTTTGGCACAGTCGCCTCACCATATGCATAAAGCAGCTTTGCTCCGTGCTTGATCACACCGCTGTATTCCTGCTGCGTACCTGGCAGGAAGCCCGGAACATCGACAAGAGTCAGGATCGGGATTTCAAAGCAGTCGCAGAAACGTACGAACCGCGCCGCCTTGCGCGAACTGTCGATATCCAGACATCCCGCCAGTACCATCGGTTGGTTGGCCACGACGCCGACGGTCTGACCTTCCAGCCGGATAAAGCCGGTAATGATATTCTTGGCGAAATCTTCCTGGATTTCGTAGAAATCACCTTCATCCGCTATTTTGGTGATGAGCTCCTTCATGTCGTAGGGCGTATTGGGATTATCCGGAACCAAGGTGTCCAGCGAAGCCTCGATCCGGTGAGGGTCATCAAAGAACGGGCGGACCGGGGGCTTCTCGCGGTTATTGAGCGGCAGGAAATCAACCAATCGACGCACTTCGGCCAGCGCCTCGACATCGTTTTCGAACGCGGCATCGGCGACCGAGGATTTCCTGGTGTGGGTAGAGGCACCGCCCAGTTCCTCGGCTGTGACGACTTCGTTGGTCACGGTTTTGACCACATCCGGGCCTGTCACGAACATGTAAGAGGTGTCTTTGACCATAAAAATGAAGTCAGTCATCGCCGGGCTGTAGACCGCCCCTCCTGCGCATGGGCCCATGATCACACTGATCTGTGGTACTACGCCGGACGCAGTGATGTTGCGCTGAAACACTTCGGCATAACCCGCCAGAGATGCCACGCCTTCCTGGATTCGCGCACCGCCCGAGTCGTTGATTCCGACAATCGGAGCACCGTTTTGGACCGCCATATCCATAATCTTGCAGATCTTCTGGGCGTGCGTCTCGGAAAGCGAACCACCAAAGACTGTAAAGTCCTGGCTGAACACATAGACCATACGCCCGTTGATGGTGCCCCAGCCCGTGACAACGCCATCACCGGCAGGCTTTTGATTTTCCATTCCGAATTCAGTGCATCGATGGCTGACGAACATGTCGAATTCTTCAAAGCTGCCCTCATCCAGCAGCAACTCGATCCGCTCTCGCGCTGTCAGTTTTCCGCGCGCATGCTGGGCATCGATCCGCCTCTGCCCACCACCCAATCGTGCGTCGTTGCGGCGGTTTTCCAACTCGGAAAGGATGTCTTTCATGGCGATTATCCCTTGTAAAATTTGCCGGGACCCTACCCTTTCGGCCTTCTTATCCAAAGCCCTTTTCGGCAAATTTGCAAACTTTCAGCAACAACAATCTGGATAACTGTAAACTTGCTAAGTTTTGCGATGGATTTGATGGATGGCTGGCAATCCAAAATTCC
Organism: Ruegeria sp. AD91A; assembly: GCF_003443535.1. Classification (GTDB taxonomy): domain Bacteria; phylum Pseudomonadota; class Alphaproteobacteria; order Rhodobacterales; family Rhodobacteraceae; genus Ruegeria. The sequence goes on along the minus strand of NZ_CP031946.1, from coordinate 266,202 downwards.
GTGACTATACATGTGAACTATGCAGTTCAGCTCTCGCGCGGTTCACCGCACACCACCCACATTGGCGACACTTGTATTGCTCGCGGGCTTGTCCGCGCTAAGCATGAACCTGTTCCTGCCCAGCCTGCCGAATATGGCAGTGTATTTTGGCACCGATTACAAGGTCATGCAGCTGTCGATCGCGCTGTATCTTCTGGTCAATGCAGTTCTTCAAATCCTGATCGGACCGCTTGCAGACAAGGCTGGTCGCAGGCCAGTTCTGCTGTGGGGGATTGGTTTGTTCCTGCTGGCTACTCTGGGATGCATCTATGCCCCCAAAGCTGAAATCTTTCTGGCCTTCAGAATGTGCCAGGCGGTCGTCGTTGTAGGCATGGTTCTCAGCCGTGCCGCTGTCCGGGACATGTACGATCAGGATCAGGCCGCATCCATGATCGGTTACGTAACCATGGGAATGGCCGTGGTTCCGATGATCGGCCCGGCGATCGGCGGACTTCTGGAGGAAAGCTTTGGCTGGAAAGCAAACTTCTGGCTGCCTTTTGCCATCGGGGCTTTGACGCTTGCCTTGACGTTCGCGGATTTCGGAGAAACATCAGCCAAAAGCGGCAAGACCCTGGTTCAGCAATTCAAGGAATACCCCGAGCTTCTGACATCGCCACGTTTTTGGGGCTATTCGTTGTCCTGCGCCTTTTCGTCAGGCACCTTCTTTGCCTATCTCGGCGGCGCACCCTTTATCGGAACCGAATTGTTTGGACTAAGCGCGGCGCAGGTAGGCATTTATTTCGGCGCTCCCGCAGTCGGCTACTTTGTTGGCAACTTTCTTAGCGGTCGTTTTTCCATGCAGATTGGCATCAACCGAATGGTGCTGTGGGGCAGCTTGCTTAACGCGTTGGGTGTTGCGCTTTCAGCATCTTTGTTTCTCACAGGTCAGGGCACCGCACTCAGCTTTTTCAGCTTGATGACCTTTGTAGGCGTCGGAAACGGCATGGCCATCCCCAATGCAACTTCCGGCGCACTGTCGGTTCGTCCGCATCTGGCGGCAACCGCCTCGGGGTTGAGCGGAGCGATCATGCTGGGTGGCGGCGCCGGGCTAAGTGCATTGGCAGGCACCCTGCTGACCCGGGAAACCGGCGCCATGCCCTTGCTCTGGCTGATGCTCACATCCGCAGTTCTGGCGATTTTCGCAATTGGTTCCGTCATTCGGCGAGAGCGTCAATTGGGGCTGTAACGACTTGCCCCGAAAACTTTGCAAAGTTAGTCTTCCAAAATAGGAAACTTGCAAAGGCACCTCATGGCCACCCAAAAGCTCTATGCCGGCGCGAAACTGCGCGAAATGCGCACGCGACTGGCCCTGACACAACGCGAATTCGCGGCGAAACTGGGTGTTTCACTCCCCTATCTGAACCAGATGGAGAACAACAACAGGCCGATCTCGACGACGGTTGTGTTGGCTCTGGCGCAAGAGTTTGGCATGGATGTCACCGAGCTCAGCACCGGTGATAGCGAGCGGTTGGTGTCGGATATGCGCGAAGCTCTGGCCGACCCGGTTTTTGCGGATATTCTACCGCCACTCGCCGATTTACGCCTGACGGCATCAAACGCCCCGGCATTGGCCCGCGCATTTATCGAGCTGCACAAAACCTACCGGCAGACACATGAGCGTCTCGCCTCTCTGGACGAAGCCTTGGGACGGGAAGACGCCCGTATGCAGGCCAGCCCCTGGGAGGAGGTACGGGACTTCTTTCACTATTGCGACAACTATATCGACGCCGTGGACAGGGCGGCAGAACTGTTCGCCAACCGCGCTGAAGGGCCGGGCAATATCCGGCAAGCTGCTTTGAACAGCCTGACGGAGCGCGGCATTCAAGTGATGTTCTCTGACATCGCCCCCTTGCGCACATATGACGCCGAAAGCAAGGTCCTTCGCCTTTCGTCGCGCTCGGCTCCGCAAACGCAAGTGTTTCAGCTGCTGTTGCAAGTCGCACTGATCAGTCAGGACAAACTGCTGGAAGCGACTCTGGATTTTGCCAAGTTCCAAAGCGAAGAGGCGCGGTCCATCGCAAAGATCGGCCTTGCCAATTATTTCGCGGGCGCTTCCTTGATGCCCTATTCCGTGTTTCTGACCGCCGCTCAGGAAGAGCGCCACGATCTGGAGCTGCTCAGCAACCGGTTCGGCGCCTCGATCGAGCAGGTTGCACACCGACTGTCGACGCTGCAACGCCCCGGCGCAAAAGGTATCCCGTTCTTTTTCGTTCGCGTGGATCAGGCCGGGACGATCACGAAACGGCACTCGGCCACGCGCCTTCAATTTGCGCGGTTCGGTGGCGCTTGTCCCCTTTGGAACGTGCATCGGGCCTTTGAAACGCCGGGCCATTTCCTCAGGCAACTGGCAGAAACACCGGATGGTGTGCGTTACATCTCGCTGGCACGGGATGTGTCGAAATCAGGAGGCTCATTCGGCGCGCCGGTCAGACGGTACGCAATTGCGCTGGGGTGCGAGGTACGCCATGCCCCGGCGCTCGTGTATGCCGACAACCTCGACATAAACAACGCCAGCGCCTACGAGCCCATCGGCATTTCCTGCCGCATCTGCGAGCGACAAAACTGCCACCAGCGTTCGGTCCCGCCGCTGGAACGCCGCCTCAGCATCGACACCCATACGCGCGGTACCCTGCCCTACGAAGTCACCTGATCTTGACATGGCCAGAAGTGTGCCGGGGGAGCCCGACCCAGACCGGGACAGGGACAGTGCCCCCGGCACTGTTTTTTAAGCTTTGGACAAAAGCGCCCAGATTTCATCTTTCAGAGCTGCCCGCTTCTTGCGCAAATCAACTTCGGCCAGTTCTTCCATTGGTTCGACATTGGTTTCGGCCCGATGCACAATGCGATTGACCTCGTGATACTCATCAGCCAGACGGGCAAAATGTGCGTCCGTTTGCTTGAGCTGGCTCATCAGTTCAACCTTGTCCGGAAACTCTTCGGCCAATTCATGCGGGGTGTGGGACATCTCTGTTCGCTCCTTCATATGTCGTTGCATATCAGTGGTAGAAGCGTGACGCGTCGCCTTCTTTGACGCGGATCAATTTCATACAGGATTCTTGCAGAATTCAGCGTCGCGTAGCACGCCACCCCGCGGCGCGTGCTTCGGCAGCAGAGCAGAACCATCGCTCGCCCTTGGCTGCACTGATCCGGGTCTTGGCATAGTACCTCTGGCCCGGTGCGTGAAAGATCTTTTCGCCCTTTGACGAAACATTTCCCTTGATAAGGCATGTTTCAGAGGATTTCGGCTTCTTGCGTGCCCTGTGCACCCAAGGCACCCGAATCTGTGTCTTGTGCAATCCCCTGTTTCCAATCCTCGCGACCCGCTCGGCGCCTGCATACGCGTCCGAATATTTGCGGTACGCAAAGGCCAATCCCTGCTCTACAATCTGGGCAGCGGCGTCTTCGTGTTCAACGCTGCACCGAGCAACGATGCGCCCGTAGCGATCTCGATCCAGCGGGACACATGTGGTCATCCGTCCTTGAAATTGTTCCTGAACCATATGAGTGACCCACGCTCCGCATGGCCAGCTTGATCCGTTGGAATCCTGGCAGATCTGCTCCAGTTCGGGCGCATCGATACCGTGCAGCCGCACCCGGACACCGCCGACATCCCAGGTGTCCGCATCAATGACATCAACCCGGCCTGTCAGTCGTTCTGCCGCGTGGGTCAGACCTGGCACGAGAAGAACAAAAGCTAAACAAATCCTTAACATGCCCCCGATATGCGCGGTATTTCGCGCTTCTTCAACCGGGGGCCGTTTGGAAAGGTTAACGTTGCGCCGTTGCCCAGCCGGGATGGATCCACGGGCGGTCGTTGGCTTTGGGCAACGGATCTTTGCCCAAAAGCGAATCCGACACCTTTTCGCCCACCATGATCGACGGCGCATTCAGGTTGCCATTGGTGATCTGTGGAAAGATCGAACTGTCCGCAACGCGCAGCCCATCCACACCAATCACACGACCTTCGGGATCGACCACCGCGTTCTTGTCATCCGCGCGCCCCATCCGGCAGGTGCCGCAGGGGTGATACGCGCTTTCCGCATGTTCCGCGATAAAGGCGTTCAGTTCTTCGTCCGATTGGACAGCGGCCCCCGGCTGAATCTCTTTGCCTGCATAGGGTTTGAAGGCGTCTTGCCCAAAGATTTCGCGTGTCAACCGGATGCAGGTGCGGAAGTCTTCCCAATCCTCTTCATGGCTCATGTAGTTGAACTTGATCACCGGCGCGTCTGCGGCTTGGGCAGACCGCAAGGTGACCGCCCCGCGTGACGGCGACCGCATCGGGCCAACATGCGCCTGGAACCCGTGTCCCTCGGCCGCTGCCTGCCCGTCGTATCGGACCGCAATGGGCAGGAAGTGGTACTGAATATCAGGGTATTCCACACCCGGTTTCGACCGGATGAAGGCCGCACTTTCGAACTGGTTCGATGCGCCCAAACCGGTCTTGGTAAACAGCCATTGCGCCCCGATCAGGCCCTTGCTGATCAGGTTCCAGTGCTTGTAGAGCGTGATCGGTTGCAGCGACGCCTGTTGAATATACAGTTCCAGATGGTCCTGCAGGTTGGCACCAACGCCCGGGCGATCCGCGACAATATCGATCCCATGCTCGGCCAGATGCGCCGCAGGGCCAATGCCCGACAACATCAGCAGCTTGGGCGAATTGATCGAGGACGCCGCCAGAACAACTTCGCGCCGGGCTTTGATGACTTCTTTCTTACCGCCACGGATCAATTCGACGCCAATGGCGCGACCGTTTTCCATGACAATCCGAGATGCCAGGCCGCGCACGATATCGCAATTGTCGCGCTTGAGCGCGGGCTTCAGATAGGCATTTGCCGCAGACCAGCGCCGTCCTTTCCAGACAGTCTGCTCCATCGGGCCGAAGCCTTCCTGCTTTTCACCGTTATAGTCGCCGGTGACCTCGTATCCGGCCTGCTGGCCTGCGTCCACAAAGGCCTGAAACAGCGGGTTCTCGCGCGGGCCGCGCGACACATGCAGTGGGCCGTCGGTGCCGCGCCATACCGGATCGCCGCCATGACCCCCGTCATGCCAGGTCTCCATCCGTTTGTAATAGGGCAATACATCCGCAAAAGACCAACCGTCAGCCCCCATCCCGGCCCAGGTATCGAAGTCGAGTGCGTGACCGCGAACATAGACCATGCCATTGATCGAGGATGACCCCCCGATCACCTTGCCGCGCGGACAGGCCAGGCGGCGATTGTTCAGGTGTGGCTCGGGCTCGGATTGATAGCCCCAGTCATAGCGCGACATGTTCATCGGATAGCTCAGTGCAGCCGGCATCTGAATGAACGGCCCCATATCGGTGCCGCCGTGTTCGATCACCAGAACCGAGGCCCCGGCCTCGCTCAGACGATATGCCATTGCGCAGCCTGCGGACCCTGCGCCGACGATGACAAAATCTGCTTCCATTTCCACAACTCCTGACCCGCCGAGACGTGATGTGTTCGACGGGAGTATTTTCAAATATATGAAGAGGTTATTCGCCGCGCGGGAACCGGGCGCTTTCCTCTACGGTGTTGAGATCCATGTGATTGCGCATGTAGCGTTCCGACGCCCTTTGCAGCGGTTGATAATCCCACGGATAGTATCCGCCCTGCCTCAGCGCTTCGTACACAACCCAGCGCCGCGCCTGGCTGGCGCGGACATCGGCGTCGAAGCGATCCAGATCCCAACGGGCCTCGGATTTGGCACGCAGAGTTTGCAGCGTGCCTGCGTGTTCGGGACTGCCTGCCAGATTGTTCAGCTCGTGCGGGTCGGCTTCAAGATCAAACAACTGATCTGGGTCCAATGCACAGCGGTTGTACTTCCACTTGCCATATCGCATCGAGACCAGCGGCGCGTAGGATGCCTCGGCCGCGTATTCCATGGCGACTGGCGCGGTTCGTTCTACGCCTTGCGCCAGTGGCACGAGGTTTTCGCCGTCGGTCCAGGGGGCGATCTCGGCCATGTCTACACCTGCCAGGGCCCCCAGGGTCGGTGTCACGTCGATTGTTGATACCGGAGTATCGATCCGACCTGCTGGCAGATCAGGCGATGCGATCATCAGCGGCACCCGCGCCGAGCCTTCATAGAAGTTCATCTTGAACCACAAGCCCCGTTCGCCCAGCATATCTCCGTGATCCGAAACGAACAGGATGATCGCCTCTTGCCGGGTCGTTTCCAGCACTTCGAGGATTTCCCCGATCTTGTCGTCCATATAAGTGATATTGGCGAAATAGGCGCGGCGGGACTTGCGGATATCATCTTCGGTGATGTCGAAACTGCGCCAGTCATTGGCATCAAAAATCCGCTGAGCGTGCGGGTCCTGATTGTCATAGCCGATGTCAGAAACCTTGGGCAGAAGATGCTCGCAATCCTCATACAGATCCCAGTACTTGCGACGGGCTACGTATGGGTCATGCGGATGCGTGAAGCTGACGGTCACGCACCATGGGCGGTCATCCTTGCCGCGTGCCAGATCATAAAGCTTGGCTTTGGCATTGTGGGCGACCTCGTCGTCATATTCCATCTGGTTTGAAATCTCGGCAATGCCAGCGCCGGTGACGGACCCCATGTTGTGATACCACCAGTCGATCCGTTCCCCCGGCTTGCGGTAGTCCGGGGTCCACCCGAAGTCGGCCGGGTAAATGTCTGTGGTCAGGCGATCTTCGAACCCGTGCATCTGGTCAGGTCCTACGAAATGCATCTTTCCGGACAAACAGGTGTAATACCCGGCCCGACGCAAGTGATGTGCGTATGTGGGGATATCGCTGCGAAACTCGGCTGCGTTGTCATAGACGCCGGTGCGCGACGGCAATTGACCGGACATGAAGCTGGCCCGCCCTGGCGCGCATAAGGGCGACGCCGTGTAAGCATTGGCAAACCGGGTTGACCGTTCCGCCAGTTTCTTCAGGTTCGGAGCGTGAAGCCAGTCAGCGGGACCGTCTGGAAAGAGAGTCCCGTTGAGCTGATCCACCATCAGGATCAGAATGTTCGGTTTTGTCATTTTTCAGCCTCGAGCAGAGTGTTGAGCACACGCATCGCGTGGTTCACGGCCAGTTGCGGTTCTTCAGGGGCGCTGAGTGCGGCGCGGATGTACAGACCGTCAATCAAGGCAACCATGTTCTCGGCCGCCTCCTGAGGGTCGGCCAACTTGTGCCGCAGGGCGTCAGTCAGGTTGGATTTGATCCGAGCCTGATAGATCTGCCACAGGCGCAGGGCGTCATCATTGGTCTGAGCCAGCACGTAGAAGGTCATCCAGGCCGCAATCACATCGGGTGTGAAACAAGAGGGCGCAAAACACGCCCTGACAATTGCCTGAGCCCTGTCGTCCGGCGCGGCTGCTTTCAGTTCGCCCCGCGCCTCTTTGCCGAAGTCTGACAGGATCTGCCGCATTGCAGCCAGAAAGATCTGATCCTTGCCGCCGAAGTAGTGGTGCGCCAGAGCGCTGGACATGCCCGCACGCTTGGCAATCTGACTGACTGTTACATCAAGGGATTTCTTCACGCCCAATTCAGCGATTGTCGCACGAACAATCGCATCCCGGCGGATTGGCTCCATTCCGACTTTTGGCATCGTTCTCCCCTTGAGCAGGCGTCACGGGACCAAGCTAGGGGGTTTTTATTGACTCGTCAATTAATGAAAAATCGGGGAGCAGTGTCGTTACAGCTTCGGCGCAATACTCGGAGGCGTCAAGTCCCTGCGGTTCAGCACGAATTCGCGCCATGAGATAAAGCTTACGGCGGCAAGGATCAGTGTGCCGCCCGCGACAACCCACACGTCAACGCTTTCATGGAACACTGCAGCGCCCAAGATCGTGGCCCATATCAGCTGAAGAAACGTTACTGGCTGTGTAACGGCCACCGGTGCCGCCTGAAGCGCCAAGGTCATGAAATAGTGCCCAGCTGTCGCAAAGCTGGCCACCAGAAAAAGAACCCCGAGATCCCGCAGGCTTGGCTGCGTCCAAACGGCAATCGCAAAAGGTATCAGGGCAACGGTCACCCAGATCGACAGATGCGCCACGACGACGGATGGCGGCACATCACGCACCAGAATCTTGGCCAACAAATACGACCCCCCCAGCGTCAGGGCCGTTCCCAGCATGGCCAGATGACCCGGTGACACTTCGCGAAACCCTGGTCGCAGAATGATCAGAACGCCAACCAGAGCGACCAGAATTGCCGCAATCCGGCGAAAGGCCAGCTTTTCGCCCAGAAACAGGGCTGCCCCCAGGGTGACGTAAACCGGCGTCATGTAATTCATAGCGGTGACTTCGGCCAATGGTATCTGTGTCATGGCAAAGAACCAGAGCATGACCGCAACCGCATGCACGACCCCTCGCAGACCGAACAGCGTCAACAGGCGGGGTGTCAGATGTGTCGCCATGATCGACCGCATGGCTGGCAAAAGAAACACCAAACCCAGCACATACCGCAGGAAGGCGGCCTGGATGGAATTCATCGATGTTCCCAGCGACTTCACCAGCGCGGTCATCACAACAAAGGACAAGCCGGCGGCAAACATCCAGAACATTCCGGCAAGCGGGCGAGACGATACGGCGAGTGTTGACATGGTTTAGGTTGAACACCGAAATCCAACCGGGAACAACCCTTCACATGATAACAAGTTTCAGGGCGATACCCAACATGACCACGCCGATCCCGGCGTCCAGAACCTGCCACGCCCGGGGACGCGCAAAAACCGGGGACAGAATACCCGCGCCGTAACCAAGCGAAAAGAAGAACACGAAGCTGGATGTCATCGCGCCAAGGGCGAAACCCAGCCGGTCGTCATATTGGGCCGAGATCGAGCCGATGAGCACGACCGTATCCAGATACACATGCGGATTCAGCCAGGTGAACGCGAATACCGTCAGCAGCGCAGCCTTGAGGCTGGTTCGCTCACCATTGCCGATTCCCATCACCGAACCACCCAGCCAGGACGACCGGAGGCTGCGCGCGCCGTACCAAATCAGAAATGCCGCCCCTCCGTATCGCATCACAGCCTCAAACCAGGGTGCAGCCTGTGCCAGAGTGCCAAAACCTGCCACGCCCGCTCCGATCAGAATGGCATCAGACACTGCACAAGTCAGGCACAGAATAAAAACGTGCTCGCGCCGCAAGCCCTGCCTCAGAATAAAGGCGTTCTGCGCCCCGATGGCGAGGATCAGACTGAAACCCAGCGCAAAACCGGCGATCACGGATGTAGGCATGGTATCTCCTGCGTTGCCATTGCGTTGACTAATGGCCGCGATACGATCTATCAAATTAAAGATGTTTCCCTTGGTTAAGCTCTGCTAATGTTGCTGGACCCTCACCAATTGGCCGCTTTGTCAGCCATTCTGCGCCATGGCAGTTTTGATGCAGCGGCGGCGGAACTGGCCGTGACCCCGTCAGCGATATCCCAGCGGATAAAGGCGCTAGAGGATCGGGTGGGTGCCTCGCTCATACATCGGGGAACCCCTTGCACCGGAACGCCGGCAGGTCAGCGCATCGCGCGATACGCCGAAGATGTCGGGCTGCTGGAGGCGCAACTGGCCCGTGAATTGGCGCTGGTACAAGAACCCGGGTCCGCGCGGGTTCGCATTGCGGTTCCCGCCGACATTCTGGCGACCTGGTTCATTGACGCGATGGCGCGTGTTCCCGACATGCTGTTCGACCTTGTGATCGACGATCAGGACCATTCGGCAGACTGGCTGAGGCGAGGCGAGGTCAGCGCCGCCGTCACCGTCGGCGGACAAACCATAAGCGGTTGTGACGCGATTGAACTGGGCGTGTTGAGGTATCTGCCAACCGCCAGCCCGGACTTTATCAATGCGTGGTTCAAGGACGGCGTGACCGAGAAGACGCTCAGCAAAGCACCTTGCCTTGTCTTCAACAGGAAAGACGGCCTGCAAAAAGCGTGGATCGCACATCGCACCGGCAGTCGTCTTTCACCGCCTTCGCACTTCCTGCCATCTTCTCAAGGGTTCGTTGATGCCGCGATCGCCGGGATTGGCTGGGGCATGAACCCGGCAGCCCTTGTGCAAAACGCCATGGAGCGTGGACAGTTGCGCCCTATCGTTCCCAATGCGCCACTGGACGTCGCCCTTAGCTGGCAGGTCGGACGGGTTCTTGCGCCAGCGCTCAAACCCCTTACACAAGCGGTCCAGCATGCTGCGCAACGGGTTTTGCTCCCGTCGCAAGGCAAATAGTCAGACTCATTCGATCGGAGGAACCAATGCTCTCACGCGACGCCCTCAGTTATGACCCCATTCCCCTGCCCGACCGATGCGAGATCAGTGATGCAGACATGCTGGGCGCGGCCGTGGCTTTTTTTGAAAAGATGCGCCGGCGACATACCGTTCGGGATTTCTCCACTCGCCCGGTGGCTCGCGATGTGATCGAAACCTGCCTGCGCACCGCGGGAACAGCGCCGTCAGGTGCAAACCATCAACCCTGGCACTTTGCTGCCATCTCGGACCCAAAGCTGAAACTGCGCATCCGCGAGGAAGCCGAAGAAGAAGAGCGCCGGTTCTATGCGGGAGGGGCGGGCGATGAATGGATCAAGGCGTTGGAACCCATCGGGACCAACGCGGTCAAAGAGCACCTGACCACCGCCCCGTGGCTGATCGTGGTCTTTGCCCAACGCTGGGGGCAATTCGAAGACGGGACGCGGTACAAGAATTACTACGTGCCCGAGAGTGTGAACATTGCCACCGGCTTTCTGTTGGCCGCGCTACATCACGCCGGCCTCAGCACCCTGACCCATACCCCGAACCCGATGCGCTTTCTGAACGACGCACTGGACCGGCCCGCATCAGAGAAACCAACCATGATCATCGCAGTTGGTCATCCCTCGGAAACCGCGGCCGTACCTTCTGTGGCAAAGCTAAAGAAGCCTTTGGAAGAGATTTCCTCGTTCTTCTGAATGTACCTGCATTAGCTCTGTGGCCGGGGAGAATCTTCCCGGTCGGGCGACATCGTTAGGTAGCACGTCACGCAAGCCATCAGACTGGCCGCGACTATGAACGCGACAGCCAAGGCAACCTCATGCATATGGGCGACTGCGGCCAGCCCTGCCGAAAGCAGCACCGCCAACAATCGAGTAAACGATTTGATAGCTGCGGATCCCTGAACGCGTTGCTCTTTGGGCGCGACGTCCAGAAAATAGAGCTTGCGCACGCTGCTGATCCCGGTCACCGCGACGGTGACAACAAACAGCGCTATCGCATGCAGGTGTACATCGTGATCGATACCCATGTAGTGGAATGCCAGCAGAACACCTCCGGTAACGGCGACCAGGAGTGTCCCGACCACCATGACGGCACGATGAGATTTCATATTCACGACCTGCCACAACGGCCCCGAGACAAGATAGCCCGAAGCAGATGAAACAATCATCGCGGTCAGACCCCTGGCCGAGCCATGATGCGCCTCTGCCGCTATCAGCGCGAAGAACGGGACGGATAGCGACACAGCCACCAAAGGTATACGCATAACCATGTAACGCCGAAACCAGGTGTATTCGAACATGCCAAGGATACCCCGGGCATTGGCCGTGAACGACAGCTTGGGTTTGGTTCCAGTCTTTTTTACCGGTTCCGCAGAGCGGGTATTCTCTGTCATTGCCAGCATCAAAACTCCTGAAAGCATGAAAAACGCAACCGATACGCCGATCATGGTTGAATGGCGTGAAAAAGGTGGGTTTTCCTTGGTGATCTGATGCACCAACAGGGCTAGACCGATGGCACAAAGGCCCCCGCCCCCAAGTTGCAGGTAATGCATGACCATGCGCGAACGCGAGTGGACATGATCGCCCAACAGATCGGTGAGCATCAGGTTCTGAACTTCATCCACCAGGCCGATCACGAAAAAGACCGCCACGAAAACCACTGCGATCAACGGAACGTTCCCGGTCGCGGCAGCCACCATCGCCAGAACAAGACAGGCACCGATAACGGCTTCGGTCAGAGCAATGGCGCGCTTCTTTTGCGATTTCGCCGCTATGGGTTGCGCCAGGAAAAAGTCGGAAATCATGCTGCCAATCATCCGCACCGAAACCAGCGCGCCCGCCACGAACATCGGCAATTCGAATGACACGGCCAGAAATGGCAAAACCACCGATGGGCTGCCCAGAGTCCACGCAACCTGAGACACGATACTCTGCCCAGCAAGAACCGGCACGTTTCGCTTGGTCTTATCAGCAGTCACATCCGTCATGGATCTTTCGGTGGCATCGTCCCAGAACTTCCAAGTTGTACCAGCCTAAGCGTTTCGAAGGGTTCAGCCAACACCTCTTCGAAACTGTCCGAAAACGAAAAAACCGGGTCTGTTGAGCCGGGTCTCACAATCAGGTTCTGTAACAGCTCAGAGCTGCGCCATCACCTCATCAGTGGCTTCGAAGTTGGTCGTGACACGCTGTACGTCGTCATCGTCTTCCAGCGCATCCACCAGTTTCATCAGCTTTTGCATGTCTTCCAGACCCAGCTCGGTCGTGGTGGTCGGTTTCCAGACCAACTTGGTGGATTCCGATTCACCCAGCACAGCCTCCAACGCGTTCGAAACTTCGTTCAGATCCGTATCTGCACACCAGATGACGTGACCATCCTCTGAACTTTCGACATCTTCCGCGCCGGCCTCGATTGCGGCTTCGAAAATGGTGTCTGCGTCACCCGCAGTAGCCGGATAGAAAACTTCGCCCTTGCGTTCGAACATGAACCCGACCGAGCCCGTCTCACCCAGATTGCCGCCGTTCTTGGAAAAGGTCGAACGCACAGTCGAGGCGGTGCGATTGCGGTTGTCTGTCATGGTTTCAACGATCACGGCCACGCCGTTGGGGCCGTAGCCCTCATAGCGGATTTCTTCGTAATCGTCGCCTTCGCCTGCAACGGATTTCTTGATCGCGCGGTCAATCACGTCCTTGGGGACCGAGTTCGACTTGGCCTCTTTCACCGCCAGACGCAGGCGCGGGTTCTTTTCCGGATCCGGGTCGCCCATCTTGGCGGCAACGGTGATTTCTTTCGACAGTTTGGAAAACAGTTTGGACCGCGCGGCGTCCTGACGCCCCTTGCGGTGCTGGATGTTGGCCCATTTGGAGTGGCCTGCCATAATGCGTCCTCGTCATCGTTATTGCGTGTTCGGCGCTCATATAGACGTTTGCGGGGGGCAGGATCAAGAGAGTGGCTTGCGACGGCTTCACTGGCTTGTATGGTGACGGCATGACGACAGATCAGATCATTCTTTTTGCGCTTTTCATCACGGTCTTCGGAATGCTGCTTTGGGGTCGGTTTCGATACGACCTTGTGGCCTTTGCTGCGCTGATGATCGGCGTCGTGCTGGGCGTCGTGCCGGTGGATGATGCCTTTGCCGGGTTCGGCCATCCCGCCACCATCATCGTGGCGTTGGTGTTGGTGGTCTCTGCTGGTCTGGTCAGGTCGGGAGCCGTTTTCCTGATTACCCGCACTTTGGTTGATGCCTCGCGTGGCCTCGGCGCGCATATTGCGCTGATGGGCGGGATCGGCGCGGTTTTGTCGGCCTTCATGAACAACGTGGCCGCATTGGCGCTGCTGATGCCCGTGGACATTCAGACCGCACGCAAAGCAGGCCGGTCTGTGGGTCTGACCCTGATGCCGCTGAGCTTTGCGACCATTCTTGGGGGGATGGCCACGCTGATCGGGACCCCCCCGAACATCATCATCGCATCGATCCGGCAGGAAACACTGGGCGAACCGTTCCACATGTTCGATTTCGCCCCTGTCGGTGGGCTGGCCGCGATCGCCGGCCTTGCCTTTGTCGCTCTGGTAGGATGGCGCCTGATCCCCAATCGCGGGCCGCAAGCCGAGACATCTGAGGCACTGGCCGAATACATCGCCGAACTGACCGTCCCACCCGACTCTGCTCATATCGGTAAACGGGTCAGCGAGCTTTATGAAGTTGCCGAGAAATCAGACGTGGCGATCATCGGCCTTATCCGGGATGGCAAACGTCGCTATGGCAGGTCGGCGCACGCCACTCTCAAAGAAGGTGATGCGCTGGTATTAGAAGCCCGTCCGGAAGCGTTGGATGAGTTTCGTGCCGCCCTCAACCTCGATTTCTCGGACACCCGACGGCAGGAACTGTTGACGGCCGAGGGCGATGGATTGGAGGTAATCGAGATCGTAGTCCCGGAAAACGCCCGCATCGCCGGACGCACGGCACAAGGTGTCGGGTTGGCTTGGCGCCAAAGCACCGTCCTGATGGGCATCTCTCGACAAGGGCGTCGCATTACCGAGCAGGTCCGCAAGACCGAGGTGGAGCCGGGCGATATCCTACTTTTGCTTTGCCCCCGAGATCGTTCTGCCGATGTGACCGATTGGCTTGGCTGCCTGCCGCTTGCTGAACGTGGGCTGAGCGTAACTGCAAATGAAAAGGCATGGTTGGCTATTGGTCTGTTTGCTGCGGCTGTTTTGGCGGCAAGTGTTGGGCTGATTTACCTGCCTGTCGCATTGGGGCTGGTCGTCATTGCCTATGTATTGACCAAGATCATGCCAATCGCTGACATCTACAATCATATCGAATGGCCTGTGGTCGTCTTGTTGGGCTCAATGATCCCGCTGGGCAGTGCCCTTCAAACATCCGGCGGCACCGAACTGATCGCAAACGCTCTGATCCAATTGACCGACGGCTTGCCTGCCTGGGCCATTCTGACGGTACTGATGGTTGTCACGATGACGTTGTCGGACGTGTTGAACAACACCGCCACTGCCATTGTCGCCGCGCCGGTCGGGATACAAATGGCACGTACCCTTGAGGTATCGCCCGACCCGTTTCTGATGACCGTGGCCGTTGCGGCCTCGGCTGCGTTCCTGACCCCCATCGGGCACAAGAACAACACGCTGGTTCTGGGCCCCGGCGGCTATCGATTCGGTGACTACTGGCGCATGGGATTGCCGCTGGAGATGCTGATCATCGCCGTTTCTGTTCCTGCCATTCTTGTGTTCTGGCCGCTGTGACAGGTAAAGGCTGCGCATGAAACGCTTTTTGATCCTGCAACTGCGCCCCGAAACCGATGCGTCCGACGCCGAGTACGCCTCGATCCTGAACCGGAGCGGGTTGTCGCCCGATCAGACCCATCGCGTCCGTCTGGACTGCGAAAACCTGCCCGAGGGGTTGGATGTCACGGACTACGCCGGTGTCATCGTAGGAGGCGGACCGGGATGCGTCAGTGACAACCCGGCGACCAAATCCCCGTTGGATGCCCGGATCGAGACGACGATCATGGGGTTGATGCCGCAGATCATCGCACGGGATCACCCGTTCATGGGTTGCTGCTATGGCCTTGGTATTCTGGCTGCGCATCTGGGCGGCGACGTCAGCAAGGCCCGATATGGCGAACCCGTCGGACCATCCACTTGCCATCTGACCCCGGAAGGCCAGCAGGACCCGTTGACCGCAGGGTTGGAGGCCACCTTTGACGCTTTCGTTGGTCACAAGGAAGCGGTTCAGGCTCTGCCGAAAGGGTGCGTGCACCTTGTCGCGTCAGACCCCTGCCCGTTCCAGATGATCCGCTGGGGGCAGAACGTATATGCCACGCAGTTCCATCCCGAAGCCGACGCCAGGGATTTTGAACAGCGCATCAATATCTACAAAAACCACGGCTATTTCCCGCCTGAAGACGCGCAGAAACTGATCGACCACTGCCATTCTGCCGATGTCACACAACCCGGCGAGATCCTGCGCCGGTTCGTCAGACGATACGAGTGACCCAACGGCGCGGTTGCCTGAGCCTTCCCGCCTCGCTTAGGCTGATCTGACGCAACTTTGGGAGGAGTTGTCCTTGGATCTGCTTATTAACGTCGGCCTGCCGGTTTCACTGGCCGTTATCATGCTGTCTCTGGGTATCGGACTGGAGGTCGCAGATTTCCGCCGTGTCCTGAGCCGACGTCGCGCCTTTGCCATCGGGGCGGCAAGTCAGGTTGTTCTATTGCCGGTGGCGGCCTTTGTGACGGTCAAAATTTTTGCTTTGCCGCCTGAAATCGCGGTTGGTTTCATGCTGCTCAGTTTTTGTCCAGGCGGCGTAACCAGCAATATCCTGTCAAAGCTCGCCAAGGCCGATGTCGCGCTTTCAGTCAGCCTGACCGCCGTGATCAGCCTTCTGTCGATCGTAACCGTACCAATATTGGCCGCCTGGTCGATCGCGCATTTCATGGGCGACGAAGCCCCTGACGTTTCCATCACCGGGCTGGCTGTTGCTCTGTTCCTGATCACTACGTTACCGGTGGCCATTGGTGTAGGGATTCGCAACTTTGCAACGGGGTTTGCAAACCGTGTGGAGCCGGGGTTGTCGGCGCTCGCGACCGTTTTGTTCGTGCTGATCGTTGCCGCTGCACTGGCCGGGAACTGGCAACTGTTCGTCGAAAATCTCGGCATCATGGGCGCCGGCTTGATTTCTCTGAATATCGTATTGCTTTTCTGTGGATTAGGGCTGGCGAGGATATCAAACCTGTCCTGGAATGAGTGCAAGACGATTTCAATCGAAACCGGAATTCAAAATTCCACGCTGGGCATTACACTGGCGGCGCTGATTACGAATACCGAAAGCGGGTTCAGCCCGCTGGCCCTGCCCTCGGCGGTTTATGGTATTACGATGTACGCCGTGGTTCTGCCGTTTCTTGTCTGGTTCCGCAGGCGCTGAAAGGACCGTTATGACAAACAACACTGCTGATGCGATCGTTGTCGGTGCTGGTCTGGCCGGATTGGCCGCCGCAGCTGAACTGGGCGACCGAGGTAAAAAGGTAATCATACTCGATCAGGAACCAGAAGGCTTTCTGGGCGGTCAGGCATTCTGGAGCCTGGGTGGCCTGTTTATGGTCAACACCCCGGAACAACGCCGTATGGGTATCCGCGACAGCCACGATCTGGCGTTGCGCGACTGGATGAGCAGCGCGCAGTTTGACCGGGAAGAAGATACCTGGCCTCGCAAATGGGCCGAAGCCTATATCGAGTTCGCAGCTGGCGAAATGCGCCCCTGGCTGCACGAGATGGGGCTGCGCTGGTTTCCGGTCGTAGGCTGGGCCGAGCGCGGCGGGTCCTACGCAAACGGGCACGGCAATTCTGTCCCGCGCTTTCACATCACGTGGGGCACCGGCCCCGGAGTGCTGGAACACTTCATCCGTCGCGTCCGCGACCATGCCAGTGCCGGGCTGATCCAGATGAAGTACCGTCATCAGGTCAGCCATATCATTATGCAGAATGGCACCGCCAAAGGCGTCTCCGGCGAGGTTCTGGCCGATGACACCGCCCAGCGCGGCGGCAAAACCAACCGCGACGAGGTCGGCGAGTTCGAGGCTTATGCGCCTTCTGTGATCGTCACCTCTGGCGGTATTGGTGGCAATTTTGAGTTGGTGCGCCAGAACTGGCCCAGGGATCGTCTAGGGGAACCGCCACAGGACATGGTGGCAGGGGTACCGTTTCACGTCGACGGTCGTATGATCGCTATCAGTGAAAAAGCAGGTGGCCATGTCATCAATGGTGACCGCATGTGGCATTACACCGAAGGCGTTCGCAACTGGGACCCGATCTGGCCCGCCCATGGCATTCGCATTCTGCCCGGCCCCAGCTCTATGTGGTTCGATGCACGCGGAAACCGGTTGCACCCCCCCTGCCTGCCCGGGTTCGATACGCTGGGGACACTGCGCGAAATCCTGAAAACCGGGTATGAATACAGTTGGTTTGTTCTGACCCAGAAGGTGATCAAGAAGGAATTCGCCCTGTCCGGGTCCGAGCAGAACCCAGACTTCACGTCAGGCAGCTGGAAAGAGGTTATTCGTCAACGAATTCTGTCCGGGTCCAAAGCGACCGCCCCGGTCGAGGCATTCAAGGAGAAAGGCGAGGATTTTGTTGTTGCCAACACGTTGACCGAGCTGGTCAACGGAATGAACCATTTGGGTGGGGGGCTGATAGACGAGGCCCATTTGCGCGCCCAGATCGAAGCGCGGGATTCTCAGGTCGACAATCCCTTCTCAAAAGACGCGCAGATGATGGCGATCCTTGCAGCCCGCAATTATCGTGGAGACAAACTGATCCGCACCGCCAAACCTCACAAGTTCCTTGACCCGTCCAACGGCCCGTTGATCGCGGTCAAGCTGCATGTTCTGACACGCAAGACGCTGGGCGGTTTGCAGACCAATCTGGACAGTCAGATGATCGGTGCCGACGGTCAAGTGGTGCCCGGCCTCTTCGCTGCCGGCGAAGTCGCCGGGTTCGGTGGCGGTGGCTATCACGGTTACAACGCGCTGGAGGGAACGTTCCTGGGTGGCTGCATCTTTTCAGGTCGCAACGCAGGGCGATCGAGGGCCGTCGCCTGACAACCCTGCCCTTTTACTTGCGTACCAGTTTGATCACCGGCTCACCCTGAGCATCCAGCAAGGCCAGCGCGTTGCCTTGCACCGCGAAGGTCGTGACTCTTTGCATCGCTTTCAGAAACTGCCGCTCGACCTCATCTAGCGGGGGTGGGCACGCCATGAGCGTTGCGGCCATATTGTCCGGGAACTCGATCCGATTGGCAGAAATCTCGGCCTGGCCACTGAACCGGTTGCAACCGCCGTTTCCTGAAAAGGCCCCGCCCTGCCCGAAAGCAAGTTCAGGACGTTTCTCTGTCTCAATAGGCGCACCATTGAGGCCCGAGGCGTACCACTCGGTGTTTTCCAGCATCGCGGCACCTTGGTGTTGCACCTGTATCATCAGCAGGTCAGCTGAATTCTCGGCCCCATGTGTCAGAACCGGATAGACAGTATCGGTGGTGAACAACAGCTTTTGCCCCTGCATGACCGAAGCGCGCACGGCATAGCTGCGCCCGTCCTGAATCAACGCATCATCATAGGTCAGTTCAAACTGCGCCGGCACACCGGTCAGGGCATATCTCTGCGCGGCAAGCGTTTCGGCCGGCGCATCCGCCAATGAGATATCCTGAAGCTCGACGAACAAGGTCGTGTCGGGCGAAAGCGCAATACGCTCTCGGTAGGTTGCAGTTCCTTCGACGGTTCCAGCAAGCGATGTGCCGCTCAAAACGGTGGCGAAAGCAACCGCAGGAAACGTGGTGCGGACGAGTGTCAGCATAGCAGTACCCTTTAAATATCAGTTCTACAAAAGATTGCTGTTCATCCGATATTTACAAGTACGCCGCAAGCAAAGCGGCAAATCTGTGCCGATATCATAACGGCCAGATCAATGGGATAAGCAGGGACGCTAACAATCCGACCGTCAGGTTCAGCGGCACGCCTACCTTCATGAAATCGGTGAACCTGTAGCCTCCGGGACCATAGACCATCATGTTTGTCTGGTACCCGATCGGTGTTGCAAACGATGCCGAGGCCGCCACCATAACCGCAACGACCAGCGGACGCGGATCTATCCCGACAGCCTGCGCCAGACCGATGGCGATCGGAGTGACGACAACCGCAACGGCGTTGTTGGAGACCAGTTCGGTCAGCACCGAGGTCAGCAGATAAATCGCCCAGATAATCAGGAATGGCGGCAAGGCACTGAGCCCCGGCGCAACAGCTTCGACGATCAGAGAAACCGCGCCAGAGCTGTCCAGCGCAGCCCCTATGCCCAGCATCGCGAAGATCAACGCCAACAGGCGACCTTCAACAAAGGAAAACGCCTCATCCGCGTCGATACAGCGGGTCAGTAGAACCACGGCGCAGGCCACAATCGACAACAACAGGATGGGCGCAATGCCCAGCGCGGCGAGGACGACAATCCCTACAAGAGCACCAATCGCAATGGGTGCATGGCTTCGACGGAATGCTCGAGCCGATGGTTGTGTGACGTCCACCATGTCCATATCAGCCGCAAGCCGCTGGATATCCGCCGGGGCACCTTCCAAAAGCAACGTATCCCCAACCCTGACCACCAAATCATCCAACTGGCGACCAATGTTCTGGTTACGGCGGTGCACCGCCAGCACGTAAACGCCATAGCGACGCCGAAGCCGCATCATTCCAAGGGTCCGCCCCACCAAACGGCACCCGGGTGTGATCAACACCTCAACCGTCTTGGTTTCAACGGCAGATACCTGATCCACACGTTTGAGTTCCCTGTTGCTCTGAAGGCTCAGAAGTTCGGTCATCTCGGTGCGTAAAACCACCCGATCGCCTACTTTCAGCTCGACGCCTTTCAGATTACGCCGCAACGACTCATCCCCCCGGATGACATCTATCAGGCGCACGCCGGGGCGTTTGAACAACTGCACGCCGGTCACTTCGCGCCCGATCAGGTTGCTATCCGGCGGAATGACGGCCTCGGTAAAGAACTTCATCTTGGACCGGTCACTGAGCAGCGACGCCATGCTGTCCCGCTCGGGCAACAGTTTGGGCGCGATGAAGCGCAAATAAATCATGCCGTAGATCACCAGCGCGATCCCCAGAGGCGTGATTTCGAAAATCGTAAAGGCTTTCATCCCCTGCGCGCGGGCCACGCCATCCACCAGCAGGTTCGTGGACGTGCCGATCAACGTCAGCGTGCCGCCCAAAATGGCTGCGTAACTCAACGGAATCAGCAATTTGGATGCGGGAACATTCAGCGTGCGGGCAATTTGCACAAAGACCGGAATCATGACCACAACCACTGGCGTATTCGACACCACCGCCGAGGCCAGCACGACAAACCCCATAAGCAAAGCGATGGCAATACGCGGGTTTACCTGAGCCTGCTTCTGTGCGGTCGAAGTGAACGAGTCCAAGGCTCCGGTCCGCACCAAGGCCCCCATGATGATGAACATCGCGGCAATCGTCCAGGGTGCCGGGTTGGACAGAACCGCAAGCGCGCTTTGATAGGGTAGGATGCCAGTTACAAGCATCAGAGAAACACCGCCAAGGGCTACGACTTCGGTCGGATAAACTTCGCGCAGGAACATGATGAACATGCCCGCAACGATGAGCAGCGCCAGAACTGCGCTTCCTGTGTCTGTCAGTGAAAGGAAATTCATTCGTGGTATTCTGTCCGAACCCCGGCCCAAGCGCCTGATGACATGCAGTTTCACGCATTGCGCCCGACAGAGCAAGCCTAACGATGACTATTCGGGCCCGGCTTGTTCCAGACGCCCTCCGACCCGCACCATACGCACGGATTTGGCCTGTCCGTCACGGTCGTCGGTTTCCACAAACACGCCGCTCAGAGTGGCTTCACCGGTTGCGGGGGTAAAGCGTGCCTTGGGCATACCGGTGATGAACCGGCGCATAGGCTCCTGCTTGTCCATCCCGATGACCGAGTCGTAGTCTCCGCACATGCCCGCATCCGTCAGATACCCGGTGCCACCCGGCAAAATCTGGGAATCCGCCGTTGGCACATGGGTGTGCGTCCCCACCACAAGGCTTGCGCGCTTGTCACAATAATGGCCCATCGCCATCTTTTCGGACGTGGCCTCGCAATGCATATCCACGATGATGGCCTGCGCCTGCCCGCCTCTCGGGTGAGACTTCAGAATCGGCTCAATGGCTGAGAACGGGTCGTCAAACGGTCGTTTCATAAAGACCTGACCCAGCACCTGCACCACCAGAACCTTGCGTCCACCCGGCGCCGTGAACAGCCGATGACCCCGTCCCGGCGCGCCTTTGGCAAAGTTCACGGGCCGTACGATTCGCTGTTCTTTCTCGATAAATTGCAGCATGTCTTTCTGATCGAAGGCATGATCGCCCAGCGTCAGGCAATCTGCCCCGGCATCAAGCAACAGCCTGGCGTGATCCCCGCTCAGCCCCATGCCGTTGGACGCGTTTTCACCGTTGACCACAACAAAATCCAGCCGCCATTCGTCGCGCAGACGCGGCAAGTGCTGCTGAACGGCAGCGCGCCCCGCGCGCCCCATGACATCACCAAGAAACAAAATCCTCATGATCCGGGTCGTAGGGGCTGCGCAGGGCAATAACAAGGCGGAAGCATGAAATTTCCGGCAGACTTCGGGGTTGAAATCAAATTCTGCCGCGGCAATGTTTCGAGACATCTCTTGAATACGGAAGGAATTCTTCGTGAAGTCGTCAATTGTTCTGACAGGCTGCCTTCTGGCGGCAACTGCTGCCGCGGCCGAAGGCACCAAGACATCCATGCCCAACCCCGCTGCGACCTTTTGCATTGAAAACGACGGGACCTACCAACTTCGAAAAAACGAAGACGGCAGCGTCTACGGCATCTGCATCCTGAAGGACGGCACCGAGGTGGATGCCTGGGATTACTTGCGCAGCCACTTCGAGAAGTAGCAGCTAGAAGGTCAGCACGCGGCTTTCCGTGACAACCATGTCCAGCGGTTGGTCGGTCAGTTCGAGAGGCAGGTCCGCAGCCTCTTGCGCATCAAAAGCAAAGCCGATGGCAAGCGTCGGGCGTTTGGCGCGCAGACCTTCCAGTGTCCGGTCGTAAAACCCGCCGCCATAACCCAGGCGACCACCATTTGCATCGAAGGCGACCAGCGGCACGATCAGAATTTCGGGGCCGAAATAGTCATCCACCTGGGGCACTTTTGCACCAAAGGGACCATCCCTGAGCGCGCCTTCTGGTGTCCAGCGAGAGAATTTCAGCGGCAGACCGGCTGCCTGAATGACAGGCACACCCACCGGGCCATAGGCCGACGCCTCGGCCATGGCGGGGACCGGGTCGATCTCGGTCCGGATCGGCATATAACCTGACAGGGGCACACCGCGATGGCCTGCCAGAACCTCGGACAAGCGCCCGGCTGCACCCGGCAAGCGGGCATCAAACGCGGCCTTGCGGCGGGCAAAGGCCGCTTTGCGCGCTGCGGCTTTGATTTCGGTCAGATCGGTCACAGTAGCACCACGCTGGCAAGCCCAAGAAAGATGAAGAACCCCATGACGTCCGTCGTGGTTGTCACAAAGGTCCCCGATGCAAGCGCCGGGTCGATGCCCAAGCGGTCAAGCACGACCGGTACTACCGTACCTGCAAACCCTGCGATGATCATGTTCACGACCAAGGCCGACCCGATCACGACACCCAGCCAAGGAGAATCGAACCACAGCATCCCCACGGTCCCCAGCACGATGGCAAAGCAGAGCCCGTTCAGCATGCCCACCAGCAGTTCCCGGCGAATAACGCGCATCACGTTTGCATTAGTCAGGTCGCGCGTCGCCAACGCGCGCACCGCAACGGTGAGGGATTGTGTTCCCGCATTGCCGCCCATCGACGCGACAATCGGCATCAGGATGGCCAGCGCGACCAGTTGATCAATCGCCGCTTCGAATTGCGAAATCACCAACGAGGCACAAATAGACGTGCACAGGTTCACCGCCAGCCACGGCAACCGCCGCCGGCTGGTCGCCGCCACGCTGTCGGACAGTGAGCTTTCGTCGCTCACACCGGCAAGGCGCAGGATGTCTTCTTCGTGCTCTTCGTCCAGAACCACCATCGCATCGTCGATTGTAATGACACCGACCAGACGCCCATCGGCATCCACCACCGGGGCCGAGATCAGGTGATACTGGTTAAAGGCATAAGCCACGTCTTCCTCGTCCTGATCGACGGGGATACTGTGGAATTCCTCTTCTGCCAGATCGAGCAGCGGCACCTCACGCCGTGTCGCCATCAGCTTGCCCAAAGTCACCTGCGCCACCGGCTTCAGGCGCGGATCGACCAGAACAATATGATAGAACTGTTCCGGCAGATCGTCATTGGCGCGCATGAAATCAATTGCTTGTCCAACGGTCCAATGCTCAGGCGCCATGACGACTTCGCGCTGCATGAGACGACCGGCAGAATTCTCGGGGTAGGACAGCGCCTGTTCGGCGGCGATCCTCTCGGAATCCTCCAACGCGTCCAGAATGGTTTCCTGCTGCGGCTCTTCAAGGTCTTCCAGCAGGTCAACGACATCGTCGCTTTCCATCTCGCGCACGGCTTCTGCCAGAACGTCCGGCTTCAGAACCGAGATCACCTCTTCACGAACCGATTCATCCAGTTCGGAAAGGATATCGCCGTCAAATTCCTTGTCGTACAGGCGGATCAGGCGGGAACGGTCAAACGGGTTGATCTGCTCAAGAAGGTCAGCAATATCGGCCGAATGCAGCGGCTCCATCAACTCGATCAGCTTATCGCGGTCGTCAATATCCACTGCATAAAGGATCGCGGCCACAGCCTTGGGATCGAGCGCATAGACGTCCTCATCCCGGGGCTGATCGTGTCCGGCTTCGTCACTGCCTGTCGTCATGCTCTGCCCCTTTTTTTCGATTTGCCCTTAAATAGAAGAAGCAGCTACCAGAAAACAATGACAATGCGCCGATTTACCCACTTCTTTCGTCCGCCTATGCTAGTGCGCGGTTCCAAACAGGTGGAGAACAGGGAAAATGGCGCAAAAGACGCTTTTGAAAGGGCGTGTTCTGAGTTTCACAGGCTCACCCTTTGATGGAGAGCCGACCGAGGCGACCCGGCTGGACGAAGCGGTCGTGGTCGAACACGGGCGAATTGCAGAGGTCGGCACCGTCGATACACTGAAAAAAGCCCACCCTGACGCAGTCACGAAGGATCACGGAACGCGCTTGATCATGGCTGGGTTCGTCGACCCGCATGTGCATTATCCACAGACGGCGATGATCGCCAGCTGGGGCAAACGGCTGATCGACTGGCTGAACACCTACACCTTCCCGGAAGAGATGAAGTTCGGCGATTTCGACTATGCGACCGAGATAGCCAACCGGTATCTGGACCTGACGACCGCCCACGGCACCACGACCATGTGCAGTTTTTGCACGATTCACCCTGAAAGCGTGGATGCCTTTTTCACCACGGCGCAAAATCGTGGGCAGCGTGTGGTCGCCGGCAAGACCTGTATGGACCGTAACGCGCCCGAAGGTCTGCGCGACACCGCGCAGACGGCTTATGACCAATCCGCCGCACTGCTTGAGAAATGGCACCGTGTCGGTCGCCTGTCCTATGCGATCACACCACGCTTTTCACCAACCTCGACTCCTGAGCAGCTTGAGGCCATGGGCGCGCTTTGGGCCGAGCATCCGCATTGTCTCATGCAAACCCATCTGAGCGAGCAAACGGATGAAATCGAATGGGTCCGGTCCCTGTTCCCTGATGCAAGGGATTATCTGGACACCTACGAGAAATTTGGCCTGTTGGGCCAGAACGGCCTGTATGGCCATGTCATCCATCTGGAAGACCGGGAACGGGATCGACTGCGCGAGGTCGATGCCTCTTTGATTCATTGCCCCACGTCGAACACGTTCATCGGATCGGGATTGTTTGACATGAACGGGCTGATCCATGATGGCCACCGGATCGGTCTGGCCACGGATACCGGCGGCGGGTCCAGCTTTTCGATGCTACGCACCATGGCCGCCGCCTATGAGATTGGCCAATTGCGCGGCCGCCCTCTGCACCCGGCGCAATTGCTGTGGTTGGGCACGGTCGGATCGGCCCGGAGCCTGCGTATGGGCGACTGCATCGGAAACATCGCCCCTGGGATGGAGGCGGATCTGGTCGTGATCGACCTCGCCTCGACCCCCGCCATCGCCCAACGCGAGGCCCACGCGGAAGATGTTTGGGAAGCGATCTTTCCGACGATCATGATGGGCGACGATCGGGCCGTGGCAGAGGTCTGGATCGGCGGGCGGCAGGCGGCTTAAGCCTGCAACGCCCGGGCAAGCATGTTTTGGCGTTCGATCACGCGGGGCAGATCAATGGTTGTTATGTATCCATCACGTACGATCTGGCGGCCTTCGACGAACAGATGTTTCACAGTCATCGGCCCCGCCAGAAGCAGGGCCGCCGGATCCCAACTGCCCGCGCTTTCGATGCCGCGGGTATCCCACACCGCAATATCGGCACGTTTTCCGGGCATCAGCCGTCCGCAATCGGGACGTCCCAACACATCCGCCCCGCCGCGCGTCGCAATCTCAAGCGCTTCGCGGGCCGACATGGCATCTGCACCATTGGCAACCCGTTGCAGCAACATGGCCTGGCGCGCCTCAAGCATGAGGTTGCCATTGTCATTGCTGGCCGATCCATCCGCGCCGAGGCCAACCTTGATACCGGCATCCCGCATTGCCCGCACCGGAGCTATACCTGATCCGAGACGACAATTTGAACAGGGGCAATGGGCCACACCTGTTTTGGTACGTGAAAACAGATCGATCTCGGCCCCGTCCAGCTTGACGCAATGGGCGTGCCAGACATCCGGGCCGGTCCAACCCAATTCCTCGGCATATTGCCCCGGGCGGCAGCCGAATTGCGCCTGCGAATAGGCGATATCCTCATCATTCTCGGCCAGATGGGTATGCAGCATCACGCCCTTGTCCCGCGCCAGCAACGCTGCATCCCGCATCAGGTCCCGGCTGACGGAAAACGGTGAGCACGGAGCAAGGCCAACGCGGCACATTGAACCCTCGGATGAATCATGAAACGTATCAACAACCCGGATCATGTCGTCCAGAATGGCGGCTTCCTTTTCCACCAGACTGTCCGGTGGCAGGCCGCCGTCGCTTTCACCAATGCTCATCGCGCCACGCGTCGGATG
Source organism: Ruegeria sp. AD91A (assembly GCF_003443535.1). Lineage (GTDB taxonomy): Bacteria > Pseudomonadota > Alphaproteobacteria > Rhodobacterales > Rhodobacteraceae > Ruegeria. Next base: position 239,688 of record NZ_CP031946.1, on the reverse strand, counting down.
GAACCGCATTCCCAACTCGGACGCGGCAGCGATCGTATCCCCAAGCCGCGCGCCATTGGGGTAGAGGTAAAGGTGATCGGAACTGAGCGTGCACCCCGACAGCGCCAGTTCTGCCAAACCGATCTGGGCCGAGGTGAACATTTCTTCCGGCCCAAAACGCGACCAGATCGGATAGAGCGTTTGCAGCCACCCAAACAGCAACGCATCCTGTCCGCCCGGCACCGCCCGTGTCAGAGTTTGATAGAGATGGTGGTGGGTATTTACCAGGCCGGGTGTCACCACACAGCTCGAGGCATCGTGCACCTCACCCTGTGTTTCCAGCCCCCGCCCGATCCGGGAAATCTGCCCGTCGCGGACCAGAACATCAGCCCGGGACAACTCTTGCCGGGACTCGTCCATCGTCAGGATCAGATCAGCATTCTTGAGTAGGATTTCCGTCATTTCGCGCTCCTGCATCTGCCCGTCTCATGCAAGAAGTGCGTCAACCGGTGGAAAACGGGCTCAAGAACCGGCCATCACTGGTTTAGTTGCCTTTGGCGCACTGGGCAACAGAATTCAGAACTGGCGGAGTATCTCAAGCGCTGCGGCATGAAGGTCAGCGTTTGCCGCAGCCAAGGCCCGGCCACCTTCATGAGCAGGGCCACCCTGCCAATCGGTTACAATACCGCCGGCCGCCTGAATAACGGCAATCGGCGCCTGAATATCATAAGAGTTCAAACCCGCCTCGATCACCAAATCCGCCTGCCCGGCAGCCAGAAGCGCATAGGCGTAGCAATCCATTCCATAGCGCGTCAGTTGCACCTGCTCGGACACGGCCTGAAACCCTGCGCGGTCCTTCGGGGTTCCAACCTCGGGGAAGGTGGTAAACAGAGTTGCCTGATCCAGCGTTCTGATCTTGCGCGTTTGCATTCTGCTGGTGCCCTGCGGACCGGTCAGGTGAGCACCGGAAGACGATCCAACAAAACGCTCTCCGATATAAGGCTGGTCGATCACACCCATGAACGGCCCATCGTGATCGCTCAGCGCTATCAGAACGCCCCAGGTTGGCGTGCCACTGATAAACCCGCGGGTCCCATCGATGGGATCCAATACCCAAGTACGGCCACTGGTGCCCTTATGCTCGCCGAACTCTTCGCCCAGAATACCGTCATCCGGGCGTTGCCGCGCCAGAACTTCCCGCATCGCTTGTTCAGCGGCCCGATCAGCCACGGTGACCGGGTCAAACCCGTCGGCCAGTTTGTTGGCAGTTTCTAGGTTTGTTTGACGAAAAAAAGGGAGTATGGCCGCTCGCGCTGCTTCGGCCATTTCTTCGGCAATTTCGATATCGCTCGGTGTCGTCGGTTGCATGCCCCTGAGGTGCGGGCAATCCGCGACAAAGTCAAGTCAGTCAGGCAACGTCGCTGAGAACCCGCGCCAGCTCGAACAAGCGGCGACGCTGGTTTTCCGGAATCGCATAGTAAGAGCGCACCAGATCCAAAGCTTCTTTGTCACCCATCAGGTCAGCAGGGACAGATTTCTTGTCCGCATCGCTTTTCTGGGCTTCTTCCAGACCTTCGAAGAAAAAGCTGACCGGAACATCCAACGCCTCGGCGATGTCCCACAGGCGGGATGCGCTGATTCGGTTGGCACCGGTCTCATATTTCTGGATTTGCTGAAACTTGATACCAACTTGCTGTGCCAACTGCTGCTGGGTCATCCCAATCAGCCAGCGGCGATGCCGAACGCGCTTGCCCACATGGGCATCGACGTGATGAGTCATTGGTATTCTCCTATACTACACAAACATCTGCACGGGATTTTGCGACGTCCGATATCGCAATTCTAGAGAGCTCCCCTTAACCGCTCCCCAATACGGACTGTACCGCCCCCCGTTTGCAGCACTGACTGTATATAATGCCGGTTTTGAGTTTTTTTTCAAGCTGGTTGAGTCGAGCACACCTTACAGGGATTTGTGGTTGTATTACCTTGAGCCTTTGCGAATCTCTTTTTCGGCCACTTGATTTCGCCCCCCCCGAAACTACGGTCCTTTCCCTCGTCGAAGCAAACGGATTGACTTTTCTGACGGCACACGCGCCTATGTCGCAAACTGTTGAGGAACCGTATGCGGGCCTATTGCATTCCATCCGACGGGGCGTCTGCCCAGCTTTGTGACGTGAATAAACCTGAGCCGGGAAAAGGCCAGGTGCGGGTCGCGATAAAAGCTTGTGGCCTGAACTTCGCTGACCTGCTGATGCAGAAGGGCTCGTATCAGGACACTCCACCTGCCCCGTTCACTCTGGGAATGGAGGTCGCCGGCGTCGTGGATACAGTCGGACCCGGAGTTTCAACGCTGAGGCCGGGCGACCGGATCGCGGTCTATTCAGGTCAGGGCGGGTTGGCGGAATACGGCGTTTTCGACGCGGACCGCGCGATCCTGCTGCCGGACAGCACCAGTTTCGAAGATGCCGCCGCCATCCAGATCGCATATGCGACAAGTCACATGGCCCTTGAACACAGGGCGCGTCTGCAACCCGGCGAAACCCTTCTGGTCACGGGTGCTGCAGGTGGCGTTGGCCTGACCGCCGTCGAAATCGGTAAACTCATGGGCGCCACAGTTATCGCCCAGGCACGAGGCGAGAACAAGCTAGCCGTTGCCCGAGCTGCCGGTGCCGATCATCTGATCGATGCTTCCGAAGACTTGCGGGAACGGGTCAAGTCTCTGGGCGGCGCGGATGTCGTCTATGACGTCATCGGCGGAGATGTGTTCAAGGCCGCTTTCCGCGCCACCAACCCCGAGGGACGCTTGCTGCCCATCGGATTTGCCGGGGGTGACGTTCCGCAGATCCCCGCCAATCATCTGCTGGTCAAAAACCTGAGTGTGATCGGGGTTTATATCGGCGGATATCTGAAGTTCCGCCCCGAAGCTGTGCACAACAGCTTTGAAACCCTGTTCAAATGGCATTCAGAGGGCCGGATAAAACCGCACATCAGTCATGTCCTGCCACTTGAAGACGTCGCACACGGAATGCAGCTGTTGAAAGAGCGCAAATCGACAGGCAAGATCGTGATCACGCCCTGATCGCGGTCACCCAACCACTGCCCGCAATTGGGTACCGCCCAGCAGTCTGAAGTTCTGACGTACCAACTGGGCCAGAGCCTCGACAACCGCATCCCGGCCCGGCTCCCCACCGTATAGATTGATCATATGCGCTGGCAAATCCGGCAGAGCACCGCCCGAGTCGATCTGTTCAAGATGTGCGGCCTCGGTCCCGTCCAGCATTGCGTGTACGGCAAGATCGGCACTGACCGTGGCTTCTATTGTACGGTCGTTTTCGGTTTCTACCGACAGTTCCCACGGTATTCCGGCGGCATCCAGTGCTGAAATGACCTGCGGTCTGAACAGACAGCGCCGTCCAAGTGCCAGAGGCAACGGACGTTTGCGCCATGCAGATCCGCCCGGCGCACCAATCCAGCGCAACGGCAACTCTGCTATGGTCTCCGCGCCATCGGCCGAAGACGGTTCGGTCGTCAGGATCACATCACATTCGCCCCGCTTGTACATGTCTTTCAATTGCAGTGAATAGGACGACACCAACTGCACCCTGACGCGGGGAAAATCGGCGTTGAACCGCTGTAGGACCCGAGGGATCGCGGGGTAGACGATGTCATGGGGAACGCCCAGAACCACCTCACCCTCAAAAGCCTGGTCGGTGAGTTTCGAGATAACTTCGTCATTCAAGGCGATCATACGGCGCGCGTAAGCCAACAGCTGCTCACCGGATGCGGTCAGGGCAATTGTTCTGCCGCTTCGGTCCAGCAACTCCAGGCCCAACAGCTCCTCCAGCCGTTTCAGCTGCATGGAAACCGCAGATTGCGTCAGGTGCAGAAATCCGGCAGCGCGGGTAACGCCGCCTTGATCCGAAACCGCCACAAAGGATCGCAGGGTGGTAATGTCCAAGTTTCGCATCTTCACGATTCCTTATGTGTTCCATCAAAAATATTCGTTTTAAAAATATGTCATACTCACCCATATCAATCAAGGAAATTGATGACAACCGGCGAAACCATCGAGAATGCAGAAAGGACAAGTTATGACCCAACTCGCGATCCATCATCCTTGCAAACCAGCCAAACGTTCTTTTGTGACCCTGATCTCTCAAGCCTTCGAGCTGACCAGACAGCGGCGGAAGCTGGCACTGCTGGACGACGCCGTGCTGGAAGATATCGGCGTGACCCGGGAAGAAGCATCTGCAGAAGCAAATCGCTTTTTCTGGGATGCCCCCCAATTCTGGAAAAGGTAACCGTGAAACTCATATTTTTATGGCGATAGGAGGCCTTGAGTCGCCTGTCGCCATTTTTGTTGCGTGTTTTGGTCGGTTTTCGCCCGGAATCTCTTGAAACACAGCCCCTTGTTGCCGATATTTAGATGGAAAACCGCCCCGTACAACCGGGGCGATGTAACTTGACGACTAGGGAGACCCTTTGATGGCACAATTCGATACGATCCGGACGGCATCCGGCGCGCGCGCCGCCGAGATTGATCAGGGCCTGCGCGCCCACATGAACAAAGTCTACGGCACGATGTCCGTCGGCATGCTGATCACTGCACTGGCGGCATGGGCTATTGCGGGTCTGGCTGTCACCAGCGATCCAAGCAACGCGGTCGCACAGATCGGCGCAGATCGCTATCTGACCAGCCTGGGCGGCACGCTGTTCCTGTCGCCGCTGAAATGGGTGGTCATGTTCGCGCCGCTGGCCTTTATCCTCTTTGGCTGGGGTGCCCTGATGCGCCGCGGCTCGGCGGCGACGGTTCAGCTTGGCTTCTTCGTCTTTGCCGCCGTGATGGGCATCTCGATGAGCTCGATCTTTCTGGTCTTCACACCCTACTCGATTACCCAGACCTTCCTGGTGACGTCGATCGCCTTTGCTGGCCTCAGCCTTTATGGCTACACCACAAAGCGGAACCTCAGCGGAATGGGCACCTTCCTGATGATGGGTGTGATCGGTCTGCTGGTTGCGATGATCATCAACCTGTTCCTGCAATCCGGTGTGATGATGCTGGCCATTTCGGCCATCGGCATCCTGATCTTTGCCGGTCTGACCGCGTTCTACACACAGGACATCAAGAACACGTACGTCGCCCATGCTGCGCATGGCGACCAGGAATGGCTGGACAAAGCGGCCTTTGACGGCGCGCTGAGCCTGTACATCTCGTTCCTGAACATGTTCCAGTTCCTGCTGATGTTCATGGGCCAGCAAGAATAGCCCTTGTTGACACCTGAATTGGTTTGGGGCCGGTCATTGACCGGCCCTTTTCTTTGCGCGCCGGACTTCTTTTGCCCGGAAATGAAAAGCCCCGCCTGACAAGGCGGGGCTTTCTGTTTCCGAAGCGTTTATGTGTTCAACTGCAGTTTAGCGGTATGGCAAAGCCCGAGCTCTTCTCGGATGTACCTTTGCGGAACACATTGCCAGCCGGCAGACAGCCTGTAAAACGCTCTGTTTCTTCCGCAAAGCTCACACCGATCGAATTGTCGACTTTCACACTGTTGGAGGGCGTGCGCAGCACACCAAACAAAGTGCCGTTCACGCTGACAGTGCTCAGGAACAGGTTCGTGTCGCTACCTTGCAATTGCACCGCGTTGTCTGGCGTCTGGCCGCCGTTATCGATTGCAACCGATGCTACCTTGGAAGATTCCACCTCATCACTCAAAAGCGTGACTGTCCGCAGTTCCGCCAGTTCCGCAGGAACGTTGGTCGCATCCGGCAGAAAGGCTACGGCTCCGGGTACGTCCGAAATCGTGCGTGGTTCGCCATCGATTCCAGTAAACCCGACACCTTCGCGGTTAAACGGGTCTTCACAGGCCGTTAGGGTTAGAACGGCGATTGTGGATAACAAGATTTTTTTCATGGCGGTCAACATTTTGTGGCGGTTTGCTGAAACGTACTTGCAGGTCCCCACAAAAAGCAAGCCGCAGCGGATGCGATTGCACCAAACGCTGATGCGCCACTGCAACGGACTGCTTGGATTGCCACCTGTCAAAAACAGGAAATCAGAACTGAAAAAGGGCTCTGTGAACCAGAGCCCTTTTCGGAATTTCCATTTGGAACGGCAGATTACTTGATCTTGCCTTCCTTGTACTCGACATGCTTGCGAACGACCGGATCGTATTTACGAATGGTCATTTTCTCAGTCATGGTGCGCGCATTCTTTTTGGTCACGTAGAAGTGGCCCGTGCCCGCGGTCGAGTTCAGACGGATCTTGATTGTCGTCGGCTTCGCCATGGTTATCTCCTGCGTCCGAAAAGGCAGGGGCCTTTCGGTTGAATTCCTATGAGCGTGCGCTTTTACGCGCTGCACCGCCCATGTCAAGGCCAATCCGATGATACCGGCTCAGGAATCGGGTGCAGATTCAACCAGGCAGTGTTGGAGCGCCCATATAGGTGTGAATTTGGTCTCTTTCAGCGTCCGAAAGGCCCAACGCGGTGGACAGTTGCCGCAGGTATGATGCCTCGCGCGCGTTATCCAGACGGATCGCGGCCAGAGATGCTGCATAGATCTGCGTTTTGAACGGCGCACCAGAATCAGCCGCCAATCCCATTACATCAATCGGTGCGTTCAGCTGCTCTTGCACGAAAGCGCGTTCCTCATCGCTGATGTCATCGCCCAATTCACCCAGAATGATTTCCTTTTCCTGTTCGTCCAGTTCGCCATCCGCCTTGGCTGCCTGAATCATCGCCCGAAGCATCAGCTTCGCCTGCTCTTCCATTGCCGCACCCGCGGGCGTGCCGCCGAATACGGTTTCCATCATGTCACCTGTTTGTTGGTTGGCCGTCTTGGCGGCCCCCTGCATGGCATTCAACAACCCACCCAATCCGGCCGCACCGGTTGCGCTGCCGCCGATGCCCATCTTGCTCATCATGTCCTGCAAGCCTGACGCGCCACCGGGCAGACCAAACTGCTCTGCCATTTTGCCCAGCTGATCCACGCCAAAACCGCCGCCGGCGCCCTGCATCATGTCCTGCAGGCCAGCCATGCCGCCCATCTTCTGATATTTGTCCATGCCCTTGGCAGCAGCAAACCCAATGGCCACGGACGCCAGCGTTTTCATAAAGCTCATAATCAACCTCCCGTTTCAAAAAAATTGGTGCCGCAAGCCTAACAGCAGAATGGAAGCACGAATACCGCACTCAACCCCAGCGCGACTGACGCGCACTATAACGTCTGGAGAAGGCGGGTTATTCGCCATGATGTTTGTACATATCACGCTTTCGTGATAGGTTTGCGTATCCAAGAAGCCGAATTCAGGCTCGAAGGCCGAGGCAGTGCCAAGTGGGATTGATCCGCATCGAGCAGGGGTGTTTTGCGTGACTTTTCTTGGGGGCTATCATGACAGAATGGGCTATTCAGGCCGAAGAACTGGCCAATTGCAATTGCAATTTCGGTTGCCCGTGTCAGTTCAGCGTACTTCCGTCTCACGGAAATTGCGAGGCGGTTGTCGTTTTCGACATTCAAAGCGGTCACTACGGTGACACTGATCTGGGCGGGCTTCGGGCGGCAGGGGTTTATTATTGGCCGGGACCAATTCATGAAGGGAATGGTCAGATGCAGCTGATCATTGATGAAAGCGCAACGGCTGAACAGCGGGCCGCGTTGCAAGCGATCATGACCGGTCAGGATACCGATGAAATGGCCACGTTCTGGTATGTCTTCAGCGCCATGGCACCAACGAAACACGAAACACTTTTCGTTCCAATCGAGCTGGATTGGAACCGCGAAGAACGTAGCGGATACGCCAAGGTTGCCGGGGTTTTCGATGTTGAGGTCAACCCGATCCCACATATCGTATCGGGCGCACCTCACCGCGCGTCGATACAATTGCCGAATGGCTTTGAATACCGCCGTGCCGAGGCGGCATCGGGCAGTGCGACGACAACAGGCGGTCAGATCAACCTGACCTTTGACGCGACGCACGCTCATTTGGCGCATCTGAACATCTCGGGCCACGGCGTTCTAGGCGCTTAGGCGGAGACCTCCCATGACCAGACAAAACATATCGTCCCGGTTTGGGGCGGTTGAACGGTTGTTGAGACAGGACAACGCGATTGTTCTGGGAAGTGTTCTTCTGATTATTCTCGCAGCAGCCTGGTACACGATAACCGGTATCGGAATGACCATGTCTGCGGTCGAGATGACCCGAATGGCCGGCCCGATCGGAGATCCCATGCAAATGGGCTCTGGGTCCGCCTGGAGCGCAAGCTATGCCTTGCTGATCTTTCTGATGTGGTGGGTCATGATGATCGCCATGATGACCCCGAGCGCTGCACCTGCCGTTCTTCTGTTCATCGCGATCAAGCGGATAGGTCCTGAAAAGCATCGAACGGCAACGTTCGGATTCTGTTTCCTGTCAGGTTATCTTGTTGCCTGGGGTGCATTCAGTCTGACCGCAACTGCGTTGCAATGGGGGCTGGAGCATGTCGGTCTGTTCGACGGTCCAATGATGACGATCAGTTCCGGTGTCTTCGCAGGAAGTATTCTGCTGGCTGCCGGTGCCTATCAGTTTTCAGGTTTGAAGAACGCATGCCTGCGCCACTGCCAAAGCCCTGCACGTTTCCTGGCCGATCACAACCGACCTGGACCATTCGGGGCGTTCCGAACCGGTGCGGAACACGGCACATATTGTCTGGGGTGCTGCTGGGCACTGATGTTGCTGCTGTTCGTAGGAGGGATCATGAATCTCTACTGGATTGTCGGAATTGCCGCCTACGTCGCGCTGGAAAAGCTCCTGCCCAGGGCCCGGTGGCTTGTTCCCGTGACTGGCTTGGCGCTGATCAGTGCTGGCCTCTGGTTCATCACTGCACCGTTGTTTTCTGACATCTGACGCCCGTCCGCCAAGGGGTCGGTAGACGATAAACCCCTGCACTGTTTCAACAAATAGACGGAGAAACCAATGCCTATTTTCATTACTTATGCATCTTACTCGCAGGCTGGCGTCCAAGGGATGCTGCAAAAACCTGAAAACCGCACCGGGCCGGTGAAAGCCTTGCTGGAAAAAGTAGGTGGCAGGCTGCTGTCCTTTTACATGACAACCGGCAGCAACGACGTGGTCGTGATTAGCGAAGCCCCCGATGGAACAGACGCTGTGGCCGTTGGCATGGCTGTCGCCGCATCGGGTGCAGTGACGAACATAGAAACCGTTCGTGCCTGGACCGCGGACGAGTTCTCGTCGATAACCGAAAAGGCAGCAGCGCTGACCGGTTCCTACACGCCGCCCGGAGGATAGGAGGGTACGCGCGGAGGGCCTGTAAGCCGGATCTTGTTCCGGGGTTTCCCCCTTCGATGACCATTCCTCTAGGCCGTGCATTGCTGCACGGCTCAAGCTGCCAACCCGGTCCCTCTCGGCCAAGACGCGCTTAGCGGCGGTATCGGCTTGCGCCGACCGGCCCGCGCGGGGACCCTATTTGGCATTGCTCCCGGTGGGGCTTGCCGTGCCGCCGCTGTTGCCAGAGGCGCGGTGGGCTCTTACCCCACCGTTTCACCCTTACCTTTGACCGAAATCGCAGGCGGTCTGATTTCTGTGGCGCTTTCCGTCGGGTTACCCCGCCCGGGCGTTACCCGGCACCGATGTCTTGTGGAGTCCGGACTTTCCTCTCGGGCCTTGCGACCCCAGCGGCCATCCGGCCCTCCGCGCTTGGGCTGGTTAGGCTTTGCGCCCAGCGGCGTCAAGGGATGATGGTTCAAAGAAGGGGCCAGCCCCTTCTTGGCCTGCGGCCAATTCAACCCCGGGATATTTTCGGCCAGATGAAGTGCGGATCAGGAGTGCCGGATCAACGGGGCGAGATCGGCTTGCTGCAATGGCCCCCTGCCCCATTGGCGGTATCGAAGGCGGACGGCACGTAACAGCGTTTCATCGTCTACATCAGCGCTGAAACCGGCGGCTTGAGCCAGATTTCGGAACTGGTCCTCTGATGCAGCTTGCGGGCCAAGGGCATATCCGCGTGGCGTAGCCAGCAAGTTGCGCTCCAGCCGCAACCAGTCAAATCGCGGACCGGGGTCAAATTTGCGCCCGGGCGCCATGTCCGAATGGCCGATAACGCCATTTGGTAAAATGGCCCAACGGTGCATTATCTGATGCAACAACTGTTCGAGCCTGTGCAATTGGGGTTCCGAGAACGGATGCTTGCCGGTGTTGTCCAACTCGATGCCAATGGAACGGGAGTTGATGTCGGTCTGACCGTGCCATTCTCCGGCACCCGCGTGCCAGGCCCGGTCTTCTTCGCGCACCATTTGCCAAAGCGTGCCATCATTGCCGATCAGGTAATGGGCCGAGACCTCGGCCTCCGGGTCGCACAGACGATCCAGAGCCGCCTGCGCGTTGTCCATCGCGGTGTAATGAATCACGATTAAAGATGGCGTCAGCCCATCCCGGCGTTCACCAAAATTGGGCGACGGATGCCAAATGGGCGAGGTTTCAGTTTCTGACGGCACTGCGGAACGGGCTTGGGTCCCAGCCACACGCATAGCCGTCCCCATCCGGGTCCAGACCTTTACGGTCGCGCTGTGGGCCGCCATTGGACAGAAACTCGATCTGAGCCTGATCCGGGGATGGGAATTGCGCGCAGTTCCTCTGAGCTTTGGCCTGAAGGTTTAAGCCCGAGCGGCTGTAGAGTTGGGTGCCAACGGGATTGGACGTGCTCAGCGCGTATTGCACAATGTTTGTCTGGCCGCTCGCCGTACGCTCGGGCACTGCCGTCGGGGTCACGAGCTCATACGTCTGGCGGTTCTGCTCGATTCGGACGGCGTCGGTTTCGATGCTGCGGCGTTCGGACACGGCGGCAAAATCCTGTTCATCCGAAATCGCGCCAGTGTTCGCCACGGGAACCGCCGTAGCCGCGGCTGGGTTTTGGCCAGATGTGATGGCCAATGCCGCCGCGGCCTGGTTGGCGATATCCGCGTTTTCACCCGTGGCAACAGTCGCCGCACCGGGAGCGCCCAGCGGTTGTTGTGACACATCGACCGGAGCCAGCAGAGGGTTGCCGACCGCACCTTGACCTGCCAATTGAGCTTCTCGCTGCGCCTGATATTCAGGCGTGTTGAAACCTGTGCTGGTCAGCGGTGCGACGTCTGTGCATGCAGCTGCCAGTGTCAGAGCGGGCACCAAAAGCAAAACGCGCATTGTTTGGCTCCGTGTCTAGATATTCTGTTGCCTTAGGCTTACCACCATTTCCCGGGTTTGGCCACAAAACCGGCTGCGTTTTCCAGCGCATAGGCGGTGTTGAGCAGATCGCCTTCTTCCCAAGGACGCCCGATCAGTTGCAAACCCAGTGGAAGGCCTTGTGTATCCAACCCGGCGGGGACCGATATTCCGGGCAATCCGGCCAGGTTCACAGTCACTGTAAAGACGTCGTTCAAATACATTTGAACTGGATCTGCCTCGGTCATTTCGCCCAGACCGAATGCTGCCGATGGGGTCGCCGGGGTCAGGATGGCGTCGACTCCGTCCGCGAACACGTCTTCGAAGTCTTTCTTGATCAGCGTGCGCACCTTGCGGGCACGGTTGTAGTAGGCGTCGTAGAAGCCCGCCGACAACACGTATGTACCGACCATGACCCGGCGTTGCACTTCGTGACCAAAGCCCTCGGCGCGGGTTTTTTCGTACATCTCGGTGATGCCATCCCCCTGCGCCAACTGCGCACGATGCCCATAACGGACACCGTCATAACGGGCGAGGTTCGAAGACGCCTCGGCCGGGGCGATCACATAGTAGGCTGGCAGCGCATACTTGGTGTGCGGCAGTGAGATATCGACGATTTCGGCACCCGCATCCTTCAGCATCGCGGCACCGTCGGCCCAGAGCTTTTCGATCTCTGCGGGCATGCCGTCCATGCGGTATTCCTTGGGGATACCGATCTTCTTGCCCTTGATGTCTCCGGTCAGCATCGCTTCGAAATTCGGGACGGCCAGGTCCGTACTGGTCGAATCCTTGGCGTCATGACCGCACATGGTTTCCAGCATGATCGCGGCGTCGCGGACGTTCTTGGTCATCGGGCCGGCCTGATCCAGCGAGGATGCGAAGGCGACAATGCCCCAACGGGAGCAGCGACCATAGGTCGGCTTGATGCCGGTGATGCCGACAAAAGCCGCGGGCTGGCGGATGGAACCGCCGGTATCGGTGCCCGTTGCCGCAAGGCACAGGTCAGCGGCCACAGCAGACGCAGATCCGCCGGACGAGCCGCCCGGCGTCAGCTGCGCATCATCGTTGCCACGACGCCATGGGCTGACGGCATTGCCATAGACCGATGTTTCGTTGGACGACCCCATGGCGAATTCGTCCATGTTCAGCTTGCCCAGCATCACTGCGCCTGCGTCGGCCAGTTGCTGCGAAACAGTGGATTCGTATTCCGGCTTGAAACCTTCAAGAATGCCCGACGCGGCCTGCGACGGCACGCCCTTGGTGCAGAATAGGTCCTTGATGCCGATCGGCAGGCCACACATAGACGGAGCGTCGCCACCCTTGATCCGTTCATCCGCAGCCTTGGCGCGTTCCATCGCGATCTCAGGCGTCTTGTGGACGAATGCGTTCAGCGCATCTGCTTCATCAATGGCTTTCAGGCAGGCGTCTGTCAGCTCGACAGAAGTGACGTCGCCGGCTCGCAATGCGTCGCGGGCCTCGGCCAGGCCCAGTTTGTTCAGTTCGCTCATGTCTTACTCCACCACTTTGGGGACTGCGAAGAACCCTTCACGGGCGTCGGGGGCGTTGGCCAGAATCTTGTCCTGCTGATTGCCATCAGTGACTTCGTCCTGACGACGCTTGAGGCGCATGGGTGTGACCGAGACCATCGGCTCGACACCTTCCACATCCACTTCGTTCAGCTGTTCGATGAACCCTAGGATGGTGTTGAACTCGGATGCCAGCGCCGGCAGCGCGTCATCCTCGACCTTGATCCGGGCCAGCTTGGCCACTTTGGCGGCGGTGCTTTGGTCAATCGACATCGGCTTCCCTCATCTACGTTAAGGGGCGTTTACCCGTCTGTTGCGACAGTCGCAAGACCGCCGCGCCGCTGGCAGGTCCGAGTTTCGGATTCCTCGTCTTCTCTTGCCATTCAAAACTGAATGAGTGGTATGCGAAAAAGTAAACTGAATAGTTCATTGCGGACCTTGAAAACTAAACTGTACTGTTCATTTTATTTGTGCGACATAACGCAAACCGGAGAAAAAACATGAAACCCCTGATAACAGCCGCAGTCTTGTCCGCCACGTTTCTGGCCGCACCGGCCATGGCCTTGGGTATCGACACAAGCAACCTGACACGCACGTTGACCTTCCCGTCCCCTATTGCGGAACCGGTCACGCAGGATCAGGTTAAACCTGCCAGCTAAAGCGCAGGTCCCGGCCGGGTCAGATATCCCCTCTCTGACCCGGCCGTTTTTCATTTTCGAGGATGCACATCCCAGGGCAAGCCGTTAGCATGACGTCGAATGACGAACAGAACTGCGCCGAGGTTTCGTAGTTCAGGCAAGCCAGTGGAGCAGAAAATGAGCACGCAAAAACAAGCGGTTCTGGACGCAATCGACGCAGCCAACGAAAATGACCCCAACCAAGACGATGGCCGCCCCGCGGCGCTGTTGTATGGCGAACGCATGAGTGCCGAGCTGGACCGCCTGTTTCCGGAAGCTTCTGACGCACTTCAGATCGCCGCGCGCGGGCAGCATGTTGAGCGTTGGAAACTTGCCCGCAGTGAATACCCCGAAGGCCGGGCGGGATATTTGGCCTGGCGCAAGGCGCAGGGCGAACACCATGCCGAAGTGGTCATGGGCTTGATGTCCCGTGAAGGTTATGACGCGGAACAGGTTGAGGCCGCAGGGCGCATGTTGCGCAAACAGGGCCTCAAGCGCGACGCAGAGGTGCAGGCGCTGGAAGACGTGATCTGCTTTGTATTCCTGGAATGGTATTTCCAGCCCTTTGCTGCGAAACACTCGGCCGAGAAAATCCAGAGCATCGTCGAAAAGACTGCCCGTAAGATGTCGCCCGACGGCCGCGCACGGGTATTGCGCGAATTCGATCTGCCCGATCATCTGGCCGCGGCCTTTCAGACCTGAACACGGACCAATGCGGATTCGCCGACCTCGTTTCCATGAGACGTGGGATGGCCGGAAAGGACCATTCCGCGACTCAAGGCCCAAGGCCATCGTCGAAACGGCCCCTGATGAAGGCCGCGCGATACACCTCGATCATCCAACCCAGCATGATGGCATTCAGGATATGCCACATGAAATGCGTCCCCATCGGCCATTGCTTGCAAATTTGCAAATCGAGCGCACGGAAAGTGATGGATAGAATCAGGATCAGGGCCCCGAGCGTCATCGCTCTGGCCAAGTTCGGGTCATTGCCCCGCAGCAGGAACGCGTAGATCAGGATCAACAAAGGGACCGGCGCATAAGCCGCCGACCCACCAATCCCTGGCACACGTTGGAACAATGGTGCAACGGCCGCCGCATAGGGAAGAAACAGAATCATACCGACGAAGGCCAATCCAGACGACATGCGACAGATGTCCCGGTTCACCGCATATATATAGACCAATATGAACAGCAGGATCGGCACCACATCCGCCAATGCCGCCCACACCCTGGCATGGGTGTGAAACAGATAGCTGCCGATCCCAATCATGGCCAGAATCACGACCAGACCCTTGGCCAGTGGCATGTCCTGATCGCGTACGCGCCGCCACATGATCCATGCGGCAATCAGAAAAGCAGCGTTTGTGATCGCATTGATCGGCTCGGCCCAATAGTCCGCCGACAAGCGTTCGCAATAGCCATCGATTTCTCGAATCCAGTCCATGGAATTTTACATAGCCGATGCTAGGCTGCTGCCAAGAGACCTTATGGGAGGAAAACCGGAATGAACATTATCTGGCTGGGCCATGGCAGTTTTCGCATTGAAACTCAGGGGCAGGTTCTGTTGATCGACCCGTGGCTGACCGGCAACCCGGTCTTGCCGGAAGATCAGCATGATGCAGCGCTGGATGGTGCGACTCATATCCTTCTGACCCACACGCATTTCGACCACGTGGTTGATATTCTGCCGCTGGCCAAACACCTGAAAGTCCCCGTTGTCGGCCAGTATGATCTGATGGGATTCTGGAGCGAAACGGAAGGCATTGAGACCATCGGTTTCAACAAGGGTGGCACCGTCGATCTGAACGGCGTCAAGGTGACAATGGTTCCGGCTTCTCACAGCTCGACCTTTTCAACACCGGACGGTCTGCGCACCGGTGGCAGTGAAGTCGGCTTCATGATCGCGGCTGAGGGGCATATGCTCTATGTCTCGGGCGATACCGACATCATGGCCGACATGGATTGGATGGGAGATTACCACAAGCCCGATATCGGCATCCTTTCGGCCGGCGGGCATTTCACCATGGACATGAAAGCCACCGCCTATGCCGCCAAGCGCTACTTCAACTTCAAGGCGGTCATCCCATGCCACTACAGAACGTTCCCCATCCTGGAACAGTCCGCACAGGCGTTGATCGACGGATTGCCGGGGGTCGATGTGATCGAGCCTGAGGTGATGCAGCCGATCAAACTCTAGGCCCGACTTCAGCTTGGCACGTCCTTCCGGCGCGACGCAAAGAAGTCTTTCAAAAGTGCGGCGGCGTCTTCGCAGGCAATCCCGTCATAAACCTCGGGCACGTGATGCGCCTGTGCATGCGAAAATACGCGTGCACCATGCGCCACACCCCCGGACTTGGGGTCTGCCGCACCGTAATAGATCCGCCGGATGCGCGCGGCCGCCAAGGCCGCTGCGCACATCGCGCAAGGCTCCAGCGTGACATAAAGATCGTGATCCGGCAGCCGTTCAGACCCCGTCTGCGCACAGGCTGCACGCAAGGCCACGATTTCAGCATGGGCCGTGGGGTCATTCAGCTCACGCGTTTGGTTTCCAGCCGCCGCCACAACGGTTCCGTCCGGACCGACGATAACAGCCCCCACGGGCACCTCGCCGCGATCAGCCGCTGCGCGCGCCTCGGCCAGGGCCTGTTCCATATGCGATTTGAACACCATGCCCCTGACTGCATCAGAAACCCGCCTTTCGCAAGCGCGCGGGATGCGGTATGGCCCTGACATGAACAAGACCCCACCCCCCGGCGATCGGATCGCCAAAGTCCTGGCCCGCGCTGGCGTAGCGTCGCGGCGCGAGGCGGAACGCATGATCGAAGCAGGCCGCGTGGCAGTGAATGGCAAGACCATTGACAGCCCTGCCCTGAACGTGACGGCGAAAGACAAGATCGTAGTCGACGGCAAGCCGGTCTCGGAACCGGAACCATCGCGCCTGTGGCTGTATCACAAGCCTGCCGGGTTGGTGACAACGACCAGCGACGAAAAAGGGCGAGAGACAATATTCGACAGGCTGCCCGACGACATGCCACGGGTGATGAGCGTCGGTCGGCTGGATCTGAATTCCGAAGGGTTGCTGCTGTTGACCAACGATGGCGGCATCAAGCGCAAGCTTGAACTGCCCTCGACTGGCTGGTTGCGGAAGTACCGCGTGCGAGTGAACGGTCGCCCGAAGGACGAAGACTTCGAACCGTTGCGCAAGGGGCTGGTAATCGAAGGAGAGCGATTTCAGACAATGACCGTGTCGCTGGATCGCCAACAGGGCGCAAATGCCTGGCTGACGATCGGCTTGCGCGAAGGCAAGAACCGCGAAATCCGCCGCGCGATGGAGGATATCAGTTTAACCGTGAACCGACTGTTGCGCGTGTCCTACGGCCCCTTCCAGCTGGGGACTCTGAAACAGGGTGAGGTCGAAGAAGTCCGTCGCAGGGTCATGCGCGATCAACTGGGTCTGGATTCCGAAGATAAAGCCGACAACGCGCCCAAACGCCCGTCACGGCCACAAAGAAAACGACCTCAAATCGGCAAGATTCCCCGCAAGTGATGCGGGTTCGGCAACCTTCCCCCTAGCGCTAAGCCCGCGTATCCCCTAAATTTTCAGTGAAAGCTGCTATTTGGGGGGCGTGATGTCCGGAAGCGGAGTGCAAAAACTGGCCTACGCTGTACTGCTGGTGCTGTTGTTCGGCGTCTGCACTGGCTTGCTCGGGGGTCTGTAAGCCATGGCAAAACGGTTTGGCGGTAAATACAGCCCACAGGGCGATGAAACGGAAAACGCTCCGCTGCCAAGGGGTCAGTTTGACGGCGCGCGGGTCGAGCCCGCTGGTGCGCGTGCGAATACTTTGTTTCTGCCCGCCATTCCTCTGGTGTTTCTGTCCCTGAACGACGGCGCGATTGGCATGACCATCGGGTTGATCGCCGCTGGTTTTCTGACGGCGGCCGCATTCTTGCTGCGGGAAGGCCTGAGGGCCGAGGCCGCGTACAACGCCCGCAAAACCGCCCGAAGGCCCGCTTTTCCGCGCAAGATCTTTGCCAGTGTTCTCACTGGCCTTGGCGCAGGCCTTGCGTCTTACAGATCCGAGTTTCTGGACGCTGAGGCAGCCGCGCAGGTCAGCCTGTTGGCCCCCGTACTGTTTGGCGTTGCGGCGACCGTTCTGCACTCTGTCTCATTTGGACTTGATCCGATGAAGGACAAAGGGATGGAAGGGGTCGACACCTATCAGCAAGACCGTGTGGCCCGCGTGGTCGATGATGCCGAGAAACAGTTGTCGGAAATGACGGATGCCATAAAACGCGCGGGCGACCGACGCGTCGAAGCCCGTGTGGAGCGGTTTCAGGACACCGCACGTGACCTGTTCCGCACGGTCGAGGAAGATCCTCGCGATCTGGCCGGAGCCAGAAAATACCTGACCGTCTATCTGCGGGGCGCGCGTGACGCGACTGTCAAGTTTGCTGATGTCTACGCGCGCACCCGTGATGCGCAGGCGCTTGCCGACTATTCCGCCCTGCTGGACGATCTGGAGCAGAATTTTTCCGCACGTACGCGGAAAATGTTATTGGATGACCGCAGTGATCTGACGGTCGAAATCGACGTGTTGCGTGAAAGACTGCAGCGCGAAGGCGTCCGGTTGGACTGACCGGCCATTATTTGAGCGAGGAACATCCCCATGTCCGATGAGATCAAGAAAAAGGCAGTTCAGGCCGAAACTCTGGTACAGGAAGTCACCGCAGTTGCCCTGCCCGAACCACAGGCCGAAGTCGTGTCGCTGGAGGAAGCCGACGAACCCGTCAGCGCCGAAATCCGCAAGCGGATGAATGAAATCGACATGGACAACACCAATTCGATCGTCGCGTTTGGCTCGTCCGCTCAGGCCGAACTTCAGGAAATCAGCCAGGCCATGCTGGCGGATGTGCGCAACAAGGATGTCGGCCCGGCCGGTGACAGCCTGCGCAACATCGTAACCACGATACGCGGGTTCTCGGTCAGTGAACTTGACGTGCGTCGCGAACGTAGCTGGTGGGAAAAACTGTTGGGCAGAGCTGCACCATTTGCAAAATTTACCGCTCAGTACGAAGACGTTCAGGACCAGATCGACCGCATTACCGACGATCTACTGGGGCATGAGCATACGCTGCTCAAGGATATCAAGTCTTTGGACCTGCTGTATGAAAAGACCTTGGATTTCTATGATGAACTGGCGCTGTACATCGCGGCGGGCGAAGAGAAGCTGACCGAACTCGACAGCCACGCCATCCCTGAAAAAGAAGCCGAAGTTCAGGCTGCACCCGAAGAACAACAGGTGATGAAGGCGCAGGAACTGCGCGACATGCGCGCGGCACGCGATGACCTCGAACGCCGGGTTCATGACCTGAAACTGACACGACAGGTCACGATGCAGTCGCTGCCGTCGATCCGTTTGGTTCAGGAAAACGACAAGTCGCTGGTCACCAAGATCAACTCGACACTGGTGAACACCGTCCCGCTTTGGGAAACGCAACTGGCCCAGGCGGTTACGATCCAGCGCAGCGCCGAGGCCGCTGCCGCGGTGCGGGATGCCAATGACCTGACCAACGAGCTTTTGACCTCGAACGCAGCCAACCTGCGAGAATCGAACAAGATGATCCGCCAAGAAATGGAGCGCGGTGTGTTCGACATCGAAGCGGTCAAGCAGGCCAATGCCGACCTAATTGGCACCATCAACGAAAGCCTTGCGATTGCGGACGAAGGCAAGGCCAAACGCGCCGCAGCCGAAGCTGAGTTGCAGAAGATGGAAAAGGAACTGCGCGACACTTTGGCGTCTGCCAAGGCACGGCGCGACGGAACCGGCGACAATGCCGGTACGGCGGTACCTGGCTAAGGGCGGGTTCAGCGTGCGGGCCTTCGGTTACTTGAAACGAACATTGGGGATAGTATCATTCCTGGCCCTGGCCAATTGCGATGAGACCCTGACGTCATCCGTTGTTCCGCAACCCCGCCCCGCACCCGCACCTGTGGCAGCCAATGCTTATGTGCCGCCGTCTGCCGCAAGTCAGGATCTGGCGCGCTTTTATCGGCGGGTTGAACGGGACCTGCTGGTGCGGGGACTTTTGCGCATCGATGGGGGCGGCCCCGACACCCCCTATGATACCGAAGATCTGTCGCGGAATTTCGAAGCGATTGCGTTCTACAGTGAGTATCCGACGCAGAGCGTCGCGGTTGGCTCTCGTCAGACGGACGGGCAACTCAGCCGATGGTCCGGGTCGGTGCGCATACAGACCGAGTTCGGCCCTTCCGTGCTTCCCTCTGCACGGCAGAAAGACACAGATCAGGTTCGGTCCTTTGCCGCCCGTCTGGCCAGATTGACCGATCATCCGATTTCCGTCGTCTCTCGCAACGCCAATTTCCATGTCTTTTTTGCAGGCAAGGACGACAGCGCCTATGTCGTATCCCGCCTGAAGCAGCTGATCCCGAATATCGGTCAGGACTCGCTGAACCTGGTGGCCAATCCACGTGCCAATATCGATTGTCTGGTGTTTGCATCGGCAACGACCTCATCACCACACAGATACGTACGAGCCGTTTCCCTTATCCGGGCCGAATTGACGGATCTGGGCCGCCAAAGCTGCATTCACGAAGAAATTGCTCAGGGTCTTGGCCTGTCCAATGACAGCCCGGCAGCGCGACCTTCGATTTTCAATGATGACGACGAGTTTGCCCTGCTGACCAGCCACGACGAAAAGCTGCTGACGATGCTGTATGACCCGCGACTGCAGCCCGGCGTAGACGTCGACGAAGCACGACCCATTGTAAGAATTATTGCACACGAACTGATGGGGCAGCCGCTCTGACCCCAAGGACAGGAGAACCCAAATGGGAATATTCGATTTTCTGACCGGAGAATTCATTGATGTCATTCATTGGGTGGATGACACCCGTGACACCATGGTCTGGCGGTTCGAGCGCGAAGGTCACGAGATCAAGTATGGCGCCAAGCTAACCGTGCGCGAAGGTCAGGCGGCGGTCTTTGTGCACGAAGGCCAACTGGCGGATGTGTTTACGCCGGGCCTTTATATGCTTGAAACAAACAACATGCCGATCCTGACCACGTTGCAGCACTGGGATCATGGATTTCAATCTCCGTTCAAGTCAGAGATTTATTTCGTCAACACCACACGGTTCAACGACCTGAAATGGGGCACAAAGAACCCGATCATGCTGCGCGATCCGGAGTTCGGGCCGACCCGGATCCGCGCCTATGGCACTTATACTGTACGTGTGAAGGACCCAGCCAAGTTCCTGATCGAGATCGTAGGAACTGACGGTGAATTCACAATGGACGAGATCAGCTTTCAGATCCGCAACATCATCGTGCAGGAATTCAGTCGGGTCATCGCGGGGTCGGGCATTCCGGTTCTGGACATGGCCGCCAACACCGCCGATCTGGGCAAGCTGATCGCGGCCGAGGTGTCGCCGGTACTGGACGGATACGGGCTCGAGATGCCTGAGTTCTATATCGAAAACATCTCGTTGCCGCCAGCGGTCGAGGCGGCGCTGGACAAGCGCACCTCGATGGGATTGGCCGGTGATCTGGGCAAGTTTACACAGTATTCCGCAGCCGAGGCAATGACGGCGGCCGCCAGCAACCCAAACGGCGGTGGCGGCATGGGCGCTGGCCTTGGCATGGGAATGGGCATGGCGATGGCGAACCAGATGGCGAACATGGCAGCGGGTCAGCCGTCAGGCCCGTGGGGCGCGACCGCGCCCGCTGCTGCGCAACCGGCCGCGCATGTGGCCCCGCCGCCTCCGCCCCCCGTCGAGCATGTGTGGCATATCGCGGTGGACGGACAGACCAGCGGCCCGTTCTCGAAGGCCAAGATGGGCCGCATGGCCAGCGACGGCGAGATCACGCGCGACACTTTCGTGTGGACGCCTGGTCAGGACGGATGGAAGAAAGCGGGCGAGGTGCAGGAGCTGGCGCAGCTGTTCACCATTCTGCCTCCGCCCCCACCCGGCACATGAGGGCACCGCATGACCGGCCCTGGAAAGCGCACGAAGAAGGTCAGACGCAGAACGCGGCCCGGCCCGCATTTCGTCTGCCCCTGCTGCGACTATGTCACCCTTTCGGAGCGCGGAAAGTACCTGATCTGTCCGATCTGTTTCTGGGAGGACGAGAAAATCCATTGTGACACGAACCCACGCGAGCCCTCGGCGGCCAATCATAGCCTGACGCTGGCCGAAGGGCGCGACAGTTTCAAGACGATCGGGGCCTGCGAGGCCGCGATGCTGCCGCATGTCCTGCCCGAGGAAAACCGCGCGGCCTATCTCTACTTCCCTCTCAAGGACTGAGCGCGTCATGACTCATGCCCCTGCCCCATCGCCTGATGTCGCGGAACACCGTTTTCCGTGTGACCAGTGCGGTGCGGACTATCGGTTCGACCCGAAATCCGGCACGCTGACCTGTGACCATTGCGGCCATTCCGAACCGATCGGTGCGGGCCCCTGGGGCGGCGCCAGCCTGCGCGAGCTGGATTTCGACGCGGCCATCGCCGACCGCCTGCCCGACAGCGAAATCGAAGAGACACGGGTTCTGTCCTGCCCAAATTGTGCGGCGCAGGTTGAATTCGACCCCAACACCCATGCTGCGGAATGCCCGTTCTGCGCTACTCCGGTTGTGACGGACACCGGGGTGAACCGACATATCAAACCGAAGGGCGTTCTGCCTTTTGCTCTGGATGAACGCGTGGCCCACACGGCGATGAGCGATTGGCTGGGGCGGTTGTGGTTCGCTCCGAACGGGCTCAAGGACTATGCCCGCAAAGGACGTAGGATGCAGGGTATCTACGTGCCGTACTGGACCTTTGATGCCGATACCAAATCGGCCTATCGCGGAGAGCGCGGCACAGTCTACTATGAAACCCGCACCGTCATGCGGGATGGCAAACGGGTGCAACAACAGGTGCCAAAAGTCCGCTGGACGCCCAAGTCCGGCCGGGTGGCGCGTTTTTTTGACGACGTGTTGGTATTGGCCTCAAGGTCACTGCCCAAGACTTACACCGATGCTCTGGAGCCTTGGGATCTACCGGCTCTGGAACCCTACCAGCCAGAATACCTCGCCGGGTTTCGCGCCGAGGCCTATACGGTTGAGCTGAAAGAGGGATATGCCGAGGCCCGAGCACATATGGCGCGCATGATCGAGCGGGATGTACGTTTTGATATTGGTGGCGACAGGCAACGTATCCACGCAGTGGACACCGATGTGCGCGATGTCACATTCAAACATATCCTGCTGCCGGTCTGGTTGGCGGCCTATAAGTATCGCGGCCAGACCTATCGTTTCGTGGTGAACGGCCGGACCGGTCGGGTTCAGGGAGAGCGCCCCTGGTCGGCAATAAAGATCACAATCGCCGTTGTACTTGGCCTGCTGGTTGCCGCAGGTGTCGGGTACTTGATGGCAACAGGACAGCAATAACAGCCTCTTGTACATTGTACACCGCACCTTCATCCTCAGACCTGCAACGTTGAGAAGAGGTCCATGTGTCGATTGCTGAATTGAATGCCTTGCTGGACAAACGTCATTCCTGCCGGGCCTTTCTGCCGGACCCGGTACCGCAAGAACAGATCGCGCAGATCGTGACCAGCGCGTCCCGGGTGCCAAGCTGGTGCAACTCGCAACCTTGGCAACTGATCATCACCAGCGGAGACGAAACCGACAGGTTCCGCGACGCGATGCTAAACGAGGCGGAAAACGGCACACCGGCCCCGGATCTTCCATTTCCCACGTCTTACTCCGGCGTGTACCAAGACCGCCGCCGGACGTGCGGCTGGGCACTCTACGACGCGGTTGGCGTAAAACGGGGGAACCGCGAGGAATCGGCCCAGCAAATGATGCAGAACTTTGCCCTGTTTGGCGCACCACATTGTGCCATCATCTCAAGCCCGGCAGAGCTTGGACCATATGGTGCAATGGATTGCGGCGGCTTTGTCACGGCTTTTGCGCTCGCTGCTCAGGCTTTGGGCGTGGCAACCATCCCGCAAGCGGCATTGGCCACATATAGTCCTTTTTTGCATCAGTATTTTCAGATCCCCGATGACCGGCTGATCCTGTGCGCAATTTCTTTTGGCTATTCGGATACGGATCATCCTGCAAACAGCTTCCGTACGGAGCGCGCGGCATTGGGTGACTTTGTGGACTGGCGCGGCTAAACCGTCGCTCAGGCAGGCTCAACGTTTCGGGGGAGGAACCAAGTGCGCGCATTGCTGCAAAGGGTGACACAGGCCAAAGTGTCGGTCGGAAGCACCGTCATAGGCACAACCGGCCCTGGGCTCATGATTCTTGTCTGTGCCATGCAGGGCGACAGCAAGGCACAGGCAGAAAAACTGGCCGAGAAAACCGCGAAACTGCGGATTTTCAAGGACGACGCCGGCAAGATGAACCGCTCGCTTCTGGATGTTGAAGGTTCTGCTTTGGTGGTCAGCCAGTTCACATTGGCGGCGGACACCTCCGGCGGCAATCGCCCCGGATTTTCGAACGCAGCCCCGCCTGAGCTGGGAGAGCAGTTGTACACGGTCTTCGCAGAGCACCTTGCCGCGCAGGGGATTGCAGTGGAAGCCGGACAGTTCGGCGCGGACATGGCGGTTGAGCTTGTAAATGATGGGCCAGTCACGATCTGGGTGGAGAATTGATGGATATTGAGAAGCAAGCCGTCAGGTTGTGGCAGGCCGGGGTTGAGGCCGTCGGCGGGTATCAGGCCACCCAAGCCGCCTTGCCTGATGTCCCGAAACCCGACCGTATTCTGGCCGTGGGCAAACCAGCCGCAGCCATGGCGCGGGCTGCGCTGGCGCAATTTGGCGCTATCCCCACGCTTGTGGTCACCAAAGACGACCATGGCCGCGACCTGCCGGGTGGGGTCGAGGTGATTGAAGCTTCACACCCCGTTCCGGACGACCGCAGCCTCGCGGGCGGGCGTGCTCTGCGCCTCGCCATGGAACAAATGGAACCCGGATCACATGTGCTGCTGCTGGTCTCGGGCGGCGCGTCATCCCTGGCCGAGGACCTACTTCCCGGAACATCACTTGATGACCTCGAGGCGTTAAACCGCAAACTGCTGTCCAAAGGGCTGGATATCCGCGCGATGAATGCCGAGCGGCGCAAGCTGTCGCGTATCAAGGGCGGCGGTCTGCTGTCCCATTTCGCCGGAAACCGCGCCACTGTTCTGGCGATTTCGGATGTGCCCGGAGACGACCTGAATGTCATCGGATCGGGAATCGGAGCATTGCCTGATAACCATTCCTTTGCGGCCACCACCCGGATCGTTGCTTCGAACGCGCATGCCCGCAATGCGGCTGCCAAAGCGGCAGAAACGGCGGGGTTGAGTGTCTTGACCAATAATGAGGCCCTGCACGACGACTATTTGCAGGTCGCGGCGCGTCTTGGGCCCATGCTGCGCGAAATGAAAAAGGGAGTGATGATCTTTGGCGGAGAACCGACCGTGGTTTTGCCTGATCACCCGGGGCGTGGCGGCAGAAATCAGGCCCTTGCGCTTGCCTTGGCCAAAGAGATTTCAGGCCAAACAGATCTTGCGGTGGTCGTGGGCGGCACCGACGGCACGGACGGTCCGACAAATGCGGCGGGAGGAATCATAACAGGCGCAACCTGGGGTGATGGCGCAGATCGCGCGCTTCGAAAAGCCGATAGCGGGTCTTTCCTGGAAAAAGCCAATGCTTTGCTGATAACAGGGCCAACCGGCACCAATGTCATGGACCTGGTTGTCGCGATACGTGGATGAATTGACGCTTATCATGCCACCTTGACCCGCAATCGACCGGAAACTACCCGGAAATGCAGACTGCACCTGAACACCCACTCAGCAATTGCCGCACACCGGACAAGAAAGAGAGGGCTTCGGCCATCGGTATTTAGGAGAAATGTCCTTGCCCGGTCCGCGGAAATAAGCCAACGTTGACTCATGCGTCAACAAAAGCCCGAAAAGGGCTGGAACCACTCGATAGGGAGATCACTAAATGAACGAACAAATCACGCATATGGCCGGTCAGGTCACAGCCGGAAAAATGACCCGCCGCGAATTCATGGGGAAAGCCGCGGCCCTGGGCGTTTCGGCTGCCGTGGCTAGCACGATGTTCGCCGACGCAGCACGCGCAGCTGGCCCGAAAAAGGGCGGCGACCTGAAGTTTGGCCTTCAGGGTGGCGAGTCCACAAACTCGCTGGATCCCGCGACCTATGCCAGCTCGGTTCCGTTCCAGAACGGCAAGCAATTCGGCGACCAGCTTGTAGAAGTTGCACCTGATGGGACCATCGAGCCGCGCCTGGCTGAAAGCGTCGAAGGCAGCGCGGACGCCAAGGTTTGGACCTTCAAACTGCGTCAGGGTGTCGAGTTCCACAATGGCAAGACTATGACCAGCGAGGACGTGCTGAAGACCATGCAGCGCCACTCGAACGAAGACTCCAAATCTGGCGCCCTCGGCATCATGAAGGGCATCGAGTCAATGAAGGCCGACGGCGACAACTTCCAGGTCACTCTGACCGAAGCGAACGCCGATCTGCCTTATCTGATGGCGGACTACCACCTGATCATTCAGCCGGACGGCGGCATGGATAACCCGGCGGCTGGGATCGGCACTGGTCCGTACAAACTGGAAGTTGACGAGCCCGGTGTCCGTCACCTGTTCACCAAGAACGAAAACCACTGGAACAGCGATTTCGGCAACTTTGACAGCGTCGAAGTGGTTGTCATCAACGATGCGACCGCACGTACTGCAGCGCTGCAGTCCGGTCAGGTGCACGCCGTTAACCGCGTAGAACCCAAAGTAGCCGACTTACTGGGGCGCGCGCCAAACCTGACGGTGCATTCAACAGCGGGTCGCGGACATTATGTCTTCATTATGCATTGCGACACGGCTCCGTTCGACAACAACGAACTGCGCACGGCACTGAAATACGCAATCAACCGTACGGATCTGGTGGACAAGGTACTGCGCGGCTATGGCTCGATCGGGAATGATATGCCGATCAACGCCGCCTACCCACTGTTTGATGAGACCATCGAACAGCGCGAGTTCAGCGTGGAAAAAGCCGCCGAGCACTACAAGAAGTCCGGTCATGACGGCTCGCCGATTATCCTTCGTGTTGCTGACGGTGCCTTCCCGGGTGCTGTGGATGCCGCAGCGCTGTTCCAACAGACGGCGGCGCAGGCCGGAATTCCGCTTGAGATCAAGCGTGAACCCAATGACGGATACTGGTCCGAAGTTTGGAACGTGCAACCTTTCTGTGCCTCCTACTGGGGCGGCCGTCCGGTTCAGGACCAGATGTACTCGACCGCGTATCTATCAACCGCAGACTGGAACGACACTCGGTTCAAGGTTCAGGCGTTCGATGACATGCTATTCGCGGCAAAGGCGGAGCTGGACGTTGAAAAACGCAAGGGCATCTATAGCCAGATGGGCAGAATGGTCCGCGACGAAGGCGGCCTGATCTGCCCGATGTTCAACGACTTTGTCGAAGGTGTCAGCAACCAACTGGACGGCTGGGAAAGCGACCCGACGCAAGAGATGATGAACGGCAACATGTCCCGCAAAATGTGGTTCGTCTAAGACGGGCCACGGATAATGCATCCCATCATCAAATTGGTTTCCCAGCGCCTCGCGCTGGGAATCCTATTGCTGTTTGGCGCTTCGGCCTTGATTTTTGGCCTGACCGAAGCTCTTCCCGGAGACGCCGCGCAAGCCGTCCTGGGGCAGTCCGCAACCCCCGAGGCCTTGGCTAACCTCCGCGAAGAAATGGGCCTGAACCGCCCCGCCCTGACCCGCTATTTCGAATGGCTGGGAGGCATTGTTCAGGGCGACCTTGGTCAATCGCTTACCAACAAGCTTGATATTTCTGAGAGCATCGGAAAACGCCTCGGCAACACGCTTTTCCTGGCTTGTGTTGCGGCAATCGTTTCGGTTCCACTAGCGATTTTCCTTGGGCTGCTGGCCGTCAGATACCGCAATCGCTGGCCAGACAAGCTGATTTCCGCCATCACATTGACGACGGTATCGATCCCCGAGTTTCTGATCGGCTACGTTGTGATCTATTACATCTCAGTCAAACTGGGATGGTTTTCCTCGCTTGCCATGGTCAATGATTCCATGTCCATCGGCCAGAAACTGTACGCCGTCGCCTTGCCGGCATTTGTTCTGACACTTGTGGTGCTGGCGCAGATGATGCGTATGACCCGGGCTGCAATTCTGAACCTGATGCAATCCGCTTATATCGAAACGGCAGAGCTTAAGGGCCTGAGCACATTTCAGGTCATCGCGCGGCATGCCTTTCCCAACGCAATCTCGCCCATCGTGAACGTCGTCATGCTGAACCTCGCCTATCTGGTTGTCGGCGTTGTCGTGGTCGAAGTTGTATTCGTCTATCCCGGCATGGGGCAGTACCTTGTGGACGCCGTGACCAAGCGTGACGTGCCGGTCGTTCTGGCCTGCGGCGTGGTGTTCGCGGCTGTTTACATCGGCCTGAACATGGTCGCGGATATCGTCTCGATCCTCGCAAACCCAAGACTGAGGCATCCGAAATGAAGAACATTCCTATTTCGGCTCTGATTGGCCTTATGTTCACCGGCGCCTATTTCTTCGTGGCAATCGCTGCCCCGTTGATCGCGCCCTACGGGATGGCGGAAGTGGTCGGCGATGTATGGGAGCCGACCAGTGCCGAGCACCTGCTGGGTACTGACAATATCGGCCGTGACCTGCTGACCCGCATGATCTATGGCGGGCGCACGACGATCTTCATTGCCGCCGCCGCGACATTGCTCAGCTTTCTGACCGGTACCTCGCTCGGTTTGCTGGCCGCCGTTCTGGGCGGTTGGGCGGATCAGGCGCTCAGCCGGACAGTCGATCTGATCATGTCGATCCCGACCCTGATCCTCGCGCTGGTCATTCTGGCCATCGTTCCGGTCACTGTTCCGATCCTGATCCTTGTCATGGGCCTTCTGGATGCGACACGCCCCTATCGCCTGTCGCGGTCCGTTGCCGTGGATATCAACGTGATGGATTACGTCGAAGCCGCAAAACTGCGCGGTGAGGGACGGGCTTGGATCATCTTCCGGGAAATCCTGCCGAACGCATTGTCGCCATTGGTGGCCGAGTTTGGACTGCGGTTCATCTTCATGGTGCTGTTCATCTCTACCCTGTCCTTCCTGGGCCTGGGCGTACAGCCCCCACTGGCCGACTGGGGTGGCATCGTGAAGGAAAACAAAGATGGCATCGTCTATGGCATTGGCGCGGCGCTGTACCCGGCTGTCGCCATCGCGACGCTGGCGATTTCGGTCAACCTTGTGGCTGACTGGATCCTGAACCGAACCACATCGCTGAAAGGAGGCCGGGGATGAGTGATACCCTTCTCAAGGTCCGCGACCTCAAGATCGGTGCGACCGTTTATCCACCGGGTGAGAAACCCCATAACATCGAAATCGTGCACGGGGTCAGTTTTGACCTCGAGCGCGGCAAGGTGTTGGGCCTGATCGGTGAATCCGGTGCTGGGAAATCCACAATCGGTCTCGCCTCAATGGCCTATGGCCGGGGTGGCGTTGAAATCACCGGCGGCGAAGTCTGGGTCAACGGACGTGACGTCCTGAAGTCATCGCATGGCGATATCCGCAATCTGCGCGGGGGTGAGGTTGCCTATGTCTCGCAATCCGCTGCCGCGTCGTTCAACCCGGCCAAGAAGATCATGGATCAGGTTGTCGAAGCCGCGGTCGAGCACAAGAAGTTCAGCCGCAAAGAGGCCGAAGGCCGCGCGCGCGAACTGTTCGCCAAGCTGGGATTGCCCGATCCTGACAACATCGGCAGCCGTTATCCGCACCAGGTCTCAGGCGGTCAGTTGCAGCGTTGCATGACCGCTCTTGCTCTGTGCCCCGAACCTGATCTGGTGGTGTTCGACGAACCGACCACAGCGCTTGATGTGACCACCCAGATCGACGTTCTGATGGCAATCAAGGATGCCATTCGCGATACCGGCGTTGCCGCTTTGTACATCACGCATGACCTGGCCGTTGTTGCGCAGGTCAGCGACGATATCATGGTTTTGCGGATGGGTGATACAGTCGAATACGGCAGCACCGACCAGATCATCAACAACCCGCAGGAAGAGTATACGCAGGCTTTGGTCTCGGTTCGTTCAATCGAGCACGAAGAAAAACAGCCCACGCCGGAACCGCTGCTCACCGTCGAAGGCATCACGGCACGCTACAAGGGGCTGAACTTCGACGTGCTGCACAACGTCAATGTCGAACTTCATCCGGGACAGACGCTGGCGGTCGTTGGCGAATCCGGTTCGGGCAAGTCAACACTGGCCCGGGTTATCACCGGCCTGTTGCCGCCGCGCGATGGTGAGATCAATTTTGCCGGGCGCACACTTTCGCCGAACCTTGCGGGACGGTCTCGCGAGGATCTGCGCGAGTTGCAGATGATCTATCAGATGGCAGACGTGGCAATGAATCCACGCCAGACCGTCGGCACCATCATCGGCCGCCCGTTGGAGTTCTATTTCAACATGCGCGGCGCTGAGAAGCGCAAACGGATCACCGAGTTGTTGGATGAGATCGAGCTGGGTGAAAAATTCATCGACCGCTATCCTGCGGAACTGTCTGGCGGCCAGAAACAGCGTGTCTGTATCGCGCGGTCGCTGGCGGCAAAGCCCAAGATGATCATCTGTGACGAGGTCACTTCAGCGCTGGATCCGCTGGTGGCGGACGGCATCCTGAAACTGTTGCTGGACTTGCAGAAGATCGAGGATGTGGCCTATCTGTTCATCACCCACGATCTGGCGACGGTCCGCGCGATCAGCGACAGCATCGCGGTGATGTATCAGGGTCGCGTGGCCCGTTATGGCTCAAAGAGTCAGGTGCTGAGCCCGCCTTTCGACGATTATACCGACCTGCTGCTCAGTTCGGTGCCTGAAATGCATCTGGGCTGGCTGGAGGAAGTTGTCGCCCATCGCAAGATGGAAAGCGCCGGGAACTGATCCGGTTCGCGACAATTCAATGACGGTTTGAAATCCCGGCACTTTGTCTGATGACAGGTGTCGGGATTTTGCTATTGGGGGCGCAAAGTGGCAGCCGATGGACGTCGAATCTCCTAGGGTCGCCGGAACGCAATGTCTATCAAAGGGCCTCGACATGGACCGCAAGCTACTTCTCATCATTCTGGACGGTGTCCCCTATCGCAATTTTCGCCGCCTGTTCGGCAATCTCGAAGGCTGGGTCGACAGCGGCGAAGCGCGTGTCTGGAAACTGCGCGCGGTGCTGCCTTCGACATCGGCCAGTTGCTATGCGTCGATCCACACAGGCGTGACGCCGCAAGAGCACGGCTGCACCGGGAATGGAAACGTCTTCCGGCTGAGCCACAAGGACGTCTTTAGTCAGGTGCGTGAATCCGGTGGTGTGACCGGAGCGGTGACACACAGCTACTGGTCGCAGTTCTTCAACCGTCATCCCTTTGATTACGTCCGCGACATCGAATATGACGAACCCGAAAGCCGGACGATCAACCATGGCCGTTTTCACAGCATGACCGGCTATGGCAAAGCCAATCAGATGACGCCATCTGATGTCGACCTGTATGCCACTCTGACCAATCTGTGCCTGCGGTTCGGGCTGGACTATGGCATTCTGCACACCTGCACGCTGGACAGTATGGGCCACCGTTTCTTCCACGATTGTGAAGAAATGGATCACGCCTGCTTTGTCGCCGACGAGATGCTGGCCCCTTTCATCCCCCGCTGGCGTCAGTTGGGATATGAAGTGATCGTCACGGCGGATCACGGCCAGGACGAGCGTGGGCACCACGGTGGGCGCAGCCCGCTGCAACAGGAAACGGCGCTGTATTATTTCGGCGACGCCGAAGGGCCAGACTCTGAGACTGTCATAAACCAGTTGCAATTGGCCCCGACCATCCTGAGCCGAATAGGTGCCCCCATTGCAGAGACAATGAAGGCCGAACCGTTTCTGCGGTAATGCGCATGCAGCTTCGGGGTCGCTTATGTGGCCTTTGCGGCCACCACTGTCGCAAACACCTGATATCCGTAAAGTGACCCGTTTCGAGCACGTCTTTCGTGCTCGGCCACAAGCCCCGCCGCTAATTCTTTTCCGATGTCACCTCGCTCGCACATTTGCTTGGTGGTCAGGTCGACCCAAGGCAACATGTGCTCTGGTGTTGATACAACTCTGCTCTGAACGTCAAAGTGCCTAACAGAAAGTCCGGCACCGGCAATCATTGGCCTGAGTTTTGCGACAACAAAGGGATCGGTCACAAACTCGCGGACGAACTCTTTTGCGCAGATATCCAGTGGATCATTTGGAAAAGAGCTGAACGTCGCTTTGGAAAAATCAGCGTCACACACAATCAACAGACCATCAGGTTTAAGCACTCTGAAAGCCTCGGCAACCAGAGATCCGGGATCTTCCACATGCGTTAGCACCGTATGCATAATGACCGCATCGGCGGCATCATCTTCCAAAGGCAGCGCGGCACCGTCTGCCACCTTAAACGTCAGGTTCGAATACTCTTTAGCCCGATCGCTGGCTTCCGAGACAAACCCTTTCGAGGGTTCAAACCCGACAACTTCTGCCGGGTGGCAGCGTGATGCGATGCGACGCGTTACGGCGCCTGCACCCGCACCGACCTCTACAACTGTGGACGCCCGCGTCACATGCAGATGATCCAGATACGCAGCAACGATCCGTTCCATGGTCGGGTCCGCTTGCCGTTGGTCCATTGAATCCGCAAACAACTTGATGAATTCAGGCCCTGCGGCATCAACGTTCTGGAAGGGGTCGGTCATAACCTAATGTCTCCTTGGAAATTCCAAGAGACTATACCACAGCCTAACGGTTTGTTGGGTTGTGAACGTACCGGGCTTTCGAGCACCATTGCCGAGACATTCGCTGCATTAGTCGTAGGACCAAATCCCCTGCCCCAGCGCTTCTATCGCAACCGAAATACGTTCGAAACTGTCAGCCGCACGTTTCACCGAGGTTCTCGCGCGCAGATAGCCGTGAACAAGACCGGATTCGTTGATCCAGTGGGCCCGCCCGCCCGCCGCGTTGATCCGCCTGCAATAAACCTGCCCGTCGTCTCGCAGCGGATCGCAATCAGCCGTTACAACCACGGTCGGCGGCAGGTTTGAAAAGTCACTGTCCTGCAACGGAGCATAGGTTGGATCGCCCTTGGGCTGAACGCCCGAGTATCGGACGGTTTCATAAAACTTGATTTCATCCAACGTCAGCAAGGGGGCCTGGGCATGTTCCGTGTAGGACCCCTGACTGGGGTCCCCACCGAGGCCCGGGTAGATCAGCACCTGCCCCAGGATCCCGTCCAAACGCCCGCGCGCGTGATGGGAAACAGCGGCAGCCAGATTTCCACCGGCGCTGTCACCGGCCAATATCAGCGGGTCACCGTATTCGCTTGCGGCCCAGTTCGCAGCCGTCCAACAGTCATCAAACTGTGCCGGGTGCACATGTTCAGGGCACAGCCGGTAATCGACGGCGACGACCCGGTACCCGGTTTGGACGCATAACTCAGCGCAAACATCGTCGTGGCTTTCGAGACCACCAACAACGAAACCGCCACCATGAAAATAGACGACTGTTCGGGTTGGTTGCCCGGCAGAGTAGATACGAACCGGAACACCATCGGCCGCCCTGTCCTCTGTTTCCACGCCAGCCGGGCGTGGTTGGCGAAAGTCCTGACACATGGTGTCATAGACACGGCGCTGATCCTCAATCGACAACTGAACCGCGTCATCAGGATAGCTTTCGGCCGTGCGACGTATGAACGCCCAGGTTTCTTCGTCGATCAGGCGTTCATAGTCCATTGTCCCTCCGGCTTATTCAGACCACTCCCATGGCCGGGTGTATACCCCCAGCACTTTAGCAACATCGTCTTCCGAAGATCCGTTCGCGTCAAGCTGCGCGACCAGGCCGCGCTTCTTGTCATCGATGACAGAAACTACCCGTGCCGTTAAACCAGCATCCTCGAGAGCGCCGTTGTAGATACGAGTGATAGCCTGTTTCCGAAGATCAGGCTTGAACACCTTGCCAACGGCAGTTTTGGGCAGCTCATCCAGAATGGTCATGTGCTTGGGTTGCGCCGCGCGTTCATGCACGTGGACCTTGCAGTAATCCATCAGCTCTTTTTCGGTGACCGATGCGCCCTCGACCAGTTCGACAAAGGCGCAGGGAACTTCACCGGAATGCGCATCCGGCTGGCCGATAGCACCGGCAAAAGCAACGGTTTCATGGCCCAGCAAAGCCTCTTCGATCTCGGCAGGGTCGATGTTGTGACCGCCACGAATGATCAGGTCCTTCGCGCGACCGGTGATCCACAGATACCCATCTTCGTCGAAGCGCCCCAGATCACCTGTGCGCAGGTACTCATCGAAGTGATACAGGTTAACGTTCTTATCGGCCTCGGTGTAAGTATTTCCCGCATAGACACCTGGGTTCGAGATACAGATCTCACCGATTTGATCAGTCCCGCATTCGGTCGGTCCGTCCGGTCCGTCCTGCAGGATTTTGACGTCTGTATAAGGAAACGGAATACCGATCGATCCGATCTTTTTCTCGCCGTCCACCGGATTGCACGAGACCAAGCACGTTGCTTCTGTCAGACCATACCCTTCGACAATGGTGACGCCGGTGGCTTCTTCAAACCGGCGGAACAGTTCCACCGGCAGCGGGGCCGAGCCCGAAAAGGCCGTTTTTACGCTTGAGATATCGGCATCGACCGGGCGTTGCATCTTGGCTGAAATCGCAGTTGGCACGGTAATGATAAAGCTCACCTTCCAACGCTCGATCAGCTTCCAGAAATTGTCGAACACCCCGTCGCCGCGATATCCCTGTGGTGTCGGGAAAACCACATGGGCACCGGATGAAACGGCTGCCATCACAATCACGTGCACCGCGAAAACGTGGAACATGGGCAGCGGGCACATGATGACGTCGTTTTCGTCAAACAGAAGCGTGCTACCCAACCAGCCGTTGTAGATCAGGCCGGAATACTTGTGCTGCGCCACCTTCGGCATACCTGTGGTGCCACCGGTATGGAAGTAACAGGCGACACGATCTTCCTTGCTGTCTTCAAAAGTCAGCGTCGTCGGCTGTTTGGCCAGTCCAGTGTGGAAGTTCTTGTAATCCGCATGGGCGAGCTTTTCCTTGTCGCCCATCTTGGGGCGCAGGAACGGCACCAGCCATGATTTGGGCGGGGTCAGATACCGGTTCAGATCAATTTCCAGAATGGTATTGACCTTGGGTGCGTGGCGCACCGCTTCCTCGACCTTCTGGGCGACATCTGTTTTCGGGAAGGATTTCAGCGTCACCACGACCTTGGCGCCGGTCTCGCGCAGGATCGCGGCGATCTGTTCCGGTTCAAGCAGGGGATTGATCGGGTTCACGATCCCCGCGACCGCACCGCCCATCAGTGTGACCAATGTCTCATTGCAATTGGGCAGCACAAAAGCGACCACGTCTTTTTCGCCCACACCCAGCGAGCGGAACAGGTTAGCCGCCTGATTGACCTGAGCCAAAAGTTGCGACCAGGTCAGGGTCTCGGCCTTGTCGTTCGGGCCCGAGAACAGTTGGAAACTCATGGCATTATGGTTGGGAAACTTCCCTGCCGTGCGCGACAAAAGCTGATGGAAGGTGACAGGCAAATCCCGATCCTCCCACGGCATTTCCTGTTCCATACGCTTCTTGTCTTCCAATCCCACAAAGGCCATGTGGTTCCTCCCGTATATTCTCCCGCGTTTTGCGCGGGCTTGTTATTCGCGACCAAGATGGAAGCAAAACAAACCTCGCGCAAGCGAGGCCTTAGCCTTCAAGGGGGGTAAAATGTAGAATGACGCTACGGCGAATTCGCAAATGCCGGAGCGTCACTCTTATTCAGCAGCGACACCATCGGTGAACTGCAGGCGCGCAAGGCGTGCATACAGCCCGTCCTGAGACACCAGATCCTCGTGGCTGCCTTGCGCTACGATGCGGCCTTCTTCCAGCACAACGATGCGGTCGGCTTTTTTCACAGTTGCCAATCTATGCGCAACGATCAGGGTCGTGCGCCCGGCACGCATCTTGTCCACAGCACCTTGCACTGCGCGTTCACTTTCCGCATCCAGCGCCGAAGTCGCCTCGTCCAGCAGCAGAACCGGCGCGTCGCGCAGGATTGCGCGGGCAATGGCGATACGTTGCTTCTGCCCGCCGGACAGCATGACACCCCGTTCGCCGACAAAGCTGTCATATCCTTCTGGCAAGGCCGCGATAAAGTCATGCGCGGCAGCGGCACGCGCGGCAGATTCGACTTCTGCATCCGAGGCGTCCAGACGCCCAAAGCGGATGTTTTCACGCGCGGACGCAGCAAAGATCACAGGATCCTGAGGCACCAAAGCCATGTGGTGGCGGAAGTCTGACCGGTCAAGGTCGCGCAGATCAAGGCCGTCCAGCGTCACGCGGCCCGAGTTTGGATCATAGAAGCGCTGGATCAGTTGAATCACGGTTGTTTTTCCCGCACCCGATGGCCCGACAAATGCGACCGTCTCGCCGGGTTTCACTAAAAGCGAGAGATGATCCAGTGCAACTGTATCGGGGCGCGCCGGGTAGCGGAAGCTGACGTCTTCAAACCGGATTTCGCCCTGAATGTCTTTGGGCAGCGCTTTAGGATTGGCAGGGTCGGTGACAGTATCTTCTGCATGCAGCAACTCGACCAGACGCTCGGTGGCACCTGCGGCGCGCTGAAGTTCGCTCCAAATTTCGGACAGGGCTGCCACTGAACCTGCCATGATGATCGAATAGATCACGAACTGGATCAGAACGCCTTCGGTCATTAGCCCGTTTCGCACGTCGTTCGCACCCATCCACAGAACGCCAACAATACCCGAGAAGACCAGGAAGATCACGATAACCGTCAGGACCGCACGGGTCTGTATGCGGCGCAGCGATACACCGTAAGAGGTCTCGGTCATCTCACCGAATTGCTGACGGCTGGCTTGTTCGTGAGAAAACGCCTGAACGGTCTGCACTGCCCCCAATGCCTCACCCGCATTGCCGGACGAGGCGGCGATCCAGTCCTGATTCTCGCGGCTGATCACGCGAAGGCGGCGGCCAAGAACGAGAATCGGTACTATGACGACAGGGATCAGCAACAATACCAGCCCGGTCAGTTTGGCAGATGTCAGCAGCATCAGAACCAGCCCACCGACGAACATCAACATATTTCGCAGGGCAATGGACACGGATGAACCAAGAACCGATTGGATCAGCGTCGTATCAGTGGTGATCCGGCTTAGCACCTCACCTGTCATGATGCGTTCGTAGAATTCCGGGCTCATGCCGATGACGCGGTCAAACACCGCCTTGCGGATATCAGCCACCACCCGTTCACCCAGACGGGTGACCAGTGCATACCGAATACCGGTGCCCACGGCTAGAACGGCGGCAATGCCGAGCGCGGCCAGAAAATACCAATCCAGAAGCTCGCCATCCTGAATGCGGAAATTGTCAACGACGCGCCGTACTGCCAGTGGCAGCGTCAGGGTCATGCTCGCCGTCAAAATCAACGCCAGCGTCGCGCCGATCATCAGGAACTTGTAGGGCTTCATGAACGGCCAAAGCGAGGCCAGCACCCCAATCTTCTTTGAACGGGCGCGTTCTTCAGAGGCGCCGGGGGCTGCGGCATTTGCTGGTTTGCTGACGGTTTGTCTTGCCATGTCTGGCCTTTGTGTCCTGAACGGTACTGAGTGACCGCTTTCTTGGAGGTACAGTCAGGTATGGTCAAGCATCACGACCACAATCGGTAGGTCGAAAGGGCCATTTGACGCAGAATTTAATGAAAGGAATGGAGCGGGTAGACGGAATCGAACCGACATAGCCTGCTTGGAAGGCAGGGGCTTTACCATTAAGCTATACCCGCAAATGGTTTGCGCTGGTTAAGTCATGCGTTCGGGCACGTCAAGCCGGAAGTGGCAAATTTAGTGGTGCATTTTTTCGGAAACTGCGCCGCCCACTACCGGACGTTCAGTCCTGGTTACGGAATATTCTGGTCGACGAGAAAAACCGTTCCAGTTCTTCAATCCGCTCCTTGCTTTCTTCCCACCGTGCCTCCTGCACTTCTGCAATCAGTGTTTCTGAAATCAACTGCAAGGCAATCGTCGAATCCCAACTGGATGGTGCCTCAACCAGCGCGTGGAAGGAATAATTGGCGGTCTTTCCTATCGGTGACCCCCATTGATCCGTAAACAGCACAACGGTGACGCCGCGGCCCGAGGCAACCTGTGCCAGCTTCTCCAGATGCGCCTCGTAACGGCGGATGTCGAAGATCACCAGAACGGATGATTCATCCATATCCAAAAGGTATTGCGGCCAGACATTCGCCGAATTGCCCAGCATCGTCACATTGGGTCGGATGATCTGCATGTGATTGAACAGGTAATCCGCGTTTGACCGGGTGATGCGGCCACCAACGACATAAAGATGGCGCTCTGTCTCTGCCAGAAGATGCGCAACGGCATCGAACATCTCTTTGTCCAGACGTTCCAGCGTGTGGCGCATGTTGGTCCATACCGCTTGCGCAAAGCGCGTTGTTGGATGCTCAGCCTCATCATCCACAACCCAGGCGTCCCGCTTCGAGATCGGCTTTTTGATCTGCGCCGCCACTTCTTCGCGCAGCGCGTCCTGCAGGTCCGGGAACCCGTCGAAGCCAAGCTTGCGCGCCATGCGAATAACGGTCGGGGTCGAAACCTGCGCTGCAGCGGCCAGCTTGGTGATCGATTGCAAACCGGCCATCGGATAATCCTGCAACAGGACAGAGGCCAACTGACGCTCGGAGCGTGTCAGATCGTCCAGCTCATCCTGAATCCGCTGTTTGACAAGTTTGGCAACGGTGGCCATTGGCGCTCTCATTTCTTAAATTTGTTACAGAATATGTTTGTTTGTAATTTTGTCTACAGAAATTTTCTTGACAGGTGAGAAGTTGCTGTAACAAATGCTACCTATGCGTCACGAGACCGAGTCATCATTGCTACAGCCGACTGAAGCCCCGGCAGCCCGCGTGCTCAATGCGCACGGTCGCGCGCCTGCTGTGCTGATATGCGAACATGCAAGCCGGTTTATTCCTGCCGCGCTGGGTGGATTGGGGCTGGATGAGGTGGCTGCGTCTTCTCATGCGGCGTGGGACATCGGCGCGCTGGACCTTTCGGTGGAACTGATGGGCGCTTTGGATGCGCCGCTTGTCCACTCGCGCGTCAGTCGGCTGGTTTATGACTGCAACCGTCCGCCCGAACGCGAAGATGCCATGCCGCAGGTCAGCGAAGTGTTTTCCGTTCCCGGAAACATGAACCTGACGGACGCTCAACGTGCCCAGCGGGTTCGCGATGTCTATGAACCGTTCAAACAGCTGGTTTCATCTACGCTGGATTCGCGACGTGAACCGCCGGTTGTGTTTACGATCCACAGCTTCACGCCTGTCTACAAAGGACAACCCAGATCGGTAGAGCTGGGAATTCTCCATGATGCAGACGACTGCGCCGCACAACTCATGCTTCGGCACTCGGAAGGCTCGGGGCTACGTGTGGCTTTGAATGAGCCCTACTCGGCCACAGATGGCGTCACACACACGTTGCGCGAACACGCGATCAGGCGTGGGCTTCCAAATGTCATGATCGAAGTCCGAAACGATCTGATCGACTCACCAAAAGGCGTGAATCGCATTGCGGGATTGCTGATGCCAATTCTGCAATCGGTCATCAAAGACATATCGCACGCAGAGGCGAAACCATGAGAACAGAGGTATCGAGATGAATTTTATGCGGGGATATGTGGCGGTCATTGACCGCGCGAACCGCTGGATCGGGCGCGTTGTCATGTACGGAATATTCGTCATGATGGGCATCCTGCTCTGGTCCTCGATCTCGAAAACGTTCTTTCTGCCATCGCTATGGACACTGGAGATGGCCCAGTTCGCAATGGTCGCCTACTACATTCTGGGCGGCCCTTATTCGATCCAGATGGGGTCCAACGTCCGCATGGACCTGCTGTACGGCGAATGGTCCGACCGCCGTCGGGCATGGACGGATGCGATCACCGTCTTTTTCCTGATAACCTATCTTGGTGTGATGATTTATGGCGGATACGACTCGCTGAGCTATTCGCTGCAATATGGTGAACGCAGCCCGACGGCGTGGCGTCCCTATCTGTGGCCGATCAAGGTCATAATGGTCGTGGGTCTGTTCCTGATGTTGCTGCAGGCAATCTCGGAACTGTTCAAAGATATTCTGCGCATCCAGGGCCATGACATCCCGCGCGAGGTGATCTGATGTCCTACGAGTTGATCGCCATCCTGATGTTTTCGACCATGATGCTGATGCTAATGACCGGGCAGCGCGTTTTTGGCGCGATTGGTTTTGTCGCCGTGATGGCCGCCCTGTTCCTGTGGGGGGATCGCGGCGGCTATGACATTGGTTTTTCGGCAGCCATGAAGCTGATGAAATGGTACCCGCTGCTGACCCTGCCGATGTTCATCTTCATGGGCTACGTTTTGGCCGAGTCCAAAATCGCAGACGATCTGTACAAGATGTTCCACGTCTGGATGGGCGGTCTGAACGGCGGTCTCGCGATTGGCACGATTGGCCTTATGGTGCTGATTTCGGCCATGAACGGGCTGAGTGTTGCGGGCATGGCCATCGGAGCGACCATTGCGCTGCCTGAGTTGCTGAAACGTGGGTACGACAAGAAGATGGTGACCGGGGTGATACAAGCCGGATCATCACTGGGCATCCTTGTGCCACCCTCCGTCGTGCTGGTTCTTTATGCAATGATTGCGCGCCAGCCGGTTGGGCAGCTGTGGCTTGCCGGGCTGCTTCCCGGGCTGATGATGGCTGCAATGTTCATCCTGTATATCGTGATCCGCTGCCGCATTAACCCGGCCTTGGGGCCGGCTCTGTCAGCCGAAGAGCGCGACGTGCCCATGGCAGAGAAACTGCGCCTGTTGCGCGCGGGCCTTCTGCCTTTGGGTATATTCGCCGCGATGATGGTGCCCTTTGTCAACGGCTGGACCTCGCTGGTCGAAAGCTCAGCCATCGGCGCCTTGACGGCGTTCGCCGCAGCCATCCTCAAGGGCCGTATGACGCGCGAAGTATTCGAGACCTCGGTCCGGTCAACGTTGGGCATTACCTGTATGTTCATGTGGATCATCCTGGCTGCGCTTGCCTTTGGCGCTGTTTTCGACGGTTTGGGCGCCGTTCGAGCAATCGAGAACCTGTTTACCGAACGTCTGGGCCTGAACCCTTGGCTGATCCTGATCTTGATGCAGCTCAGCTTTATCCTGATGGGCACGTTTCTGGACGACACTGCCATGCTGGTGATCGTCGCGCCTTTGTACGTTCCCCTGGTCGGCGCAATGGGATTCGATCTGATCTGGTATGGGGTGCTCTATACGATCACGACCCAGATCGCCTATATGACACCGCCCTTCGGCTATAACCTGTTCCTGATGCGCGCGATGGCACCGCCAGAGATTTCGCTGCGCGACATCTACGGGTCAATCCTGCCTTTCGTGATGGTGATGACGCTGGCGCTGGCGATTATCATGACCTTCCCGCAGATCGCGCTCTGGCTGCCCGAATACGTTTACAACAAATGATCCCGGATCAAACCGGGGCTTCGCGGGCAATCCCCGCATAACTGAAACTGACCAACGGAGAGAGAGAATGACGAACAGACGTACATTTCTGAAAGGTGCCGCGGCGGCCCCCGCTGCTGCGCTGGCGACGCCTGCACTGGCGCAATCGACCATCAGATGGCGGATGCAGACCTATGCCGGCCCGGCGTTGGCCGAACACGTGATCGACCCCGCCATCAAGATGTTCAACACAATCGCCGGCGACCGGATGCAGATCGAGCTGTTCTATGCCGATCAGCTGGTTCCAACGGGTGAATTGTTCCGCGCCATGCAGCGCGGCACGATTGATGCCGTGCAGTCGGATGATGACTCGATGGCGTCACCCACCGAGGTCACTGTTTTCGGCGGCTATTTCCCATTCGCATCACGCTATTCTTTGGATGTGCCGGTTCTGTTCAACCAGTACGGCCTGAATGAAATCTGGGACGAGCAATATTCGGCAGTCGGTGTAAAACACATCTCGGCCGGTGCGTGGGACCCTTGCCACTTTGCCACCAAAGACCCGATCAACAGTCTCGCTGACCTGCAGGGCAAGCGTGTCTTCACCTTCCCGACTGCGGGCCGCTTCCTGTCTCAGTTCGGCGTTGTGCCGGTCACCCTGCCCTGGGAAGACATCGAAGTCGCGGTTCAAACTGGTGAGCTGGACGGCATCGCATGGTCCGGCATCACCGAAGACTACACTGTCGGCTGGGCGGATGTGACCAACTACTTCCTGACCAACAACATTTCGGGCGCATGGGCTGGATCGTTCTTCGCCAACATGGATCGCTGGAATGAGTTGCCCGAAGACCTGCAGACCTTGTTCCGCGTTTGCACCGATCAGTCGCACTATTATCGTCAGTGGTGGTACTGGGGCGGTGAAGCCAGCCTGCGCGTCAATGGCGACAAGATGCAGCTGACCTCGATTCCGGACGACGAATGGGCGACGGTCGAGGCGGCCGCCGTTGCATTCTGGGATGAGATAGCAGCCGAGTCCGAGACCAAGGCGAAGGTTGTTGAAATCTTCAAACAATATAACGCCGACATGCTGAAGGCTGGACGGCCCTACCGCTACGGCTAAGAATTGGCCAAGCGACCTGCCCCTTCCGTGGGGGCGGGTCAAACAGGACGAATGGCCGATGATGGATCTCGGCAAAGATAAAGGTGGCACATGCTCACGTTCGAACATCTGAAAACGCAGGTATCCGAGGGTTCGGTTGACACGGTTTTGGTCTGCATGGTGGACATGCAGGGCCGATTGATGGGCAAACGATTTCACGCGGGCCATTTCGTGGCAGGCGCATGGGAAGAGACCCATTGCTGCAACTACCTGCTGGCCACCGATCTGGAGATGGCGACACCCGATGGCTATGCCTCGACCAGTTGGGAACGGGGCTATGGCGATTATGTCATGAAGCCGGACCTTAGCACCCTGCGCCCGGTGCCGTGGCTTGAGGGCACGGTGATGGTGATGTGTGATGTGCTGGATCATCACACCCATGAGGAAGTGCCGCACGCACCGCGTTCTATCCTGAAAAAGCAGGTCAACCGTTTGAAAGCCATGGGCTATGACGCCATGACGGCGACCGAGCTTGAGTTTTTCCTGTTCGAAAAGAGCTTTGATCAGATCCGCAAGGAAGGGTTCCGCGATCTGGCGCCGGTATCAGGCTATAACGAAGACTATCACATCCTGCAGACCACCAAGGAAGAACATGTGATGCGTCCGATCCGCAACCATTTGTGGGATGCGGGTATTCCGGTTGAGAACACCAAAGGTGAGGCCGAGACTGGGCAGGAAGAGCTGAACATCAAATACGCGCCCGCCATGGATACAGCCGAGTACCATTCGATTGCCAAAAACGCGGTGAAAGAGATCGCGTGGCAGCATGGTCATGCGGCGACTTTCCTGCCGAAATGGCATCACGATAAGGTGGGCAGTTCATCCCACGTGCATCAGTCACTGTGGGCCGACGGCAAGCCCGCCTTTTACGATGACGCTGACGAACTGGGCATGTCGGCGCTGATGAAGAACTACATGGCCGGTCTGCTGAAATACGCCCCGGATTATACCTGTTTCATGGCACCCTACATCAACAGCTACAAACGCTTCATGAAAGGCACCTTCGCGCCGACGCGGATCATCTGGTCAGTGGACAACCGCACCGCTGGTTTCCGCCTGTGCGGAGACGGCACCAAGGCTGTGCGAGTCGAGTGCCGGATTCCGGGCTCAGATATGAACCCCTATCTGGCGATGGCTGGCATGCTGGCGGCAGGGATCGCGGGCATCGAAGAGGAGTTGGACTTGCAGCCACCCACCCAAGGGGACGTTTATCAGGGCGAGACTGGCATGATCCCTGGCAACCTTCGTGCGGCGCGGGATGCCCTGCATGGTTCGGTCATGTTGCGGGCGGCCATGGGCGATGACGTCGTCGACCACTATACCCGTGCTGCTGAGGTCGAAATCGAGGAGTTCGAGCGCGTGGTGACGGATTGGGAAATCGCCCGCGGGTTCGAGCGGGCGTGAGTTCGGGTCGTGCTGGGGGCTCTGCCCCCAGCCCCCGGGATATTTTTAGCCAGATGAAGCAGGGTTCCTGTTTCTTTCGGAAATGGAGTGAAAATGGGGCAGATATTGAAATGTGTCTCGCCGATCGACGGATCGGTTTTTGCCGAACGTGA
Organism: Ruegeria sp. AD91A; assembly: GCF_003443535.1. Lineage (GTDB taxonomy): Bacteria > Pseudomonadota > Alphaproteobacteria > Rhodobacterales > Rhodobacteraceae > Ruegeria. Next base: position 195,951 of record NZ_CP031946.1, on the reverse strand, counting down.
AGTATTGTCGCGAGACGCCGCTTTCGGGGCCGCAGCCCGCGCTCGGGCTGCTCAGGCGGAATGGGCGACCCGTCCGTTGCAGGAGCGGATTGATCTTGTGATGGCTGGCGTGGCCGCCATTGGTGCCATGAACGATGAGATCGTGCCCGAACTGGCCCATATGATGGGTCGCCCGGTGCGTTATGGTGGTGAGTTCGGTGGGTTCAACGAACGCGCAAGCCACATGGCGAAGATTGCCGAGGCGTCCCTGGCAGATATCGCTGTGGGCGAGGATGAGACGTTCAAGCGTTATATCAAGCGCATCCCGCACGGGGTCGTCTTTGTGGTGGCGCCCTGGAACTATCCTTACATGACGGCGATCAACACGGTCGCACCGGCGCTTATCGCGGGCAACACGGTCGTCCTGAAACACGCCACCCAGACCTTGCTGGTGGGCGAGCGCATGGCAAGGGCGTTCCATTCGGCGGGTGTGCCCGAGGACGTGTTCCAGAACGTCTTTCTGAACCACGATGTTACGAACGACCTGATTGCGGGTAACGCGTTTGATTTTGTGAACTTCACCGGTTCGGTCGGCGGCGGCCAGGCGATGGAACGTGCCGCGGCCGGCACATTTACTGGCGTCGGCACCGAGCTGGGCGGCAAGGATCCCGGCTATGTCATGGACGACGCCGATCTGGATGCCGCAGTCGACACGCTGATTGACGGTGCGATGTTCAATTCGGGCCAGTGTTGTTGTGGTATTGAGCGGATCTATGTCCACGAAAGCCTCTATGATGACTTTGTCGCCAAGGCGGTGGACATCGTGAAGGGGTACAAACTGGGCAACCCGCTGGATGCCGAGACAACGATTGGCCCGATGGCCAATGTGCGTTTTGCCGATGAGGTGCGAGCACAGATCGCCGAGGCGGTTGCATCCGGCGCGGTCGCGCATATCGACACCTTCGCTGAAGACGATGGTGGCGCGTGCCTGACACCGCAAATCCTGACCAATGTCACCCATGACATGCGCGTGATGCGGGACGAGAGCTTTGGGCCCGTGGTGGGCATCATGAAAGTGTCATCCGACGAAGAGGCCATCGCATTGATGAATGACAGTGAGTTTGGCCTGACCGCCAGCCTGTGGACCCGTGATGTGGATCGTGCGGCGCGGGTAGGTGACCGGATTGAAACGGGCACTGTGTTCATGAACCGCGCCGACTATCTGGACCCCGGCCTGTGCTGGACGGGCTGCAAGAATACCGGGCGCGGCGGCGGTCTGTCCGTGATCGGATATCACAACCTGACACGTCCCAAATCCTACCACCTCAAAAAGGTAACGGGCTAAGGACGACGGCCTGCTTCGGACCCACCCCCTCGCCGAAGCAGGCCTTATTTTGCAAAGGAAACCTGACATGACACTTGTTGGAAACTGGTCCTATCCGACCGCCATCAAATTCGGAGCCGGGCGCATCAGGGAATTACCCGAAGCCTGCGCCGCCGCCGGAATGAAGAAGCCATTGCTGGTCACGGACAAGGGGCTGGCCGATCTGCCCATCACCACCGCGACACTGGATATCATGGACGCCGCTGGCCTGGGCCGTGGGGTGTTCAGCGATGTGGACCCCAACCCGAATGAGAAGAACCTCGAGGCTGGAGTTGCGACCTACAACGCGGGTGGCCATGACGGGGTGATCGCCTTTGGCGGCGGCTCCGGGCTGGATCTGGGCAAGATGGTCGCATTCATGGCGGGTCAGACCCGCCCCGTTTGGGATTTTGAGGATATCGACGACTGGTGGACCCGTGCCGATGCCGACGTTATCGCGCCAATCATTGCGGTTCCGACCACCGCAGGGACAGGGTCGGAAGTGGGCCGCGCAAGCGTCATCACCAATTCTGAGACCCATGCCAAGAAGATCATCTTTCATCCCAAGGTTCTGCCCACCGTTGTGATTTGCGACCCGGATCTGACCGTCGGAATGCCCAAGTTCATCACGGCAGGAACAGGCCTGGACGCCTTCGCGCATTGCGTCGAAGCCTTCTCGAGCCCGCATTATCACCCAATGAGCCAGGGCATCGCGCTGGAAGGTATGCGACTGGTGAAGGAGTACTTGCCACGCGCTTATGCTGACGGTACCGATATCGAAGCCCGTGCCCAGATGATGAGCGCCGCTGCCATGGGCGCAACGGCATTCCAGAAGGGCCTTGGCGCGATCCACGCGATGAGCCACCCAATTGGTGCTGTATTCAACACCCATCACGGCACCACAAACGCGGTCTGCATGCCCGCTGTTCTGGACTTCAACGCCCCGGCCATTGCAGACCGGTTCCAGCAAGCCGCGGCATATCTGGACATCGACGGTGGCTTCGATGGGTTCCGCGCCTTCGTGCAGGATTTCAACGACAGCCTTGGCATCCCCCGCACTCTGTCCGACCTGGGTGTGACCGAAGCCTCAATCGCAGAGCTTGTCGAAGGGGCGATCGTCGATCCTTCATGCGGCGGAAACCCGATTGAGTTGACGAAAGACAACCTGACGCAACTGTTCAAGGCGGCTCTGTAAAACCAAGGGCCCGGCAGTGAGTTTCTGCCGGGCCCTACAAAACTGCGCAGCCTGTACCAGATCAGTGCCCGGTCAGCACCAGTGTGTTGACAGGCATCAGGATCAGACGCAAACGCAGACCGGCCGCATGCACCACGCCGATCGTGTCGACCACATGCAGGAAAGCCGCATCCCAAAAGCCCAGATCCTCGTGCTCCAACCGCTCGTGGTTGTCTGTGTAGACATTGGCCAGACAATTGCTGCCCGGTGGAATGTCATCGGCCATACCTTTGTATAGCGGCTCCATATAAACCAGAATCGAGCCGGGATTGCTGTTGGTCTGCACGTCCCGCAATTCATCCGATGGACGGATCTGGCCGGAAGGAATGACATCCTGCACCTCGACCACCACAGTGGGGATCACGGTGAATGGCTTGGTCATGCAGCCCAATTCGCCAATCATGCCCGGCTTTATCACCTGAGCAGACAGCTGGCTGAAAGCGGCCTGAAAGCGGTCATGTCCGGTGTGCGATGGCACTAGAATACCAGCAGGTCGCAACAACGGGCTTACGTAATCACCGACCTGCAGGCCGAACTGTTCGACCCGCCCCGTGACGCCCGCGATGATTACGGTTTTGTCCAATTCGGTCTGCGCAGCATCCAGTTGCGCAATGGCACTTGCCAGCTGCGCGGGGATCAGTTCTTCAATCTGCTGCTCAACCGCAGCACGTTTGGATTCCGCTGCAAGAACCTGGGCCTCTCGCTGGGCAACAAGGTTTTCCAGCCTCTCAATCTCGGCCAACCTTACCGCGCTTGAACCTTCGTCACGCAGGGTTGTGTTGCGCTCAAGATCCTCCAGAGACTGCGCAAGCGCTGCCTTGGCACCGGCAATTCCAGCTTCGGCCTCGGCCAAGTCGGTTTCCGCAACCTTAAGTGAGGCCTGCACCTGTGCAATCTGCGCATTTGCCGCCTGAACCTGTGCAGTCTGACTAAAATCCTCGATCCGAAAAATCGGTTGCCCAGCGGTTACCAGCTCATTGTTCTTGACAAAAACCTCGGAAACACGGCCACCCAATTGCGGCAGAATGGTCACTGTCCGGAAATAGGACGCCGCGGTTTTACTAGCTGGATGAAAATAAAACAGCGTGGTGATCACGGTCAGCGCCAGAATGGCACAGGTGGTCAACCCCCACCGCAGTTCGTACCACATGGTAAACAAGGTAATCTCGTGACCGATCCGCTTACCCTGAACGAACCGGCGGAACAGATAGTCGGGCAGCACCGTTATCAGGGCGCAGAGCATGGTCTCGATCATGTGGTTTGCTCCTGCGCATCGCTGGCTTCGGAATCCGGCGATGCCGGTACCGTTGTTTCAGGCACCGGTTCCGGAACAGGAGATTGACCAAGAGAACGAATGGCGTCGGCAATATTTCTAAGCGGGGTGGCAAAATCCGGAAACTGGAACCCTGCGACCAATATAGCGGCAACCCAGAAAAGCCCATTATGTGTGAACAGTGCCAGCAGCGCCAGAATACCCACCAATTGGAATTGCGGGTGATTGTTTTCGTGGGCCATTTTTTCAGGAACTGAATGAAGTGTCAGGTATCCGACACCGATCAACACCACCAGAACGACGAAAAAAACGACCATGGCGGAGAAAAGGTAATCGCTTCCGTCAGCTGCGACAACGTATCCGGGAACATGCCCTGTGGCCATTGGATGAAGGTCTGCTGCGGTCACCTTACCCTCCTGTTTATTTTGATACTTCTTTGACCGGGTTGAAGCACAATTTCAAGGCTGCTTATAGTTTGAAAACCCAAACGCGTGGCGAATGAGGAGCTTTAGGGTCAGCATGAAATTCAAGAAACCCATTGCATATCTGTCTCGAACGGATCGCAAATCATGATTGATTTCCTTATCATCGGCGGCGGAATTGCCGGGCTCAGTGCGGGTGCGCGCCTGTCGCAACATGGAACTGTGGTGGTTCTCGAAGCCGAAGACGCCCTGGGCTATCACGCATCGGGCCGGTCGGCGGCGTTGTTCGAAGAAAGCTATGGGCCTCCCTCGGTCGTCGCCCTGAACAAAGCGGGGGCCGCCTTCTTGCGCACACAGAATGGCGGGTACCTGACCCCGCGGGGTTTGATGCTGGTCGGAGCGGTTGAACAACCCGACATTTTTGAAGCCGATCGCGCCGATCTGAACATGGTGAAGATAACGATGGATCAGGCCATATCGCGCGTTCCGATCCTGAACCCGGACAAAGTCGGGTTTGCAGCCATCAGCGAAGCGGCCTTTGACATCGATACAGATCGCCTGTTGCAGGATTTCGCCCGGACCATCCGGCAAAACGGAGGAACGGTTTCGACGAAAAGCAAAGTCACCGGCATTCGAAAAGAAAAGCACTGGGTGGTTGAGGCCAATGAGATCTTTGAAGCCCGCACTCTGGTCAACGCAGCCGGTGCCTGGGTGGATGAGGTTGCACAGCTTGCAGGGCTGCCTGGTATCGGCATCACACCTCGCCGTCGGTCGATGGCGCGTCTGCCCGCCCCCGGAGGGCATGACGTTTCTGTCTGGCCCATGATGCTGGGCGCTGGCGAGACATGGTACGCCAAACCGGATGCGGGCAAGCTTCTGGTCTCTCCCTCCGAAGCCGATCCGGTTCCGCCGCAGGATGCCTATGCAGATGATATGGTGTTGGCAGAGGGTCTGGCGCGGTATGAAGAGTTGATGACCGAGCCGGTCACAAGGGTTGAAACGAATTGGGCAGGTTTGCGCAGTTTTGCCCCTGACGGGACCTTGGTGCTTGGGCGCGACCCACTGGACCCTTCGTTTGTCTGGAGTGGCGGTCAGGGCGGGTATGGTTTTCAAACCTCACCGGCGGCCTCGCAACTGTTGTGCGATCTTGTTGTTGGAAACACACCCGAGCTGAAACCTGACATAGTAGGCATGTTGACCCCTTACAGGTTAAAACGATGATCAAACGCAGCCTCCCCTCTTCTGCAAGCGTTGCCAATGCGTCTGAAGATGGCAAGCTGGTGGCCCCGGCAGCATCCCGAAACACGGACGCCCTGTGTGCATTGCTGCAAGAATGGGGCCCGTCCCAAGGTCAGGCATTGGAAATTGCAAGCGGGACAGGTCAGCATGTCAGTGCCTTCGCCGAAGTGCTGCCCGGGCTGACCTGGCAGCCTTCGGAAGTTGAACCTGAGCGGCGCGTGAGTATCGACGCCTATACCCGCAACTCGCCCAATGTCGCGCAGGTCGTAGAACTGGATGCAGTGAATTCAGGCTGGCACAGGCGGATTTACGGCAAGGACCTGATCGTTCTGATCAACTTGATTCACTTGATCAGTTGGCAGGAAACCAGAACCATCGTTTCAGAAGTCGCCCAATCGCTGTCACCAAAGGGGCGGTTCATCTTGTACGGCCCATTCAAACGCTCGGGCCAACTCACCAGTGACGGGGATGTCCGCTTTCATGCGGCTTTGTTTCAACAAGACCCCGAAATCGGCTACAAAAACGACGGGGACATTCTGAATTTGTTCAAAAACGTCGGTCTGCACATGCTGGCTACGGTCGAGATGCCTGCCAACAACCTTGCATTCATTGCCGAGCGCCCTGTCGTCTGATCGAGATCAAAGTCAAACAGCTGTACCCCACTTCATATTCCGGTTGCGAAATATGAAGAAGGGCACTCAGAAATGGCATGGCAAGAAAAACTCTCGGCAACACGAAAGAGTTTGCGAAACCTGAACGGTTCTATCCCCGACACGACGCGCGCATTCGGAGCGCTTGGCAAAGCCGTCAAAGAGAGCGGTACACTCGACTACAAAACCAAGGAACTCATTGCGTTAGGCATGTCGGTCAGCCTGCGCTGCGAACCCTGTATCACCCTGCATACCGAAGCTTTGATCAAGGCAGGTGCAACACGAGAGGAAGTGTCCGACGTGTTGGCCATGGCAATCCAGATGGGTGGCGGCCCAGCAATGATGTACGCGGCCAAAGCGCTGGAATGCTTCGACGAACTCTCAGCATGACAAAAAGAAAAGGCCCCGGAGGTTTCCAGGGCCTTTCTTCGATCAACCGTCCTTGCGGATGGTTTCGTTTTTAGGATCGTAAGGGCTGTCGCAGGTTACAACCGCATCCCAAAGCTTGTCCTGCATTTTGACCTTCAGCTTTGTGCCTTCGACTGCCAGCTCGGGCTTTACATAACCCATGCTGATGGACTTCTCGAATGCCACGGAATAACCGCCCGAGGTCAATCGACCCACACGCTCGCCTTCCGGTGTGTACAGTGCCTCGCGGCCCCATGGGTCGGCATCCTCCGGGCCGTCGATCAGCAGGGTACAGCACTTCACGCGCACGCCGGTCTCTTCCAGCTTGGCCTTGCCGTAGAAGTCTTTCGACAAATCGACAAAGCGCGGCAGGTCGGCTTCCAGCGGGGTCGCATCGCGGCCCAGTTCGGTGCCGAAGGCGCGATAGGATTTCTCCTGCCGCAGCCAGTTCTGGGCGCGCGCACCGACCAGCTTCATGCCGTGCTTCTCACCGGCTTTTTCAAGCAGGTCGAACAGGTAGTTCTGCATCTCGATCGGGTGGTGCAGCTCCCAGCCCAGTTCGCCGGTATAGGCCACGCGGATCGCGTTGACCGGGCACATGCCCAGTTCGATCTGACGGGCCGACAGCCACGGGAATCGCTTGTTGGACAGCGCGGTTTCCGGATCGGCGTCTTTGATGACCTCTTTCAGAACGTCGCGCGACTTGGGTCCGGCGATGGCGAAGACGCCCCATTGCGTGGTCACGTCCTGGATTTCGATGTAACCGAACTCCTCCATCTTGTCCTCGGCCGCCTTGCGGAGGTAGTCGGCGTCATACTCGGTCCAGGCACCGGCAGAGACGATGTAGTAGTTGTTCTCGCCATTGCGGACGATGGTGTATTCGGTGCGGGTGGTACCGTGCGACGTCAGCGCGTAGGTCAGGTTGATCCGACCGACCTTCGGCAACTTGTTGCAGGTGAACCAATCCAGGAACTGGGTCGCACCGGGGCCTTTGACGACATGTTTGGTGAAGGCCGACGCGTCGATCAGGCCGACGCCTTCGCGGATCGCTTTGGCTTCTTCGACAGCGTACTGCCACCAGCCTCCACGACGGAACGAGCGGCTTTCCTTGTCGAAATTGTCAGCTGCATCGACGGGGCCGAAATAGTTCGGACGTTCCCAGCCGTTGACCCATCCAAACTGAGCGCCGCGCGCTTTCTGACGGTCGTAGGCCGGAACTGTTCGCAGCGGACGGCAAGCTTCACGCTCTTCGTCCGGATGGTGCAGGATATAGACGTGCTCATAGCACTCTTCGTTCTTGCGGGCCGCGAACTCGGTGGTCATCCAGTTGCTGCTGTAGCGTTTGGGGTCCAGCGAGGCCATGTCGATCTCGGCTTCGCCATCGACCATCAACTGCGCCAGATAATAGCCGGTGCCGCCGGCGGCGGTGATACCGAAGCTGAAACCTTCTGCCAACCACATATTGCGCAGACCCGGCGCAGGACCAACCAGCGGGTTGCCGTCAGGCGTATAGCAGATCGGGCCGTTGAAATCGTCCTTCAGGCCGGATTCGGCGCAGGACGGCACACGCTCGGCCATGGCCATGTACTGATCCGCAATCCGATCCAGATCCAGCGGGAACAGGTCTGCGCGGAAGCTGTCCGGCACACCGTGTTCAAACCGCGCGGGGGCGCCGTGTTCATAGATACCCAGAATCCAGCCACCGCGCTCTTCACGCGCATAGGATTCGTTGTCCGCATCGCGCACAACGGGGTGTTCGGGGTTGCCCGCTTCACGCCATTTGACCAATTCCGGGTCTTTGTCCATGACGATGAACGTATGCTCGACCGGGATCGCCGACATCTTGATGCCCAGCATCTTGGCGGTGCGCTGTGCGTGGTTGCCCGATGCAGTGACGACATGCTCGGCAGTAATCACGACCTTCTCATCGCTCTCGACAAGATTGCCGCCTTTTTCCACCATCTTGGTGCAGGTGACTTCCCAATGGGTGCCATTCCAGTGGAAGGCATCCGCCTGCATCTTGCGCACGATCTCTACACCACGCTGACGGGCCCCCTTGGCCATCGCCTGAGTCACGTCAGCCGGGTTAATGTAGCCGTCCTCGGTGTGATAGATCGCACCCTTCAGATCCGATGTCTCGATCAGGGGCCAACGCTCCTTGATCTGGTCGGGGGTCAGCCATTCGTACGCGACATCGCAGGTCTCCGCTGTCGAGGCGTAGAGCATATACTCATCCATGCGCTCTTGCGTCTGTGCCATGCGCAGGTTGCCGACAACGGCAAAACCCGCATTCAGCCCGGTTTCTTCTTCCAGCGTCTTGTAGAAGTCGACCGAGTACTTGTGGATGTGAGTTGTCGCATAGGACATGTTGAACAGTGGCAGCAGGCCAGCCGCGTGCCAGGTGGACCCGGACGTCAACTCGTCCCGTTCGATCAACATCACATCATCCCAGCCCGCTTTGGCCAGATGATAGGCAATCGAGGTCCCAACGGCGCCGCCGCCAACGACCAATGCTTTGACTTGGGTTTTCATAACCGGGCGTCTCCCCTTGAAATCAGTTGACACCATATGGCGCACTTGAGGGGGATCGCGCGACATTCATCCGACCAGTGATATGAAAAAAACGACCCGAACATCGAAAGCGGATCGAAGATCAGGCATGAAACCCCTGATCTCAACCGCTGGAGCGACAGCGCTTGCTTGTCCCGATCGTGGTGCAGACGAGCTTCCGAGTGTCCTCTGACGGCGTCTTAGCCGCAGGTTCCTCTGGCTGTACAGGTTGAGCTTCTGCTTCGAACCAACTGTCCGAGATTCCGACACGCGAGGATACCGATGCAAGATAACCTTTGATACCCAGCCCAGTCTCGGATGCCTTGGCTTGCTGAGAATAATCCAGCCCAGCAACGACCACCCCACAGACTGCTGCAAACCCTGCCAGATATTTTGCACTCATGTCGACCACCTGTTCTCAATCAAGTCTGTGAAACCAAAACATGTGGACGATTTGAAGGCGCAATGCGGGCCAGAACGCGAAAATCATTACGATTGGTCGGACAAAACCTTGCCGGGATTCATGATATTTTCGGGGTCCAGAGCGGCCTTGATCGCCGCCATATACTGCGTGGCAGCACCCAGTTCCTTGATGAGGTAAGGCATTTTGCCCTGACCGATGCCGTGTTCACCTGTACAGGTGCCTTCCATTGAAATTGCCAGATCATTCAACCAGCCGACAAACTCTTCGGCTTTGACAACTTCTTCGGTATTTTCCATGTCGATCAGTAGAAGCGAGTGGAAGTTCCCATCCCCCACATGCCCGACCATTGGCGCGAGCAAACCAAGATCGGATGCCTTCTGTTGGGTGCTGGTCACACATTCCGCCAGACGCGAGATCGGCACGCAGACATCTGTGGAAATGCCACGCGCGCCGGGGCGCAGTTGCAGGCACGCCCAATACATATCATGCCGGGCCTGCCAAAGCTTGTTCCGCTCTTCGGTGGTCGAGGTCGCAGCAAAGTCAGTGCCGCCGAACTCCTCGACGATCTGACCAAAGGTTTCAGCCTGTTCCGCTGCACCGCTTTCAGAGCCATGGAATTCAAGCAGCAACAACGGCGTTTCCGGCAGGCATAGCCCGGAATAGGCGTTTGCCGCCTGAACCGACATTTCATCCAGCAACTCTATTCGGGCGACCGGAATGCCATACTGAATGGTCATCATCACAGCACGACACGCTGCATCGACCGATGGAAAAGAACACCTGGCCGAGCTGATCGCTTCGGGGATGCCCTGCAACCGCAGAGTCAACTCGGTGATGATCCCCAACGTACCTTCCGCCCCAATCAAAAGACGTGCCAGATCATACCCGGCCGATGACTTCTTGGCCCTGTGACCGGTACGGATGATCTGGCCGTCCGGCATGACCGCCTCAAGGCTGAGAATGTTGTCCCTCATCGTTCCATACCGCACCGCATTGGTGCCCGAAGCGCGGGTCGCGGCCATACCGCCCAGCGAGGCATTCGCCCCCGGGTCAATCGGAAAGAACAGACCCTGGTCCCGCAAATGGGTGTTCAGCGCCTCACGCGTGACGCCGGGCTGCACGACGCAATCCAGATCTTCGGCGTGGACCGCCAGCACCTTGTCCATCTGCATCAGATCGACCGAAATTCCCCCCGCTGGCGCATTCACATGCCCTTCCAGCGACGTTCCAGTGCCGAAGGGGATCACCGGTACCCTGTGCGCGGCACAGGTTTTGACGATTTCCGAAACCTCCTGCGTTGTATGCGGGAAAACCACAGCATCCGGGCTCTGGTTTTCAATCCAGGTCGTGGTGTGCCCGTGCTGTTCCCGGATTGCGGCACCAGTTTGCAACCTGTCGCCAAAGCGTTGTTTCAGAACGCCTATGACGGTTTCGATACCTGTTTCATTCCGAGGCAAAGCGGTCGCCTGCACCATCGTCATCCTCCCTTGCCCCAACACATCGCGGGCCTTTCAGTCTATGACTAATTGGCCCACTAAGTGCGGGCAATCCCCACAAATACCGAGGGCCTATTCGCCCAGCGCAATACCTTCGCGGCGCGGGTCGGCACCACCGCTCAGCCCGCCGCCAATTTCGATGGCGTGAAGGCCAGATGTCAGGTCACGCGGATTTACCTCGAAGCCAAGCTCGGTCAGCCCGTCAGAAAAGCCTTCTGCAGAGGTCCCGGCCTCGACGTCGTAAGTCCCGAAACGATTGACCAGATGCGGCAGTGACACGGCTTGTTGCACATCCATTCCCCAGTCGGCCCAGGCGATGATCGACTTGGCCACATAGCCGATGATCCGACTGCCACCCGGAGAACCAATAGCCAAAACCGGCGCGCCATCCTGCATCACGATGGTCGGGCTCATGGACGAACGCGGACGTTTTCCGGGCTCCAGCCGGTTGGCAATCGGCACGCCGTTACTGTGGGTCTTGAACGAAAAATCCGTCAGTTCGTTGTTCAGAAGGAACCCGTTTGTCATCAGGCGTGAACCAAAGCCGTTCTCGATGGTCGTGGTCATCGACAGCACGTTGCCATAGCCGTCCACGATCGAGATATGCGAGGTCGAGGGCAATTCCAGCGATACATCATCCGCCCAGTTTAGCGCGTGATCGAATTCTGGTTGCCCCGGTCCGACCTCTGCCAAAGCGCCTTCGGAGTCCAGCAATTCAGCACGTTGCGACAGGTACGCCGGATCGACCAGCCCGCTGGTCGGCATGGGTACGAAATCGCTGTCGGCCATGTAGCGGCCCCGGTCCGCAAAGGCGAGACGCGAAGCGTCTCCGATCAGCCGCCACGCCTCGGCGCTTTCCGAGCCCATGGCCGCTAGATCATAGCTGTTCAGCATCCCCAGAATTTGCCCCAGGGTCAGCGCACCCGACGACGGCGGGCCCATGCCGCAGACTTCATAGGCACGGTATTCTGCGCAAACCGGCTCGCGTTCGATCACCTGATACAGCGCAAGATCCGCACCGGACAGAACACCGGGATTGCCGGGAGCGTTGCGAACCGTGCGCACGATATCTGCTGCAATCTCACCACCGTAGAATCCAGCTGCCCCGTCACTGGCCAACACACGCAGTGTTTCGGCATAAGCCGGGTTCATCTGGCGCTGCCCCTGCTGCAACGGTTCGCCTCCCGGCAGGAAGTATTCAGCGGTTTCCGGGAAGTGCGACAGGCGCTCGGCATCGTTTTCGACAAGGCTGGCCAGACGTGGGGACACCAGGAACCCTTCGTCCGCCAACCGGATTCCATCGGCAAACAATCCCGGCCACGCAGAACGGCCCCAGCGGCGATGCGCCTCTTCCAGCAAAGCAGGTGTGCCCGGAGTACCCACGGACAGCCCACCAACAACTGCGTCGAAGAACTTCAGCGGCTCTCCGTTTTCGTCTTGAAACAGGGTCGGTGTGGCGGCCGCAAGCGGTGCGGTTTCACGCCCGTCCAGGGTTGTCATCTGCCCGGTCGCTGCGTCGTACCAGACCAAAAACGCACCACCGCCCAAGCCCGAGGATTGAGGCTCGACCAGGCCCAGCACGACCTGCACCGCTACCATTGCGTCTGCGGCGGACCCACCTGCGCGCAATACTCTGGCTCCGGCTTCCACGGCCAGCGGGTTGGCTGCGGCAATCATCCAGGTCTCAGACGTGACCGGAACACCATCCAGCTTGGCCTCGAGCGCGGCGATGACCTCTTCTGTCATGGCCTGCACCTGCCCTTCCGTGGCCGTTTCCGGCGCAACGGCATCGGCCGCTTCCTGAGCGAACCCCTGAGTTGCACAACCCAATGCAGAAAGCAGTAGAACTGAAACAAGTCTCATCTGATCAAATCCTCCAATACATTCTTAATTATCAAAACTGTACGCCGAACACACTCTGAACAAGGATAAGCTGCACGGGCATGAACACACGGCAGACTTCCGCCACATGAGTTAAGCCTTTAAGCCGTCTGCCAATCGACCCTGGTCAAAGCGGGTCATTCCACAGAAATCAGGCAACCACGCTTCACGCCGGGTGACCCAGCTTTCATAAGTTGGCGTCAACTGGTCTGGCGCATCAAGGCACCCAAGATGCACTTCCACTTCAGCTCCGCTGCGCGCAAAGACCGGAGAGCCGCAGCCAGGGCAAAAGAACCTGTCAACATAGCCGCGCGCTTCGCCGGAAACCTCAATTCTGTCATCCGGGAAAACGGCCGCCGCATAGAACAAAGCGCCATGATGCTTCCGACAATCCAGACAGTGACAAATCCCGACCCTGAGAGGACGACCTGAAGCTTTGATGCGCAGATTTCCACATCGGCATCCTCCTTCATAAACGTCCATTCCTGCTCCTTTCCGGAGTGCTACAGCATCGCCGGCACAACCTGATCCGGCGGGCGGTGGCCGTCTTCGAAAGTCTTGATGTTGATAATGACCTTCTCGCCCATCTCTACCCGGCCCTCCAGCGTTGCCGATCCCATATGAGGCAACAGAACCACATTGGGCAGCTGCCGCAGGCGCGGGTTCACGTCAGTGCCCTGTTCGTAGACATCCAGCCCCGCCCCCGCAATTTCACCTGCACGAATCATCCGGGTCAGGGCATTTTCATCCACGACTTCGCCACGTGACGTGTTTACGATCACTGCCGAGGGTTTCATCAGTTTCAGACGACGTGCGTTCATCAGATGGAAAGTCGACGGCGTTGAGGGGCAATTGACCGAGATCACGTCCATCCGCGCGACCATCTGATCCAGGCTTTCCCAATAGGTTGCCTCCAGCTCCTGCTCAGTCTCTGGGCGCAGCCTGCGACGGTTGTGATAGTGGACCTGCATTCCAAACGCGTTTGCACGCCGCGCTACTGCCTGCCCGATCCGTCCCATGCCCAGAATACCCAGACGGCGACCTCCGATACGACCTCCCAGAAAAGCGGTGGGTGCCCAGCCGGACCAATCTCCTTGCTGCATCACACTCAGACCTTCGGGAATGCGTCTGGTAACTGCCAGGATCAGGGCCATCGTCATGTCGGCGGTGTCATCAGTCAGCACACCCGGCGTGTTCGACACCAGAATACCGCGCTGACGCGCTGTGGATACATCAATATTGTCGACACCAGCCCCGTAATTGGCAATGAGCTTCAGCTTTTCGCCCGCCTGCCCCAGTAGACCGCTATCAATCGCATCAGTTACCGTAGGCACCAGCACATCGGCGTCTTGCACTGCGGCCACCAGTTCCTCGCGCGTCATCGGAGTGTCATCGTCGCGCAAGCGCACGTCAAATAACTCGCTCAAACGTGTTTCGACCGCTTCGGGCAACCGTCGCGTAACGACAACACTCAAACGTTCTCTTGGCACCTCGGCCCTCCCACTGCTTTGCAAACGGACGCGCGCCATGGCATCGTGGCGCAGGAAAAGGCGGGGCACAAGAACCCCTTTGGCATTGAGTCGACCTTTTTTCGGAACCGGATCAACAGGCATAAGAGCAGGCAGTCAGTGAGTGGTATTCGACCGGTAAAACGCCGTTGTCTGGCGGGATTATCCGTATTTCTGGTCATGCTCGGCGCGTGGGCTGCTCATGCCGACGTGAAACGTGGATCAGTCACCAACCTGCCCCTACCCCGTTATGTCTCGATGAAAGCGGCCGAAGGCAACGTTCGACGCGGACCTTCTTTGACACACCGAATCGACTGGGTGTTCAAACGACGCGGCATGCCGCTGCAGGTTACTGCCGAATACGGCAATTGGCGAAGGGTTCAGGACCGCGACGGCGCTGGAGGCTGGGTTCACTACGCTTTGCTGTCGGGCGTTCGGACAGTGCTGGTTGAAGCCGAAATGCTACCTGTCTATGCCCGACCTGATCCGACCTCGCCCGTGAATGCGCATTTCGAATCCGGGGTAGTGGCCCGGCTGGGAACCTGTTCGCTGGACTGGTGCCGGATCACCGCCGGCGGGTATCGGGGTTGGACATTGAAATCGAACCTTTGGGGTGTCGACCCGTCCGAGATTCGCGAATAACCACTGGGCTGAACTCCCCCTCATCGCGGACTCGTGACAAGGTGTTTGAGTTTCCCGCCGATATGCTGTGAAACTCGACCAAAACGGAGACGATCATGCGCGCAGTTACATATTCCACCTTCGGAGACCCGGCTGATGTCCTGCGGATACAGGACCTCCCTCCGGTCCGGCCGGGTCCGGGCGAGGTCACGGTAGAGCTGTCCTTTTCCGGAGTGAACCCTTCCGACGTCAAAGCCCGCGCTGGGACCAGACCGGGCGTGACAGAGCCGCCGTTCCCCCTGATCATCCCGCACAGTGACGGCGCCGGTGTGATCTCGGCCGTAGGCGATGGAGTATCCGCATCTCGGATCGGTCAACGCGTGTGGATCTGGAACGGGCAATGGCAACGCCCGTTTGGCACTGCCGCCAGCCACATCACTCTTCCCGATGCGCAGGCCGTCGCTCTGCCGGATACAGTGTCGTTACAGACCGGTGCGATTCTGGGCATCCCCGGTCTCACCGCCAGCCATGCGGTGTTTTCAGGCGGCTGCCCCGAAGGGCGTACGATCTTGATACACGGTGGCGCGGGCACCGTCGGCTTTCTGGCTGTTCAACTTGCCAAATGGGCAGGCGCGCGTGTGATTGCGACCGCCAGCCCTCGCAACTTTGACAGGGTCAAGGCAGCCGGGGCAGATATCGTACTTGATTACGCCAGCAAAGATCTTTCGACCGAGATTCTCGAAGCAAATGGCGGGCAAGCAATCGGTCGAATCGTCGACGTCGAATTCGGTCGAAACATTCAAACAAACGCCGTGGTCATCGCCGAGAACGGCCGCATCAACGCCTATGGCTCTGCCCAAGACATGACCCCCGTGTTTCCGTTCGGACCGATGATGTTCAAAGCCATGACGCTTGAGACCATTTTGATTTATCTTCTTCCGTCGGATCTGCGTACCCTTGCCGTGAAGACCCTTCACAGGGCCTTGGCTGATGGCGCTTTGACCTGCCCTGTTCAAAAGGTTTTTGCACTGGAAGAATGCGCGTCCGCTCATGCAATGGTGCAGGACGGAAACCGTACCGGAGCTGTGTTGATCGACACCAAATGACCGCCCTGAAAAAAATCTGTCCAACGTGAGTTTTTTTGACAAAACGCTCTTGATCCCTGCCAGCAACAATCGTAGATAGCCGCTCACCGTTGGGGTGTAGCCAAGTGGTAAGGCAGCGGTTTTTGGTACCGTGTATCGTAGGTTCGAATCCTACCACCCCAGCCATATTTTTCAGAAAAGCCAGAAAAATAAGGGAAAACCTCCCCTTCCTCCCGTCGTGTATCCCAGTCCTCCGGCTGTGGGATACAAGGTGGGATACCCGACCATTTGGACTTGCCCTTTTGCACCCCTATCAGCTTTTTGGCATAGTGTTCAAAGCTGGTGGCTTTCTTCTTGGCGTGGTCGCTGTTGGCTATGCTGCGGTACGTGTCGGCAAACTCTTAAGCCACTTCCATGGCCTCGATCCGTGATTTTTCCTTTGTGGACCGCAGTACATATCCGCCCTTCATTGGATCCCAAAGGCGAACGTGCCAATAGGGGCTACGATCATACTGTAGGATAGCCAGCCCTCGACGCAGAGGTTTTTGCTTGGAGATTTGGTTTTTTTTGAATCTTTGGACAAGTCGGAGCCGAATTAGGAGCGCATAACAGTGCATAACTTTTACGGCTGAAATTTTGAACTCTTAACGTTCGGAATTTACAAAATATTTCAGTAATTTAATGGTGCCCGGGGGCGGAATCGAACCACCGACACGAGGATTTTCAATCCACTGCTCTACCCCTGAGCTACCCGGGCACGGGAACGACGTTTGTCGTTGGGTGGGGGCCTTCTATGACTTGCTACCAGCGGTGTCCAGAGGCTTTTTCACATTTTTTCAATGCGGTCGCCCGGGCGTGGAGTCCGGCGTGTCAACCTCGGCTTCCAGGTCCTCTTCGCGCTGCGATGGAACCGAATAAGAACCGTTCAGCCACTTGGCCAAATCAATATCTGCACACCGTCTGGAACAGAACGGGCGAAATTTCTGCGCGGTCTCCCCTCCACAAATCGGGCAGCTCATTTCAGAATCTCCATCACGGGAACGCGGCCACGTTTTCGCTGCAACTCAAAATGGCCCAGTGGAGTCCAACCGACAAGAATCGTCTCGTCCGGGTCTGATCTAAACGCGGCACGTAAAGCGGATTCAAACCCGCGGCGATCCTTCTTTGGCATGGGAGCGAGGTCCAGCGTAATCTGCCCCGCCAGCCCACGCACGCGCAAAGCCCGGGGCAGCATCTTGGCGCAGGCAAAATTGGCTTTGGTGCCCGCGGCCATTGACGTGTCCGCTCCGGTGTTCACATCCACGGCGACCAGTGCGCGCGTGGGTTCGATGTAAAGGTGCCCTCCGCTCGGCAAAGGCTCGGACGTTCCGCGTACCGTATCCAGTGCATCCAAAACGCCGTGGGTTTCGAAACCGCCCGTCTGGGTCACGACTTCGGCCGGGTCAGTCCAGTCGCGCCAGGCAAGGATATGAGGGCTGTCACCTTCGCTGAGCAGTTCTGGCTCGGACCCATCGTCACTCATCACCTGCTCGGCCTGCGCCAACATGGCTGAGATATCTTCCGAGATATCCTCGGCATCTGCTCCTGCACAACAGGAACGGAGGATCAGACCATAGGCGCTATCACCCATGTGTTCATGGGCGATTTCAAGCAATTTGTCACGTATGTCCTCGTCCTTGATACTGCGCGAAATGTTCAGGCCCGGGGCATCCGGCGTGACAATGGCA
Source organism: Ruegeria sp. AD91A (assembly GCF_003443535.1). Lineage (GTDB taxonomy): Bacteria > Pseudomonadota > Alphaproteobacteria > Rhodobacterales > Rhodobacteraceae > Ruegeria. Next base: position 178,091 of record NZ_CP031946.1, on the reverse strand, counting down.
TAGCGACTTTTAAAAAGGATGCGATTGCTCACCGGGATGGCTTTGCCGGGCTCAGCAAACCCGCTGACCTGCACCAACAGCAAGACGCCAGGGGCCAGACCCTTGACTTGTCGCAGGAAAGCCGGACCGTCGGGCGTTGTCAGGAACATTCCTCCCTGCCCCTTGACCGGGCGATCAGCGCGGGCGCTGTAGATCGTGCCGGGCGCGGGTGCATCTGCGGCGATCAGGAAGTCATCCAGCTTGCCGTCGACCATCAGCGCAGCCGCTTCGCGGCCTTGGATGTGGTCCAGAACAATGGTGCGACCTTTCATGATGCCTCGCGATACAGTGGATAGCCGATGCCTTGCAGCAAGGCCGCGGTCTCGGACAGGGGCAGACCGACGATGCCGGTAAACGACCCCGAAATCCATGGAATGAAAGCCCCTGCGGGACCCTGAATGGCATAGGCGCCTGCCTTGCCGCGCCAGTCTCCGGTCGCCAGATAGGCGTTTATCTCGACATCCGACAGGCGTTTGACCTTGACCTGTGAGACGACATCACGCTGTAGCACACGGTCTCCGCGCCGGACCGCAACCGAAGTGATCACGCGGTGACGGCGACCAGACAGGGAATGCAGAAATTCCGCCGCCTGTCCCGCGTCCTCGGGTTTTCCCAGTATCCGGCGCCCCAAGGCCACGGTGGTATCTGCACAGAGGGTAACGTCGTCTCTATCCGACTGAACCGCCTGCACTTTTTGACGCGTGATGCGGTTGCAATACGGAATCGGAAGCTCGCCCTTCAAGGGCGTTTCATCGATGTCAGGTGGGCGGATGGCGTCGGGCTGCACGCCAAGCTGAGCCAGCAGGTCCAGCCGTCTTGGGCTGCCCGATCCGAGAATAAACGCCATTGCGGCAGGCGTTACTTGAAGCGGTAGTTGATCCGACCCTTGGTCAGATCATATGGGGTCATCTCGACCTGAACCTTGTCGCCGGCCAGAACACGGATGCGGTTCTTGCGCATCTTGCCTGCTGTATGTGCGATGATCTCATGGCCGTTTTCCAGCTCGACCCGAAACGTCGCATTAGGCAGGAGTTCCTTCACGACACCGGGAAATTCGAGCGTATCTTCCTTGGCCATGTTGTCTCCATCATTACGTTGCACCCGCAGAATCTGCGGGGATGTGCGCTTAAATGAGCCTATTCTGGCCTTATTTCAAGGGCGGAATCGCCTAAAGGGCGGATATTGTGACCGATTCGACTCGGGGGGCCTGTTCTTGCCAATGGGTTCGGTTCAGCACGTGGCCGTCGGCGCGAACCTCAGCGATGGCTGACAGGTCGACATCCGCATAGGTCCAGCCGGGTTGGTTCAGCGTGCCTTCGGCCAGGACACCGGTGGCCGGGAACCCTTTGTCGGGTGGGCCAAAGACGCCTCCGGCCCCGGTGTTCATATCCACCGCCTCGGACCACTCGTTGTTTCCGACCAGCGAAGCCATAACTGTAACGCATTGATTTTCCAACGCTCTTGACATCGCGCCTATCCGCACGCGCCAGTAGCCCGAAAGCGCTTCGGTACAGGACGGGACAAGGATCAGGTCTGCCTCACTCAGCGCGCGGCCCAGCAGGGGAAACTCGCTGTCATAACAGATCAAAACACCGATTTTGCCCAGCGCTGTGTCAAAGAGTTTCAGCGGACCGCCGGGTGCAATGGCCCATTGCTCGCGTTCGAACCGGGTCATGATCTGTTTGTCCTGATGATCGCAACTGCCATCCGGTGCGTAGAATGCGGCGCGGTTCACCGGACGACCGGGACCATCCACAACCGGAGCAGATGCGCCCAGAATGTAGGTTTTGTACGCCCTGGCGAGGCGGGTGTGCAGGTTTTGTACATCTTCCATCCGGTCTGAGACGGCCCGGATCGAACGCTCCAGATCACCGGCAACCTCGGCGCCGTCCAGGGTCGAGAGCTCCATCGCGCCGTATTCAGGAAAGACCAGCAATTCGGCCCCCTGCCCTGCGGCCTGGGACACCCAGCGGTTCAGCTTATCTTCGTATTGTGCCCAGCTGTCGAGCCAGTCGAGGTTATAAGCGGCGGTTGCGACTTTCATGGCAGCGTCCCCGTGCGATCAAATTCGCATGACCTTAGTCGGGGACACAGACCGGAGTACAGCCCAATTACCCTGCGGTCGTCGGATCGATGATCGTGGTAACTTCGGTGATCGTGTTGGCCGGAAACCCGCTGAGCTCGGCGTGCTTGTGGATCGCGTCCTCACTCTCGGCCAGATAGATGCAAAAGGTCTTGTCACCGGCAACATAGGAATGCTCCCACTGCACGCCGGGTATTTGAGCCAGCGCTTCGTTCGACTTCGCAGATGCGCCGCACAGTTCCTCACCGGACATGGAACCGACACCCGGAAGATCGCGTTCGATAACATAGCGTTTCATTGCACTTCCCCCACAGAAAACCTATCAATACCACGATTCGAGGTTTTTTTCTGCGCTTGGCGTTCAGAGATCCCGGATCCAGAACTGCAACGGCTTCAGCGTCTCACCCTCTTCCCCGATGTCTTTCCACGAAAACTGCGCGATCGCGCCGGGCAAAGGCGCATATCCTCGTGCGCGCCAGAAAGAGTCCAGCGGGCGGTAATTGTTGGGCCGCATCGGGTGATCGGCGGGGCGTTGCACACCGCAGAAGGCGCATTTGGTGAAGCCCAGCGTGCGGGCGTGGGCCTCGCGTTCGTCGAAGAACCTGTGACCGACACCCTGCCCCCTGTACTCGGGCAACAGCACCGATTCCGCGCAATAGAATATGTCGTTCAGATCAAGGCCTCTGCCCTCGAAGGCCGCAGCGAAATCTTCGGCGTGGTCGATCAGGGGCGCGCCGGTTGACGCACCGATCAGGCTGTCCTTGTCGAAGGCGCCGACCACAATGGCCTTGTCGCTGTCGCGGTAGGATTGCAGGTATTTCCGCTCATATTCGAGGTCGCCGTCATAGAGATACGGCCAGTCATGAAACACCTTGATCCGCAGGCGGGCAACGTCATCCAGAGCGGGCTCCAGCGCCTCACCTGTCAGGGGGCGGACGACGGTGACCTTAGCCATTCGAGACCTGATTGGTCCAGTCGGCAAGATTGTAGAACGTGGTGACGCGGGTGATCTTGCCGTCTTTGAGGTCAAAGAACGACCCGGCAGGCAGGCGGTAAGTCTGACCATGCGCGTCAGGCAGGCCTTCGTCCGTTACCAGATAAGTCCCGTTGACAATAAACTCAGCCGCCGCGCGGGTGCCGCCCTGCGCTTCGAACACAATGATGTCGGTCAGGTTCTCTTTGTAGCAGCGGTTCATATGGGCGCAGAACGCGGCGAACTTTTCCTTGCCAGTGCGGATCTGGCCTTCGTTCACGTGATGGGCCACGTCATCGGACAGGCAGGCCAGCATGGCATCCACGTCACCGGCATTGAAGGCTTCGAAATAGGTTTTAACGGTCTGGTTCATGGTCACTCCGTAGGTTCGCCCCAGCGATCTTTCAGATGTTTGATGATCTGATCGCGGGTCTGTCGGTAGTGATGTAGCTTTTGTTCGCGGGTCTCGCCCATCCCGGTAGGGTCCATTATTGGCCAATAATCGACATCGAGGTGAAAAACCCGGGTCAGTTCCAGCGCCTGACGCTGACTGGCGGGTGACAGCGCCACGATCAGGTCAAACGAGCTGAGATCGTCGCCCCATTCCTGCATCTCGTCAAAGGAGCGCGAGCGGTGGCGGGACAGTTCGACACCCACTTCGTGGCATGCCGCGATACAGAACCCGTCGATTTCCAGATCGTTGTGCACGCCAGCGGACTGGACATAGGTGCCCGTGCCGTAAAACTTCTTCATCAGCCCCTCGGCCATCGGAGATCGAACCGAGTTATGGTCGCAACAGAACAGGACCGACTGCGGCAGAGGCTTCACCCGTCAGCCCCCGAAATGTAGCACGCAGATCAGCGTGAACAGGCGTCGGGCCGTATCAGTATCCACTTCTGCTTTTCCCTCCAGCCGTTCTTGTAGAACGCGGCTGCCTTCGTTGTGGATGCCGCGGCGGGCCATGTCGATGGTCTCGATCTGGCTCGGCGGCAGGGTCTTGACCGCGTCGAAATAGCTTTCACAGATCTGGAAATAATCCTTGACCACCTGCCGGAACGGGCCAAGCGACAGGTGAAATTCAGCGGCTTTTTCGGCCTCTTCCGTCTCGATATCAAAGACCAGCCGTTTGTCGCGGATCGACAGCTGCACGTGGTAAGGCCCATCAGGTGCGACACGGTCATCCCGTTTGGGCAGCGAAAAGCTGTTATCTTCCAGCAGATCATAGATGGCAACCTTGCGTTCCTGCTCGATCTCGGGGGTCGGAGGCGGCAGGTTTCGGTCATCCAGTTCGATATGCGAAATACGGGTCATCTTTACGGCAACTATCCTTGTGTCAGCACAGACCTATAACAACGGCATTCCATCGGCAACGCAGAGAAGCGCCATACATGCCCTGTCTTTGCGCCATTTCAGCCATTCAGGCGGTTCAGGCGCGCCGTGACCGAAAGGCCGTGCGCCTCGAGGCTTTCCGATTGCGCCAGCTGTTCAGCGGCGGGACCGATCGCGCGCAGGGCTTTGGGGGTCATTTGGCTGAGTGTCGTGCGTTTGAGGAAATCCATCACGCTGAGCCCGGACGAGAACCGGGCAGAACGGGCCGTTGGAAGCACGTGGTTGGGGCCGCCGACATAATCACCGATGGCTTCGGGGGTGTATTGGCCCAGAAAGATTGCCCCGGCGTGGATGGTCTTTTCGCTCAGCGCGACCGGGTCCGCGACGCAAAGCTCCAGATGCTCCGGGGCGATACGGTTGGAAAGCGCCGCGGCCTCGTCCAGATCGCGTACTGTGATGATGGCGCCAAAGTCGCGCCAGCTGGCCCCGGCGATGACGCGGCGTTGCAGGGTTTCGAGGCGCTTTTCGACAGCCTTGGCAACGCTGTGGCCAAATGCGGCGTCGTCGGTGATCAGGATCGATTGCGCGCTTTCATCATGTTCGGCCTGGCTGAGCAGGTCCAGTGCGATCCAGTCCGGGTCATTGTCCTTGTCGGCAATGACCAGGATTTCCGAGGGGCCCGCAATCATGTCGATGCCGACCTTGCCAAAGACGCGCCGCTTGGCTGCCGCCACAAAGGCATTGCCCGGGCCGGTGATCTTGTCGACCGGTGCGATGGTGTCGGTGCCATAGGCCAGCGCCGCCACGGCCTGCGCTCCGCCGATGCGATACACTTCGTCCACGCCCGACAATTGTGCCGCCAGCAGCACCAGCGGATTCACCTTCCCGTCCGGCGTGGGCACCACGATGGCTAGCCGGTCCACGCCCGCCACCTTGGCCGGAATGGCATTCATCAAAACCGAGGACGGGTAAGAGGCCAGCCCGCCGGGCACATACAACCCCGCAGCAGAGACCGCAGACCAGCGCCAGCCCAGCGTTGCGCCCGCCGCGTCAGTCCATTGGTGATCCTCGGGCATCTGCCGTTCGTGATAGGCCCGGATCCGGCCGGCGGCCAGCTCCAGCGCCGCGCGGTTTTCGGACCCGACTTGCGCCACCGCATCTGAAATCTCCTGCGCGCTGAAGGCCAGCGTTTCGGGCGTCAGCTCCAGCCGGTCGAATTTCGCGGTCAGTTCGATGACTGCCGCGTCGCCCCGGTTGCGTACATCGTCGATGATCTGCGCCACAACTGCATCCACATCCGGACTGTCTTCGCGCTTGGCAGACAGAAGGGTCTGGAAGGCGGCTTCGAAATCGGGCGATGTGGCGTCGAGGAAAACGGGCATGGTCTGGCACTCCGGGCGTTGCGCCACGGGACATATCGCCCACGGGGCGCGGCCTCAACCCTCAGCCCGCGGGGTGCAGCGATTTGCGCATGGCAAAGCAGGACAGGTCCTGACGGTCACTGCATTGCCCCGTGACCTGCCAGCCGTGGCGCAGATAGAACTCGCGCGCAGTCCGGGTGCCATCAAGATGCGCCTCGGAACAGCCGCACGCGACCAGTTGCCGCTCCAGCCGGTTGAGCAGTGCGGCCCCCACCCCGCTGCCCACGTGATCCGGGTCAACATAGAGCAAGGTGATCTTGCCGGTTTCGAACAATCCTCCGACCGCAGCCACCTGCCCTTCACGCTCGGCCAGCCAGATCTGGGATCCCGGCTTGAACCAGCCCCGGATGGTCGCCGGGTCTTTGTTCGCGGTCCACTGTTTTAGATAGTCGGGATCGTTGTTGTGATCGGCCACGCAAAGCTGAGTGATCGACCGGATCAGCACGCGGCTTACGTCAAACACATCGAATACCGTGGCCGGGCGCAATACGATGCCATCGTGCACCTTCAAAAACGCCTGAGAAATGCCACGCTTGTTTTGCATCTATTCGGGGTGTTGCGGGGCCCGGCCGGATGGGGCCTGATACGGGCGCGTGACGTCTTTTAGCGTGGCTTCCAACGCCTCGACCGTCAGGCGGATCGCGCCATCACCCGCCAGTGTCAGCAAGACCTGGCCCGCGCCATCCTCGCCGGGTTCGAATTCGACGGACAGCAGGGACATGACCATGTCCTTCTCGCCGCGATCAATGCCCTGACTGGCCACGGACAGAACGGAATCGAAGACCAGAACCGACTGCACCCGTTCAAACGGGCGGTCACGACGGGCGGCGGCATCCTTGTCTTCCCAGCGAAAGCGATTCAGCAACAAGCCGAAGCGGCGCTTCGACGGTTGCCATTTCATCTCGGTCACAGGAAAAACCGCGTCCTGGGCTAGGGTCGAGATCACCTTCAGGTCATCTGCATCCTCGGCCCACAGATTCAGCGGGGCTTCGCGCCCGTCTTCAAAACTTGCGTCCGTCATTCGCCCTTGATCCGTTCGATTTTTGCACCCACGCCTTCCAGCTTGCGCACCACATGCTCATATCCGCGGTCCAAATGATAGACCCGGCTTACCGTTGTCTCGCCTTCAGCCGCCAATCCGGCAAGGATCAGCGACACCGAAGCCCGCAGATCTGTCGCCATCACCCGGGCGCCTTTCAGCGTTTCGACACCCGTGACGGTGGCGGTGCCGCCATGCACTTCGATATTCGCGCCCATGCGCACAAGTTCCGGGGCATGCATGAAACGGTTTTCGAAAATACGTTCTTCCAAAACCGAAACTCCTTCGGCGGTGCACATCAGCGCCATCATCTGCGCCTGCAGGTCGGTCGGGAAACCCGGGAAAGGTTCCGTAACCACATCCACGGCTTGCACGCGGCCATTCTTGCGGGCCACTTTCAAGCCGTTTTGGGTTTCGGTGACACTGACACCCGCCGCGTCGAGTTTGGCGGCAAAGGAGTCGACCAGCGACATGCGCCCGCCCAGCAGCTCGACCTCGCCGCCGCAAATCGCCGGGGCCAGCATATAGGTGCCCAGTTCAATCCGGTCGGTGACAACCTGATGTGTGGCACCGTGCAGCCGGTCGACGCCATGAATTTCTATGGTCGAGCTGCCCTCACCTGAAATCTGTGCACCCATCTTTCGCAGGCATTCGACCAGATCGACAATCTCGGGCTCGCGCGCCGCGTTCTTCAGAACCGTGGTGCCCTTGGCCAGCGTTGCCGCCATGACGATGTTTTCAGTGGCCCCGACTGAGGCAAAGCGCATCTCATGCACCGCGCCTTTCAGCCCACCCGGAGCCCTGGCGTGTAGATAACCGTCCTTCAGCTCGATCTCGGCACCCAGCGCTTCAAGCCCCTCCATGTGCAGGTCCATCGGACGGGCTCCGATCGCGCAGCCACCGGGCAGAGAAACGACCGCTTGTCCAAATCGCGCAAGCAAAGGACCCAGCACCAGATTCGAAGCACGCATCTTGCGCACGATGTCATAATCTGCCGTTTGGCTGGTCAGGTTGTGGCTCGACATCGCGATCACCTGACCATCCTGCAGCGACGACACCTCGGCCCCCAGCGATTGCAGCAGAGCCGTCATGGTCTTGATGTCGCTGAGGCGTGGCGCGTTGGTCAGCGTCAGCGGTTCTTCGCTCAGCAAAGTCGCAGGCATCAGTGTCAGACACGCGTTCTTGGCCCCCGCAATCGGTATTTGACCGTTCAGCGGGCCGTTGCCCGTCACCAGAATCGAATCCATCTGCTCTTATCCCTCGTCCTTGTCAGGTTTGTCCCCGGAGGCCGCCCGCGCCTTGGCTTGCGCCTTGCGCCGCGCCATATTGGCCTTCAACGCCGCTTTCAGCCGCTCTTCGCGCGCATCCCCGGATTTGCCTTGTTTTTTGGGTGAATTTTTTTCCGTCATGATCTTTCTCTACAGGAGGCGAAAAAAACCGTCCAGACACCCTTGCGCCGCGTTTCGTTTGAGTCTAATCACCCGCCCACAGCGCTGCTGTAGCTCAGAGGTAGAGCACTCCCTTGGTAAGGGAGAGGTCGAGAGTTCAATTCTCTCCAGCAGCACCATAAAATCAGCGCCTTACGAGGTTTTTGACTTGGCCCCACAAGGGGTTGGCGACCACATGGCGACCACCGCACTTGTTTTAGCAAACCGTTGGCGACTTAGTCGCTAGAGGCGGCAATTCAGGTACGGGCTGCATCTATCTGGTGACCCCACCCCCTGGCACCCTCTCAGCCGGTCACGTGGATACCTGCGAGGCACCAATATTGTCTGGAGCAAGTTTTTTTCGCAAGGGCCACCCTCTCTAAGGGAGGGCCCATAGCAGGCTGCAATTTGGAGATCGACAAACACGGGGCTTTCGCGGGGTGTGATCTTGTCTAAGTGGGGTGTGATCTTGTCTAAACCGGATAGTGATCCAGGTGGGGGGCGACATGTTTATTGAAGGAGTGGAATACTCGCGCGCTAAAGACATTCACGACGTCTTCGGCGGGCAGCGACAGGGCGGCATCTCGACGCCAAAGGACAGCCAATTTGTATTCATCTTCACCGGCAAGAGTGGCGAACAGCACGGCTATGAAGATGGTTGGCAGCACGAGGGCGTCTTCCTCTATACCGGTGAGGGTCAAAAGGGTGATATGCAGTTCAAGGCTGGGAACGCCCACATCCGAGACCATGACATCAACGGAAGGGGCCTACTACTATTCGAGGCCCTAGGGAAAGGGCTTCCTGTTCGTTTCATTGGGCGATTTGCGTGCCAATCGTGGGACACATTCAAAGGTCTAGACACTGACGGAAACAACCGTGAATGCATCCGCTTTCATCTCGTCAGAGCTTCGGCGGACGTGCAGACCGTTCGCGATGAGCCTGATGAAGCCGAGGCAGAATTACCGATTGAAAGGCTTCGTAGTGCGGCACAGAAAGCAGCTAAGCCTCAGCGGGCTAAGAACTGGCGGGAGGCGCGAGTCGCTTATCGAAAGAGGTCAGCCACGGTTCGTGACTACGTCTTGGCACGAGCCAACGGGAGATGTGAACTAACCGGAGAACCAGCGCCATTCCAAACGCCATCGGGACGACCTTATCTTGAGGTGCATCATACCCGGCGGCTATCGGATGATGGGCCTGACGATCCCCGTTACGTGGCAGCAATCTGCCCGACAGTTCATCGAGAAATTCATTTCGGGGCGCATGGGGATGAGTTGAACCGTAAGCTGATTGAGAAGTTGGCCGAGATTGAGCCGGCTTAGCACGTATCGACGCATTCCCTGAACTGATCGCGGTAGGGAGGTCTCCAACGCCAAGCGGCCATTGACGGGTGCCCAACTGTGGTTTCGATCTCGAAGCACCGCTTCCGGCGGAAACTGACGCTTGTCAAACCGGTCCCTATGTACGAGATGCGGGACAAAGTTGCCGATAAATCAGTTTGTTGGAATGTGTAATTACGACCACGAGCAGTCCTATATTGCAAGTGCAGCGAACGACGGCTTGACCGACTTACTTGCCGCCCTGAAGCTTTCTGATGACCCTTTCAGCCGCTTTTGACCTCTTCGAATACCAGTTCAGGCACCACGACTTCCCAATTGGCGCGTTTCATCAGGTGATGAAAACGCTCATCGGCATCTTCCTTACGCCAGTGTATGATGGCCGCGATCTCGCCGGTGACAAATTTCGTGCCAATCGGGGGCGTAAATGCTTTTGCCATCCGCCCGAGGACCCGCCCTTGAATATCCTCGATCTGCCAGCGATCTCCAACACTGGCGAGCTTGATTGGCGCGCCAACCTGCGCTTCAGCGATCGCGTCATGAACAATGTGCCGATCACCTTGGCGCCCTGCGAACGACAAGTCGACCATCTTCATTTCTGGCGATTGAAAGAACCGGCGCGGGCCAGGGACTGTCGCCAAGTCGGGCACCACGTGCCGCTTGACGACGGAAGGCGACTCGGTGGGAAGGTATTCGTGATTGTCGTTACTCATGACGATCAAATTGCGCCGCGTACGTGTCATGGCGACATAGAACAAACGCCTCGGCGCGTCCTGATCTTCGTTTCGCGAGGGCCGTTCCCAACCACCATCCAGGATCACGACATCGTCGAATTCGAGGCCTTTCGCGCGATGCGCCGTCAACAACTTGAGGCCACGCTGCTCGCCCCATGAGTCTTTCGACCATTCAGCAAACCATTCCATCACGTCAGGGCTCGGGAGCGCTTTGCCATCAACTTCACGCGCAAGTTGGCCAAGTCCCTCGCCGATACGGTCAGTCCAACGGCTTGAGGGTATCGTGTTCAGGGTTTCGGTAAGGTCGCTCAAACTGACCAAGGCTGCGTGCCTCTCGCGTAGGCCGTCGATGAACCTCCGCATCTCACGGGTGCGCCAAACACTTGGTAAGTTTTCGTTCGCCATTTCGACTGGAATTCCATGCGCCTCGGCAAAATCACGGACCGACAGAAGCTTGCGCCAATCACGAGAAATGATTGCCGCGCCCTTCCAGCTCCAATCCGGGATCAGTTTTGACAGGCGGATCATCTCGTTGACAGCCGCAAGGGCCTGAGCGTCATTTCCGGCCGGGCAGCCAAGGATTTGGACCCGTCCCTGCGCAACCGGATCGAGGCTTTCCATGATACTCCCTGCGGGGTCCTTTTGCCGCGATTTGTCGACGGTAATCCCATGCCCTGTTTTCATACGTTCCCGAGATCCTTCGATCACGGCGTTCGCTGCGCTGATGACGTTTTTCGACGAGCGGTAATTGTCAGTCAGAAAGACCGGCTTGGCTGAATAATCCTGTTCGAATTGCCGGATGTGGCGCACCGATGCGCCGGCAAACGCGTAGATATTTTGGTCGTCATCGCCGACCGCGAACAGGCTAATCCGTTGATCGGGGTCGTCGATACTGCGACCGGCCACCGCCGCGATCAAGGCGTATTCCTCTGGTCCCACGTCCTGATATTCGTCTACGAGAATCCAGCGGAACCCCTGGATCAAAGTCTCTCGCAAGGCTTCGGCCTCGATTTTGTCCAACCCGTCGCCACGCAAGAGACGTGCCGCATCAATCAGAAGCGTCTCGAAATCAGGTTCGTCGGCCGCTACCCGTCCGGCGAAACTCGCGCCAACCAACCGCATGGCTAAGGCATGGATGGTTAAGACTGTGACGAAGCGAGCATCTTCGCCAATCAGCATACGCAAGCGTTCCCGAATCTCGGCGGCCGCGTGACGATTGTAGGCGAGCACCAGTATACCGTTTGGATCTTCGCGCTTGATCCTAACCAGATAGGCGATGCGATGGACCAACACGCGTGTCTTGCCCGATCCCGGCCCTGCGAGCACAAGGACATTGGTCTGTTCGCGGTCGTCACGCACGATCTGCTCTTGTGTCGCATTCCCCAGATTGTCGACGATCTCGGCGTAAGACTGAGGCGTTGCCTGCCGTCGGAACTCTGAAATCTTCCCCGGCATCCAAGCTTTCATGAAGTCGGACTGCTCCATTTCGAAATAGTCATGCGCGAGCTGCTGGGCCTGATCGATATCGTCGATGCCCTTGCTCGCGTAAGCCGCCATCACGTGGGTCTGGACGGTCTGTTCGGTGTAATGGTCTTCGAGCGGCGCGAAATGTTGGGTGGTAAAAGCGCCGCCTTTCGGATTGATGTGCAGCGTCATGGCGGATCGGAACACGGACAATCCCTTGCCCAGAGTCATCACCTGCTGTTCGTGCAGCCAAAGAAGCGCCCGGTCCATAAGTTTTGCTGGATCATTGACAGATGCTCGCAACAGCGCATCGCTGTTGATCGCTGCAAGAAGGTCGCCAAGCGTGGTCTCGACAGGAACGTCTTTCCGACGCAGACCTGCCTGAGCCTTGTTTATCAAGTGTGAAACCAAACGCTCTGCGGCCTGCCTGCGAAGTTGAGCGGTCTGTTCGATTACCCCCCATGATCTTTGGATTCGCACCATGACACTGCCTTTGGACACCTTGCGCAGGCCAATGTTGCCTTTTCCGCCGTCCATGTCGCGGCCATCCTGCGCCATCCCACGGAGCAAACCCTCGACAATATCGGGCCGTACGGAGGCGTGTCCCCGCTCCCGCAAGGCCTGCGCCACTGAGGCCAGATGGCAGGGCGCAGCCTCATTGATGTCCGCGTCTGGCGCTTGCTCCCTAAGGACTGCAATCAGGTCAGCTTCCAACCGGGATGCCGCTTCGAAGCGCTTCGACGAGGCATTCTCGACGCCTACATGCACGAAGATGGTGATGTTTGTGTCGTCCTTTGCGATCCCCAGGGCCTCGAGATCCGCCAAGGCTTTACGTAGGCTCGACATCGTAAGCCCGCTGACGCCGCAGAGCTCGTCCGTGGTGATGCCCTCTTCCTGCGGCGCGTTGATGATATGCTGCACGATTACGGCCAGATCCTTGCGCCGCCGCTCGGTAATCTCGGCGGATGCCAGGATTTCACGGACCTCCCGCATGCTCCTTATTCGGAGCGAGGCGGGAAACACCTGCACCCGGTTTTCTTCGCGGTTCAGAAGGTGTGCTTCTTCCAACCAGGCGACGGCCGTCTTCACCCGCGTATCGTCGGTGTTGCTGTCCCGCTGGAAGTCTCGCTCTTTCTCCTCATGAACGATCTCACCGGGTGTTGCGACAATTTCGCCGCCTTTTCCAGTCCGAGCATCAAGGCGTCGAAGCGCCTTCAGGATCGCGCCGATTTCGTGCCGCGCGAGTCGAGAACGCGCGCTGAGGCTGAACTGACGATCAACGTCTTCGGTATTGAACAACAGGATGCAGTTTGCGGGCTCGCGGTCCCGCCCGGCGCGACCCGCCTCTTGCAGGTAGTTTTCCAACGACCCAGGCACGTCCCCGTGAACCACCAGACGGATGTCCGGCTTGTCGACCCCCATCCCAAAGGCGTTGGTGGCTGCGATCACGCGGAGATTGCCGACGCGGAAGTCCTCCTGAATCTCACGTTTGTCATCGGGGCTGAGGCCTGCGTGATACCGTTCAGCGGCGATGCCCTGTTGTTTTAAGAACTCCGCCACGCGCTCGGTAGCGTTTTGGGTCGCACAATAGACGACCGCTCCCGACACGCCCTCACGCGGAAGCTTGACCTCGATCGTGTCGAGGATATCGGCCATCTTGGTTGCCCGCTGCGTTGGCAGCACCTGGAAACTCAGGTTCGACCGTGATGCGCCTCCGTCGATCAACACCAGCTCGGACCCCAACCGCTCTTTGAAATGACTGCGGATGTCCTGCACGACGTCCGGCTTCGCTGTCGCGGTCAAGCAAAGCACCGGAGCCGGTTCGTCGCCTGAGCTTTCCTTGATAAACCGCGAAACGTAGCGATAGTCGGGTCGGAAATCGTGTCCCCATTTAGACACGCAGTGCGCCTCGTCCAGTACCCAAAGTCCCACCTCGCGCTGTGCCAGAACAGACCGAACTGTTGTGCTGCGCAGTTGTTCGGGCGAAATCAAAAGGATCGCAGCATCCCCAAGCCGCACCTTGTCGAGCGCATCCTGACGCTCGGGCAAAGACAATAACCCGTTAATCGTAACCGCTGAGGAAATTCCGGCCCGTACCAAGCCCTGAACCTGGTCTGCCATCAGTGCTACAAGCGGCGATATTACGACGGTCAAGGCCCCGGTCTTGTCGAACCGAGACAACGCGGGGATCTGGTAACAGATGGATTTACCAGTGCCCGTCGGCAGGATACCCAACAAATTGTCGCCTTCCATGGCCGTCGCCACAATCTTTTCTTGAAGCGGGCGTCCGTTTTCGTCGACTGGTTCCGGGCGGAAACTTGGAAAGCCGAACCAACGTTCGAGTGCACGGGTGGGCTCATTGTGCTCTGCGCAATAGGCACAGTTCGGATCACGACAATTTGTATCTCTCAGGTCTTTGACAAGCCGCGCTGCATCACGGAACTGCGCCCGCACCCAAGGCGGCATGACAGAATCCCCACCAGCGACCGAAATCCAAGCGAGCGCATATGCCATCGGCCAACCCAGTCCAGTGTCCGAGAGCCGCTCGAGCAGAGCGTCCACTTGCCTGCCACAGGCCACGTCTTTTAGCAACGCCTGAATGGCCTCGTGCGCCTCCGCTTCCGTCGGGATGGGCGCCCCGCGCACGTCGCTGAACAACCGATCAAATCCGACGCTACTGGGACCTCGGCAGCACAGCCAGTGATAGGCGATCATCGTTTCTGGCGACAACGTGTTCAGCGAGACGAAGGCGTCGATCTGGTTGTGAAGAACCTCGAACACAAGACGCGCGTCGAGCTCGGGATCGTTGACGTGACCACTTTGAAGCCGCCCATCGCGGTAGTGCTTGACCAAATGATGGTAGGGATTGCGCGGGAACGCCAAGGGGTTGAGCCACAGCGTGTCAATCGGTCCGTCCGCGAGCTTTGCGAAGCGCGGCGAGACCGCCATGAGATGCGGCAGGTCATGGCGCAGAATGTTGTGACCAATGACATGTGCGAAACCGGCGCAAAACAAGTCGAGCTTTTCAAGCGCGGCCTTCGGATCACCTTTCCGATGAATAATCCCCTCTCCATCGCCTTCCGGCACGGCTGCAAAGGCAAACAACTTGGCTTCCTTGGGATCAACTTCCAAATCAATCGACAGACAGCGCGACGAGATTTCGGATTGTTCCCGTGGCATTTGAGTACTCTTAATTTCCTCCGGAATAGCCTCTGAGTTTTCGAGTGGCTGTGGTCTGCCACGGCCAAGGGCCTTCGATATGCCGCGGGAAATTAAGTTTTTCATATTCGCAAGTTAATAATTATTCCCAAGGAGCGGAACCTTCGGCGGCCACTTTGAAAAAAATGTTGTCCCGATGCCATGCCAGGTTTGCGAGGTGCGGCCAGTGTCTTTTCCTTCAGGTTTGCAGATCTTCCCATCCGGAACCAAAAGCCGGTTGACAGCATCACTCGGCACTTTTTTTGCCAGACCGCAGCTGGCAGGTTCCGGACAGGCCTATTGATAAAAGTTCGTGTATTTTCCGGCCCGTCGATCTTTTGCGAATACAGCAAACTTCCTGTTCCGCCCAAACGACAAATACTACGCTCATCACCTATGTCGCCTATGGGCTCAATGCCGACGTTCGCCTGAATATTTCGAGCGACCGCTATGCGGACGAAGCCGCCATCGGCATAATAGCAAACAATGGCGGTTGGCCAGCCCACAGCAGACATAGGTTTTTTGCCGCCAAGCAGTTCGGAAATATCCAATAGGGCGATTGCGAATACCACAATCGATGAAAAGACTGTATCTTCATCACTCTATGAAACCGTCTATTCATTTGCCAATCGGCTTTCCAACAACTGTCCACTTTCTTTCAAAAGCGGATAGGCGATCATCGCGAATGCCGTGTTTAACATTTTCAGGGCGCGCAACAGATCAAGGTGAATTGCACTGGTTTCGATGGTTTCGGACACTCCAGCACGCAGCCGGGTAAGGTGCGCGCGCTCCAGCTTTCTCTCGATTTCGCGGATCATTTCCTTTTGCTGCACCAGCTCCCGTGCAGCCCCGGCATCCTCAGTCATCAGTACAGCGATTCCGTACTGAACGTTGCGCAACACACGGTCATAGAAATCGGTCAGTTCCCGCCAGCCCTCTTCCGAAAAGCTCACGTTTTCCGCACTCTTGCGCTTGGCCAATTCGACCATTTTCCGTGCAATTGTATCTGCCCCGGCCTCAAGGTTCACCGCCACGCCGGACAGATCAAATGCCCGCGTACCGGTGTCCTCTTTCGGATTGTCGCTTTTGACACCAGACAAATAAACCCGCAGGTCGAGCGACATTCGGTCAATTTCGACCTTTTCCATCTTCAGTTTTTGAGCAATGGCATCATCGTAATTGTCAAAAAGTGACATTGATTCCCGCATCATGATCTCGATCCTATTGCCCATTTCGACCAACTCACGATGCGCACAGGCAAAGGCGCGCGACGGCTGGTTCTGAACCGAAGGATCCAGGGCCGTGCGTCCGTTGGTCTTGGCGCTGTTTTTATTATCATCAGCGAAAATACTCTCCGCCAAACGCATTATCGGGCCAAGAAACGGAATACAGACAACAAGAAGCGCAAGGTTGAACAGAAGATGCAGGTTCAAAACCTGCTGTACGGGGCTGCCCCCGGGAACAAGGTCAACACCGTCAAGTCGATGGAGCAAAAACAGCACCAGCCCCGCCCCACCGCCACGCAGGAACAAGTTGCTAGACACGACCCGCCGCACCGAGACATCGGCCTGCAAGGTCAGAACAAACGCAATAAAGGCACCGCCTAGATTGGCGCCAAGAACCATGGCAAAGGCCGCCGACAGGGGCAGAACGCCCTGAGCCGCAAGAGTTGCAAACAACAATATCGCTGCAACGCTGGAATGTACCAGCCAGGCAAAAAACGCCGCCAGCAAAAATGCCGTCAACGGATCAGCAGACAGGTAAATCAAGGCCCCCGAAGCGGCCTCGCTGTTTGCCAGCGGCGCGCTGGCATCGCGAATAAGGTCAAGCGATAGAAAAATCAGGGCCAACCCAATCAGGATCCGACCAACTTGGCGCACGCTGCGCCGGGAACTGCGCAGGAAAATCACCACCCCGATCAAAAGTAGCAAGGGCGTCAGCAAAGCAATCCGGGAATTCATGATCTGGGCTACGATGGCAGAGCCAAGGTCCGCCCCCAGAATAATGGCCAACCCGGCGGTGCCGCCGACCGAACCCGCGGCCATGAACCCGGCAAGCAGCATTGCGACGGCAGTGGAGCTTTGCAGCAGGATCGCGGTCAGCGTGCCGGTTGCCGTTGCGGCAAAACGGTTTCCCGTCGACCGACGCAACCAAAGCCGCAGCTGGCTTCCAAAGGCTCTCTCAAAACCGGTGCGCACAAGGCGAACAGCCCAGATCAGAAGTGCCGCAGCAGCAGCCAAATTCAAAACAATAATTATGGGTGAGCTATCCATCATCACCGAGTCTTTGGTTTCCGGGCCAATCCGGCCACTTCAGAATGAATACGGTCCTTCGGCAGCGTCTAGCGAAACAGCGCTCCATATACCGCTCTTTCCGGTCTCGAGAACTGCGCAGCCCGTAGGTCCAGAAAAAAAACCTACCGGAGCCACCGCGCGTCGGTCCAGTGCAAAACCGCTGCAAAGGCCCGGCGCTGTCATGGCAACGTGACCGCCAACGCGACCAATGTGAACGCCGTGGACATGCCCAGCCAACACCGTGATCTCTCCAGAGTGCGCTGCAAGAATTTCTGCCAGATCGGATTGGTTCTCCAATCCGATAACATCCATGAAATCAATTCCGGTGCTAAACGGCGGATGATGTAACATAACGACAACCGGCCCGTCAGAACCAGAAAGCTCCCGCTCCAAAAGATCAAGACTCTCCACGCGCAGCCTGCCACCACCCTGTCCTTCAACGAGCGTATCAAGCCCGATAACACGGGTATCGCCCACCGTGTCCGCCCAATCGATAAGCCCGTCCGCCGGCATGATGTCCAAACCCGAAAAGGCCTTTTGCATTGGCTTGCGCACATCATGGTTTCCAGGAACAACATAAATCGGCAGGTCAAACCGCTCCAGTTGCGCGCGCGCGAAATCGTAACTGTCCGGGCTGCCATCTTCGCTGACGTCACCAGTGACAAGAACCGCGTCGAGCGGGCCAAGAGCTTCACCTTTTTCAATCAATCGGTCGATGACCCCAATCAGGATCGCGCGGGTATCAAGCACGCCTGAACATAAATCGCCGCGCGATACCGCGTGCAAGTCACTTAGATGAAGAAATGTCGCCACGACTATTTGATCCCCGCGCGCAGGAAGGCCTGAACGAATTGACGCTGGAACACGAGGAACGCGATCAACAAGGGCGCAACGGACATCATCGTTGCCGCCGAAATGACGCTTATATCCACACCATTTTCCGGTGCGCCAAAGATCGACAAGCCGACCGTCAGCGGTCGTGTGTCGGGCGAGTTGGTCACGATGAGCGGCCAGAGGAAGTTGTTCCAGTGGGTCGATACCGACACCAACGCATAAGCAAGATATGTCGGACGCGCTAAGGGCACATAGACTCGCCAAAGAATTCCGAACCAGCCGCAGCCTTCGACGCGCGCTGCCTCATGCAGTTCTATAGGAACGCCCTTAAACGCCTGCCGCATTAGGAAAATGCCAAAGGCAGAGGCCATATAGGGCATTCCGACGCCAATAATCGTGTCAAACAATCCGAGGCGTGACACCATTGCATAGTTTTCCACGATCAACACTTCGGGCAGGATGAAAAGTTGCATCAGCACGAGGATGAACACGAAATCCCGACCCGGAAACTGGACCTGGGCAAAGGCAAATCCTGCCAGCGTCGTGACAAAGAACTGACCAATAAGGATCACCGTCACTAAAAGGAAGGTGTTGAGGAAATAGCGTAGCCACGGCGCCCCCTCCCAAGCGGTGCGGAAATTGTCGAGAGTCCATGGTGACGTGATGTTAAAGTTGACCGCGTCAGAGGTACTGTGGAAAGCCGCCCAAAAGGCAAAGACCAGCGGGGAAATCCAGATCACGGCCAACAACAGTGCGCCAAAGGACTCGATATGCCTGGAAAATCCGCTCATTGGTAATGGGTCCGCTTGTCGAGAATGGTGAATTTGACGCCGGCAACCACGCCAAGCACGACAAGCACCAGGATGGTCATTGCCGCTGCGTGGGGCGCATCAAAGAAGGCAAAGGCCATTTCCCAGATGTAATAAAGGATAAGCTTGGAGGCGTCGTTGGGCCCGCCCTTGGTCAGGATGAACAAATGATCGATCAATTTCACAGAGTTGATCAACGCATTGACCATGATAAATAGCGTCGTTGGCATCAACAACGGCAGCACGATCCGGCGCGTGTAGGTCCAGCGGCTGGCGCCTTCAATGTCGGCAGCTTCCTTGAGGTCCTCAGGGATCGTCTGCAAGGCCGCCAGATAGAAGATCATGAAAAACCCAGCCTCTTTCCAGATCGTCACGATAATTACAGCCCACAGCGCAGTTTCAGGCTGTCCCAGCCAGTTGATTGAGGGAAGGCCAAACAGACCGCCAATCTGGTCGAGCACACCCAATCCGGGAGTATAAAAAAACAGCCAAAGGTTAGCCGCGGCGATCATTGGCAGGACCGTAGGCGTGAAATAGGCGGTGCGTACAAACCCGCGAGCCGGGATCTTGGAGTTCGCCCAAAGCGCCATCGAAAGCGCAATTGCAATAGAAATAGGGATGGTCGCACCCGCATAGATCAAGTTGTTCACGACAACTTTCCAAAAGGTTGGGTCGGCGAACAGGTCGGCATAGTTCTCGCCGCCGACAAATTCGCTGGGGCGTCTTCTGGTTTCTCGGCTGAACAAGCTCGACCACAAGGTCGCAAGCGAAGGATAAAACGCAAAGGTCGTCAGTAGAATTGCCGCTGGTGACAACAGGATCCAACCGTAGATGGCCTGTCGACGACGCTCGATATTCACATGCTCTGCCATATAGCGACCCTCAAGGTTGGGTGCGCCGGGCATCTCTGCCCGACGCCAGGGAGTTGAGGTTATTGGTAATCACGCAGCAGGCGCACAGCCGCTGTCTGGGCTTCCCCTAGCGCGTCTTCAGCCGATTTTGTGCCGGTCAAGGCCGCCTGAATTGCGTTGTTGAGACCCTCACGCACGCGTGCGGTTTCAAAGGTCGAGAACTCAGCAACCGCGTTTTCCAGCTGGTTCCGGGCAACGAGAGCGGGTGGGAACTCTTCTGTGTAGGATTTCAGCGCATCGGTTTCATACGCTGCCGGAGACACGCCCATATAGCCGGTCGCGATGGACCACGCTGCCGCTTGCTCGGGCGAGGTCATAAATTCGATCAGCTTCATGGCCGCAGCGCGCTCTTCGTCCGATGTCTCCTTGAAAACATAGAAGTTGCCGCCACCGGTAGGTGAACCCAGCCGCACATTGGCTGGAAGCTCGGCGACGCCAAAGTCAAAACTGGCGTTATTCTTCACAGCCGTAAGGTTGCCGGTCGAATGCCACATCATCGAGGTCTGACCTTCGAGGAACGCCTGCCGCAGGGTACCCCATTCAACGGTGCCAGTGGGCATGATGCCATGCTCCTGCGACAGCGACTGCCAGAATTCCAACGTATCGACAACGGTTTCGTCATCGAAATAGGTGGTCAGGCCGTCATCGGACATCACCTCTTTGCCGTTCTGGATCGCCAACGCCTGGAACATCCAATAGGGATAGCCTGTCGATGGGATCATCAGGCCATAGGTGTCGTCGTTGGTCAGTGCCTTGCCCATGCTGATCAGCTCGTCCCAGGTCTTGGGCGGCGCCTCAGGGTCAAGACCTGCCGCACGAAACTGGTCCTTGTTGTAGTAGGCGACGATAGTTGAACGCTGGAACGGAATGCCCCAGGTTTTGCCCTCGATCCGGCCATTGGCCATCAATGCTGGATAAAAGCTCTCTAGCCAGTCCGGGTTAACCCCGTCGATATCTTCGTAGGCCACGATCAGATCCTGCTCGATCAGATCATAGGCATCGATTGAGAACATCACCGCCAGCTGAGCCGGTTCACCCGATGCAAGTGCGGACAAGGCACGCACGCGCGTGTCGTCATAGTTGCCTGAATAGATCGCGTTGACCTTGATGTCAGGGTTGGCGGCTTCAAAATCGGCAACGATGCCATCCACGACCTCGGTCAGCGCACCGCCAACCGCGATAGGATAATACATTGTCAGTTCCGTCTCAGCCGCCGCCGCCGATGTCAGCGCAGTGGCCGAGACGGCGGCCAGACTTATCTTCTTAATAACGTTCATTTTTTCCTCCCAGTGATGACAGTTATTCTTGTCTTTCCAAAGTTCAGTTGCTTGACCTACCCGGCCAGTCGCTTGCCCATGTCGTCAAAGAAATGCAGGTCTTCATCGGCAAAGCTGATCTCCAGATCTTCTCCTGCCGGAATATGTTTCAGTCCGGGCATGGATACGGTCAGACCATTGGCAGCAGGATGTGACAGGCCAATGAATGTCTCGGAACCCAGGAATTCGCATTCCGATACTTTACAAGTCAGTCTGCCCTTGCCCGATTCCACCACCTTCACCGCTTCGGCGCGAAGGCCAATTGTCGTTGCGCGCTCAAATCCTGGCACGCCTTCAGACTTGATCAGCGCCATTGGCGGGGCACCGACAAACTCGGCGACAAAGGTATTGGCAGGCTTGTAGTAAAGCTCTTCCGGGGACCCTGTCTGCTGGATATGGCCGTCTTTCATCAGCACGACCATGTCGGCCATGCTCATCGCTTCGGTTTGGTCATGCGTGACGTAAACTACGGTAATGCCCAAATCGACCTGAAGTTTTTTGATGTCCTTGCGCACTGAGGCGCGCAGCTTGGCATCAAGGTTCGAAAGCGGCTCATCCATCAGGCACAGCGGCTGGCTTGCCACGATCGCACGTGCAAGCGCCACACGCTGGCGCTGACCACCCGACAATTCCCCCGGCTTACGCTGCTCATAGCCCAGCAAGCCAGTGATCTCGAGCGCCCGGGTCAGTTTCTCGCGCCGTTCCGCCGCGCCGATTTTTCGCACCTTGAGGCCAAAGACAACGTTTTCCGCAACACTCAGATGCGGGAACAAAGCATAAGACTGGAACACCATCGACAGATTGCGTTCTGCAGGGGCAGAAGTAGTGAGGTCACGCCCGTCAATGACGATCCGCCCCTCATCCGGCAATTCCAGTCCGGACAGCAATCTCAGCGTCGTTGATTTGCCACAGCCCGAAGGCCCAAGCAGCGCTACGAACGATCCACGGGGGATCGAAAGATTGATATTCTCGACGCCAAGCTGCCCATTCCAGCGCTTAGCAATATTGTCGACGTGAACAAATGGTTCTGCCATATTCAGCGCTCTCCTTGTGAGTAAGTAATGGCTTCGCCCAAACTGTCTGCGAGGTCGGAAAATTCAGGAGCCGGTGGACGGTCGCACGCGACTACGTCGACATCCGAGATGTTGCCGCCCAATGCCGGCGCAATGCGACCAAATTTACTACTGTCTATTACGAGAATCGATTTGGCTGCGTGCTGCTGCATTTTCATTCTCACCCGAACCTCAGCTGGATGAAATTCCAACAACCCACCATCATGCGCCACACCGGCAACGCCAAATATTGCGAACTCGGCACGAAACCTGTCAAAGAAATCGGTTGCTTCTTCGCCGATAAAATCACGATCGGGCAGGCGCAGCTCGCCTCCTGGCAAAAGGATACGGTTTGAGATTTCATTACTCAGCGCCATCGCGGCACTCAGGTTGTTCGTGATGACCGTTAACTCCTGGTGGCCGGACAGTGCCTTGGCCACTTCGAGCGGAGTCGACCCGATTGAAAGGAACACGTTCGCCCCATTGGGGATCATGCTCGCAACAAGTTCGGAAACCGACCGTTTGCCACGTAAGTTCGTTCCGGCTCTCTGATCAAACGGGGTATTCAAACGGCTTTCAGCGAGCTCGATCCGCCCGTGCGCGCGTCGCAGGTTCTCACCGTCGCACAAAATGTCCAGATCGCGGCGGATGGTTTGCGTCGAGACTCCTAGCATTTCCGCTAAGGCTCCCACACTGACACCACCACGCTCTTGCACGATCTGCTGGATAAAATCCCTCCGTCTGATCTTCTTTGACGCCATTTTTCCCCCTTCAAGTTGCCAAAACCATATCACCAAAAAACAACAAAACAACATTTTTTAGTCAGAACCACGCAAAACCCTGAGGGGTGGTTTGGCCGTCATTTTTAAAAGAATTATATTTTACAATGCATTGATCGCGAAATTTTGAAGCTCCCCAGTAATGGCTTACTACTAA
The DNA here is from genome assembly GCF_003443535.1 of Ruegeria sp. AD91A. Classification (GTDB taxonomy): domain Bacteria; phylum Pseudomonadota; class Alphaproteobacteria; order Rhodobacterales; family Rhodobacteraceae; genus Ruegeria. Next base: position 154,898 of record NZ_CP031946.1, on the reverse strand, counting down.
ATGTTGTTTTTTCTTCCATTTTATTTTGTTGATGTTACATTCCGGGTTGCGTCAGACCTGTCGGGGGCGCCCATCAAAAAGGACATTTGGACACATGCTTGACGCCAACTCGATATTTTCGCGTTATCAGTCCATACGCCCCAGACTCCCAAAAGCAACATTCAACACGGCCACTCTGGATATTGAGTCACTTCTGGATATTCGCAACGAAGTAGACGCCTTTGTTTTTGATGCATTTGGCGTCCTAAATGTTGGGGAAACTCCGATTCCCGGGGCTGCAGCTCGTTTGAAAGAGCTCAGGGAGGCCGGACACCAAATTCGCATTCTTTCCAATGCTGCCAGCTATAATCACCAGGGCGCGACTGCCAAGTTTCAAAAGCTCGGAATGCAAGTTGACGCAGATGAGATTGTAACCAGCCGCGACGCAGCCTTGGCAAACCTGAACGACGGTCTGTGGGGCTGCATCGCCTCGCCGTCTGACGACCTGAAGGACATCTTATCCGAGACGATCAGGCTTGAAACAGACCAGACAGACTTTGACCAGGTTGACAGTTTCTTGTTTCTTTCGACCGAAATCTGGCAAAAATCTCAACAATCCATGCTTTGCGACAGCTTGTTGGCGAACCCGCGCCCAGTGGTGATCGCAAATGCAGATCTGGCAGCGCCACGAGACTTCGGGTTCTCACTGGAGCCCGGTCACTACGGGCATTTGCTGGCAGATGAGGGCCTTCAAGACATCAGGTTCTTTGGCAAGCCATTTCCGGAAGTATTTAAAATGGTCGAAGCCACGCTTCCAGGAATTCCGCCCGAACGCATCGCGATGTGCGGTGACACTCTTCACACCGATATCCTCGGTGCAGCAGCACGGGGTTGGCGCACAGTCCTTGTCGCGCAAGATGGAGTGTTTTCGGGGCTGGATACTCGCACTTTTTGCGAGCAATCCAGATTGACACCGAGCTGGCGCCTACTTCGCATATAGAAAACATCGTGGTGCTCCCACTTTTGGCGAAGTATCAGACCGAAAATTAGCCTTGGTTCGAACAGTGACTAAAAGCCTATTCTCACGATTTCGCAAAGCTGGTTTACTGCGCACTGCCGACATTGATGCACGGTGCAGCAATTTGCACTTTGGGCTCGGCGCAGACCTTCGCTGCAATTAGCGAAAATGGCAGCTTTGCGCTTCATCGCAGACGTTTGAGGTCGAAGATTTCATACCCACGCACAGCTCGCTCAAAGGCGCCCTCGCGCGGCGTCAGAACCGCATGCGATTTTCCCTTCTTGGTCGTTCGGGTCGATAATTGCCTTGGCGGCGGTCGGAGTAAGGATCTGAATCGAGATATGTTCCTTGGCGTCCACGCATATATTCAGCGAACTGGGCAAGGGCATCCACCTAGTCATCTTTTAGAGCATTCACATTCCGAAGCGAGAGCGGGAACCGGATGTTCAGCATCACCGCAAGGCGGATGATCTCGGGACTGGTTTTGAAGTACTTAAAAGAGGCAGGCCTGATCATGGGCAAAAGCTACGCAACCGCCCTGCCCCGCTCAAGCAAAGTTCTTCTGACAAGACCCAGATGGCAGAACAACTATACTTGCTTCAGACCAACCAAATCGGAATAAGAACGCTCACCGCGAGTGATTTGACGTTTGAGGGTGTTCGTTGCTGCTCTTACTTTACCCTCGCCCAATAGCGATGTGATCGCTTGATGTTCCTTGTAAGATTTCTTCGTTCGATTGGAACGCTTGGACAGATGTGTCCGCATAGTTTGGACGATATCACTGACTTTTTGATATCCATCCCGCAGATAACTGTTTCCGCAGGACCTGAAAAACGCGTCGTGAAACTCGGCGTCAAGTTCCAAATACTGCTCGAATTCATCCGCTTCCTGCGCTTCTGACATCTTAGAAACAATTGTAGCCAGCTCATTGATCAGAACCGACGGGTTCTTTTCAAGCGCCTGCTCCAAAGCTGCAGATTCTAGGATGAGCCGATACTGGCAAAGCTGCACCACGTCCTCTTGAGAAAGAGAGAATACAAACGCTCCTCGATGAGGAAAGATCTGAACGAGCCCCTGAAGATTCAAAGCCGATAGCGCTTCGCGAATCGGAGTTTTGCTGATGCCCATGGCATTTGACAGCTTCACTTCCGGCAACGATTCACCCAATTGAAACGTGCCATTGATAATGCCTTTTCGTATATGCTCTTCAGCAGTTTTACTCAAAGAATCCGGTCGCTTAATCTGCAAAACCTCGGTCATTTTCACTTCGTCCTATTTCGTCTCTCTAACATAATAGCACAAGTAAGCTTGATTTCTATATTATATCTGATATCTCAGATAATAGATCGAAAAAATAAATCCATGGGAGGAAACCTTGTTCAAGAAATCAACATTGGCGCTTGGTGTCGTCATGTCCGCCGGGCTTGCTTTTGCAGCATCCGCTGAAACAGTCATTAAGGTTGGGCATGGCGCAGCAGAAGCGTTTCATATGCATCGCGCGCTACTGAAATTTGAAGAACTGGTCGAAGCTGGCTCGAATGGTGAGATCGACGTACAGATATTCCCTTCGTCGCAGATGGGCCCTGATCGCGAAATGATCGAAGGTGTTCAAACCGGCGTTCTGGAAATGGCCATTCCTCCTTCCTCTTTCTTCGCGGGCTGGGATCCGGCTTTTGCAGTAATTGAACTGCCCTACATGTATTCCTCCAAGGACATCGCCTTTGATGTTCTTGATGGTGATGCTGGTGATGGCATGCTTGCACGGGTCGAAAACCAGGGATTGGTAGGTCTTGGCTGGCTTGAATTGGGTGTACGCAATGTGACCAACAATGTCCGTCCGGTTGCAACCCCCGCGGATCTTGAGGGTGTTAAGCTGCGTACTATGAAGGTTCCGGCGCATGTGGCGACTTTCGAGACGCTCGGGGCCAACCCGACGCCAATGAACTTTGGTGAGGTCTATTCTGCTCTCCAGCAAGGCGTGATCGACGGCCAGGAAAACCCCCTGGCGATTATTACATCACAGCGTTTCTACGAGGTGCAGAAATACCTTTCGACCACGGGCCATGTCTTTGCGGTCTATATGCCCGTCATCTCCAAACCGTTCTTTGACACGCTGTCCGCAGAGCATCAGCAACTGGTGCGGGACTCGATGGCCGCTGCACGTGACTATCAGGCGGAACTGGTCGCAAGCGAAGATGCGGAACAGCTGGAACAGATCCGTGCTGCTGGTGTCGAGATTCTGGAACTGACTGCCGAGCAGCGACAAGCCTTTGCAGACAAAACCGAAAGCGTCCGTCTGCAGTATCGCGACGAGGTTGGCGCCGAAGCCTATGACGACTGGGTAGCAGCGGTTTCCGCAGCGAGCGGAAGCTGACCCTCGGACTACTCAGCCAATACGGGCACCCGTGCCATTAAGGTTCGGGTGCCCCTTTCGTTCAAGGGGAGGTGAACGGTGTCGGTTATCAAATGGATCGATATTAATGCCGAAAAGGTCTTAGCCAGTGCACTTTTGGCCGCGATTGTCTTGTTGATCTTTGGCAATGTGTTCATGCGCTACATTCTGAATGCCTCTCTTTCATGGGGCGAAGAGCTAACGCTTTGGCTGTTTGTATGGTTTGTCTGGCTTGGTGTCAGCTATGCATTCCACACAGGCGATCATGTGCGTATCACGGTCCTGCGTGATGTCCTAAGCGAGCGCGCAAGGCTTTACGCGGATGTTGTGATCGCGCTTCTTGTCCTTGGATTTCTGATCGTTCTGACAATTGAATGCATCAAGCTTATCCGACAGCCTTTTGTCGCCAGCCAGACTTCGGTCGTTTTGGGGCTACCGATTCCGATCCTTTATGCTTCGGCGCCGATTGGCGCGGGCCTGTCCGCGATCCGCGTCACTCAACATCTGTTCCGAACCCTGCGTCTGATCGCAGGAACCAAAGCGTGAGGAACCCTGCATGCTTGCAACAACGCTTTTCTTGACGCTCTTTGCCCTGTTGCTCTTCAGCGTGCCTATTGGCATCTGTCTGGGCTTGGCCACTATGATCGTGATGGTCTTTGTAGATGGCACACCACCCATGGTTCTTCTGGCACGGTCGGTGGTAACAGGCGCGGACTCCTTTCCTCTAATTGCTGTCCCTCTGTTCATATTGGCAGGCGACCTGATGCAACACGGCGGAATGTCTCGCCGACTGGTTGGATTTGCCAATGCGCTGATCGGTCATATCCGGGGTGGGCTGGCTTATGTGAACGTGCTCGCCTGTGTGTTTTTTGCAGCCATATCCGGCTCATCTCCTGCGACCGTAGCCGCCATCGGGTCGAACATGATCCCAGAGATGGGAAAGGTCGGCTATACGCGCAAATTCAGCGGCGCATTGACAGCATCCTCAGGAATGATCGGTGTAATGATCCCGCCAAGTATTCCCTTCATCATCTATGGTGTTACTGCCGAGGTTTCGATCGGCAAACTGTTTCTTGCAGGCGTTGTTCCTGGCATCCTTTTTGCCCTCATGTTCATGTTGGTCGCTCGTGTTCTGCTGCGAAAGGACGAGGTTGTTCAGCAATCGACGACTACGTTCTCAGGCCCGGGCGTCTGGCAGAGCTTCCGGTCTTCCATCTGGGCGCTATTGGTGCCGGTAATTATCCTTGGGGGCATCTACAGCGGTATCTTCACCCCAACCGAAGCCGGTGCCGTGGCCGTAGTCTATGCAGCTTTCATCGGCATATTCGTCTATGGCGACATCACCCTCAAGGACCTGCCAGAGGTTTTGGCGGGCAGTGCAAAGACCAGCGGGACCATTCTGATATTGGTGATCATGGCGACCGCCTTTGGCAGGTTGATCACGCTCGCAAGAATCCCGACAGAGCTCGCAACAACGATCACCAGCCTGTCCGACAACCCAATCATCATTCTGTTGCTGATCAATCTGCTGTTGTTGGTGATCGGCATGTTCATGGAGACGATTTCGTCGATCATCATCATGACGCCGATCCTGCTGCCGGTTGCAACCGCGCTGGGTGTCGATCCGATCGTTTTTGGTGTCATCTTGACGGTCAACCTGGCCATTGGGTTCTGCACACCGCCATTGGGTGTGAACCTGTTCGTGGCCAGTACCATTTCGAAGGTTTCCATCGAAAGCCTCAGCCGGGCGATCCTGCCATTCTTTGTCGGCATGCTGATCTTGTTGATGTTCATCACCTATGTGCCCGCAATTTCCTTGGCCCTGCCATCCCTTTGGTGACCGACTGAGGAGCTTCAAACGTTAGACAAAGAACAGAGGACCCGGATGGATCTGGACCTTTCCCACCCGTCGATAGAAGACCTTCGGAAAACCGCACAAAAGCGCATTCCGAAGTTTGCCTTCGAATACCTCGACAGCGCGACCGGCCGGGAGCTGGGGTTGAAGGTCAACCGGGACGCACTTGACGCCATCGGATTCATGCCGCGTGTACTATGCGGCCGAACAAAGGCCGACCTACAGACTACATTGATGGGTAGAACTTACGATCTGCCATTCGGGATAGCACCGGTAGGTATGTCCGGCCTGATGTGGGCAGGAGCAGAGCGGATGCTTGCAAAGGCTGCGGTTGCTCACAATATTCCGTTTTCGTTGTCCAGCGTGGCGGTTGCTTCACCGGAGGATGTGGCACCTTACATTGGAAAAAACGGATGGTTTCAGCATTACCCGGTGAACTCCGGCGATCTGCGTCGCGCCATGCTGCCGAGGATTAAGGCAGCGGGATTTCATACGCTGATCATCACGGTGGACGTACCAGAAGAAAGCCGGCGCGAACGACAACGCCGCGCCAACTTGACCGTGCCTCCAAAAGCTGACCTGCGCACGCTGACAGAAATGGCGTCACGACCCGCCTGGTGTCTTGCGCATCTGCGCGAGGGCATCATGCCACGTATGCGGTTCTTTGACGATTACGTCCCCGCGCGTGGGCGAGAAAGCTTTACTCATGCAGGCGCTCTGATCCGTGGGATTCCAGATTGGGACTACCTGCGCGAACTGCGGCAGGAATGGGAGGGCCACCTGATCGTCAAGGGTGTCCTGCGGCCGGAGGACGCGCAAAAAATGGTGGCCGAAGGCGTGGATTGCATCTGGGTCTCAAACCACTCCGGGCGTCAATTCGAAGCCGGGCCCGCCGTGATTGACCAACTCCCCAACATCCGCGAGGCGGTCGGTATAGATGTGCCACTGATCTACGACTCTGGCGTTGCCTGGGGATTGGACATCATGCGTGCCCTGGCGAAAGGTGCAGATTTCGTCATGGTCGGGCGCGCCTTTCAATATGCTGTTGCAGCGTTCGGAGCACGAGGGATCGACCATCTCGTTCACATCCTGAAAGCTGACATTGAGGCCAACATGAGCCAGCTTGGTAGCGAAAACCTCGGCAGTCTGGCAGAGCACCTTCTGAGAACCAGCTGATCGGCGCTTGCGGCGCGTGGCGTATCACGCAGGCGCGTTTTCATCCTCGTCAATCAGCCCCTTGACGATCAGATCCGCAGTTGAGCGCGAACATGCCATTGGCAGATCATATACCGTTGCGAGACGGGTCAGAGCCTTAACGTCGACGTCATGTGGCATGGGTGAGAGAGGGTCGACAAAGAAAATCAATGCATCCAGTTTCTCTTCGCAGATCATAGCGCCGATCTGTTGGTCGCCTCCGAGTGGTCCGCTTTTCAGGCAGGTCACATCCAGTTGTGGATAGGCTTGCTTAATGCGGCTGCCGGTGGTCCCTGTCGAAAAGATTTGTACTCTGGACAGGCGGGCCAATTGCAGACCCACCCATTCAACGATTTCGTCCTTTCGCGCATCATGGGCTACGAGGGCGAAACGCGGCGCATCACCGGATGAACTGTTCAACGTAATCTTCTCCAAGACCGATTTCCGCGAAGTGTTTTCGGCACAGATCAATCTTGGTAAAGACATCTTCGTAGCCAGTAACCTCGCCCCACGGATCAACATAGCACATCACGCCATTGACCTGGAAATAGGTTACCATCTCTTCGACATCGTCGGGAACGACCAAGGTATGAGTCTCACCCGGCGGCTCAAAGACATATCCCCCTTCTTCCGCAACCCAATCATGTTCCAGATAATGCCAGCGCCCTTTCAGGACGAAGCCGTGGACTGGCTGTGGATGGCGGTGCCGCGAAAGAACACCAGCTTTGCGTACTTTGAGAAGGTTCATCCAATAACCTTGCGAGCGGTTCAGGCAGAGCGGTCGGAACCAGACGTTCTCTGCCTGCGGAACCCACAGTCTGTCGTCCTCACTCATGGCATTCGGGATCACGATCTCGTCTTGCGCATCCTTGGGGAATGGCAATTGATATGGCATTCGGGCGGTGTCATCGTCATTCATAGATTTTCCTCACATAGCGAGATAGCCGCCGTCGACCGGATAGATCGATCCGGTCACAAAACTGGCGTTTTCACTCAAAAGCCATTGCACAAGCGCACCGACTTCTTCGGGTTTCCCCCAGCGCTTCATTGGCGTGCGCGCCATGATCCCCGCTGTACGTTCAGGGTCTTCCCGGAGGCCCTGGGTCATCTCTGTCTCAATCCAACCCGGCGCGATGGCGTTGACCCGGATACCGTCTTCGGCCCAGCGACCTGCGAGCGCCTTGGTCAACTGTGCCACGCCGCCCTTAGAAGCGGAATACGCCGGAACCAAAGGCCCACCAAAGGTACTGAGCATAGAGGCGGTGTTGACGATGGCCCCACTCGCTTCAGCCAACAATGGATGCGCGGCAAGACAGCAGCGCATGGTGCCAGTCAGATTCACATCGAGCACCTTGGCGAAGACGTCGATGTCATATTCTTCGCCACGCAAAAGAATACCTGCGCAGTTCACCAAGGCATCGAGACCCGTGAGTTCGCCGAATACATCATTGATGGACGTCTGGTCGGTGACATCCAAGAGCTGCACCTTTAACCCGTCCCGAGGCTCGAATGCATCCAATTCGGATTGGGAGGCGGATGCGGCAATGACGGACCAACCTGCGTCTGCCAACGACCGTGCAACACCCGCACCAATCCCTCGCGTACCGCCCGTTACAAAGGCCTGTTTCATCCAAGTTCCTCCAATACACTGGTGAAGGCGCGCGCGCGCCTGCCGATATCATCCAATGTATAGCTCGGTTTGAACAGTGCGGATCCCAGCCCATATCCATCTACACCCGCGGCATGATACGGCGCCATCGTATCCGGCGTTATGCCCCCTACCGCAGCGACGACTGCGTCTGCAGGCAATACGGCGCGCATGGCAGAAATGGCAGCTGGCGACACCATTTCCGCCGGAAAGAATTTGAGGACCGATGCTCCGATATCCAACGCCGTAAAGGCCTCGGAGGGGGTCATGACTCCTGGACACCAATAAAGATCCCGAGCGACAGCCGCGCGCCCGACGTCCGGGTTCATATTGGGCGACACGATGATACGCCCGCCTGCATCAGCAACCGCCGCGACCTGATCCACAGTCAACACTGTGCCAGCGCCGACGATGGTCTGAGCGCCATGTTTCACGGCGATCTGCCCTATCGATTCCAGCGGGTCCGGTGAGTTGAGCGGCACTTCGATTATCCGAAACCCGGCATCGAAGAGTACATCAGACACCGGGCGCGCATTTTCTGGTGCCAGCCCCCGCAAAATCGCAATTAGCGGGTTCTCGGCAAGAGCTGCGGTGAGGTCAATCATCCAACCAACCCCGCAGCGCGAGCAATCAGAAAATGCCCTTTCGCGACAATATCGTCAGGCGCGCGACGGCTGTCGAAACCAGCAGTTCGAAGCGCTATTTCGTATCGGTCAGACAAATCACTTCGTCCAACAACAGTGATCGTGCCGACGTCTTCTAATGCGCCGGTCGCGGCAGCAACCTCGGTCCCGATCAACAAGCCCGACAAGTAGTCGGCCGTGGCAACCTTTGGGATTTTACCCATGAGAGGAAGCGTCCGAACGTGAAACAGGCTGTGCAGCAGGTTCGACTCACCACTGAGGCCCGCCTTGACGCCCATCACGAAGGCGTCTTCGCTGAAGGCGTCCTCTTTCATCAAGGTGCCAAGGATCGTGTGTTCTTTCAGCGCCGAAAAGATCTCACCTGTCATGTAGGTCGAGAAATCCACGATCTTCCCATCCGCAACTTGAACCCATTTGCTGTGCGTTCCCGGCATCACGAACATACCTTCGCTTAAACCGAGCGAAGATGCCCCGATAATCTGGGTCTCCTCGCCGCGCATTACGTCGGGTCCTCCGGCATGTTCTGTCGACGCACCAGTCACAAAGTGAATGCGCGCTCCGTTGGCCGCTTCGTGGGGGACCAACGCCCGCGCCAGACCGCCAGCACCCAGCGGCATTTCGGCATATTGCGTTTCGACCCAGCCATTGCGGCTGGTTATCATGCCGGATGCCAGGATCGGCAGGTTAGTGTTGGAGACCCAAGGGCCGATGAGACGATCAAGGACCGCGTCAAAGGTTTGCCCCGCAACCTGCATGATGCCTTCAGGCGACGAGACCCCATCGATCACCTCGCCCTCCGCACCGATGAGAAATGCACGGAACGATGTCGTGCCCCAATCTACGCCGATCAGCGCTGGCTCAGATGCGACCGAATTCATTCAGCAGATCCTCAACGGTTTTGCCTTGGGCCACCCATTTACGGGTTTCCTCTTCACGGTCAGCCTGCTCTTGAGCAAGGCGCACGGTTTCTTCGGCAATTTCCTGTGGAACCACAACGACGCCCATAAGATCAGCTACGATGAAATCTCCGGGGTTTACGACGACGCCCCCACAGGCAATGGGCACATTAATCGAAAGTTCTTCTTTACGTTCCGAGAACATCGTGTGCGTTCCGCGCGGCGTGATCGCGCGCGTCCAGATTGGCCAGTTGATGTCTTCCAACTCATCTGTGTCGCGCCCAGTGCCATCGACGATCATACCGCGAATGCCACGGTTCTTGGCCAGACCACCCATCAAACCGCCGCAGACCGACGTTTGACGATCTCCACCCGCGTCCACAACGATCACGTCCCCGGGTTGTCCCATTTCAAGCGCTCGCAATGGGTCGACCAGGTCGCCTTTTGAAAGCTGAACCGTCACGGCCTGGCCTGTCACCTTGGCGCGGAAGGCGGGTTTGATGGCGCTGTCCATCACGCCTGTTCGGTACTGCACATCCGCAAAAATGGCAGCGGCAGAGTACGCCTCCAACACCTTGTCGAATTTTTTGAGAAGTTCCGGGTTTCTTTCAAAATCATTGAAAACCCTGAGGTCCGTGCTGACGTCTGGCATTCTTGTCTCCTGTTATGCGGTAGATACGGCCAATGCGTCGGCATTGACTGTGTAGTCGGGATTTTGTCCTGTCAGGACCTTGGCCACTTGCGTAGCCGCGGTAACCCGCGCTGCGTGTATTGATTCCTCGGAATAGTAGGCGGCATGTGGTGTTACGAGGACGTTGGGCAGTGTGAACAACGGGTTGTCATCAGGCGTCCAGTTGGCGCGCTTGGCTGGCTCTTCTTCGGGGTCGTCGAGCCCTGCAGCAGCCAGATGGCCTTCGGTCAGCGCCCGGAACAGGGCTTTGTTGTCGACCGTTGGTCCGCGTCCAGTGTTCACGAGTATCGCACCGGGTTTCATGACCGAGAATTCGGCATCCGACAAAAAGTGATGCGTGTTCGGAGTCATCGGCGCCTGCATCAGGATATAGTCGGACCTTGCCAGCAATTCAGGCTTGCTCACCAGCTCGACCCCAATCTTTGCCGCGACTTCTCTTGGCAAATACGGATCGTAGGCGATGACCGTAACTCCGAAAGATTGCGCCCGCGCTACGATGGCTTGCCCTATTTTTCCCAGCGAGACGACACCCATCGTCCGCCCACGCAACCGATAGACCGGCTGCCCGCTTTGCCACTGCCAGACCCCTGCATGAGTGGCCCGATCATAGTCGGGCAACTTGCGCGCCAAGGTCAGCCAAAGGGCAATCGCGTGATCGGCAACTTCCTCGGTGCAATAGTTTTGCACGTTGGTAACGAGGATGCCTTGTTCCGTTGCTGTGCCGACATCCACGATATCTACGCCTACGCCATAACGCGCGATGACCTCGCAGTTCCGCATCCGCGTAATCGTTTCCTTCCCGATCCGGGCATATTGGTTCATCATCGCTGCGCAATGCGGCGCGAGATCAAACAGGTCTTCCTGGCGCTTGGCCTGAAGCGCGATCACCTCGGCTCCTGCGGCTTCCAGGATTTCCGTCTCAACGGCAACATCACCAAAGTCGTAATCGGTTATCACAACCTTGGGTTTGTCCGTTCTGGGGGGAAAGTCGACGCGATCAGTCATAAGCACCCGCCGAATAGGTCAATTCGTACGAGTGGCTGTAGAGCTCGAAGATGTTGCCAAACGGGTCTTCCATATAGACCATGCGATAAGGCTTTTCACCTGGGTAATACTTGCGCACTTGGCTCATGCGCTGGCGTCCGCCCAGGTCTTCGATAACCTTGATGCGACCTTCCAGATCCTCGTCCTGTACGCAGAAATGAAACAAGCCACGCCGCCAATATTCAAACGGGCGTTCTTCTTCGACGGTCTTCGGGAACTCAAACAATTCGATGCCAACACCGTCGCCCATTGACAAGTGCGCGATACGGAAGCTTCCCCAACCTTCCCCAAACACATCGTCGCACATCTGACCGATGGCGCTTTCGTCATGCAGGATTTCAGTTGGTTCCATCAGCACGTACAGGCCGAATGCTTTGGAATAAAACTCCACGGCTTTTTCCAGGTCGGGAACTGTGATGCCAATGTGAGAGAAAGTAAGAGCGGCCATAGCAGGCTCCTCCAGTTAGCAGTTAAAGAATATTGCGAACGATGCCGCCTTCGATCCGATGCGCAGAACCATTGGAGGCTGTGCTTGCAGAGATCGTGACGATCATGCGGGCGACTTCGTCTGGTTGGACAAAGCGTTGTATGAGCGATGTGGGCTCATCTGATTTGAAGTAATTGTCTACGATCGCGTCGAGCGGCTCACCCTTTTGATCGGCGAGGCCGTCAAAATAGGCTTCGACACCTTCGGTCCAGGTTGGACCAGGCAGGATCGAGTTAACCCGGACTTTTGTCCCCTTTGTCAATTCTGCCATGCCGCGTGTTAGACCTAACATGGCAGTTTTAGTGACAGAATAGTGCACCATCTGAGGTAGTGGTTTCACTGCCGCTTCGCTGGCCATGTTGATGATAGATCCCTTATCCCGGCCAAGCATGTCAGGCAGGAAAATTCGGCTCATCCGAACGGCGGACAGGACATTGATGTTGAAGTAATGCATCCAGTCGTCATCCGTGAGATCCTCAAACGGCTTAACCGAAAAGATGCCGACATTATTCACCAGAACGTCTACGGCACCGCGAGCTCGCGCAAAATCCGCTAGTGTTTCTGCATCTGGGGTCTTGGTTAGGTCGGCCGCAATGCCCTCAACGTCGCCCAAAGATGATAGGTCGTCGACGCAGTCGGACACTTCCGCCTCGGTCAGGCCATGCACGATGACCCGCGCGCCCTCTTCCAGGTAGACCCGGGCAGTGGCTTTGCCGATGCCGGAACCTGAGCCAGTCACCAGAACCAGCTTATTTTTGAGCCCCAGATCCATCTCAGGCCTCCTTCTTAACGTTAGATGACTGCTGCGATGAAGGGCGACCGAACATTCGACCCATCAAGCCCGAAATTTCCGCGCGCCACATGTCTATGCCGACGGCCAACAGAATGATCAGGCCCAGCACGATGTTCTGAACCGAAGATGGCGCAGCGTTCAGGTTCAAACCATTCTGGACGATAACGATTGTCATCGCCCCCATCAGCGTGGCGAGGATGTTGCCGCGGCCGCCTGCAAGGCTGGCTCCGCCAACTACAGCAGCGGCAATGGCCTGCAGTTCCAGCGTCTGGCCATAGTTGGGTGAACCAGAGTTGAGGCGCGCTGACATCAGGATCGCACCAACCGCAGTCATGAAACCTGCGATGACAAATGTCGTCGTCTGAACTTTACGTACGTTGATGCCCGTCAGAACGGCAGCGGCTGGGTTGCCACCCACGGCATAGATCTCACGGCCGAGTTTCGTGAAGTTCATAGTGAACGCGGCAAGGACGTAGAAGAACACGAGGTAGAAGAAAGGCATCGGAACGCCGAACAGCTTGCCGTAAAATATTGGCTCCAGCGCCGGATCCAGCGAAAAGATCGGCGATCCATTGTTGAAGGTCAGCGCAAGGCCCCTGAAGGCAATCAACGCTGCCAATGTTGTGATGAAAGACGGGATACGCCCGTAGGCTGTTATCAGCCCAATGAACAGACCAAGCAATCCGCCCATGAGAAGAATGAGTGGCAATGCCAGTACCAATGGAATGCCAACAAATTTCAACATCTGCGCAAGGATCATGGTCAGCAACGCCACCATAGACCCGGAACTCAGATCGATGCCCGCAGCGAAGATCACGATAGTAGACCCGATTGCGATCAAGGCCACGATGCTTACCTGTAGGGACAGGTTTGAAAGGTTACCCGGGTTCAGGAAGCGTTCCGTCGTAAGTGCCACGATCAATGCGACGATCACCATTGCTGCAAATGGTCCGATCAACTGGGTGTCAAAGATCCGCTTCATGCGAAAGCCTCCTTAGGCTTGGATTGAGGAGTGTCGGCGGATGCGCGCACAAGGTCGTCATGAGTAAGGTCGGATGCATCGACCGTGCGCACTATCGTTCCGTGCTGCACGACGGCAATTCGATCGCTCATCGCAAGCAACTCATCATGGTCTGAACTGATCAGAATGATCGATTTTCCCGCCCGCGTGAGCCTGTTAATCAGCTTGTAAACAGCGATCTTAGCGCCGATATCGATCCCTTGTGTCGGTTCATCAAGGATCAGGATGTCAGAAGCTGAGAACAGCCAACGTGCAATCACGATCTTCTGCTGATTACCACCAGACAAGAAGTTGACCGTCTTTTCCTCAGCTTGGGTCGAGATTTCCAAATCGCGGATCAGGTCATGGGTGGCTTGCTCTTCCGCCTTGAGATTCAACACGCCGAACCGACTAAGCCCGCCGAGGGAGGCTGCGGTTACGTTCCCGCTTGCGCGGAAATTGAAGAACAACCCGTCAAACTTTCGGTTCTCTGGAACAAGAGCCAAACCCGCACGGATCGCATCAATTTCCCGGCGAAAGCGAACCGGTTTGCCGTTCAGTGATATCTGCCCGGCGGTTAGCTCATCTGTCCCGAATAGGGCGCGGGCAATCTCTGTGCGGCCACTGCCCAATACACCACCCAAGCCCAGAACTTCACCCCGGTGCAACGAGAACGATACATCTTTCACGCCCGAATTGGTGCCCAGACCTGCCGCTTCCAGCACAACATCCTTGGTCGCGTTCTGCTCCTTGGGATAGTGCTCACCAATGTCCTCACCGACCATTGCGCTGACAATTTCAGAGACGTTGATCTTGGTCTCGCCACTTGCACGCACAACACAGCCGTTGCGCAGGATCGTCACTTCATCAACGATCCGTTCAACCTCATCCAGCCTGTGCGACACATAGAGAATAGCGGTTCCGCGTTCACGCATATTGCGCAGTAACTGGTGCAGGCGTTCAATTTCATCTTCACCCAATGCCGCCGTTGGCTCATCCAGGATGATCATGCGGGCGTCCATCGCGACGGCTTTCGCGATCTCGACCAGTTGTTGCTCGCCTACCGATAGCGAGCCGGTGATCGTTTCGGGAGAAACATCGACATCCATTTCCGCCAAAACGCGCGCGGCTTCGTTGTGGACCTTGGCCCAGTCGATCACGCCAAAGCGGGACCGAGGCATATTGCCAAGGAAGATGTTTTCGCCAACCGACAAGGTGGGCACGATAGAGAATTCCTGAAAAACTGTTGCGACGCCCAGTTCACGTGCCGCCTGCGGGTCGCTGATCGTGACCGGCTTGCCATTGTGCAGGATTTGACCGCTATCGGGTTGCTGCACGCCGGACAGTGTCTTGATCATAGTCGACTTGCCACAGCCGTTTTCACCCAGCAGCCCATGAATGGAACCGGGCATAAGCCGGATACTGACCTTGTCATTCGCCAGTACCCCAGGATAGGCCTTGGTGATATCGACAAACTCCCAAAGTGGCGTTGCGGGTGTCATTGCGATTGCCTCGACAAAAGTGAAACTCGGTCGGTTTGCGACCCGGCAGCACGCGCACGCGCCACCGGGAAGCGGGGAGAAAGCTCAGTACTCTTTGGACGGCTGCGGGAAGAGCTTTTCTGGCTCTTGCAGCACGTTGATCGCACCGTCTTTGTCTTCAATTGATGTGGGCGTTTCGATCCAGCCGCCGGGATAGGACCCGTTGAGCGCATCAATGGTTGCGTGCATAGCCGCCTTACCCATCAAAAACGGTGAGGTGTTGACGGTTGCCGTGATGTTGCCAGCCGCAATTTCTTCAAGGCCGGACGTGTCGCCATCGTTACCCAAAAGAACGATGTCATTGCGGCCAAGTGCCTTCGCAGCAAAGGACGCCCCGATGATCATGTAGTCGTTCGCCGCGAAGATCATGTCGAGATCGGGGTTCGACTGCAGGATGTCCATACCAGCAGTGTTGCCGCCCTCAACGTTCCATTTACCGTCGATAGACACCACAACGTCGAAGTTTTCGTTGCCCTCGATACCATCGAGGAAGCCACCCACACGCTCGGTTGAGTGATAGCCAGGCTGCCCTTCGATAATGCCGACCTTCAACGGTTTATCGCCATAAGTCTCAATGGCCCAGTCAGCGATAGCATGCGTGCCGTTGCGCTGAGAGTACCCGACAACGCCATGAATGGGTGTCGGGAAGTTCGGAATGTCCGAGTTGATCATCAGAACTGCCATGCCCTTGTCGACGGCCTGCTTCAGCAGTGGTGCCGCAGCAAATTCATCGTGTGTTCCAAAGATTATCGCATCCACGTCCTGCGTCAGCACATCCTGGATCATGCCCATTTGGCCGTTGATGTCCGCACCGGACTGGGGCGCAAGCATGAACACTTCGACCCCGGCCTCAGCAGCAACCGCTTTGATGCCTTCACCGATGGCGATGTAGTAGTTGAACTCGGTCGCCGGCGGCATATACGCGATCCGGAACGTTTCGTTCTTGGGTTCTATCGCATCAATCGGCGCTTGTGCCCCGTCCTCAAGTGGAACCGGCGCTGGATAATTTTCCGCCAGAGCGACCGTTGCCAGCGTGGCGAACCCTGCGGCAAGCGTAGTGGTCATTAGCGTTTTCAACATAGTTTTCTCCTCCAGAATTTCGTTGGTTATCCTTTGAATGGCGCGTCGATCACGCCACGAACGCCGGGTTTCACAGCAAAGAGGCCGCCGGATTCCGGTTCTTTTGTTAAAGTTGCTTCGTCACTCATCAGCCTTGAGGTCGTGATGAACAGCGTGTCGAGATCAGGGCCACCAAAAGCGCAACAGGTGGGCTTCCAGACAGGCACCTCGATCACGCGATCTATCGTGCCGTCAGGTGCGACTCGAACAATGCGATGGCCTTCCCATTCGGCGTTCCAGACACCCCCTTCGGCATCAACACAGGACCCATCAGGCAAGCCAGGTTCATCATTAAAAGAAGCGTGCTGCCGAGGGTTCGAAACGGTTCCACTGCGGGTGTCGTAATCAAATGCGACGATTTCCCGATCCGGGGTATCGGCGAAGAACATCGTCTCACCGTCGGACGTAAAGCAAGTCGAATTGGCGCAAGACACTCCTTCGATAATCGTCCGTACACTCAAATCCTCATCCACGCAGATGACCGACGAGTCGGCGTTACCAGAAACTTCATTCATGCCTCCGACAATCAATCGCCCCTGGCGATCGGTTCGCCCGTCGTTCAGCCGTGTTTCTGGGTTGTTCGGCTCGAATCGTGCTACGAGGGTTTGCTCGCTATTCGGCGAATCGAACAAGACAACTCGATCCGCATAAGCAACAATCAGACCGCCAGACGCGCGCGGCGCGAAGCAACACACGCGCTCCGGCATCTCATGAGAGGCGGTGTCTGACGTTGCAGGATCAAATGACCAAAGCGCACAGCCTTCAATATCGGTCCACCAGACAAGACCATCGGCGGGATTCCAGAAAATCCCTTCCCCGTGCTGGTTCTTACAATCGACGACCAACTCTGCGCGCACTTTTTGATCTCCCAAATACATTCTGATATCTGATATACCAGCTTGCCTAATCTGGTGTATCAGATATCTTGCATCTGGCAACACCTTTTTTTGGAGATATCCTCAGATGGCGCTTGAGAGACCCAAGTCTTTGCGTGAACTCGCACTGGAACATTTGCGGAATAGTATTATCGATGGCTCCCTGAAAATGGGTCAGGTTTTGTCGGAGCGAAAAATCTCCGAAGAGCTGGGCGTATCAAAATCGCCAGTACGCGAAGCACTCGCTCAATTACGTGACGAAGGGTTGGTCAGTATCGAGCCTCAAAAAGGCGCACGCGTTTTTTCGCTGTCTGAGCCGGAAGTGACTCAGATCTGCGATTTCAGACAGGCTATCGAAACTGCCGCCTTTGAACTTGCGTTGTTGCGGAACCCGGAAGGTCTTGCCAGCGACATGCAGCGTGTCGTGAAGGACATGGAGAAGGAACGCAGGCGAGGTAATGAAAAGGGCTACCTTTCACTGGATACCAAATTTCATCAGTTGATTTTTGAACATGCCGGTAACGATTATCTGACGGCCAGCTATACACGCTACATCGGTAAGATTGCCGCATTGCGAACCCATTTGGCGAAGCTGCCACAGCATACTGAGCTCTCCTTCGACGAGCATTCGAAAATCGCTATTGCCGTTCGCGAAGGTGACATGGCCAAAATCAAATCTCTTCTCACAGCGCATATTGACCGCACCAGACAAGCCTACAAAAGCGCCGCCATCGTCCTCGAAGGAGCGACCGCATCCTAGCAAAAACGTAGCTTCGTTGTGACGGGGGCGGGCCAGAACGGCGCCGCCCCTTTCTTTTGGGCACCTCACGGTCTTTTCTTTTTCAGTTGACATCTGAGATATCAGATGCCAATCAAAAGACGGGAGGAAGCTTGTATGACGCCAGCAATGAAACCTGACTCACCGGGGCTACAGCCACTGATCCAGCTGGATCGGGTTGGCAAAAGCTTCGGCACGAACATTGTTTTGGATGGCGTCGACTTTGAATTGAGACCCGGCGAAGTTCACGCGCTATGCGGGGAAAACGGCGCCGGAAAATCCACCTGTCTCGACCTGTTTTATGGACTTCACCAACCTTCTGCTGGGCGTATCCTGTGCGACGGCAAGGAACAGCGGGTCGAAAGCCCGTCGCATGCGCAATCCCTGGGCATCGGCTGTGTTTTCCAAGAGCTCAGCCTCGCTGGCGCGCTCTCTGTTGCAGAAAACATCTACGCGGGCCGCGTACCCACCCGGTTCGGCGTTGTTGACTGGCCCGAACTGCGCCGCCGAGCGGAGGCGTTGCTGGCGGAATTCGGTCTGGATATCGACGTCTCAACACCCGTGGAAAACTTGCCGATCAGCTCCCGCCAGATTGTTGAAATCGCCAAGGCTCTGTCGTTGAATTCCCGCGTCCTTTTGCTGGATGAACCGACATCGGCATTGGCACCCGACGAAGTAGACGCACTATTCGAAGTCCTAAAGTCCCTGACAAAGAAAGGGATTGGCATCGTCTATGTCAGCCACCATATGGCCGAGATTTTCCAGATCTCGGATCGCATTACCGTTTTGCGAGATGGGCGCCACATCAGCACTTTACCGGTTTCGGAAACTTCTCAGGAACAAGTCGTCGCCGAGAT
This sequence comes from Ruegeria sp. AD91A, assembly GCF_003443535.1. Lineage (GTDB taxonomy): Bacteria > Pseudomonadota > Alphaproteobacteria > Rhodobacterales > Rhodobacteraceae > Ruegeria. Next base: position 136,087 of record NZ_CP031946.1, on the reverse strand, counting down.
GATCGGCGGCGCTCACCCCGGTGATGTCACGCGGTCAGGTAAGGTTAACGGCGAAGAGGTTTTGCATGTCCAAGAATTAACCCATCCAAATGAATTCGAAGACATTTCTTTCTCCATTAAAGCCGGAGAGATTGTAGGGATGGCAGGGTTGATGGGCGCTCGCCGCAGCGAGATTGTTCGATCGATTGTCGGGTTGATGCATGGCGCGACCGGGGAGATCAGACTGCACGGCAAGCCTGTTAACTTTGCGTCCTTGCGGCAGGCGATGCGTGCTGGGGTCGGGTTTGTTCCCGAGGAACGCAAGACTGAAGGCCTCTTTCTGGAACAATCACTCAGCGACAACCTGATCGCGGCCAGTCTTTCCGATCATGCGTCTGCTGGGTTCATGCGTTCGGGCTCGATCAAAGCAGCCAGCCAAACAGCCATTGACGCATTCAGTGTCAAAACCAGCGGGATTAACGAACTTGTTGGTGATCTCTCAGGGGGCAATCAGCAAAAGATTATGTTGGCCAAGTGGCTCAAACGCGCGCCAGCTCTTCTGATCATTGAGGAGCCCACAAAAGGGGTCGATGTCGGAGCCAAATTCCAAATCCACACGGAACTTTTGCGTCGAGCAGCCGAGGGAATGGCCATCCTCGTCGTGTCATCCGATTTTCCCGAACTGGTCTCTCTCTCGACCCGCATCCTTGTCGTCCACGACGGTCGCCTCATGGGAGACATCGCAGCCGCTGAGGCAACCGAAACCACGCTTCTTCAAATGGCCGCTGGAAATTCCATTCCAATTGTGGACGCACCCCAAACCAATCAATCAGGAGTCGCGACGTGACCATGACCGCTCAAGCCAACTTGCCCATGAAGCGTCCGCTGCTGCGCCGTGTTCTACAAGCTTTTGTCGATATTCGTGAACTGACGCTGATCGTTCTGATCGCCGCCATCATCATCGTGATGTCCAACGTTAATCCCTATTTCCTCAGCTTCTCGAACTTTCGAGCCGTGGCCGTGGGCATGGCCCCCACCGCGATCATCGTGATCGGTATGGCGATCCTACTTGCATCCGGCGGGTTCGATCTTTCCGTTGGATCGGTTATGGCTTTGTCTTCTACCGTCGTAGCCATGCTGCTTTTGACTGGCATGCCAATTCCGCTCGCTGTGGTATGCGGATTAGTGTTGGGTGGAATTGTCGGGGTAGTGAACGGTTTGCTCGTGACCGGCCTCGGGATCAATCCGCTTATCGCGACCCTCGGCACGATGTCGATCGCGCGAGGCATCGCTCTTGTCCTGACCGAAGGTTTTTCTGTCTCAAGCCTGCCGGCATCATTTGCCTGGATCGGCAAAGCTGACATAGGCGGCTTTCCGGTAATCGTCTTGTTCACCATTCTGCTCGTCGTTCTGTTTGACCTGGCCGTCCGCCATACGCGCTTTTTCCGTCAGGTCTATTTCATCGGCGCCAATGAAAAGGCCGCGATGTTGTCAGGCATCCATGTCACACGCGTACGTATCATTCTGTACGCACTGACCGGTATTCTGGCTGCTTTGGCGGGTGTATTGCTGGCCTCCCGCCTGATGAGCGGCACGCCCACGGCAGGAAACGGTATCGAACTTCAGGTTCTGGCAGCGGCTGTCATCGGTGGCGCATCTCTACGCGGCGGCGAAGGTACTATTCTTGGTGCTTTCCTCGGCGTCGTTTTCGTTGCGTTGATCAACAACACTATGACGATGCTGGCTGTATCGATCTACTGGCAGATGATCGTCATCGGTGGTGTACTCGTTACAGCGGTCGCCTTGGACATGCTGATCCGAAGCAAACGGGGCTAATCCCGAAGCTTTCCAAAACTCAACAACAACCAAAGATCCAAAACAGGGAGACTACGATGACTGAATTGAACGTGAATCGGCGCAGGCTGCTGACAGCGGGCACCACCGCTGGATTGGCCGCAGCGTTCGGACTGCCCATGCTGTCCAAAGAAGCCATGGCGCAAGCGGCCGGCAAGGAGTATGTGTTCCTGTCCATCGTCACGCAGGTGCCGTTCTGGGTGGACTATCGAAATGCAATGGAAGACCTTGAGGAACTGATGGGCATCAAGGCCACATTCACGGGCCCCTTGGATTTCGACACGGCCGCACAAGCACGCCAATTGGATGAACTGATCGCAAGACGTCCCGCAGGCATCCTTATCTTCCCCGGTGATCCGGCCACTCTGGCCCCCGGCGTCGAACGTGCGGTCGAGGCGGGCATTCCGGTCACATGTTGTATTGGCGATATTCCCGACAGCCCCCGGTCCACATTCCTTGGTATCAATGGCGTTCAGGCAGGACGTGTCGGCGGCGAAATGCTCGCGCAAGCGATTGGCGGGAAAGGCAAGGTTATCCTCGGCACTTTCCCTGCCCCCTCCACATTGGAGCGGGTCGAGGGGTACAAACAAATCTTTGCTGAGAAATACCCGGATATCGAAGTGGTCGACGTCGTCAACGATAAGGCCGACCCTTCCTATGCGCCGACAGCCTACCTTCAGGCAATTCAGGCGAACCCGGATATTGTTGGAATTGGCGGCACGGACGGCGACAGCGGCAAAGGCGCTGCAATTGCCGTCAATGAGGCGGGACGCAAGGACATAAAGATCGTCGCGATGGACCGAAATGATGATATGCTTCCCTATATCGAAGACGGCACAATTCACGGCGCTGTGGCACAGAAATCCTATCTTGAGATCTTTCTAGCCTTCCACATGATGCATTGGCAGAACACAGACGCGCTGAAGGTCTTGCCCGATTGGAAGGCGGCTGGCATCAACCCTTTGCCGGAGCGCGTTGAGACCGGGGTTATGCCGATTACGGCCGAAAACGTCGTCCAGTTCAAACACACCTAAGCGATTGTCCCGGCGCATTCGATCGCGCCGGGAACCCGATAGGAGGGGGTACATGTCGGACAGATGGAGCGTTCTTCACCTGCAGCAAAACGATCTGCAACTGACACTCCTGCCCGGCATCGGGGGCCGCCTATGGGATATAAACTTCCAAGGTCGCTCCCTCCTATTTCAGAACGCAGATCTCGACGGTTCGGATGTCGATGACACACGGCTTACTGATCTGCCCACACGCTCTCCACAATTTGGTTTTCCGCTCTGGGGCGGAGAGAAGACGTGGATCGCCCCAGATGCATCCTGGGTAAACGGCGCTCCGTTTCCCGTGTTGGACAGCGGCTCTTACCAGATCACTTCAAGAAGCAGCACTCGTATCGACATGACCAGCGCAGTATGCCCGACCTCGCACTTGTCAGTGTCGCGCCGCATCACGCTGACCTCGGCGGAAAGCTGGGAAATAGAACACATCGTGGTCAACCATGGGACCTCCTCTCGCCTCACCGGCATTTGGTCAGTCATGATGCTTAACACCACTGCCAAGATCGGTGTCGAGTTGGAAGACCCCGCGTTTTATCCTGTTTTTGGCTCTTCCGAAGGGATGATAGCTACGCACGGCAAAAGCATTGTCGTGGATTGCAACAGACAGCAGGAATTCAAGGTCGGGCTACCGAACCCCAACGGTCGTACATTGATACGGTGCGGCGCTGATGCCCCGTTGCTAATGTGCTCGGTACCAGAACCTCAAAAGGGCGATCAATTTGCACACGACTATCCGTTTGAGGTCTTTAATTCAGCCGATTACGCCTATTGCGAAGCGGAGTGGCACTCCCCGGCACGCAAGCTTGCACCAAATGAAACGCTGAGTTTTCGGCAGACGTTCCGCGTCTTGACGGATGAAGATGCAACCCAAATGCCATTGGGGCTCACAAACAACAAGGAGTTCCTGTCATGCATGTCCTGATTACAGGCGCTGGTGGGCATCTCGGCCGCAAACTTTTTGACGCGCTAGAAAGCGACCCCGACTACACCGTTTCTGGCATCGACATTCGCCCCGTTGATCATCCCGACATTCACACCGCAGACCTGTCCGACGACAGCAGTTGGGTCAGTTTGCTAAAGGGAGTGGACGTTATCGTGCATCTAGCTGGTGACCGAGAGCCCTCCGCCACTTGGGCCTCCGCGATCAAACACAATATGGATGCAACGCTTTCTCTCTATCACCATGCGGCAGCCATGGGCGTCAGCCGCGTGGTTCTTGCCAGCTCCAACTGGGTTCACGGCGACAAAAGGTTCACGCATGAGGTGCTCAACAGCGCGACACCACCAGGGCCAGTAAACGCCTACGGCATGTCAAAGTTATTCTGTGAACGGACAGGGGCCTATTTCGCCGAGCATCACGGACTGTCGGTCATCTGCTTGCGCATCGGCTGGACGCAATGGACTCACGGCAACCAACCCGGCACACACATGGCGATGGGCCGGTGGGGTCAGGAAATGTGGTTGAGTGATCGGGACTTTCTTGGCGGAATGCGCGCCGCAATAGATGCCAAGGATATTTCCTTCGCAGCCCTGAACCTAATGTCAGATAACCCAGGTATGCGCTGGGATATCACCGAAACGCGGCAAGCGATTGGCTACTCTCCAAAGAACGGAAGCCCCGCGAAAACAACAGTGGGCATTGTCTTAAGATCCACGCTGAAACGGCTGTTTACAGACCGACTCCCCAGCTACGTCACGACACGTTTTCCAGATTGGTAAAGTACAAGGTCCGGGCACTGTTGTTGCGTTGTGCAATCATTTTCAGAAACCTCGCAACGAAGTAAGCGCTGAACAGGTCAGCGTTGTCCGCTTTGCATTCGACGGAGAGCGACAGAACGAGCGCCAGATATCGCAGCCGTTGGATGATTGATAGCACGGAAACGAACCGCGAACGTCGCTGTATGGGTATAATGAGAAGCGATCTCTGGTTGAGTGGTCAACTGCCCTGCGGACGAGACGAACCAGCACTTCAATCCGCCGGATAGCAGCCGTTGATACTGTGCACGGAAAAAGAAAACATCGCACTCGGCTGGGCCGCTATTGCACGCTCGTTCGAGAAGTAGCCCTATAAACTGCTTTTGCCTTCTTCTCGACATAAGCAAGATGACATTTCGAAAGTCCGCATTGGGCTCAATGCGGCCATAAGACGCCCTTATTCCAATGTCCGCTATGTGGCGGACCGCTGCCCTAAAAGATCGCCGCATCGAAAGAACTGTCACCAAATTCCGCCTTCTAAAGCTCCCACTCCTCGGCCTCCAATCGGAACCCTTCCGCGAGAGTAGGATCAATTTCTGGAAGGAATTTCAGAGACTAGCGCGCCCGGGTACGCTCTATTTTGCATGCTGCAACGCAAAACGCCTCCACTGGTGACTCTTGGTTCGTTGACGACACCATTTGCTTCCTCTATGCAAGAGGCATAGCTTGTAAGAGGCCAATCGGCACCCTCGCCTACCCTGAAACCATAGGGGGTGTAGTGTGCTGTGATTGTCTGCTCCCCCAAGAGGAGAAGACAATGCAAATAATCCCAGATCGCCTTTACACCGACCACGATGTTGCTGCGTTTTGCGGAGTGTCGGTCCATTCCGTACGGCGCTGGCGCGCAAACCGCACGGGCCCTCAGTACGTCCGCATCGGTGAACGCAAAATCCGGTACCGTGGCGCGGATGTCCTGCGCTGGGCGGACGGGCTTCCAACCGGAGACGTAATCGAAAATCACTTAGTCTGAAATGTCCGAAGACAAAGTCGGGAAGCTCGCGGAGCAAGTTAACCAATCAAGCGTGAAACGCTTGCCTGAAGGTGCCGCATGGGACATCGCAAAAGCCGAAAAGAACTGGTGTGTGGCGGCCGAAACGACCACGACGAAGGTGCCGGTGAACGCCGCGACAGGCTTCCCCTGTGACCGCGAACAGGCCGCTTTCCTAGATCTGGCCAAGGCCGCGCAGAAGGCCAATGACCTGAATAAATGGATTGACGAGATCAATGCCAAGATCGACCGCGCCAATGAAGACCGCGCCGTTCCCTTCGACCATGTTGTCAGGTTTGGTGTCGGATACCTGCCCCGCGCCGGATCGGCCATGGTCGTCGCCGACTTTGACAAGGTCCGCGATCCCGACACAGGCGACATCACCGCCGAGTGGCTGAAACCCGTCATGGAGCAGCCGGAGAGCTACACCGAAGTGTCAGCCTCGGGCACGGGGCTGCATGTCCTCATGCCCCGCGAGGAAGCTGACGCTGGCACACGGGAGCGCAATGGTGCCGGGCTGTATGCAAGCAATGCACGGTTTATCCTGCTCACTTTTGATCAGGTCGCCGGAGCGCCTATCAGCCTCAACAGTGCACCGGAGACGCGCAGGGTGATCAGGGATCGCGTGGGCGTGCAGCATACACAGCGCGTCAATTTCTCGCTGGCACTGCCAGAAGATCACCACAGCATCGAAAGCATCCCAGAAATCTTGGCACAACTACCCAACCCGGCGCTGGGCAGAGAATACTGGGTGAGCATGGCACACGCCTGCTGGGCCGCCGCGCAGGAGGCTGACCGCGCCACGGCCCTCAGAATCGAGCAGGCCTTCTACGAGTGGTCGGCACGGGGGGACACGCACGGAATTGGTCGTAAGGACGGATCAAGCCCCGAGCGTCTCTGGCGTAGCATCAGAAATGTGCGCGAAATCGGTGTCGGGTCATTCTTCTACAAGGCCCGTGAAATGGGATGGTCGCCGAGGCACAGCAAAATGCACCCCAAGGACATTCCTCACCCGCGAATTGAAATGGTCGGCCTGATGGACAGGGCCTTTGACGGAGATCGGGAAGCCTTGCAGCGCATTGCACGCTTCATGCTGAACGGAAACCGCGACGATACCGCCTTTGTGATGCTGACCGCCATGGGGCACTTCAGCGGAACGGATGTCAGGGAAATTTTCCAATACGAAAGCCGCCGAGCAACACGGATCGCAGCGGACATCATGAGGGAGGTCATGAGAAATGGGGGTTAAAAATCGAAACAGCAAAGATCAAGCTGGCTTCGAACGTCGGGCAAAACAGCTTGTCCAAAAGTACAAAGGGAACATGGCCGTCCTTGAGAAAGAGACGAAGGAATTCGGCCACACAGTCGCGCGCTTAAACGGGTGTTATGTCTTCAGCGACGAGGAATTTGACGATGTTTCTGTCGCGGCGGACGCGCAAAAAGGCGGCGAACCGTTCAATGTCGACCTGAGCCTGTTCAAACCCGTCACCGGCGACATGGTACCCGAGCGAGCCATCTCGCGGGTGATGTCGCACAGGATCGCCAGGGAGTTCATGACCCTCGTCGCCGGTGGCGGCGGCGTCGGCAAATCGACGTATATGATCACTGCCGCCCTCGATATTGCTCAAGGCGGCGGCAAGGGACTGGGTGAACCCATACACTGCACGGCAAATCTCGACGGCTATAAGGTGCTCTACGTCAATCTGGAGGACGGGCAAATCATGGTTGACCGGATGGTCAGGGCTTCCATGGATGAGCATGGCCACAGCCGGACCGACAACCTGGTCGCCATGGGACGCGACACATTCAGGCAGGCGCTGGGCGGCAGGGACCTCAATATCCTAACGCAAGACTCCGACACGCGCATCGTGGCAGTGAACCCGCACGCCGAACAGGCTCTGAAAGACATCATCACAGGCCTCGGCATCGAGGTGCTGATCCTCGACCCCATGAAGAACCTCTATCATGGCGTGCCCATGACAAATGAGGCCAGCAACGTGCTGTATGATATGTTCTCACGGATTTGCGTCGATTGCTTCATTGCCGTCGTCTGCGGCGTTCACACCCGCAAACCGTCGGGAAGCAATCGCGGCGATCAGGATCAGCACGACATCAAGCACGGGACGGAGATCGTAGACACGGCACGCTGTGCAATCAGCATGAACAAAATCTCACGTACTAAGCTGCAGGAGTGGGGCGTCGACCCCCACCGGAACATCGTCAAGGCGGCCACGACCAAAAGCAATATTGGCCCGTCAAATGTCACCCACTACGAGATCACCCTGCGGGAGGTACTGTGCGCGGACGGGAATACCGAGATCGTGGGCACTGCCAAGGAATACAAGCCGCCGCAGACAGCCGGAATTGCCGATATCATCTGGGAGGATGTCAGGCATCGCCTGATCACCGAGTGGGTGGCAGATTTCTCAGGCTCTAAGAAACCAACGCTGAAAAGCATTGTCGAAGATGCACTGAAGAAGCACGGGATGCCAGTGGGCGGAGCAAACAAAATCAGCAATCAGATGAAGAGCGAGGGGTGGATTACCACCGTAAATGAAAAGCGGCCCAATTCCGAAAATCGGACGGGAATTAACCGTTCCGTCGTCGGCCCGAATGACCCGCATGAAGACGACGAGGAATAGCCGAAATGCATGAGAGTTAGAAGTCTGCCTATATATAGAGAGGTTCTAACTCTTCTCACACTCTCACAAGTGGAGGTGAAAAGTGATGAAATCAGCCTTCAATCGTGTGCCCCCTACTATGAGCGGCCCGCCCGCCTGTGGCGGGGCGGGACAGGCGCGCCACTCACAACGGGTGGCAATTAGTGAGAGGTGTCAGAGGAGTGTGATAACAGTCCTCTGACACCTCTCACAAGTCGGCGCGTGGCGAGCACCAAATGACCTGCAAAGACATGCAAACTTCAGTTCTCGCCAAAACCAAAAAGTGGTATCATGATACCGCAAATTGATAACTAAAACTGCCCAGTCTGGAGAAACAAGAGATGCCCAGCACTCCGAGAGCAAAGGTTTCGAAACACATATGCGCCAAGATGGAGCTGACCAAAGAAGACATCCTGATCGATCTGGCCGAAAGCTGGCGGAATGCCACTGGCGACCGCAAGATCAAATTGGGCCTCGCCCTGCTGCCGTACTTCATGCCGAAGCTGAAAGCCGTAGATATGACTACGACACAGGACGTGAAAGTGACGGTCAGGATCGGTGGGGAAGAAACGCTGCCCATCGCAGCAGAGTAAGAGAGCGCGTCATGGATGCAGGGAGCCGCGCTGCGGGCAGAGAGCGCCGACTAGCGGCACTGAGGCGGTACAACGAAAGTGGTCGGGGATCCGGTCGCCCCCTTCGGCTCAGGCAACCACAAGCGCTGCAATGCGACGCGAATGGACGGCCAGCCCTGTCGCGGTTGGGCAGCCTTCAGAACCCCGAAATGCATCAAGCACGGGGCGCGAGGGCTCGCGGGCAAGCCCAGTCCCAATCGCGAGGTGCGCGCTGCGCGCAACTGGCTCATGGAGAACCGGCCATCACGCGAACTGGTAAACACACCGGAATGGCGGGCGACGGATACGCTGGGAACGAGGAATGGCATCCTGCGAAAGGCGGCCTTAGTGGCGGCATGGGAGGCGGCCCAGCAAGGCGACTGGCGGCTTTGGCGGATGCTGCAGCAGAACCCTCTGCCCCAGAAAATCTGGGCTCAACACGACGATAATGGATAAGAGCGGAAGAGTTCGTCTTTAAGCTGTTGATTGATTGTAACCCGACGGCTGCGTGAGACGCGCATTTGCGGCTTTGGTCAAAATTGACCTTTGTTGTGCAGCTTCTCAACTATTCTATCCCGATAGAGCGGCAATGTAATCTTCCCAAATTCTCTGCGCCTCAAGCCTGCGTTCGAGGATTGTGGATTTGTCGTATGTGCCCGCTAGACCGGGGCGTTTGTGTCCGATCATCCGTTCGGCAGTGTCGAAATCGACCCCGAGTTCGGTAAGGCCGGTGCGGTAGGTGCGGCGCAGACCGTGGATGGACAGGCGGTCGTCGCCGTATGCCTTACGGACCGGGATGATCCGCTTGGACCAGCCAGAGATTGCGGTGTTGGGCGCGCGTGCGCTCGGGAAGATGAGCGCGTCGGTCTTGCCGGGTTTCGCACCTGTCAGTTTCGCGAGGTCTTTGAGCAACGCGCGCGACAATGGACCGAGAGGGACCGTGTGGGTGGTGGCAGCCTTGGTTCGGTCGGCGGGGATAGTCCAGAGGCTGGTTTTTCTATCGAGTTCTGCCCAGCGCATGTGCGCGATTTCGTTGCGGCGCTGGCCGGTCAGAAGCGTTAGGCGCATCAAGGCTTGGTAGATCGGATCAGGTGAGGTGTTCAGGGCTTTGAGGAACCGCTTGACCTGCTCGGGGGAAGTCATGGTCCATTGTTCGTCCGAGAGGCGCTGTGCGCGCGTCTGGCGCGGCCTGCGGTAGCCTGCGAGAGGCGAGACAGGGATGTGTCCCTTGTCTGCAGCGAAGTTCAAGAAACCAGTGGCGTTCTTGCGGAAGTAGTCGGCAGCGCCGGGACGACCGGATTTTTCGATGCCGTCGATGATCGCGGTCAGGTCGAGGCGGGACAGGTCGCCAATGGGACGAGTCCGGTGCGGGTACAGGTTCGTGCGCAGCGATTGCATCATGTCGGTGGTGCGGACGATCTGGCGCGCAATCAGGTCCTGTTCGTAAAGATCCAGAAGCCGGGCTGTAAGGATCGCACCGGTTTGCGGGACGCGCGGGTCGATTCCATTGCGCAAATCGAGGATGTGAGAGCGAGCAAGGTCGCGCGCTTGTTTGAGCGTGATCGTCCGGGTGTCACCGATCTTGATCTGGACGCGCTTGGCTTGGCGACCGGTCCCGAGGCGTGAGCGCAGAATGTAGACCTTTGCGTCGGTCCCAATACGCAGTGCGAGGCCGGGAACATCCTTGTCATTGATTTCGTATCGTTGGGCATGTGGCTTTGCGTTACGAACCTTGGCTTCAGTCAGGGACTGGCGCTGCGCGCTTTGTTTCGGGCCAATCTGGACGATCTTAAGAGCCGTTTGGGACATGAACTGTTTTCCTTGTTGGTAACCACCGCTGGCGACCACATGGCGACCACCGATACGCGCACTCATCACAACAAGACATAACTCACCGCAACATAATGTAAAAGGTTTCAAAGGGTTCTGGTTGCCTTGTGCCTCTAGCGTCACACAGAGCACTCCCTTGGTAAGGGAGAGGTCGAGAGTTCAATTCTCTCCAGCAGCACCATCTCGCTTTTTTGCCCCGAGATATCCCTTAAGTATCTGAAAGGGAGTGAAAATTCTGGAGCTCCATACATACCGTTTTGACAGTATTTATTGGCTCAGTAAACACCAACCGAAGGACGCTTTGGCGCATAGAAAAGCCACCATTTTTATATATTTTCCAAGGACTTGATAGAAATCGCAGGGCGAATTCCATACAATCCTCAAACCGACCCTTCTCAGGGACGGAATTTTCGATCTTCTCCTTAAGTAGAATCTTGTCACGTTCGGCCCCTCGGGAGGGCGTTAGCAAGCCAACCCAAACAACGGAGATGACATCATGGCACGCGAACCCGATTTCAGTTTTTTCCTTCAGGCTGTATCGAGGTTTATAACCCGGGCATCTTTCCCTCACTAAAGGCTGGCAGAAACACAACCCCAGCGTTACTGAAAGAGACCAGTTAATCCGTTTTTGAGGGCTTCGATGCTGAGAATTTTTCTTATTGCCGCATCCATTTTCCATACCGCCAGCCAGGCGGAAGCACGGGAGAAGAAAGTTGCCAAAGCAGGTGTTTGGGACATCTACTGCGACACGTCCAAGTCAGAGTGTTCGACGATCCAAGGCATCAAGTACCACGGCAAGAACATCGCGAACATAATTGGTATCCCGATAGACAACAGCGAGGTTGTAGCCGGGCTCGTTTTGCAGTTGCCTGCAACAACGGACTTGAACAATTGAGTGGTTGTGACACTTGATGGCAGGTTCAGTCGAAAGTACGCATACCAGTTTTGCGCTCCACAATATTGCCAAGTCAACGTCGGGCTGACGAAAGAATTGTTGAACGCAGAATTCGGAAAGGTGGAGTATTACTTTGCGGCTTCTCCAACCGTCAAACGCAGTTTTACGTTCTCACTTTATGGGTTTTCTGCGGCTATCGAAGAGGTTCGGAAACGCGGCTACCCCTCCAATTGACCACAAGTTGCTGAAACCGGCCAGCGACCTGGAAAGGTACCTGCGTGCAGGTCGATCAATACCGTGACGCTGTTATCCGGGCGTTGACCTCGATTTGGTTGTGGACTGTCAAACAGTGGAAAAGATGCCGGGCAAGCTCCGCACAGGACGTCATTCCTGTTTACAATCCATTGCTTTTTTTCAGGTGGGTGGTAGCGGAGGAGGGACTTGAACCCCCGACACGCGGATTATGATTCCGCTGCTCTAACCAACTGAGCTACTCCGCCTTGAGTGAGAGGCGATGTAAGCGAGGGGCCCGGGAGGGTCAAGAGGGAAATCAACCAGCCCGAAGATTTCTTTCACGCGTGCCCAGATGGCTTGTTCTGCAAGGACATCCGGGGGGATGTGGTTGCGCCCGTCATCCTGCGGATGAAGGCAGCGCAGATTTCGGGCTCAGTAATCGGAATCATGTGACCGAACTCTTCCAGCTCTTCATAGCTCAGTCCGAAATCGGTCATTGTTGGCCCATGCAGCGGCGGGGACAGTATTGCGTCCTGACGGCCATACAAGATGCCTCCGGGTACGGTCAGATCCGGATAGCGTGCGACCTGCGCGTTGATGCTGGTGTCGACACCGACAACATCCTGAGACGCTGTGATAAAGGCCGAAGGCCGCAGGCCAAGCGCGCCGCCTGCCCGGTCCAGAAAGTCATCCGGCGGGGTCTCCGGGTCAAACGCTGCGCCCAGCGTGTGCGGCGCGGTTTTGGACGCCAGAGGAACGGCGAGCGTGTTGCCGATCAGACTGCGCAGCCATTTGGAGCGGATCTCGAGCGGTTTGAAGATCGCCGGGGTTTCGGGCAGTTTGTGAGTCAGCGGTGCCAGCAGCGCCAGCCCGGCAATTCGGGCCGGATGGTCCAGTGCCATCGCCAATGAAACCGCGCCCCCCAGCGAGTGGCCGACCAGAACGGCCCGGTCCACGCCTTTTTTGTCCAGAAACTCAGCAATCATGCCAGCCTGGTGGGGCAATTGCGCCAGCTCGGCCGTATCGCGCGTTGAATACCCGCATCCCGGCCGGTCCAGCGCGATAACGTGGTAGTCGTCGGCCAGAAGATCCACCAGCGCATAGGTAAAGTGCTGCAACTGCCCGGCCAGGCCATGGATCATGACGACGGTCTGTGCGTCGGGGTTTCCCCTTTCCACATAGTGAATGCTGCCGCCGCGAACGGGTGTGATCTGACCCAGCTGTGGCACGGTTTCAAGACCGTGGCGTGTTATCCTCCGGGTCCACAGGTTCGTGACAAACAGGGCCACGGCAAAGACGGCGATCACGATCAGAACAGTTGTCATTCAACTTTCTCCATTGCCAAGGGCGGCGGGTCTGTATTGTTCCAACCCCGATTGTGCCATGCGTTTCTGGAACTCGGCAACCGTGCCGGGCCAAAGGGTCGTGTTCCGCCCTTCCGCATCCATGTACCACGATGAACAGCCCCCGGCCTGCCAGACGCCGTCCGAGTGGCGGTCGTGCATTTCCCGTGTGAACGCCGCCTGTCTGGCTGCGTCAGGAGTAATCGCGGACAGACCCTTGTGCTGCATCTCGCTCAGGACCCGGCCAATATGGCCAACCTGGGCCTCGATCATCAGCACGACCGAGTTATGCCCCAGCCCGGTATGCGGCCCCAGAAGGAGGAAGAAATTGGGGAAACCCGCAATTGCGGTACCCAGATGCGCGCACATGCCATCCGACCAGGCTGAGCGCAACGTCAGCCCGTCTGTGCCGGTGATGTCCAGACGCTCGACCACGTCGGTTACGTGAAACCCCGTGCCCCAGATCAAGGCATCCGCCTTGGTCTGGGTGCCATCCGCCGCGATGACTGTGTCACCTTCAATTCGGGCGACGCCTTTCGGAACAACGCTGACATTGTCGCGGGCCAGGGTCGGGTACCAATCGTTCGAGCTCAGGATTCGTTTGCAGCCGATCCGGTAGTCGGGGGTCAGAACCCGTTGTTCGGCCGGATCGGTGATGGCGCGCTCCAATGCCTTTCGCCACATTTTCAAGGCAAAATTCACCGCACGTTCCTCACCGCGAAACACGCGGTGGCGAAATTCGAAGATCATGAATATCAACTTGCGCCGAATGCGCGGCAAAATGGGAAACCGGGCGTAAAGGCTGCGCACCCAGGGCGCAATCGGGCCGTCCGGGCGCGGCATCACGTAAGGCGCACTGCGCTGAAAGATCGTGACGTGACCTGCAATTCCGGCGATTTCGGGTACAAACTGAACAGCGGACGCCCCGGTACCGACGACCGCAACGCTCTTGCCGGTCAGATCGACATCGTGATTCCATTCGGCGGAGTGGAAACTGGGGCCGGGAAACCTGTCTGCGCCGGGGATTTCCGGAATGCTGGGATAATGAAGTGCACCAATGGCCGAGACCAGAAACCGGGCCGACCAGTGCTGACCATCCATCGTTTCAACTTGCCAGCGCGTTCCATCCCACCTGGCCGATTTCAGCTCCTGCCCGAAGTGGCACAGGTCATACAACCCTTCCTGACGCGCGACCTTTTGCAGATAAGCCTGTATTTCTGCGCCACCGGCATACGCGCGGCTCCAATGCGGGTTGAGGTGGGTCGCCATGGAATACAGATGCGATGGCACATCACAGGCGACACCGGGATAGGTGTTTTCGCGCCATGTCCCCCCGATATCATCGGCCTTTTCCAAAATCGCGATATCCTTGATACCGCGTTTGCGGGCCTCAAGCGCCATCGTCAGCCCGGCAAACCCGGCGCCGACGATCAGCATCTCTGTTTTGTGGTGCATGAGTGAGTGCCTTCAGAATCAACCTTACGTTTATCTGTTGCAGATGTATGCACTTGATTGGCTGTGAAGTAGGTCACACAGGGGAAAATGACCGGGCGTCCTTTCGTTACAAAAGGATGAAAAAATGGATTGGCTTAACCTTTGTCGCTTCTTGCAAGCACATATCGCAATCAGAGAGGTGGGCGCGCCGCGAATCCGTCAGTTTGTTTCAAAATTGGAGGATTGCCCCTTGACCACTCGCACTGCCACGCGTTCCGGCGGACGTTCTGCCCGCCGTGCCAAACGCTCCGCTCCGAACTTTGACATGCTGCCGGGCCTGACCCGAGGCATCCCGCTGTGCGAGGTCATGGACGCGACCCAGGTTGAGCGCATCGACAATGCGGCGATGGACATTCTGGAGAACGTCGGTGTTCAGTTCCGCGACCCCGTCGCGCTGGAAGACTGGAAAAAAGCCGGAGCCAAGGTTGATGGAGAGCTGGTTTTTCTGGATCGCCACATGGTGCGCGACCTAATCTCGAGCATTCCGGCGCAGTTCACCTATCACGCGCGCGATCCGAAAAAGAACCTGGCGCTGGGGGGCAAGCACGCGATCTTCGTACCGATGACCGGGGCGCCATTCCTACGCGATCTGGACGATGTGCGCCGCAACCCGACGCTGGATGATCTGGCGATGTTCCACAAGCTATCGCACATGATGCCCGCGCTGCACAGCTCGGCCCATCACATTGTCGAGCCCTATGATCACCCGATCAGCCAGCGGCATCTGCGCATCACCTATTCGTCGATGAAATATTCGGACAAGACCTTCATGGGTATGACCACCTCGCCCAGGAACGCCGAGGATGTGATGGATATGTGCGATATCCTGTTCGGTGAAGGTTTCATTGACAATCATCCGGTCACCACCGGCAACTGCAACGGCAACAGCCCGCTGGTCTGGGACGAAACCATGCTGGGTGCGATGCGGGCCTTCTGCCGCCGCAATCAGCCGGTTCTGTGCTCGCCCTTTGTTCTGGGTGGCGCGAACACCCCGGCATCGGTGCCCACGACCGTGGCACAGCTGACTGCCGAGGCGCTGTCGGCGCTGGCCTATACGCAGGTGATCCGCAAGGGCTGCCCTGCGATCTGGGGGCATTACCTGTCGACCGTTTCGATGAAATCCGGAGCACCCATGGCCGGCACGCCCGAGATCAGCCTGATGAACTTCATGATCGGTCAGATGGCGCGCTTTTACGATGTTCCGTGGCGCACCTCGAACACGCTGGGCGGGGCCAAGACCTTTGACGCGCAGGCAGGCTACGAATCCGCCACGACGCTGAGCGCGGTCATTCACGCCGGGGCCAATTATATCTGGCATTCGGCAGGCTGGAACGAGGCTGGCATGCATTGCTCGGTCGCCAAGTTCGTCGTGGATGCGGAACAATGCGCGATGGCTTACCGCATGGCTGAAGGGCCGAAATGGCACGACTTCGATGAGGCTTTGGCAGCGATTCCGGATGTGGGGCCCGGCGGGCATTATCTGGGTCATCCGCACACACAGGACAACTTCCAGACCGCGTTCTTCATGCCGGAACTGTTCGACAACAACTCGATCGAACAATGGGTCGCCGAAGGTGAAATTGAAATCACTGAACGCGCCCTGAAACATGCACGGAAATTGCTGGCCGAATACCAAGAACCCAAACTGGACGAATCCAGGAACGAAGCGCTTCTGGACTATATCGCCCGCCGTGAAAGGGAAATCCCGGCGGCGGATGAGTTGAACCAGACATACTGATATACACTCCCCTTACTGGCCCGCCCGCATTTCGGGTGGGCCGTTTTTTTTCGGTGAGGACAAGTACACAAGATGAAGATTGCCGAACTGCACATCCACAGCCACGACCTGCCGGTCAAAAACGGACCCTAAACCATGGCCAATGCCAAGGTCCGGGCGCTGGATTTCACGCTGGTCAAAACCGTCGCTGATAACGGTGCAACCGTTCGGCCCGACCTGCTGGAAGGTGTCTGGCTGGCTTCGCCATATATATCGAAGGCAACTACGATCCCGAAAACGCTATCCAAATCAAAGGCGGGCATATCGAACTGCCAATCGGGCCGGGGCTGGGCGTGGTTCCTGTTGAAGGCCTGATCGGAGCACCTGTCGCATCGGTCCAGCAATGGATGACCTCATGAACCTGAATGGAAAATCGGCTTTGGTCACTGGTGCAACCGGTGGCATCGGGGCGTCAATCGTTCAACGCCCGCACAATGCGGGGGCACGGGTGGGCGCAGCGGCATTGGCCGGGCCATCGCCCAACGTTTGCAGGACGAAGGGGCGCATGACTTCACTGCCCAACGTGGCCAAGACACGGAATTCTACGGCGTCGTTGCGGATTTCACCCTTACCGACAGCCACGCGCAGGTGGTCAGCAAAGTGACTGACCAGGCCGGGCGTCTTGACGTGCTGGTCAACAACGCCGGCATGATGCAGGAAGCCTCGGTCGAGGGGATGAGTCTTGAGGACTGGCACCGCACTCTGACGGTGAACCTGACCACCCCGCTCCTGATGATCAAAGCTGCGCTGCCGTATCTGCGCGACACCAAGGGCACGATCGTCAACATCGGATCCATCGAAGGCTTGGGCAGCAATCCCGGTCACACCGCCTATTGCACTTCAAAGGCAGGGTTGCACGGCCTGACCCGCGCCGTTGCCGTGGATCACGGGGCCGGGGGTATCCGCTGTAACGCCGTTGCGCCGGGATGGATCGATACCGAGTTGAACGAGGATTTCATCGAATCCATGTCCGACCCGTCCGCGTTCCGTCGCGACATCGCCAAGATCCACCCGGTGGCCCGAACAGGGCGGCCTGAAGAAGTTGCCGCGCTCGTCGCGTTTCTGGCGTCTGGGGATGCGGGTTTCATCACCGGGCAGGTCTTTACGATAGATGGTGGACGCATGGCCAAGCTGAGCTTGCCTTGACCTCACTCTTTACCAGATCGCCACTCTTTCCAGATCAAATAGCTGTTCGCCCCAAGCGAGGCGAAGGGCTCGGGCGGCAATCGCGGAAGGTCCGGCTGCGTCAGAAAGTGATCCGCGATCTCTGATCCGCCCTGCATCAGCAGTTCCGCGAGGCCCATGCCTTGCAAAGTGCCCCGGGCGATGCCCAGGCCATTCTGACAGCAGGCCGAGAACACGCCCTCCTCCAATTCGCCAAACGCCGCGGATCCGTTGCGGCTGAGGCACAGCATCCCGGCCCAGCGATGTTTCATCTGCACGTCCGACAGATGTGGAAAGCGTTCCCGGAACTTGCGGTCATGCACCCAGCCGGCATTGCGCAACCGCATCCGGCTGGTTTCGATCGTCGGGTGAAAACTGGATCCGGTACGGATCAGAATGCGATCCCCGTAGCTGCCCGAAATGCGCCGGACCGAGGTGCCCATCGGATCCGCCGGGGTCACCGACCAGCGCGGTTGTCCGCCCAGTGTCTTGATCTGCGCCTCGGTCAGCGGGGCCGTGATCGAGGCGTAGAGGCAGATATGCATCAACTGCCTCTGGTAGAACCCGAAGCTTTCCAGATGGCCATTGTTGGCCAGGATGATCCGCCCGGTGCTGACCCTGGCCTTGTCGGTGCTGACGATCCAGCCTGTGCCCTGCTTTTCAAAGCTGGTGACAGGAGAGTTTTCAAACACGTCTATCTGGCCGGCCAGGCGGTTCGAAAGCGCCCGCACATAAGCTGCCGGCTGGATCATGACCGTCCCCGGAGCAAAAAGCCCCGAAACATAATGCGGGCTGCCCGTGATCTCTTGCATCTGCTTTTGGTCATACAGCGTATGCGGCTCACCCAGTTTGGTCAGATGCCCGGCAAAGGCGCGGTTATGGGCGTCTCCTGCCTTTGTGGCGGCTGCATTGTGTTTGCCGCAAGGGTCGAACATCTCTTGCGGCAGGTCGCAATCGGCGGCAACCTCGGTTGCGAATGCGATGGCCTTACGGTTCAGTGCAATGGCGGCGCGGTCCGCTTCCAACCCATCGCCTGCGTAGTTGTCCGAGGCCAGATCATGCGGCAGGTCGATCATGAACCCCGAGTTCCGCCCCGCCGAACCATCCGCAAATCTACCCGCTTCCAACAGGGCGATCTTCGACGAGGGGTCCAGCTGTTGCAACCGCCGCGCCGTCGTCAGCCCGGCAAACCCACCACCGACAATGGTGACGTCGGCGGTCAGGTTCTGTTCGAGCTCTGGCAGGGGCTCCTGGGGCGGCAGGATGGCATTCCATCCCGCCGGGCCCGTCTGCCGGGGCAGTCTTTTGGCCTCAAAGCGCGTCAATCCACGGCCTCGTCGGCGTCGTCGGAAAGATCAATCCAGATGGTTTTCAGCTGGGTGTACTGATCATGCGCATGGATCGAATTGTCGCGACCGCCAAAGCCCGATTGCTTGTAGCCGCCAAACGGCGTGGTGATGTCGCCTTCGCCGAAACTGTTTACCGTAACAGTCCCTGCCCGAATGGCTCGCGCACCGCGAATGGCCCGCTTGGCGTTGGCGGTGAAGATCGAGGCACACAAGCCGTAGTCAGTGTCATTGGCAATCCTGATCGCTTCGTCAAAGCCCGAGACTTCAATTACGGACAGGACCGGGCCAAAGATCTCCTCTCGGGCCAGCACGGTGTCATTGCCCGGCACTTCGACGACGGTAGCCTCGACAAACCCCTTGTCCGCCTTGCCGCCGATCACCACGTTTTCAGCCTGATCGAGGTATCTGCAGACCTTGTTGTAATGCCCTTCGCTGACCAGCGCGCCCATGCGGGTTTCAGGGTCCAGCGGGTCACCGATGTTCCACTGTTTGGCGTGATGCGCGATGCGTTTCAGCAGTTCGGCTTTCACGTCTTTATGCACGATCAGGCGCGACGAGGCCGAGCAGTTCTCGCCCATGTTCCAGAACGCACCATTCACCACATGCGCCGCCACCCGGTCGAGGTTTTCGGCGTCGTCCATGACGATGGCGGGGTTCTTGCCGCCCATCTCAAGCACCACCTCCTTGGCGTTGCTTTCCGCCGAATAGGTCAGGAACCGCTTGCCCGTCACCGTCGAGCCGGTGAAGGAAACCATGTCGATATCCATGTGCCGCCCGATGGGTTCGCCCACATCGGCCCCTCCGCCCGGTACGATGTTCAGTACGCCGCGGGGAAGGCCAGCCTCCATTGCCAGTTCGGCTAGGCGCAGCGCGGTCAGCGTGGTTTCAGCCGCGGGTTTCACAACCACTGAACAACCCGCCGCCAAGGCAGGTCCGATCTTCCACGCCAGCATCAGCAGTGGGAAGTTCCACGGCAGGACCAACCCTACAACGCCAATGGGTTCACGCACGACCATGGCGATATGGTCGTCACTGGCTGGTGAGACCTGATCGTAAATCTTGTCGATCGCTTCAGCATGCCATTTCAGACAGTGGATGGTTTCGGGCACGTCCACGGTTTCGCAGTCATAGATGGTCTTACCGCTGTCGTTACTTTCCATCACCGCCAGTTCACGGGCGTTGCGGGTCATCAACTTGCAGAGCCGGATCAGCACATCCTTACGCTCGGACGGGTGCATTTTGCTCCAGCGCCCATCGTCAAACGCTTCACGCGCCTTTTCGACCGCAAAGTCGACATCCGCTGCACCGCAGGATGCGATATCCGCCAGCTTGCCGCCCGTAGCCGGGTTCACTGTCTCAAAGGTTTCACCCGTGATCGACGGGCGGAATGCCCCGTCGATGAACGCCCCGGTCGGCAGGTTCAGGCCTGCGGCGATGGATTTGTATTCGTCCTGTGTCAGCAGATCCATATCTCTCACCCCTCAGCCACAATGTCAGCGATTGTCTTCTTGAGCACACGGGTCACCTGTTCCAGCGCGCGCTTGTCATCCTTGTTCAGACCTTTTAGCGGAGGCCGCATCGCGCCCGCGTCGATCCCGTTCATGGTAACGCCATGCTTGATGGTCTGGATGAACTTTCCACCCTGTTCCAGCACCCGCATCAGCGGCATCATCGCGGACATGATCCGGCGACCTTTCGCGAAATTGCCTTCAAGCACGCAGGCCCGATACAGAGCCACGTGTTCAGCAGGCAGGAAGTTCGACCCGCCGCACACCCAGAACGGCGCGCCCCAGGCAAAGAACTCGAGCGCCTGATCATCCATACCGCAACCAAGTTGGATATGTGGATAGTCGCGGGCCAGCAAATGCACCCGGTTGATATCGCCCGAGCTTTCCTTGATGCCGCAGAAATTCCGGCTGCGGCCCACACGGTCAAGGAACTCTTCGCCCATCATCGTACCGGTGCGGTGCGGGTAGTTGTACAGCATCACAGGCAGATCGGCGGCCCTGTCGATAGCCAGCGCGTTCAACGCATTCTCGCGGTCGGTTGGCACTGAATATGGCGGACTGGCCAGCAGGATTGCGTCTGCGCCGATCTTACGTGCGCCCGAAGCCAGAGCAATAGAATCCGGCGTCAGCATCGCGCCTGTGCCAACCACCAATGGCAACCGGCCCTTCAACTGCTCATGCGTGAATCTGGCCAGTTCCAGCCGTTCTTCCACAGTCTGGGCATAGTTCTCGCCGGTCGAACCACCCGAGATCAGGCCATGCACGCCATTCTCGATCAGGTATTCGATCACGTCGGACAAGGCGTCCCAATTCACGCTGCCATCGTCGTGATAAGGCGTGACCACAGGGGTATAGATCCCCTCAAACTTGAAAATCGGGTTCATTCCGTCCTCATGCAGGTTTCGAAAGGGGCGGGACGCCCATCGGGACATCCAGCGCGTCAGGCATCACGAACAATTCAATCTGATCGCGTGACAGGTTCCAGTGATCTTCCGCCAGCTGCGCCGCCGCCGCTTCATCGCGCGCCTCGATGGCTGCGATAATCGCGTCATGCTGCTGGCTGGCCAGCGACAGGTTTTCCGACATTTCACCAGTCTGTGGCCGATAAAACGTCATACCGATCCGGGCGTGATCGATCAGCAGCCGGTTGAACGAAGGCAGCAGGTAGACATTTCCGGACATTTCGCCCGTCACGTCATGAAAGCGGTTGTTGGCCAAGGCACGGTCCTCGCCGGACCCGGACCGAAGGGCCGCCTTGAAAGCCTGCTGGGCCTCTTTCAAATCATTGATCTGGGCGTTCGTCGCATTCAAAGCCGCCAAACGCAGGATCGCTCCGTATACCATCGGCGCGGCAAGGAAGAAGTCGCGCAGGGTGGTGTAGGACATCTCCGAAACCCGGGCGCTGCGGTTTGTCCGCAAGTCCAGATAACCCTCGCCAGCCAACTTACGAAACACCTCGCGCAGCGGCGTGCGCGACAGTCCGAATTCGTCCGACAGATGCGCCTCGTCCAGATCGGCGCCCGGGCGCAGGCGCAGCGTCAGGATGGACACTTTCAGGTGCTCTCTTAGCGCGCTTTTGCGAGACTTGGCTTCGTCCTTCATGCTTTGGCCTCATCCTTCTGTTCGGCGTCCGTGGTCGAATCGCGTGCGGTCACAGTTTTGTATTCCACAAAAATACAACTTGTATACAATTAAAATTCGTGCAGCATGGAAGCCGGCGAAATAAACTCATGTTTTGGGCGTTGTCCCAGCTTGCAAACGGTATTGCTCATGCCTCAGACGCGGCACATCACATTCATCCTTGTCGAGGAGTTTTCGCATCTTGCGTTTTCATGCGCGGTCGAACCGTTGCGGATCGCCAATCTGGTGAGTGGTGAAGAACTGTACCGCTGGTCTTTTGTGTCCGAACATGGCGAGCAGGCCGTGTGCTCGAACGGATCCGTCACGCTGGTGCATTCCGGTCTTCAGGGTCTGGCCAAATGTGATCAGCTGTTTGTCCTGTCGGGCATTCACATGCGTGACCACGTCACACGCCCTCTGCTTGCAACCCTGCGCCGCGAACGCGCGCGCGGTACGAAAATCGGCGCCCTGTGCTCGGGGGCATGGGTGCTGGCCAAGGCTGGTTTTCTTGACGGAATGCAGGCAGCGATCCACTGGGAGTACCACGACGCGTTCATGGAGGCCTTTCCCGAGGTCAATCTGGTGCGCAGCGTGTTCGTGGCCGACGAAAAGCACATTACCGCATCTGGCGGGACCGCAACGGCTGACCTGATGCTGCATCTGATCGAACGCGATCACGGCGAGGAACTGGCCATCGATGTGGCGGATCAGATGGTCTATAACGCGGTACGCAATGCCACGGCCAAACAAAGGGTTTCCCTGCAGTCACGCAACGGTATGCGCAATGCGCACCTCGCCAAGGCGATCACCATCATGCAGGGCAGTATTGAAACCCCGGTTTCCCCCTCGTTCATCGCGGAAAAGCTTGGCATTTCAACGCGGCAGCTTGAGCGGTTGTTTGGAAAATACCTGAACACGTCACCCAAGAAGTACTTCATGGAAATGCGGCTGGAGCGCGCCCAGAAACTGTTGCTTCAGACCGAAGCGTCCGTCACCGAGGTCGCCGTGGCCTGCGGATTTGAAAACCCGGGCCATTTTTCGCGTGTCTACAGGTCAAGCTTTGGCGTTACCCCGCACGCGCAGCGCAACAAGATCGACTGACATTGTCTGGTGGTGGATTTGCCCCGACCGATACGGCAGGGGATGCCGCGCTTCATCGGCCCATAACGGGCCTGAACGGGCATCCCCCTAACCCTGCCGAGATACCCCCTCATTAAAACCGGACTAGTCAACAGATCGGCAGGATGATGAACCAATAGATCTGGATATTGGCATAAGTTTTGCGAGAACTTGTCATACATGAGTTTCTTGTGCCCTTATTCGTTAATCTTTGCCTCAATTCGAGACTGCTGATTCAGCGAAATCCGGCACCCACGAAGACCATAACCAATTGCAACAAAACTACAAATGATGGACTTCGTTCCTTTGTTGCTTTCAGGCCCGCGCCGGGGACCAGCTTTTCCGGTTTCAATCTGGCGTGTTCGATTTCCGCGCGGCGTCCCGGACATGGACGGGGTAGTCTTGGTTCAACAACATCGGTTCTGCATTTGAAACGCCAAACAGGCGTCCAAGTGCCATCTCTAGCGGATCTGCGCCACATCCAGGCTAGGCGCGACACGGGTGATTTCGTGGGTGCTGGTCGCTGCGTCTGATCCGACGCGAACGTTCAGCTTCCTTGTCCCGCTGAACCGCTGGAAATACGCAAATTCTATTGTGTTCAGCGCATCCATATTCTGACATTGAACAACGTAATCGGCCTGGAATTCCGAATGTTCATCCGGCGCGGATGACGCGCCCCCTTCACCCGCGGTGTCCTGGTTCCCCGAGATATCATGCGTCAGGATAACATTGGCGGAAACGGTAAAGCACACAGCCTCGGACGGGACGACAAACAGATCCAGCGGCTTGGACAGTTCGGAAATCGCGATGGCGACACGTGTACGCTCGTCGTCATTTGCCACCGGGGTTTCGAACCCGATGATATCAATGCTTGGAACCCTGAGGGACAGCGAAAAATCGGTATCTGTGAGCACGATATCCAATTGGCCGGACCCATGGTGATGGGTGGACGTGATCTGCGTCGCCTGAGCAGCAAGAGCTGCCGGGAAGAGAGACAAGGCCAGAACAGAGCACTTCATTAACCAACAACCGCCTAAAACAGAATCACAACAGTGATTTTAACGCGAATCACCCGCCACGCAATGTTAACCCTCGGATCGGAGCCCGCCAGATATGGGGAGGCTTGCTGGGTTCAACAGTTCCCGCTTATATCCGACAATAAAACTCAGGTTGACATTACTGACTAAATAACTCAGTTATTTCTCCGCGAATACCGCGGGGTATTCCCGCACGATCCGACAGTTCTGACAGGAAAGCACCAAACTCCTATGACCAAGTTATTCACCACTGCCAGCGCTCTGACGTTTTTCATGGCAACCACCGCAATCTCGGGTGATGCCCCCACCAAGGCGGATGTACTGAACACCTATGCCAATATTGCGGGAGCCAAATTTGAAGACAGCCTGATTTCAGCCAGGAAGTTGCAGGATGCGGTCAACGCACTGATCGCCGATCCGTCGGACGCAACGCTGAACGCGGCGCGCGCGGCCTGGGTTGCTGCGCGTGTCCCTTATCAGCAAACGGAAGTCTATCGCTTCGGCAATGCCATCGTTGATGACTGGGAAGGCAAGGTGAACGCCTGGCCTTTGGATGAAGGTTTGATCGACTATGTTGACGCGGCTTATGGCGGCGCGACGGACGAAAACGAGTTTGCTGTGCTGAACGTCATCGCCAATCCCAGCTTCCAACTGTCGGGCGAGACCATTGATGCCGGCGAAATTACCCCCGAACTGCTGAGTGACACGTTGCACGAAGCAGATGGTATCGAGGCGAACGTCGCAACCGGCTATCACGCCATCGAATTCCTTCTGTGGGGCCAGGACATGAACGGCCATGGCGCCGGTGCCGGCAACCGCCCGGCCACCGATTACGCGCAGGACGAGGACTGTACCGGCGGCCATTGTGACCGTCGTGCGCAATACCTGAGCGCTGCGACCGAACTGCTGGTCAGCGACTTGGCATGGATGGCGGATCAGTGGAAACACGGCGGTGCGGCACGCGCAGCCTTGATGGAGAACGAAGCAGAAGGCATCAGCGCGATCCTGACCGGCATGGGCTCTTTGTCGTATGGTGAGCAAGCCGGTGAACGCATGCGCCTTGGCCTGATGCTGAACGATCCCGAGGAGGAGCATGACTGCTTCTCGGACAACACACATAACAGCCATTACTATGACGGCCTGGGCATTCAGAACGTCTATCTGGGCAGCTATACCCGCATCGATGGCGCCCCGGTTTCGGGCACGTCTCTGGCCGATCTGGTCATCGCCACCGATCCGGCGCTGGATACCGAGATGAAAGCGAAACTGGCCGCCACCATGCAGGCCCTGGGCAAGATCAAGACAACAGCCGAGGCAGGATTTGCCTATGACCAGATGCTTGAGCGCGGCAACGAAGGCGGTGAGGCCCTGATCATGGGCGGCGTCAAAGGCCTGATCGATCAAACCAAAACGATCGAGCGCATCGTAACCGCGCTGGAGCTGGACGGGGTTGCGTTTGAAGGGTCAGACAGCCTGGATAACCCGGACGCCGTCTTCCATTGATTCCCAAGCGGGCCGGACAGGGTTGCTTTCCGGCCCCTTCAAACCGTCCTGATCATCTGTCGAAGCGGCGAAACGAGCCAACAACAATGATTGTCTGCCACTGTACCAACATATCCGATCACGACATCCGCGCAGCCATTGACTGGATGCGCAGAGCAGACCCGCGAACCATCATCACCCCCGGCAAAATCTACCATGCCCTTGGGAAGTCGGCGGATTGCGGCGGGTGCATGCCGCTGTTCCTAGACACAATGCAGGCAGCCAGTAATCTGGACGTACCGATGCAACTCCGCACTTTGCGTGCCGGAGCAACACAGGAGAAGGCTGATGAAGGGCGATCCGAAGGTCATCGAATATCTGAACAAATCTCTGCGGCATGAACTTACGGCCGTAAGCCAGTATTGGCTGCATTACCGCCTGCAGGAAGACTGGGGGCTTGGTCATATGGCCAAGAAAAGCCGCGAGGAAAGCATCGAAGAGATGGGCCACGCGGACAAGTTGATCGAACGGATCATATTTTTGGAAGGCCACCCCAACCTTCAGAAGCTGGACCCATTGCGGATCGGTCAGACACCGAAGGAAACGCTGGAATGCGACCTGGCCGCCGAAATTGACGCAAGGGCTCTTTACAAGGAAGCGCGCGACTATTGTCGGGAGGCCGGCGACTATGTCTCCATGTCGCTGTTCGAACAGTTGATGTCCGATGAAGAGGGACATATCGACTTCCTCGAAACGCAGCTCGACCTGTATGAAAGGATCGGCGAAGCCAATTATGCGCAACTCAACGCATCGAAAATGGACGAAGGCGAGTAGCCTTCTTGCCTTGTCGGTGGTCGCCCTCGCGGCCACCCCTTCCCTGTCAGCCGAGCTGCGGGACCTGCATCTGAATTTCACCCCCCGCACCGACGAGGAACGCGCCCGCATTGCGGCCGTGACCGCGCCCCCGCAGGATTATGGCGTGTCGCAGCCGTTCGAAGAACTCTCTGCCGGGGCGGCGACTGTCCGGGTCCGCAACGACGCGGATGCGTTTTCACAACCCTCAGGCAACCTGAGCTTCGAAAAGGAGTTGGAGTTCAAAGTCGGCAACGGGTTGTTCAAGAAAATCTGGGTTTCGTCACCATCATCCACGTTGGCCTCTGACGGCTTGGGGCCGCTATATAACGCGCGATCCTGCCAGCGTTGCCACATCAAGGATGGGCGCGGGCACACCCCAAACGGACCTGATGACAACGCGGTCTCAATGTTTCTTCGGGTCTCGATTCCCGACACGCCAGAAGACGGGTATGCCGGCATAGATGATTACATCGCCACCCTGCCCGAACCCAACTATGGCGGGCAGATGCAGGACTTCGCGCTGGCCGGGCATCCGGCGGAATATCGGCTGAGTATTTCGTATGAGGAAATCCGCATCGAGCTTTCTGACGGTGAAACCGCCGCTCTGCGCCGCCCGACCTATCGGGCGGATGAGCTGGGGTATGGCCCGCTGCACCCCGATGCGATGCTGAGCCCGCGGGTCGCACCGCAGATGATCGGGCTTGGGCTGCTGGAGGCGATCCCGGTCGATGACCTGCTGGCCAAGGCTGACCCCGATGACGTGGATGGGAATGGCATCTCGGGCCGTCCGAACATCGTCTGGTCGGTTGAATACGGTGCGCCCATGATGGGACGGTTTGGGCACAAGGCAGGCATGCCGACAGTCATGGAGCAATCTGCCGCAGCCTTTGCCGGGGATATCGGTATTTCAAGCCCGCTTTACCCGGCACCTCAGGGGGACTGCACGGACTTGCAGGTGAACTGCGTCGAGGCCCCGCATGGCGACACCGATACCCGCGAGTTCGAGATCGATCAGCAGGGCATGGACCTGGTGGATTTCTACAGCCGAAATCTGGGTGTGCCCGGTCGCCGAGACGTAGACGATCCCGACGTGCTGCGCGGCAAAGAGGTGTTTCACACCACTGGCTGCGCATCGTGTCATACTCCGGCTCATGTCACCCACCGGCTGGAAGATCGGCCCGAGCACAGTTTTCAGCTGATCTGGCCTTATACCGACCTGCTGCTGCATGACATGGGCGAAGATCTGGCGGATCACCGCCCCGAGGCCCGCGCGACGGGTCGCGAATGGCGGACGCCGCCGCTGTGGGGCATAGGTCTGACCGAACGCGTCTCGGGCCACACGCAATTTCTGCATGACGGGCGAGCACGCAATCTGCTCGAGGCGATACTGTGGCACGGTGGCGAAGCCCAGGCCGCGCGCGATGCAGTTGTGTCAATGCCGAAAACTGACCGCGACGCCCTGATCCGTTTTCTGGAGAGCCTCTGACCCATGCGTATTCTTACCCTTGTTGCCGCGTTGATGATGCCGCTTGCCACGCAGGCGCAGGATCAAGCACCGATTCTGATGGACGTGACGGAGACACATATCCTGCCCCGGTTCGGCAAACTGCCGGAAACAACCGGTGCTCTGGTCAGCGCATCACGGGTGGATTGCGATCCGACCTCACCGGCGCTGCGCGCGGCTTATGATGCGGCCTTCGACAGCTGGGTTTCCGCCAGCCACCTGCGGTTCGGTCCGACCGAGGTCGACGATCGTGCGTTTGCCATGGCGTTCTGGCCCGATAAGAAAGGGTTCACCTCAAAGGCCCTGTCCCAGCATCTCGCGGCCGAGGATAACGCTGTGCAAGACCCGAAAGCCTATGCCGAGACATCCATAGCGGGGCGCGGATTCTTTGCGCTCGAACGGATGCTGTTCGATCCCGCCTTTGCAGACCAGGGCAACACGGAATATCGCTGCGCGCTGATTCAGGCGATCTCGGTAGACATTGATGCCAATGCCCGGGCGATGGCCGAGGACTGGCAAGGCTATGCCCCCAGCCTGACCCGGCCCGACGAGAACAGCCGCTACCGAACACAGGACGAAGCCATGCAGGAGCTGTTCAAGGCTTTGTCCACGGGTCTTGAATTCACGGCCGACACACGGCTTGGTCGCCCGTTGGGCACGTTCGATCGCCCGCGCCCCAACCGCGCCGAAGCGTGGCGGTCGGAGCGGTCATTGCGCCATGTCGAGCTTTCGCTGATGGCCCTTCGTGATCTTGCGGCGCGGTTGGCCTTTGATCACCCCGAAATTGCCGCCGATCTGGATGCCGCCTTTGCGCGCGCGATCGAGAACGCCCAATCCATCGAAGACCCTGCTCTGGCCGGAGTCGCGGACCCACAAGCCCGGGTCCGAATCGAGGCCCTGCAACAGTCTATCCATGACATCCGCGCCATTGCTTCATCCGAACTTGGCCCGACACTGGGCATCAGCGCAGGCTTCAATTCGCTGGATGGGGACTGAACAATGACATCGCGTCGCCGCTTCCTTGCAGGGCTTGCCGCAACCTCTCTGCCTCCGATCCATGGATGGGCCTCGGTGGGCAGGCCGGAGTTTCTGGCCGCAGGGTTGTTTCCGGATGGTTCGTATCGACTGGCCGGGCTGGATGCACTGGGAACACTCCTCTTTTCCGTGCCCCTGCCCGCGCGTGGGCATGCGGCGGCGGCGCATCCGGTCAAGGCACAGGCCGTTGCCTTTGCGCGCCGTCCGGGCACCTTTGCCGTGGTGATTGATTGCGTGACGGGATCACCGGTCGCGCGGCTGATGACGCCGGAAGGTCGGCATTTCTATGGTCACGGTACTTTTTCAGCCGATGGCGCGATTTTCTTCGCCACGGAAAACGATTACGAGGCTGGAGAAGGTATCATAGGCGTCTGGGACGCAGAAACCTTTGCGCGCTTGGGCGAATTCCCGTCCGGCGGGGTCGGGCCGCATGACATGCGGCTGATGCCGGGTGGAAAAACGCTTGTGATTGCCAATGGCGGGATCGAAACCCACCCCGAAACCGGGCGCACGAAGATGAACCTGCCGACGATGGAGCCCAATCTGACATACCTTTCCCTGTCGGGCCTGGTTCAGGAACAGGTGTCGCTGACGCCTGCGCTTCACAAGAACTCGATCCGCCATCTGGCGGTCCGTCGCGACGGGCTGGTGGGTTTTGCGATGCAGTGGCAGGGCAGCAAAGCCGAACATCCGCCTTTGCTGGGTCTGCACCGTCAGGGGGAAACCCCGCACCTTCTGTCAGCGCCTGTGCAGGATCAGAGCCCGCTACAGGGTTATGCGGGCAGCATCGCGTTCTCGGCGGATGGCGCAACCATCGCCATCACCTGCCCGCGCGGCAACGCGCTGCATCGGTTCGATGTGGCCAGTGGCACATTCAGGGATGCATTCGAGCTTCAGGATGTCTGCGGTCTTGGATCCGGCACCAGCGGTTTGGTTTTCACCACCGGAACCGGTGTGTTTGGCGCGTTGACCACTGCGCCCCTTGTGATCCGGACCCACGCTAAGTGTCAGTGGGACAACCACCTGATCCCGATCCGTCGCCCTGCGTAAAACTCGGTTTTCTCTGGCACATAGTTTACACTTGGAAGAATCAAACAGCTGCCGTATTGGCGGTCGCGAAACTGGCACTCCTAGGTTAAGGACCGACTTGATTGAAACAGACGCCGGACGCACCGCATTCCATCTACGGGGTTGAGAAATGGGGCAAAGGCCTCATCGAGGTGACGGAGCGGGGCGAAATCGGTCTGCGCAATCCCCTGGCGCCCGAGGTTGATGCGATCAGCCTGCCCGGCATTCTCAGCGACCTGGACGACCGCGGCATCAAGGCCCCGATGGTTCTGCGCGTCTCTTCCTATCTGGAACACGAGATCGCGCATCTGAACGAAAGCTTCCGGGATGCTATCGCCCGCGTGGGCTACAGGGGCAGCTATCGCGGTGTGTTCCCGATCAAGGTGAACCAGCAGGCACAGGTCGTCGACCGGATCGTCGAATTCGGCAAGAAATACAACTATGGGCTCGAGGCAGGGTCCAAACCCGAATTGGTGATCGCGCTGGCACATCGCCTGGCCAGCGAAGCGCTGATCGTGTGCAACGGGGTAAAGGATGCCGAGTTCATCCAACTGGCAACCCTTTCCCGCAAGATCGGCTTCAACACGGTGATCGTTCTGGAAAGCCCGAAAGAGGCCGACACGGTGATCGAAGTCTACAAGGAATTAGGGATCGAACCGCTGATTGGTGTGCGGGTGAAACTGACCAACCAGATCAGTGGCAAATGGGAAGAAAGCTCGGGTGACCGGTCAGCCTTTGGCATGAACACCGATCAACTGGTGACCACTGTGGACAAGCTGCGCGACGCGGGCCTACTGCATTGCCTGAAATTGCAGCACTCGCATCTGGGATCGCAGGTACAGGACGTCAACGACGTGCGCCGCGCGGTGGGCGAGGCCTGCCGCTATTACACCGAACTGACCCGCGAGGGCGTGCCACTGACCCATCTGGATCTGGGCGGTGGCATGGGGGTGGATTACACCGGTGAAAAGAAGGCGGCTGAAAACTCGATCAACTACACGGTCGAGGAATACTGCGCCAATGTCGTGGAAACCGTGGCCTACGCGATGGATGAGGCCGGGATCGACCACCCCACGCTGGTCACTGAAAGCGGTCGTGCTGTGGTGGCGACGTCGTCGATGCTGGTGTTCAACGTGTTGGAAAGCACATTGTACGATGCGCCCAACGGCCCGGAGGTTGAACCCGACGATCATCACATGGTTTCGGACCTTGCCGCGGTGCACGGCTATCTCAGCAAAGATCGGCTTCAGGAATGCTGGAACGACGCCAATTTCTACCGCAACGAATTGCGCGCACTGTTCCGCCGTGGGTACGTAGACCTGCGCCAGATGGCCCGCGCCGAACGGATCTATCTGTCGCTGATGGCCCGCCTCAAGGCACTGGCAGCCAGTGACGATCTGGAAACCGACGTGGACGACCAGCTCGAGAAAGTGGCCGATATCTACCACTGCAACTTTTCGCTGTTCCAATCCCTGCCCGACGTCTGGGCGATCGACCAGCTGCACCCAATTGTGCCGTTGCAGGGGCTGAACAAGACGCCAGACCGCCGCGCGGTTCTGTCCGACATTACCTGCGACAGCGACGGCAAGATCGACCGGTTCATTCTGGCTGATGGCGTCTCGCCCAGCTTGCCGGTGCATTCCCTGCCGGAAGAGGATGAATACTTCATGGGCGTCTTCTTCGTCGGCGCTTATCAGGAAACACTCGGTGATCTGCACAACTTGTTTGGCGACACCAACGTCGTCACAATCGACCTTCGCTCCGACGGTGGTTTTGATCTGCTGCACGAGCAAGAAGGCGACACGATCAGCCAGGTGCTGTCCTATGTCGAGTTCGATCCGACCGACTGCGTCGCCGCCTTCCGTAAAATGGTGGACGAGGCTATCTCGACCGGTACTCTGAAAGCCAAAGACCGCAAAACCCTGATGAGCGCCTATCGCGACTCGATCAACGGCTACACCTATTACGAATAACCCCTTGAGAGGAGACTACCCCATGGGCAAAACACTGGTTGTCGGCGCGGGCGGCGTATCCCACGCCGCCGTGCACAAGATGGCGATGAATTCGGACATCTTCACCGAAATCACTCTGGCCAGTCGCACGAAATCGAAATGCGACGCCATCGCCAAAGCGGTGAAGGACCGTGTAGGTGTAGACATCGCGACGGCCGAACTGGACGCCTATAAGGTCGAGGATACGGTCAAGCTGATCAAGGAAACCGGTGCCGAAATCCTCGTGAATCTCGCCTTGCCCTATCAGGATCTAGTACTGATGGACGCTTGCCTTGAGGCGGGTATTCACTATCTCGACACAGCGAATTATGAGCCCGAAGATGAGGCCAAGTTCGAATACCACTGGCAGTGGGCCTATCAGGAACGATTCAAAGAGGCTGGCCTGACCGCCATCCTCGGCTCGGGCTTCGATCCGGGAGTGACTTCCGTTTTCGCCAAATGGCTGAAGAAACACAAGTTGGACACGATCCGCCAGATCGACGTGCTGGATGCAAATGGCGGCACCAACGATCAGGAATTCGCCACCAACTTCAACCCGGAAATCAACCTGCGCGAAGTCCTGGCCGAGGTGCGTCACTGGGAAAACGGAGAATGGAAACACTCGCCCGCCATGACCCACAAGGTCGAATTCGACTTTCCCGCAATCGGCCCCAAGAACATGTACCTGATGTATCACGAGGAACTGGAGTCGCTCTCGACCCATTTCCCCGAGATCGAGCGTGCCCGGTTCTGGATGACCTTCGGCGACGCCTATATCACCCACGCCAAAGTGCTGGAAAACGTCGGCATGACCCGTATCGACCCGGTAATGCATGACGGCAAGGAAATCATCCCGATCCAGTTCCTGAAAACTCTGCTGCCCGATCCGGGCGATTTGGGCGCGGAAACCAAAGGCAA
The DNA here is from genome assembly GCF_003443535.1 of Ruegeria sp. AD91A. Lineage (GTDB taxonomy): Bacteria > Pseudomonadota > Alphaproteobacteria > Rhodobacterales > Rhodobacteraceae > Ruegeria. Next base: position 102,950 of record NZ_CP031946.1, on the reverse strand, counting down.
GGCCTGTATCGGGGACATCGCCACAGGTCAGGCCAAGGACGGCTCGGGCGAGAAAACCTATTATATCTACAACATCTGCGATCACGAGGAATGCTACCGCGAAGTCGGCAGCCAGGCCGTCAGCTACACCACCGGCGTCCCCGCCATGATCGGAGCGGCACAGGTGCTGAAAGGCAACTGGCGAGAGCCCGGCGTGTGGAACATGGAACAGCTGGACCCCGATGATTTCATGGACATGCTGAACACCCACGGCCTGCCTTGGCAGGTTCACGAACTCGACGGCCCTGTCGAATTCTGAACCCTCGGGGCAGTCAGCGCGGCCGCCCTGCTTCATCTGGCCCAAAATATCCCGGGGGTTCGGGGGCAGCGCCCCCGGCCTCTCCAATTCAGGAGACGCCGTTTTTGTCCGATATGATGACAACACAGGCCGGTGACGCCGGAGCCTTCCGCAGTTTCGACCTCAATCTCGTGCCCACGCCTTGCTTCGTGGTCGATGAGAAGGCCGTGGAGAAGAACCTTCATATCCTGTCCGATGTCGGAAGCCGCTCCGGCGCGCATGTGCTGAGCGCACTCAAAGCGTTTTCAATGTTCTCTCTGGCACCGCTGATCCGGCAGCACCTTGGCGGCACATGTGCCAGCGGTATCTACGAGGCCCGGCTGGGCCGCGAGAAATATGGTGGCGAAGTCGCGACCTTCTGCGCGGGTTACAAGGACGCCGACATTGACGAAATCCTCGCGCTCTCGGATCACATCATATTCAACAGCCCCGCGCAGAAAGACCGCTTTCTTGCCAAGGCACAGGCCGCGGGGCGGCAGGTCGGGCTGCGCATCAACCCCGAACACTCCGAAGGCGAGGTCGCGAAATATGATCCCTGCGCCCCCTGTTCGCGCCTCGGCACCCCGGTCAGCCAACTGGACGCCGCTGCTCTGGAAGGTGTGGACGGGCTGCACATGCACACGCTCTGCGAACAGGGGTTCGAACCGCTGGCGCGCACCTGGGCGGCCGTCGAACGGACGCTGGCGCCATTCCTGAACGGCCTGAAATGGCTGAACTTCGGCGGCGGTCACCACATTACGCGCGACGACTATGACCGCGACGGGCTGGTGGAGTTCATCAAACACATCCGCGCCAAGTATGGCGTCGAGGTCTATCTGGAACCCGGCGAGGCCGTGGCGCTCGATGCGGGCATTCTAGTCGGAGAAATCCTTGACCTGCCCACCAACGGCATGACTCTTGCGATCACTGACATCTCGGCCACATGCCACATGCCCGACGTGATCGAAGCCCCGTATCGACCGGCCCTGATGGACGAGGCCGAAGCAGGCCATACATACCGCCTGGGCGGCCCGTCTTGCCTGGCAGGAGACGTGATTGGCGATTATACATGGGACAAGCCGCTGGAGATTGGCCAGCGCTTTGCCTTTCTGGATCAGGCGCATTACTCGATGGTCAAGACCAACACGTTCAACGGCGTGCCGCTGCCCACGATCGCCTTGTGGAACAGCGAAACGGACGAGCTAAGGATCATCAAGCAGTTCGGCTACGACGACTTTAAGGACAGACTTTCATGAGCATTTTCCTCGACAGTGAACTGACCGACTCCGAACGCAGCGAAGACGCCCGGTTCCACGTGATCCCGGTGCCGTTGGAACGCACGGTCTCCTACGGCTCGGGCACGGCAGACGGCCCCGCCGCGATCATCGAGGCCAGCAATGAACTCGAACGCATCACCGGCCACGCCGAGCCTTGTGTCGAAGGCATCTTTACCGAAGCCCCGCTGGATTGCGACGGCCCGCTGCCGGATGTCATGGAGCGTCTTGCCCGGCGCACCGAGGCCGCCGTCCGCGCCGGCAAGGTGCCGGTGACGCTGGGTGGTGAGCACTCGCTCAGCTATGGTGCGGTCATGGGTGTGGCACGCGCGCTGGAACAGCCCGCCGGTATCGTGCAGATCGACGCGCATGCCGACCTGCGCAACGCATATCAAGGCGAAAAACACTCTCATGCTTCGGTCATGCATCTGCTGGCCGAGGAAGGTATCCCACTGGCCCAGTTCGGCGTGCGCGCCTTTTCCACTGAGGAAGCAAAAAGCCGTCTGAAAAACCACGTCTTCCATGTCGATGCCGAGGAACTGGTGACGGGTCACATCCACTCGGTTGATCTGCCTGCGAACTTCCCCGAACTGGTCTATGTCAGCTTTGACGTTGATGGGCTGGACCCGGCGCAGATGCCCGCCACAGGCACACCTGTTCCCGGGGGGCTGAGCTATTATCAGGCGCTTCGTCTGGTGGAACATGCATTGAAGGGCCGCAAATGCGTCGGCTTCGATGTGGTTGAACTGGCACCCAACGGCAATGCCGCCTGGGATTTCACCGCAGCACAGATCGTCTATCGACTGATGGCAAGCTGCTGACAGGCAGATTTGCCGGACTGGCCCGCCTGATCCGGTACTTAGTCGGTTTTGCCGTCATCGACGGTTTCGTTCAACTCCATATGGCCTTCGCTCCTGTTCAGGACGCGGCGCAGCATGGGCTCAAAGAAATCCAGCGGCTTGGTCGGATAGTCCGGGTCGAACGCCTTCTGATCGTATTCATGGCAGAAATAGCGACACTCTTCCCAATAAGGGCTGTCGCGATACTTGTCGCGCGCGTTGCGGTCGCCACCCAGGTGGTGGTTGTAGTAGTACCCCTGAAACACACAATGATGCTTGAGAATCCAATACGTCTTTTCGCTGACGTAAGGCTTCATCATCGCCGCTGACAGCTCTCCGTGATTGTAGGGCGACAGGATATCACCGGTATCGTGGATCAGCGCCGCCACCACCAGTTCCTCATCCGCACCGTCCTCATAAGCACGTGTCGCGGCTTGCAAGCTGTGCTGGTAGCGGTTGACCGGATAGGGCGTCCATTCTTCGTCCAACGAGCGGATGGCATCAAGGATGCGGTCTGGCAGGGCCGCATTATACGCCTCTTCATACTCCATCACGGCGTCCCAGTCGGCCTTGGTGGCTGTTTCGAAACTGGTCCAGGTGGGTTTGTGGCTTTTGTCCAGCATGGCTTATCCTTTGGCATGTGTCCTGAGCGGAAGGGTAGTTCGAAACCAGCCTTCAAAAAAATGAATTGATTTTATCGCTATGATAAAAAAATACTTTCAGTATGCAAACCAAGGCTCTGGAAACCTTTCTCTGCGTGGCCGAAGCCGGTGGCTTTCATGCCGCCGCCCGCAAGTTGAATGTGACGCAGACTGCCGTCAGCGCGCGCATTCGCCTGATCGAGGAGGAAACCGGCAGGGCGCTGTTCACGCGCGGTGCCGGAGGAACGGCGCTGACCGAGTTCGGCCGGCAGTTCAAACCCTATGCAGAACAGATGTTGTCCCTTTGGGGCTTTGCATCGCGCGACCTGCCGGTACAGACACAGAACCGCCCGGCGCTGCGGTTGGGCGGCCAGCTCAGCATTTGGGATCCGTTGCTGGTGGACCTGGCGGTTCGGTTTGAACAGCGCTTTGGCAAATTGCTGTTGACGCTGAACTACGACCACGACCTGAACATGGTTGAAGCGGTGGCAACCCATGTGCTGGACGCGGCGATCACACATGAAAAGCCATCCGACCGGCGCGTCACGTGGTACGAGCTGGAACCAGAGCTCTTGTCCCTGGTCCGGACGCCAAAGGCTGACGGCACGGACGATGACCTGATCTTCGTCAACCTCGAACTGGGCGAGGTCTATCAGGATCATATAAGATCGGCTGCGCGACGGGCGTCAGGTCAGACCGTATTTCTTGGCAATTGCATGATGGCGCTGCGATATGTCCTGCAGCGGGGCGGAAACGGCTATTTCCCCGATTACGTCATTTCCGAGCATCTTGCCTCGGGTGCTCTGGAGCGGGTCGAGGACAGTGTCAGCTTGCCCCTGCCCATGTATCTGGTCGTCCGCGGTGATCGCGAGGAATTTGACGACATTTGCAGCTGTTTGGTAGATCTTCGCAGCTAGAACTCAGGCCGGTGTCGGCATGACCTGGGGCTCTCGCCGCCGTTTTCGCATAAGCGGCCTACCGGCAACAAGCAGGAAGAGGCCCGAGATAAGCACCCCTATGATTGCGGGAAGGTAAAGCATAAACCAAAGCTCCGGGTCATCGATCACCATCGGGGAAATAAACCCGCGAACACCTTCAAGCAGCACAAGGATGGTGAAGGCGCCCAATATCTGCGGCCACAATCCAAACCGGGAAAAACTGCCCAGCATCAGGGTGGAATACCCGGCCAGGGCCACGGCAATGCAGATCGCGATCCACGAGAACCGCTGATGCAGTTCCTCGATCAGCTTTCCAGAGCCGAACCCTTCCGCCGCTGAAATCTCTTCTCGGTTGCGGATCAGATCGGTGGTTGGAATAGCTTCAAGACTGCGACGGGTCATCGGGCTTGTATTCGTCAGTTCCGAGATATCGTAGGAGGCGTCCTGAAACAGGGTGGATGACAACACCTTGCCCTCTCGGTTCATACGCAACGCAACTCCGTCAACCATCACAAGATGGATGCCGATGTCGTTGTTGACCAGATAGGCCGTTACGCTTGAATAACTGATTGCGTTTTCAGGATCGCGACGGTCAGACACGAACACTTCATGGAGTGTACCGTCCAGATCGATACTGCCAATGTAAACCGTGACGCCTTCGGCGGGATGCAGGAACTCGCCTTCGTTCAGAAGCTGGGCCGTCACATCTCCGGCCACTTCAGCCTGCCGGATTTCCAGCTGTTCCACCGAGGCAGGGCGCAAGAACACGCTGATGATCGCCATCATCACCCCGGCAATCACACCGAACAGCAGTACCGCCCGGGCAAGCCGCCAGGGGCTGGATCCGGTGGCCAGCATAACCGTCAGCTCACTTTCGCGGCTCAGACGGTTTGTGGCATAGACGGCGGCGGCAAACACCGCCATGGGCATGACCGTGCGGATCAGGGTCGGTAAAGTCAGCGCGGTGAATTCCAGAAAAACCATCGCCGACTGACCGCCGCTGATGACCCTGTCAAACAGGCTGACAGACCGGGTGATCCAGAACACACCGACCAGCACCAGGGTGAAAAAGCCAAACAGAATCAGCAATTGCCGCAGGAAGTATCCATCAAAACGCGACATGGGGCCTCGTGCGTGTGTTCGTTTGCAGCCGACACTAGGGCATTAATCCGGCAGAGGAAACAGGCATTGGACGACAGGATGACCCTGCGCGCCCTCTTCGCGCAAACCCGTATTCACCCAACGCCGCTGATTTGCCCCAGGAAGAGGTCAAGAGCCAACGCTTTGCGAAAACGGCAGTTCGTGGCACTGTTCCAGGATTGATCAGAATGGAGTTTCCTGAATGGCACTGTTTTTTTCCCGCCGCACCTACAACGCCCAGAAAAAGAAATTCACATTAAAGCCGGCGGCAAGGACCAGATATGTTCACATCACCCAGCAAAGCCCGGGTGGAAAAATTCGCAAGGGCAGCATCGTCAAGCAGGCGAAATGGTTGGATCTCGTGCGTCAGGAAGGTGGAGATTCGGCCGTCCTGATCTATGTTCACGGGTTCAACACCAGCCAGAAAGACATGCTGGACCGGCTGGGGAAAATCGAAGGCAACCTCAGGGCCAACGGGTATCAGGGAGCCGTCGTTGCCTTTGACTGGCCCAGTGACGGATCGGTTCACACCTATGACTCGGACCGGTCCGATGCCAAGGCGGTGGCCCCGCATCTGGTGGGGGATGGGCTATTGCCGTTGTTGGGAATGTCCCCGCGCCCCAAGATTCACCTGATTGCGCATTCCATGGGTGCGCTGGTCATACTTCGCGCTTTCTCGGACTTCGGGGATTCGGCAGGGCCAGGCAACAAGATATGGTCGGCGGATCAGGTCATGTTCGCGTCGGGTGATATCGATTCAGAGTGGCTGGAAAAGGGCGCATGGGGCGATCTGGTTCTGAAAAAACGCTGCAAGCGGTTCACCAATTACTACAGCCGAAAAGACAAGGTTCTGGCCCTGGCCGGAGGGATTGTTCATGGCGGGCGGCAGCGGGCGGGCCGCGTTGGGATGCCAAAGCTGACCTCGAAAGGTCATTGGGACATCTATTGTGATGATCAATACAAGCGGGACGTGCCGAAAAATCAGCGCAAGATGATGAAGTCGCATCGCTGGTGGTTCGACAGTGACGGGTTTTACAAAGACCTTGCACTGACGATCGAAGGCCAACCGGCAAAAACAATGCCGACCCGGCACAAGACAAATATAGGGGATCTGGCGCTATTGGTTTGACGGAGGGGTCGCCCGACGCTCTGACCCTAATTCAAGGTGTGATTGGACGGGTTTTGTTCGAATACAGACCTAGTGCATTTGATTTACGCATTCTGACAACAATCGGCCGTGTTCATTCGTTTGGAACCGCCTTTTTTCTTGAACTGTTTTTGCGCCCTGCCAGAAACAGAAAGGGCGCGCTCAACCACAAGCGCGCCCTAGTCATAGGGAAGAAACTGAAAACATGCGTTCTGAACCGAACCTGAACGCCAACTCTTTAACACCCTCAATTAACCAGATTTCCCAACGCTGGTCAGTGACGCTGTTCACACTACGGGCTTTTTTTTGTTGCTGGCATACGGGGGTTGGCTGAACTGCACTGCGCGTTAGACTGACGACGCGCGTCCTGATTGCCGGTTCGCCCCAACTGCACTCAAATATTGCGCAAGCGCGAAACGCGCCAAACACGATTGCCGATTAGGTTTTTGATTTGGATGGCAGGGGCAGCAGGGTTCGAACCCGCGACCTACGGTTTTGGAGACCGTCGCTCTACCAACTGAGCTATACCCCTGTAGTGCGCCCCAGATATGACAGCCGCGCGGCGGACTCAAGAGGCTTTTTCGGATTCCACACCACTATCTGAACCGACAAACAAGTTGCGCAAAATGTGCAGTGCGCTAAGACAAGGTCCGGTCAGCAAAAGGAACCCCGCGTGAACCTCCGCAAGAAGATCGCAGACAGCGAAGCCGTGCTGAACTGGGTGGCCCGACGGATTGCCACTTACATTCGATTGGTCAACCGCAACACACGCTGGCAGCGCATCGGGTATGAAGAACTGGACCAGTTGGCCGAACAAGGTGAGCCGGTCATCGTTGTGCTCTGGCACCAGCGGCTGGCGCAATCGCCCTATTTCTTTCCGCTGGACAAGGCGCGTATCTGTTCGATCACCTCCTCTGCCCGGGCGGGCAGTATGGTGGGCAGGGTACAAAAGCTGTTTGGCATGGATACGATTGCCATGGCCAGCAAGACACGCCACGTCGCCTTGTCACGCCAGGTTCTGGGCAAGATGAAGCAGGGTATCTCAATTGGGATCGCGGCAGACGGCCCGCGTGGGCCAGAACGGGTTCTGTCGACGGTTCCGTTGGTATGGGCGCGCACCTCGGGCATCCGTGTATTCGGTATCACCTATTCAACAAAACATGGTCGCGAAGCGGGAACCTGGGATCACCTTCTGATGCCCCGCCCCTGGCGCAATGAGGGCGTGTTTCTGTGTCGGGAATGGACTGAAACAGTGCCCCGCAAGGCAAGCGAAGAGGAAATCGAGACCCTGCGCCTGAGCCTTGAGCAGCACATGAACGACATTACGGCAGAGGCTGACCGGATGGTCGGACGCGAGCCCTGGTCGCCTGACGCCTAACCGCCCCTGAGACGTTGCATCAGATAGACTTCGCTGCCTTCGGGAATCGGCTCGGTAAGCCCGGTGGCAATGACGCGCCCGTCGATCGCGATGGAGACACCCGCATCAATGGGGGCCTGCAACTGCGGGTGGGCCCGGACCAAAGCCCGTAAAAGCTCTCCGGTGGTCTTGGCCTCGACCTTAACCACTTGCTGGCCCCCGGTCAGTGACCGGAGGCCGGACCAGAGGTGGACCTCAACCATTGCCCTTGAGCGCCGCAAGGATGCGCGGCGGAGACATCGGCAATTGCGTCATCCGAACACCTGCCGCGTTGGACACTGCATTGGCGATGGCGGCCAGGGGCGGTACGATGCCCGTCTCGCCCACGCCGCGCACCCCAAACGGGTGGCCGGGGTTGGGCACTTCGACGATCACCGTGTCGATCATCGGCAGGTCGCTGGCAACAGGAATCCGGTAATCGAGGAATATCGAGTTCTGCAACCGACCATCCTCGCCATAGATGTATTCCTCGTTCAGCGCCCAGCCGATGCCCTGCGCGGCGCCGCCTTGGAACTGGCCTTCCACATAGGTCGGGTGGATCGCCTTGCCGGCATCCTGAATGACCGTGTAGCGGGTGATCGATGTCTTGCCGGTTTCCGGATCGACCTCGGCATCGACGATATGAGTGCCAAAGGATACGCCCGCGCCTTCGGGGGTAGCTTCGAAATGGCCCGAAATCGGGCCTCCGGTGGATCCCATATCCGCTGTGATATCGGCCAGCGGCAGCGGGTCGAAATCGCCAGCATTAGGCCCCGAGGGCACCGCGCAGCCGTCTTCCCATTTCACCGCATCGACCGGGATGCCCCACTTGGCCGCCGCACGTTCGCACAGTTTCTCGACCGCGTGTCTTGCGGCCTTGATCGTGGCGAGGCCCGACGCGTAAGTCACACGCGAACCATGGCTCACGTCGTTGTAGCCCAGTGTCGCCGTGTCGGCGATGGTCACGCGGATGTTTTCATACGGAACGCCCAGAACCTCGGCCGCCATCAGGGCCATGGACGCGCGCGACCCGCCGATGTCGGGTGTTCCGACCATCAACTGTGCTGAGCCATCCTCGGACAATGCCAGTGAAACGCTGGTCTCGCCGCCGTGATTGAACCAGAAGCCGCAGGAAACCCCGCGCCCCTGCCCCGGCTTCAGTGGGGCCGAGTAATGGGGATGCGCTTTGGCAGCCTCAAGGGTTTCGACCAGACCGATGCGCTCGTAGGTCGGGCCATAGCTGGCCTTCGTGCCTTCATGCGCGGCATTTTTCAGGCGCACATCGATAGGATCGAGGCCCAGCTTGTTGCAGAGCTCATCAATGACGGACTCAACGGCGAAGGCACCCATGGGTGCGCCCGGCGCGCGGTAGGCGGCCTGTTTCGGACGGTTCGACATCACATCGTAACCGATCTGTTTGACGTTGATCAGGTTGTAGGGCGCAAAGGCACACATGGCCGTCATGTCGCCCGGGGCGCCGGGGAAGGCGCCACCTTGCAGGCGGAAGACACCCTGCGCCGCCGAGATCGTGCCGTCTTTCTTCATGCCGATCTTCACGTCCATTGACGCCGAAGAGGTCGGCCCGGTGGCACGGAAAACCTCGGACCTGGTCATCACGATCTTGACCGGACGGTTGGCCTTGCGGCTGAGCGCCAGCGCGACGGGTTCGATGAAGACCGTGGTCTTACCGCCAAAACCGCCGCCGATTTCAGACGCCGTGACGCGCAACTGAGAGGTTTCGATTCCCAGCAGCGCCGCACAGGTTTTTTGCGCTATCCAGTGACCTTGGGTTGTGCACCACAACTCGCCCTTGCCGTCATTGCCCAGCATGCCCAGGCAGGCATGCGGTTCGATATAGCCCTGATGGGTCGCCTCGGTGACAAAGCTGTCTTCGACAACCAGATCGGCCTCGGCAAAGCCCGCCTCGACGTCACCGTGACCGCTTTCGTGATAGCGCACGACATTCGGGTGCATCCCTTCTGGCACCGAATAGTCCGCTGCGCCTTGCCGGATCACCGGCGCATCCGGGGCCATCGCTTTGTCCACATCGGTGACGTGCGGAAGCACCTCGTATTCGACCTCGATCAGTTTCAGCGCATCACGTGCCGCCAAGGCAGATGTGGCCGCGACCGCAGCAACCGCGTGCCCGTCATAAAGCGCCTTTTCACCCGCCATGACGTTTTCCAGCACGTTCCAAAATTCGCCTTCGAGTCCGGGCTTGAACGGGACATTGGCGAAATCGGCGCGGGTCACGACGGCTTTGACATCCTTCGATGCCTCAGCTTTCGAGGTATCAATTCTGACGATCCGGGCATGGGCATGGGGTGAGCGCAGGATGGCGCCGTGCAACAAGCCGGGGGCCGAGATATCCGCGCCGAACTTGGCCCGGCCTGTCACCTTGTCCAGACCGTCAGGGCGATTGGGGCGGGTGCCAACGAAAGTGAAATCAGTTTTGCGATCGTCCAGAGCCATTACGACGCCTCCCGCATCTCAGCCGCCGTGTCCATCACGGCGCGAATGATCTTGTCATAGCCGGTGCAGCGGCACAGGTTGCCCGCCAGCCAATAGCGCGTTTCTTCCTCGGTCGGATTGGGGTTCTTCTCCAACAGAGACTTCGCCGCCACCAGAATGCCCGGGGTACAGATGCCGCATTGAAGCGCGGCATATTCGATCATCTTCTTCTGCAACGGGTGCAGGACGTCACCATCCGCAATCCCTTCGACGGTCTCGATCTGCTTGCCTTCGGCCTCGACACCCAGCATCAGGCACGAGCACACCAGACGGCCATCGACGGTGACCGAGCACGCGCCGCAATCACCGGTGCCGCAACCCTCTTTGGCGCCGGTCAGGTTCAGCTTGTCGCGCAGACAGTCCAGCAGGGTTTCGCGCGGGTCACAGAGGTATTCAACCGCGTCTCCGTTCACGGTGGTGGATACGTGGAGCTTGCTCATGCGTTTTCTCCCTTCGCGCGGGCATAGGCGATTTTCGCGGCGCGCCTGGCCAGAACGCCGGCGACTTCGGTGCGGAATGCGATCGTACCGCGTTTGTCATCAATCGGATTGCAGGCGGCCGACGCGGCCCCGGTCAGTGCGTCAAGGGCGGCATCGTCCAAAGTTCTGCCGATAATCGCGTTGGCACAGTCTTCAACCAACAGAACGGTCGGTGCCACGGCACCCAGCGACACGCGCGCCTCGGTGATGACGTCACCGTCCAGACGGAGGTTCACACCAACGCCCACGACCGCAATGTCCATTTCGGTACGGGGGATGAAACGCAGATAGGCATCGCCCCCATTTTCACCACGGGTAGGAATGTTGATGGCCGAGATCAGTTCGCCTTTCGCCAGCGAGGTCTTGCCGGGCCCGGTCGGGATGTCCTCAACTGCAACGTCACGCGTGCCATCGGGGCCGGTTACGGTGACGGTCACGCCTGCCGCCACCATGGCGGGCACGGAATCAGCCGCAGGGGAGCCGTTGCACAGGTTGCCCGCCAGCGTCGCGCGGCCCTGAACCTGAGTTGAACCGATCAGGTCCATCGCCTCGACGACACCGGGCCAGTCGCGGCCAAGGTCGGGGTGCTCGCTCATCTCGGCGCCGGTTGTGGCAACACCCAGCGTCCAGCCACCGTCGGCATTGCGGGTAATATCGTGTACACCGTTGATTTTCTTGATGTCGATCAGCGTATCGGGCGTCACCAGTTCCGAGCGCAGCTGCACCAGTACATCCGTACCGCCCGCCAGAAAACGTGTGATGCCCGTCGCGTTCGCGGCCAGAGCCGAAGCTTCGGCAAAGCTGGCGGGGCTGTGATAATCCATGAAGCTACCTCGTACCTGTTGGTCAGGAATATCTGGGTTCGCGGCGACGTTAATTCACCCCTCGTCCGGCGTCCATGGGCCGAGCGACCAAAATTCAACTTCAAAATGTCGCTTTTGGACAGGGTTCAGAGATCGATTTCGATCAATCCATCAGGTTCCGCCGCGCGGCTTTGGCACAGGATCATGGCGCCTTCGCGCTGTTTCCGGGACAAAACGAAATCCCGATGCTCGACCTCGCCCGAAATGACACCGCATTTACATACGCCGCAGATGCCGTCAGCGCATTTCACATCCACATGAAAACCGGATTCGTTCAGAACCTGAGCCGCGTCTTTATCTGCGGGCACAGGCAGTATCCGGCCCGAACGCGCAAGCTTGAGTTCAAACGCGTGGTTTTCATATTCAGGCATTTCAGGAACCGAGAAATATTCCAGATGACGCGCCTCTTCGGGAAAGCCTTGCTGCTCTGCCGCCTGAATCACACCGTTCATGTAACGATCCGGCCCGCAGGTGTAGACATGCCATCCATCCCGGTAGCCGGACAGAATCACATTCAGATCAGCGCGGGTGCCTTCGTCCGAGAAATGGAAATGAACGCGATCTGCCCAAGGCATAGCGGCCAGATCATCCAGATACCCCGCCCCGTCCCGTGTGCTGGCCGAATAGTGTAACTCGAACTCGCGGCCCAGTGCATGCAGGTGATGGGCAAAGGCGATCATCGGGGTGATGCCGATACCGCCGCCCATGAGGAATGTTCTGATTGCCGTGTCATCCAATTCAAAGTGGTTGATCGGTTTGGAAACGAAAACCTTTCGACCCTCGGTGAAGATGCGATGCAGCAGCGCGGATCCGCCACGCCCGACATCCTCGCGCAACACTCCGATCTGATAGGTCGCATGATCCGACGGGTCGCCGGACATGGAGTATTGCCGCAGAAATTCCGGCGCGACCAGGACGTCCAGATGTGCGCCCGCTGTCCATCCCGGCAGGGGCGCACCGTCCAGCGATGTGAATTCGTATTTCGTGACATCCGCCGTCATCTTGTCGACCTTGGTCACGGCGACCCGCATCACAGGCGCATCACCGGCGATCTGATAGCGATGGATGATCGACATGTCCCCGCTTGCCTTGCGCGCCTTGTATTCGTCGGCCGTCACCATGGCCTCATAGGCTGCGATCCCGGCCTCTCGATCCATTGCAAAGGGATAGGGCCAGGGGTGCGGAGCCAGATAAGCGGGATAGACGGCGAGAGTCTGATCCTCATATTTCAGGTCCAGATCCTTTTGCAGATCGCGCCGGTTCAACGGGTGCGTCGTGGGGCGATAGGCGCCGTCAGGCTGCAACTCGATATCCCACCACCATTTCTTGATGTCGTTCAACCCGCCATTGCCGACCGCATCGTCCAGCCTGGCCAGCGCGGGCGCGGCCGAGGGGATGTTCATCGCAGCCCAACGGAAGGGGCGTTCCTTGAAGATGCCTTCGAGGTTCCACGGGCAGGTCTTCATGCAGCGCCCGCACATCGCGCCGCCCGGCGTCGTTACACGGTATGTGGCGCATTTCTGGCTGTCGGATTTCCAAATTTCATAACCGTTAAACATCAGCTTCGGTCCGGCGGTGATTGCGCCCGAGGGACATTCGCGGGCGCATTTATTGCAGGACTCGCAAAAGGTCTGCAGGCCGAAATCGATGGGTTTGTCATGCGCTATCGGCATGTCGGTCGTCACCACGCCTGATTTCAGGCGCGGACCCAGATAGGGGTTTAGGATTACTTCTCCGATCCGGCTGACCTCTCCCAACCCCGAGAGCAGCAACAGCGGCGGTTGCAGCACCTCGCCATCCATCACTGTATGCGCCTTGGCCCTGTAGCCCAGGTTGCGGATCTGTTGGGCGAGCACACCTCCCAGCAGCGAAAACCGCAGGTAGGCGCGCATGGATTGGGCGACACTGATCCAGTCGTCACCGCTGGCACCTTCCATCGTTTCATAGCCCTGATCGATGATCATGCTGATGGCCTGATCATGAGGCGGCACGATTTCTTCGCCAGTGGCGTCATGAGAATACCACGCCCATTCCGGACAGCGGCTGAGACCCACCGCATCGACGCCCAGGAAATAGGTCGCCGCTTTGATGTTTGCCGCATTGCGTCCGGCATCGGCAGGCTTACGCAGGTCAGCGCTTTCACCGTCCTGCAACAGAACGAATGCACCCAGCGCGCGGCGCTGGGCAAAGCTGGGCGCAGCCTTGCGCACGTAGTACCCGCCTTTCGCGGCGTCCTGCAGTGACTTGCCCATGTCGCCGAACTGGGCGCGGGCGAACATGTCGGCGCGCTTGGGAACGCGGGCGACATTTTCTTCGTCGACATAGGTTGTCGGGGTCTCGACCCGTTTGAGTTTTTCGAACGGATGGGCCCCGTCCACATAGCGTCTTTTGGCATATGGGTCACGGTTGATGGCGTTCTTGGCAAATCCCGTTCCCAACCACCATGCCGGGCCTTGAGTCCGAAACCACGGCTGTTGCGCCACGGGCCTGAGCGGCCGGTCATGCGCGATGGGCATCTCGGTCGTCACGGCTGCAAGGCCAAACCTGGTGCCCAGCCACGGCGCAACCAGTTCACCGCTCTCGACCGTGGCCAGACCGGCGGCCACGGCCAGCCTGTCCAGATCGACTTCGGACGACATCACGCTGTGCGCACGGGCGTCAAAACCCAGCAGACGGATATAGTTGGCGATGACCACGGCATTCTCGGTTGCCAGCAGGCAGGCACGATGATCCTGCGCGTTGATGATCCAATCCGCACCGGGTTCGGAAGGGTCCGGATCGCGGTTATGTTCATAGAGAAAAACGATGGTGTGACAGTGGTCGTCAATCGGCTTGGGCGCGGCCTCCATACTGTCTTTCAGATCCGCCATGATGAGATCGATCCCAGAGGCCAGCGTCTTGGTCTGGCGCGTTCGCAGCGCATGGGCAAGCCGGTCGATATCGGGGTTGCGGCGTGGTTCGTCCAACAGTGCATCTGACGGCAACGGCCCGCAGCCCATCATCGACGCATCGTTGAAATATCCGAATGCCTTCAGATGGTTGGCGCGTTCCTGCGGATCTGATGGGATCTCGGATGCAATCGGGTTCACCAACCCGTCGCGGATCGCGTCCAGCATCGCCTGAAATTCGCCCATGGCGTTGACGATGCTGTCGGGCCGTTCCGGCCGGTGGAAACTCAGTTCGCCCATCAAGGGCACACGCGACAAGTCCGGCATGGTATCTTGTCGGGTCAAACGCTCCAACGGGTATCGCCCCATGTGAACGGGCCGGTTCTTGTCCGAGAAAAAGCGGATTCCCATTATGCGCCTCCTGTTGCCACCCATCCCCTACCCCGTAATGGACAGCGAAACCATTCATGCATAATCATAAGTGGTATGAAGAAAATCGATTTCACTGATCTAGACGGCAAGGTTCTGCGCACGTTTCTGACCATACTCGAGGAAAGCTCGGTTTCGAAAGCTGCGGATCGGCTGGGCGTCACGCAATCGGCCATCAGCCACACGCTGGCCAAGCTCCGGCTGGTGCTGGGCGACCCGTTGTTTGTCCGGTCCGGTCAGGGCCTTACCCCGACCGAGCGCGCCTTGTCCCTGAAGGAGCCCGCGCAAAAGGTGCTGGACGGAATGCGGGCGCTGACCGAAGGGCGGCCGTTCGACCCGCAGTCCGAACAGATCAGGATCCGCATCGCCACCAATGACATGCCGCGCGAGTTGATCTTTCCGCAGCTGCTTCGAGAAACACGTGCCGAAGGCGCAGGTCTGCGGCTGGAATTCATTCCTTCAGGCGTGCCCGACCCCGAGCTGCTGCGCAGTGACAGATGCCAGTTGATGCTGACCCCGTTGCCGCCGGACGGGCCGGATATCTTTCAGAAACACCTGATGACCAGTCCGCTGGTGGTGTTCTATGACGCCACGCAGCACTCACCGCCCGACAGTTGGGAAGCCTATTGCAACTGCGATCATGTCGAGGTGCGTTTTGCCGATGGCCGCAACGCCCGCGCCGTCATGCGAGGCGTCGATCAAAGCCAGATCAGGCCAGCGGTAGTAACCCTGCCGCATTTCAACGCCATCCCGGCCTTCATACAGGGCAGCGACCTGATCTCAACCGACACGGCGCTGATGAAACAGGGCCCGCTGGTTGGGCTGGATTGCGCACCACTGCCGTTCGAATGCGCGCCGGTGTCGATCTACATGGTCTGGCATCAGAGGTCGGCCAATGATCCGGCACATCGCTGGTTGCGGGCCCGGATCGAGGCAATCGCTGCATCTCTTCAGACCTGAGACAACAGCCAGTCTCGCATGATCTCGACCAGTTGCGGCTGGCGTGGCTTACGGGGCGCAACCACATAAAACCCCAGATCTTCAACCAGGACATCCGCAAGCGGCTGAACCAGACGGCCCGAGGCCACTTCTTGCGCGACAAGAGGCGCATTGGCCAGTGCTATACCCTGCCCCGAAACTGCCGCGTCGATCGCAAGACTGGTCTGGCTGAAACTCATCATTCTGGGCTTTCCGCTTACCCCCACCCTTTCAAGAAACAAGGGCCACAACCCATGGGTATCGTTCAGCAATACCTGCTTCATCAAGTCAGAAGGGGTGCTGACTTCCCCCGCCATGGCAGGGGTGCACACGGGGATGAACTCGGTCGAGAACAATGGTACTGCCTCCAATTCCGAGCCAAACGGCGCCCGTCCCTGCCTGACAGCTAGGTCAACGCCATCCGATTTGAAATCCGCCAGACGTTCGCGCGCATCCACTTGAACCGAGATGTCCGGATACACCTCAGTGAAGCTCGACAAACGCGGCACCAACCATTTCGAGGCAAAGCTGGGCGTGACCGACAAGGTGATCCGGCGGTCCGGAGACAGGTCTTCGACAGCCTCTTCGATCAACCTGAAGGCACGACGCAGGGGCGCGTGAAACCGCCGCCCGGATTCGGTCAGACGCAACCCACGCGGCAGGCGATCGAACAGAACCTCGTCCAATCGTGCCTCAAGCCCGCGCACCTGCTGCGCCACTGCCCCTTGTGTAACGCCAAGCTCCTCGGCGGCCAGTCGAAAGTTCAAATGACGCGCAGAAGCTTCGAAAGCACGTAAAGCGTTCAGGGGCGGAAGGGCGACCATAGTGTTGTCCTGTAGATTTTCTACAGCATAGAGCCAGCAGAACTGATTGGTCAAACCGCTCTCTGACCTCCATCCTCGGATCAACTGAAAGCGGAGATGTCAGATGGAAAAAGTAGCACTTATTACAGCGGGCGGCAGTGGCATGGGTGCGGATTCCGCCCGGAGGCTGGCGGCGGACGGGTTCAAGGTTGGCATTCTGTCTTCCTCGGGCAAGGGAGAAGCTTTGGCGAAAGAATTGGGCGGCGTCGGCATTACCGGCTCGAACCAGTCCACCGAGGATTTGAAGAAGCTTGTCGATGCGGCCATGGCCCATTGGGGGCGCGTTGACGTTCTTGTCAATTCCGCCGGTCACGGCCCCCGCGCTCCGATCCTTGAACTGACGGACGAGGATTGGCACACCGGGATGGATGTCTATTTCCTGAACGCGGTGCGCCCCACACGGCTTGTGACCCCGATCATGCAGGCGCAGGGGGGTGGATCGATCATCAACATCTCGACCTTTGCCGCGTTCGAACCGGATCCGGTTTTTCCGACCTCGGGCGTGTTCCGGGCCGGGCTGGCCGCCTTCACCAAGCTGTACGCGGACAAGTATGCCGCGGAGAATATCCGAATGAACAACGTTCTTCCGGGCTTCATTGACAGCCTTCCCGAGAAGGAAGAGTTCCGCGGCCGCATCCCAATGGGGCGCTATGGGCGCAGTTATGACGAGATCGCCTCGTTCGTCGCTTTGCTTGCCTCAGAAGGCGGCGGCTATATCACCGGACAGAATATCCGTGTGGACGGCGGTATCACCCGGTCTGTCTGAACTCAGACCCGCGCCTTTATAAGATGTGTCAGCGCCGCGCCGGATTCGAAAAAGGCGCGGCGCACGCGTGTCCAGCTTTCTCGGTATTCCGACACGGCGAGAACCGGCAGAAGCGAGAGATCATTGGTAAGAAGACTCTCGGCCATCATTCGGCCGAACACCGTGCCCGGGCCGATGCCGCGGCCCGAATACCCGTGCGCGGCCAGAGCGTTGGGGCCGATCCGCGTGATCTTCGGAATATGGTCCGACGTCATTGCGATCCGCCCGTGCCACCCGTGTTCCAACGGCTGGCCGGCCAATTCCGGATAGAGCTCGGCCAGCTTGCGCCGGACCCAACCGGAATGTGCAACCCGACCGGCATGTCCCAGATCCCCAATGCCGCCAATGATCATCCGCCCCGCCTGATCCAGTCGGAATGACGTCATGATCAGTCCGGTATCCCAGCACCCTTCTTTCTTTGGCAGGATACTGGCGCGCAAACTGTCAGTCAGCGGGGCTGTGGTGTACTGGAAATAGTAGACCGGCACATAAGCAGGCGCGGTATCCGGCAACGCATGATGATAGGCATTTGTCGCCTGAATGACCGACTTTGCCCGAACCGTCCCGCCTGGTGTCTTCAAAACCCAGTGCCCGCCCTCATATGTCATAGTCTGCACTGGGCTGCGCATATGTATCCGTGCCCCGGCCTGCGACGCCGCGCGCACCAAACCCATCGCATAGGCCAAAGGCTGAATGGTTCCTGCCCGTGGATCGAACAAGGCACCGTGAAAGGCTTGGCTGCCGGTGCGTTCACCGGCCTGGTCTGCTGACAGCAACTCAACCGGCGCTCCTGCTTCGCTCAACTGCGCATGACGCGTTTGCAGGTTCTTCAACCCGGACGCGGAATGCGCACAATGCAGGGTTCCGTTTCGCACTGGCTCACATGCAATGTCATATTTACCGATCAGAGCAAACACATCCGACGGCGCCTTGGCCAGCAAGTCGATCAAACGTTCTCCCGGCTCTGCACCGATACGCGCGCGGATATCGTCCGGCGGCAACCACAACCCGGCATTGACCAGACCTACATTGCGCCCTGATCCGCCAAACCCGATCTCTCGCGCCTCCAGCAGGCAGACCGACGCGCCGGCGCAGGCTGCGGTCAAAGCCGCTGAACACCCGGTGTAGCCACCTCCGATGACAGCCAGATAACCGCTGCGTCAGCGGTCAGGGTCGGTGCTGTGACTGCCTCGGTGCAAGTGCTTCGCCACAGGGTATGTTCGGGATCGTTCACGTCGGGCCTCTGAGTCTTTTCGGCGGAACATCCTACCGATACCCCCCTTTATGCAAGCCTCCATTCAGCAGTGTTGCGACAACGAAACAGACTCCGCAGGCACGGGCTTTGCCCGAACCTGCCGGGCCCAACCGGAGGAGTCATTCCGACAGGAATGACGACACCGGGCGGGAAGACCCGCGTGGTGGGCTCAGACGTCGAGCGATCGCGCGATCAGCTCTTTCATGACCTCGTTGGTGCCGCCATAAATCATCTGCACCCTGGCATCCGCGTAAAGACGCGCGATCGGATATTCCATCATGAACCCGTAGCCGCCGAACAGTTGCAGGCATTCATGCATGATCTCATTCTGCACCTCAGAGCCCCAGTATTTGGCCATCGAGGCCGTGGCCGCGTCCAGCTCGCCCACTTCCAGTTTTCCGATACAATCATTGATGAAACTGCGCAGAACCTCGGCCTTGGTCTTGCATTCCGCCAGTTTGAACCGGGTATTCTGAAAATCCATCACCCGCTGCCCGAAGGCTTTGCGTTCCTGCACGTATTTCACTGTTTCGGCGATGGCGAAATCGATCGCGCCCAGCGCCATGATAGCGATATTCAGCCGTTCCCAGGGCAGTTGTTTCATCAGCTGATAGAAACCCTGCCCTTCTTCGGGCCCCAACAGGTTTGTCATCGGCACTTTGACATCTTCGAAAAACAACTCGGCAGTGTCATTGCCCTTCATGCCCAGTTTCTTGAGGTTCCGCCCCCGGCGAAAACCTTCACACCCGTCAGTTTCCACCACAATCAATGAGACGCCGCGTGCGCCAGCGGACTTGTCGGTCTTGGCGGCCACGATAATCAGATCCGCAGTCTGTCCGTTCGTGATGAAGATCTTTGACCCGTTCAGCCGATAGGAGTTCCCGTCCTTCTCGGCGGTCGTCCGCACGGCCTGCACGTCCGAGCCGGTGCTGGGTTCTGTCATTGCTAGCGCGCCGACCAATTCGCCCGACGCCAGTTTGGGCAACCACTTCTTCTTCTGACCTTCGCTGCCATAGGCGGTGAGATAGTGGGTCACGATCGACTGAATGCCATAGCCCCAACCCGCATCTCCTCGCGCGCCCTGCTCATAAGCCGTGATGGCGTCAAAGCCCATGCCGCCGCCGACACCGCCATATTCTTCGGGGATCGCACCCGCCATCAGCCCGGTTTCGCCGGCCTTGCGCCAGAAATCGCGATCCACAACGCCGTTTTCAACCCAGGTTTCGATATTGGGCGACAGTTCGTCATCCATGAACCGACCAGCCATATCCGCGAACATGCGGTGTTCATCGGTGACCCATGCCGCAGTCGAAGTGAAAAGTGACATTGTACGCTCTCCAATCAGTCTTTCCGGAAAGGCTAGCGCTGTGTTCGACTCACGCCAATCCTTGTGACGCGGCGTCCCTTTGAGGAACAACGCAACGTTCCTCAGCCTGCAATGTCAGAGAATCCCTTTTGACTGGCCGGGTTAAGCCAGTTCTTTGGCCAACAGGTGTTTGGCCGCATCCTTGGCGTCTTCAGCCGGATCGCAGTTCTTAAGCAGAACGGCGGATACGATTGCTCCCTCTTGCAACAGTACGATCTGACTCGCGAGTTTTCGAGGATCATGCGCGCCGGCCTGTTGGGCTATGATCGTAAAATGTTCCAGCAAAAGCTGTTTGTGCTCAGCGGCCTGCACATGGATGGGGTGATCCTTATCCTGATACTCGGCCCCGGCCTTGATGAACATGCAGCCCCGGAACCCGTCCTCTTCAAACCATTCCTTCAGGGCATTGAAGCTGACGATGATCTGTTCGGCTGGTGTTTCTGCCATCTCGTCGATGCGTTGAAAGAACCAGTTGCGGAAGTTCTCATCCCGCAGGCGCAGCGCGGCCACGATCAGGTCTTCCTTGGTGCGGAAATGCTTGTACATCGACGTCTTTGACACGCCTGTTTCCACAACCAGCTTGTCCATGCCGGTTGCGTGAAACCCGTCGCGGTAAAAGACCTTCAGGGCCTTGCTGACCAACTCATCCCGTTTGTTTGGGCGCATGATTCGGCTCCATGGTGTACCGTTCTGTACATATTATCATGAAGCGTGAAGTACAATGACCCCAAGCCAAAGCATTGTTTTAAAATAATTTTACCAGACGCCCAGTCTCATCGTGAAATTTCTACTTGCAAAAGCTTACAGATCGGTACACCTTTTTTGTAAGTTAACCGATCTGTACACCCGAGGATTTGACCGATGAAACGTCGCGCCAGCATTTTTCCACCTCAGTACGTCCCCTTCCTTCTGACCATGGCTCTTCTTGCCGCCTCACTCACCTGAAAGCATTTGCAAAATGTCCAGCCCCCCACTGCCCCCGTTCACCTTCAAAACCGCCACTCAAAAAGTGCGCATGGCGGAAAATGCCTGGAACAGTCGTGACGCCGACCGCGTGACGCCTGCCTACACCGACGACAGTCAATGGCGGAATCGGGCTGAATTCCTGTCCGGCCATACCGACATCCACGCCTTTCTGACCCGCAAATGGCGGAAAGAACTGGAATATCGCCTGATCAAGGAACTGTGGGCCTTTGCCGGAAACCGCATAGCCGTGCGCTATGCCTATGAGTGGCGCGACGACAGCAGTCAGTGGTTCAGATCCTATGGCAATGAAAACTGGGAATTCGCCGATGACGGACGCATGTCACATCGCCATGCCTCGCTCAACGATCTTCCCATTGCAGAAGATGACCGGCTGTTCCATTGGCCCCAGGGCGAACGCCCTGAAAACCACCCCGGGTTGACCGAACTGGGTCTTTGAAAGGACATTCATGCCCCGCGCTTTTGCCGAACTGACGTTTACTCCCTCTGTCCGCGCTCATCAGGAGAGGATGGGATCTGCCAGAACCTATACAAAGTTCATTGAAGGTGGTCCCCAGCAAGGCCACCTGATCGGCGACCCCGAGAAAGAGTTCGTTCAGGCACGGGACGGGTTCTATCAATCCACCGTATCCGAGACCGGCTGGCCCTATGTGCAGTATCGGGGCGGGCCAGCAGGATTTTTGAAAGTGCTGGGGCCCCGGACTATCGGATATGCGGATTTTTCGGGCAACAAACAGTACATCTCGCGCGGGAACCTGGACGGCAACGATCGCATCGCGATGATCCTGATGGATTACGCCAACCGACGCCGTCTCAAGATCCTAGGGCGCGTCGCATTCACGGAAGGCGAAGCAGCGGCCGCTACCCTTTACCCGGAAGAGGCCGAGGCACGGGCCGAACGGGCCGTGATCATTCGCGTAGAGGCGTTGGACTGGAACTGCCCAAGCCACATCACACCGCGCTTCACTGAAGCAGAGTTGCGCCCTCATCTGAACAAGCTGGGGCAGCAGTTGGCAGAGTTGCAGGCGGAAAACCAAAGGCTGAAACAAGAGCTGGCAAAGTCAGGCTGACGTTTCAGACCTCACAGAATTTCCGGATATTTAGAGAAGGGAGTGTCGCAATGGTTCGCTCGGTCTTTCACCTCTCGGCGGCTTGTCTTGCCGGTACTGCCCTGATCATACTGATCATCATGTTCGGTTTTTTCGTCTCGCCCAGCGCCGTGCGAACGTCACCGCCATCCGTGTTCAGCAAGATTTTGTTCGAACATTTGCAGCAAGAGTGATGATCGGGCGGCCTTCCGACAGGCTTCCAGCAAGCGCCCGTATCGTTTCAAGCTAATTCCATCAATTCAGGCCCGGTGAGGCGCATGCTCTTAAAGACCGAATTCCTGGCTTCACCAGAGCAGCCCGATTCCAGGCATGCTCTCACCACAAGAATGGAGAGAGCACAAAAAGCCGTCAGGCCATGCTGCGCTTTTTCCGGCGACCCATCACAAACAAGCCACTGATGCCGCCAAGAAGCAGCCAGCCAGCGGCGGGCAATGGCACAGGGGCAATCGTGTATTGCCCGTACAGCGTCGCGACGTTTTGCATGTTTTCCGTTGTGCTGAAG
Source organism: Ruegeria sp. AD91A (assembly GCF_003443535.1). Taxonomy (GTDB): domain Bacteria; phylum Pseudomonadota; class Alphaproteobacteria; order Rhodobacterales; family Rhodobacteraceae; genus Ruegeria. Next base: position 80,227 of record NZ_CP031946.1, on the reverse strand, counting down.
CCGTTTGAAATAGTGCCGCCGCCGTTCTGAGAGAAGCCGAGGACTGAAAACACATAATTCTGCCCACCAAAGCTGAAGTTCTGTGAGCCCAAAGTATTGGTAATGGTCACGATGTCATCGCAAGGGGTAGAATCCGCCGGACAGTTGCTTGGACGATTCAATGTCTCGTTATGCGTAAGGGCAAATGACGAAGACACCAGAGGGCCACCACTGATCAGTATGTCGACAATGAGGTCGACGGTGCTCAGCGTTGTTCCCGTGATCGGGAAATTCAGATGCGAGAACTGTCCCAGAGCAAATGCCGTATCAGGCAACAGACCTGAAATCGGCGTGCCTGTTGGCGTGAAATCGTAACCGCTTGAGCTGCTGCCATTTCCCCACCGAAGAGAAATCGTTGGACCAGAGGTGCTTTCAGAAACGCCGGACGTTGGATTTACGTTTTGCCAAGAGGGCGAGATGCTGGAAATGGTCAGCGCCGAAGCACCGCTTGCAGCCATCACGCCTGCAACAGCAATCGCGGCTATGTTTCGTATGAATGTCATGTGCCCACCTTACGAATAAATACTTGTTACAAACCACTCTGTGAAAGAGCAGCACAACATAATTAAACTTTTAGCTCATGCGCCACATTGATGCCACGTTTTAACCTCAATCAAGGCGGAGGGCGCCCAAAAGATCGCTAAATGGGATACAATCATCCAGCCTGCGCCTACTGTCCGGATGCTGGAAACAGCTATTGGGAAAACCAGGGCGCCAACTCAACGATTGAACACACAGTCACGCGTCGCGTGAGGGTTCATTCACGACCAGATCGTACCATTGCTTCGATACCGGCGGCGCAAAAGTCCACCAGACGCTCCATGCCGGACACGTCACCGCCCTGCGACAGGGCTTCGACCCGCCATCCACTGTTGAGATGGGCCAGCATCGCCGAGACCGAATAAACTTGGCCACTTGCCAAAACGGCTGGATCGACATCCGGGTAAAGCGTGGCGATCTCGGTGATGAACAGCTGGGCGGTGGGGTCGAAACACTCTGCTGCGATATCGCGCCACCTGGGGTCAACCGATACGTGGGCCACCAACCGTCCATATGCCATCCATCCAGGCCCACCCTTCTCAGCCAGGTCCACATAGGGTCGAATAAAGCTGTCCAGAATGCTGTGAAGCGTCAGCGGAGCAACAGCCCTGGCCCTGTTCAACGCGTCGACCCGAAGCTGCGCCAGTTCGTCCGCACGCCGCGCGACGGTTCTGTAAAACAACTCTTCCTTGCCACCACCATGATGGTGCACAAGACCAATCTGAACCCCTGCCAATGCCGCGATATCCCGGATCGACGCACCTTCGAATCCCCGGTCGGCAAAGACGGTTTCAGCCGCATCCATGATCCTTGCCTTGGTCTCCAAAGACCGCTTGGACGCTGCTCTTTGCCTTGGCTTTTCTATGTTTTTCAGACTCATGATTTTCATCTTGCCTTATTTTGGTCGTTCGTTCAAGTTAAGCATCGCGAACTTCGGGAGGGTTCATGACACAGACGCGCAACGCATTCGCCCTGATCGGGGCGGGGCCGATGGGTTTGGCCGCAGCCAAGGTGCTGAAGGAACAGGGCATCGCCTTTCAGGGGTTCGAATTGCACTCGGATGTGGGCGGTCTGTGGGATATCGATGCCCCCAGATCGACCATGTATGAGTCAGCGCATCTGATCTCCTCAAAACGAATGACTGAATTCGAAGATTTCCCGATGGATGAGGCGGTTGCCGAGTACCCCTCGCACCGGGCGATGCGCGACTATTTCCGGGCCTTTGCCGATCGTTTCGGCCTGCGTGAAAGTTACAAGTTCAATGCAGAAGTCACTCGGATCACACCGCTGGGCGAATCTGGTGACGGTTGGCGTGTTTTCTGGCGCGATGCCGACGGCGAGCATCAGGCCGAATTCGCAGGGGTTCTGATTGCAAACGGCACCCTGTCAGAGCCGAATGTACCCAGCTTTCCCGGTACGTTTGACGGCGAATTGATCCATGCCTCGCAGTACCGGTACCCCAGCCAGTTCGACAGCAAGCGTGTGTTGGTCGTGGGTGCGGGAAATTCCGGCTGCGACATTGCGGTTGACGCAATCCATCACGCAAAACGCTGCGATCTGTCCATGCGTCGCGGCTATTACTTCGTGCCCAAATACGTCTTCGGCAAACCTGCCGACACAATGGGCGGCAAGATCCGCCTGCCCATGTGGCTGAAGCGTAAGGTAGACGGCCTGATCCTGAGCTGGTTTGTCGGCGATCCGCAGAAATACGGTTTTCCCAAGCCTGATTATCAGCTTTATGAAAGCCATCCGGTGGTGAATTCTCTGGTTTTGTATCACGCGGGCCATGGTGATCTGCGCATTCGCCCCGATATCGACCGACTGGAAGGCCAAACCGTGCATTTCAAGGACGGCTCGAGCGAAGAGTATGACATGATCCTCGCCGCGACCGGATACAAGCTGCACTACCCGTTCATCGACAAGGACTTGCTGAACTGGCAAGGCGACGCACCACATCTGTACCTGAACGCGCTACACCCGGAACGGGACGATCTTTTTGTGCTGGGCATGGTCGAGGCAACTGGCCTGGGCTGGCAGGGCAGGCACGAGCAGGCCGAAATGGTGGCGCGCTATATAAAAGGTCATCAGAAGGGTTGCCCGGTGGCGGCCGATCTGAAAACCGAAAAGCAAAAAGACTATACGCGCGCCACCGGAAGCATGAGCTATATCGATCTGCCGCGAATGGCTTACTACGTGGACAAGGCCACTTACAGAAAGGCCGTTTCCGGGTGGATCGAACGGCTGCGGAAAGCCGCCGTATGAGTGGTATCGACGAAGTCACACTGAATTTCAGCCCGGCCTCCCTGACGCTGTTGAACGCGATACTGGCGATCGTGATGTTTTCCATCGCGATCGATCTGACGCCTCGGGATTTCGAACGTTTGCGACGCGCGCCCAAGCCGGTACTTGTCGGACTGGTATCCCAATTCATCGTTTTGCCCGCTCTGACCTTTGCTTTGGTGTGGATGACGGAGCCGCGCCCGTCGATCGCGCTTGGGCTGATCCTTGTCGCCGCCTGTCCGGGGGGCAATATTTCGAACTTCATTACGCACCGCGCCGGTGGAAATGCGGCGCTGTCAGTGTCGATGACCGCCTTTGCAACCATCGGCGCGGTTTTCATGACGCCCTTCAACATTGCGCTTTGGGGCGGGCTGTATCCGCCGACACGCGCGATCCTGCAGCAGACCCAGATTGATCCGGTACAAATCGCAATCCTTGTCGGGCTGATGCTGATCTTGCCTCTGGTCCTGGGCATCGCACTGAACCAGCGCCGCCCAGCCCTGACAGCCCGCTTGCGCGCGCCGCTGCAATACCTGTCGATGGGTATTTTTGGGGCCTTCATCGTACTTGCCCTGGCCGCAAACTGGGGGTTTTTCCTCAGTTTTGCCGGGGCTGTTGCCGGGCTTGTGGTCCTTCACAACGCCCTGGCGCTGGGGGGCGGTTGGGTTGTGGCCACTCTGACCCGGCTGTCCCCCTTCGATCGCCGTGCCATCACCATCGAAACCGGCATTCAGAATTCCGGCCTTGGGCTGGTGTTGATCTTTGCCTTCTTCCACGGGCTTGGCGGCATGGCCGTTGTTGCGGCGTTCTGGGGCATCTGGCACGCGATCTCGGGGATTGCCCTGGCGTCGGTCATGGCCCGAACCGAGGCCGCGCGATGACCCGTATCCTGATCACAGGTGCCGCCGGGTTGGTCGGTCAGGCGCTGCTGCCCGAACTTCAGGGGCACGAGGTTTTTGCCACGGATCTTAAAAACCCGAAAAGCATGCCGGAAAACGTCCACTATCTGCCCATGGATGTGACAACGGACGCCCCCGCACGTGTGATCTACAACGTGAAGCCGGATGTCATAGTGCATCTGGCCTCCATCGTGACGCCTCCGCCAAAAATGGAACGTGCGGCGGCATATGCGGTTGATGTCGAGGGCACCCGCAAGGTGGTGAACGCAGCCATTGCCAACGGGGTGCGCCGGTTGGTCGTCACGTCTTCCGGTGCTGCCTACGGCTATCACGCAGACAACCCAGTACCGCTGCGCGAAGGTGATCCGCTGCGAGGCAACCCCGAGTTTCCGTATTCCGATCACAAAAGGCAGGTCGAGGAAATCCTGGCCGAAGCGCGCAAAGCCACCCCCGATCTGGAACAGGTTGTTCTGCGCGTGGGCACGGTTCTGGGGGCTGGATCCGAAAATCAGATCACCGCCCTGTTCCACAAACCGCGCCTGCTGGCCGTGGTCGGCAGCGAAAGTCCGTTTGTATTCATTTGGACGCATGATCTGGCACGTATCCTTCGGCGCGCGGCAACCGACGGGCCGATTGGCGTTTACAACGTCGCCGGGGACGGCGCGATGGGTGTTACCGATCTGGCCCGCGCCATGGGGAAACCGGTTCTGCGCCTGCCCGCTTGGGCGCTGAAATCGGCTTTGGCCGCTGCGCGTCCGCTGGGTCTGTCCCGTTATGGGCCGGAACAGTTGCGATTTCTGCAATATCGACCGGTTCTGGATAACACCGCCCTGAAATCCGACTTCGGTTACACACCCGAAAAAACCAGCGCCCAGGTGTTCGCGCTCTGGCAAAAGCAGGCCGGGCTATGAAGACGGCCGTCATATCCGGTGGAGCGGGCGGTTTGGGGCAGGCCCTCAGCCATGCTCTGCAAAGTCGCGGGTGGCGTGTTGTGCTGCTGGATCTCGATATTTCAGGTCTGGACTCCGGGTCGAACCAGCTTCCAATCGCGTGTGATCTGACGGACCCCGCGCAGCTTGCCAACGCGTGCCATAGGGCGATCACGACTTGCGACAGTATTGATCTGGTCATCTACAACGCCGGCGTCACGCAAATCCGGGGCTTTGAAAAGTCCGACTCGGCCAGCCACCGAACACTGTTTGATATCAACTACTTTGCGGCCGTTGAAATGGCCCGCGCGTTTTTGCACCCGGTTCGGGCGTCACAGGGGACACATCTGGCCATCTCATCGGTGGCCGGTTTTGCTCCGCTTTACCATCGGACGGCCTATGCTGCCTCGAAACATGCGTTGGAGGGATTCTTCAAATCGCTACGCTCGGAAGAAGCCCCTCATGGCGTTCAGGTCCAGATCGCTGCGCCGTCCTTTGTGGCCACCAACCCCGGCAACGCGCAAGAGCAAACGGACGGAACCGCGCGGCCCGGATCGGCGAAGGACGGGATGGACGAGATGAGCCCCGAGGCCGCAGCCGAAACGATCCTGCGCGGGCTGGACAAATCGCAGCCCATGATCCCGGTTGGCCGCGTGGCGCGCCTGTCCTGGTGGCTCAACCGCCTTTCGCCACGCCTGTATCAGCGCATGATGGAGCGCAACATGCGCGACCTAGAACACTAAAATTACCCCAGGCCCTTGACCTTCCCGTCACTGGAACCCCCATCTGGAGCGTAAAGAAACCTCCGGGACGAGTCGCATGGGGCAAAAGGCACTGACAGAACTGAAAATCACCGGCATGGGATGCGCATCCTGTGTGGGCCGCGTTGAAGCAGCGTTGAGAGATGTGCCGGGGGTAGATGCGGCCTCGGTCAACTTTGCAACCAAGTCCGCGCAGGTGGCTTTCGAAGGGCCGGTTTCGGCCCTGACCAAAGCCCTGGATGCCGCAGGGTATCCGGCTGAGACCAGCCGGGCGGACCTGAGCATTGAAGGCATGACCTGCGCGTCATGTGTGGGCAAAATCGAGCGTGCGCTGACGGCCAGCCCCGGTGTGGTCGAAGCGCAGGTCAATCTGGCGACTCAAACTGCCACAGTGACTTACGCTGCGGGGGCAACAACGCCAGAGGCGCTGGCTCAGGCGGTAACTAAAATCGGATACCCGGCGCGGCTGCAAGGCGCTTCGAAACCTGAAAACCGCGAAGATGACGAAATTCAAAGGTTGACCCGGACCACGATACTGGCTGCCGCACTCGCCCTGCCTGTGTTCATTCTTGAGATGGGCGGGCACATGATTCCCGCTTTCCATCACTGGGTTCACGCCACCATCGGCGCGCAGAACAGCCAGTTGATTCAGTTCGCACTGACGTCGGCTCTGGTGCTGGGGCCTGGTCGTGTGTTTTACAGCAAAGGCATCCCGTCGTTGCTGCGGGGCACGCCGGACATGAACGCGCTGGTCGCGCTGGGGACCGGGGCGGCCTATCTGTATTCGGTCACGGCCACATTTGCCCCCGGTGCGCTGCCGCAAGGTACAGCCAATGTCTATTTCGAGGCCGCAGCCGTAATTGTCGTTCTGATCCTTCTGGGCCGACTGATGGAGGCCCGTGCCAAGGGCAAAACCGGGGCTGCAATCCGTAAGCTGGTGGGTCTGCAGCCCAAAAGCGCGCGGATCGAAGTCGATGGCCGGATAGAAGACCGTGCTATCGCCGAGATTGCGGTCGGCGATATCCTGCACATCCGCCCGGGCGAACGTGTGCCGGTGGATGCCGAAGTGCTCGAGGGCACCTCTTACGTCGATGAGAGCATGATCACGGGCGAGCCGATACCGGTTGGCAAATCAGCCGGCGCAGCGGTTGTCGGGGGAACCGTGAATGGCACCGGTGCCTTGCGGGTTCGTGCTACGCGCGTGGGGGGCGACACGGTGCTGGCGCAGGTCATCCGCATGGTCCAGCAGGCACAGGGGGCAAAGCTGCCGATCCAGGGTCTGGTCGATCGGATTACATATCGCTTTGTCCCAGCGGTCATCCTGGTTGCCGTGATCACTGTCGCAGCCTGGTTAATTTTCGGCCCAAGCCCGGCCCTGCCGCTGGCGCTTGTCGCTGGTGTTTCGGTGCTGATCATTGCCTGCCCCTGCGCCATGGGGCTGGCCACGCCGACCTCGATCATGGTCGGCACCGGGCGGGCGGCCGAACTGGGGGTTCTGTTCCGCAAGGGCGATGCCCTGCAACAGCTTCAGCAGGCACGCGTCATCGCGCTGGACAAGACCGGGACCCTGACACTGGGCCGTCCGGAATTGGACAGTGTTTTGACGGCGAACGGATTTGACAGGGATGAGGTTGTACGGCTGGCCGCCGCCCTCGAGGCGCGGTCGGAACACCCGATAGCTTCGGCGATTACCCGGGCCGGGCCTGCGACGCTGCCCAAGGCGACAGACGTCCGGTCCCTAACCGGGCTTGGCGTGCAGGGGTTGGTTGAAGGCCGGAACGCGTTGATCGGGTCGCACCGGCTTATGCAACAACGCGGGATCGACCTTGGGCCCCTGGCAAGCGAGGCAGAGGCCCGCGCCGCCGAAGGGGCAACACCATTGTTCGTTGCGCTCGATGGGCAGGCTGCGGCCATGTTTTCTGTGTCCGATCCGATCAAACCCGGCACCGAAGAGGCGCTGGAGCGGCTCCACCAAATGGGTCTGACCGTGGCCATGGTCACCGGAGACAATGCGCGCACCGCGCAGGCTCTGGCTGATCGGCTGGGGATCGATCACGTCACCGCCGAAGTGCTGCCCGACGGCAAGGTGGATGCGATCATCGCCTTGCGGGACAAGTTCGGCACGCTGGCTTTCGTCGGCGACGGCATCAACGACGCCCCTGCGCTGGCAACGGCTGATATCGGCATCGCCATCGGGACGGGCACGGATGTAGCCATCGAAACGGCCGATGTCGTCCTGATGTCCGGTGATCTGCGCGGGGTTGCAAATGCGACCGAGATCAGCCGCCGGACAATGCGAAACATTCGCCAGAACCTGGGATGGGCGTTTGGTTACAACGTCCTGCTGATCCCCGTCGCTGCTGGCGCCCTTTACCCGTTCGGCGGCCATCTGTTGTCTCCGGCACTGGCGGCTGGCGCCATGGCGCTGTCCAGTGTCTTTGTCGTCTCGAACGCGCTGCGCCTGCGTCGCGTCCGAGCCAGCGTGCCGGAAACCCCGATCCCGCCCGCCAAGGAGGTGCACGCATGAATATCGGAGATGTGTCAGCCCGCACCGGCCTGCCTGCCAAGACAATCCGGTATTATGAAGATATCAACCTCATCAAACCGCTGCGCGATGACAACGGCTATCGCCGGTTTCGCGAACAGGACGTGCACAAGCTGAACTTTCTGGGCCGTGCCCGGGCGCTTGGGTTCACCATCGAGGATTGCCGGACATTGCTGGCGCTTTACGAGGATGAAACCCGCGCCAGCGCAGATGTGAAACAAGTCGCACGGGATCATCTGGCACAGGTCGAAGCCAAGATCGCCGACCTGAACGCGATGCGCGAAACGCTGAGCCACCTGATCGACGCCTGCGCCGGGGATGACCGGCCTGATTGCCCGATCCTGCAGGATCTGGGCGGGAAAGGCTGACTTGGGGTTGCCCTTTGGGCGCAGCTTTGCTTTGTCTTCGCCAAACAATTTGGTCAGGCACGCACCGCTGATGCCGACCGAACAGCGGAGAGGATCACAAAATGGCAAAAGTCGCGTTCCTTGGCCTGGGTGTCATGGGCTATCCAATGGCTGGGCATCTTCAGGACGCAGGTCATGACGTCACTGTCTATAACCGCACGGCCGCCAAGGCCGAAGCCTGGGTGAAGCAGCATGGCGGGTCGATGGCGGCCACCCCGAAAGACGCGGCTGCAGGCGCCGAGTTTGTGATGGCCTGCGTCGGCAATGACGACGATCTGCGCATGGTTTGCACCGGCGGGGACGGCGCATTTCACGGCATGTCCAGCGGGGCTGTTTTCGTCGACCACACGACGGTGTCTGCAAAGGTCACGCGTGAATTGTACGCTGCCGGCGAAACACAGGGTATCGCCTTTGTGGACGCGCCGATCTCGGGCGGTCAGGCAGGCGCTGAAAACGGTGTTCTGTCAATTATGTGTGGCGGAGATCAGGCCGCCTATGATGCGGCTGAACCGGTGATGAATGTCTACTCCAAAATCTGCCGCCGGATCGGAGACAGCGGTGCGGGCCAAATGACCAAGATGTGCAACCAGATCGCGATCGCTGGTCTGGTTCAGGGTCTCAGCGAAGCGTTACACTTCGCCGAAAAGGCAGGTTTGGACGGAAGGGCCGTGGTCGAGGTGATCAGCCAGGGCGCGGCGGGCAGCTGGCAGATGGCAAACCGGTATGAGACCATGCTGGATGATCAGTTTGAACATGGCTTTGCCGTCGACTGGATGCGCAAGGATCTGGGTATCTGTCTGGATACCGCCAATGAAACCGGTGCATCCCTGCCCGTCACCGCTCTGGTCGATCAGTTTTACAAGGATGTACAGAAACTGGGCGGTGGCCGCTGGGACACCTCGTCGTTGATCAAGCGCCTGCGGTCCATGGGGTAACGCGGGGGGCTGTCTGCCCTCCCATCGCGCCAAGGCGCGATTCCCCCCGAGGGTATTTTGGCCAGATGAAGAGGGCTCCGGCGCGATCGGAGCGGAGACGGGAATGGACGATTTGAGTGCTTTTTGGACGGCCGCGCTGCGGCGGCTCTGGGGGCTGGACGCCCGTTTGACGCGGTTGGATGGTGAATATGATCTGAACTTTCTGGTGCACGCCACCAATGGTCAGGACTATGTGCTGAAGGCCATGCGGGCGGGATGCGATGCCGATCTGGTTGATCTCCAGATCAAGGCCCTGGCGCATATCGCAACAGCTGCACCGGGGTTGCCGTTTCCCAAGGTGTTCCCCGATTTGACCGGCGCAATGCTGCCCGAAATTGCCGATTCTGAAGGACAGCGCAGGTTGGTTTGGCTATTGGAGTGCCTGCCGGGGCAATGTTACGCGAAGGCCGCCCCAAAATCCGAAGAGCTGATCCTGAAACTGGGGCGCGTTTTGGGGGCAACCGACCGGGCCTTGGAAGGGTTTGAGCATGAGGGATTGCACCGACCTGATTTTAAATGGGATCTGATGCAGGCCGGCTGGATTGCGGACAAGCTGGGCATAATCCCGGATCCCGCGCGACAGGAGCTGCTAACGGAGATCTGTCAGGCGTTCGCTGCAATCGCGGACGTCCTTGCGGACCTGCCGAAACAGGCCATCCACAATGACGCCAATGACTATAACATTCTGGTCGAAGGGGAACTGAGCGAGCGGCGGCGGATCTCAGGCCTGATCGATCTGGGTGACATGTGCGCCGCGCCGCGCATCTGCGATCTGGCGATTGCCGGCGCTTATGTCGTGCTGGATCACCCCAAACCGGAACGGGCTTTGGCTGCGTTGGTAAAGGGCTATCACGCGGCCAACCGGCTGCGGGCGGATGAGGTTGACCTGATCTGGCCGTTGCTGAGGATGCGGCTTGCCGTGTCGGTCGTCAACTCGACCCTGATGGCGGCCGAGAATCCGGATGATCCCTATGTGACCATCTCTCAGGCTCCCGCTTGGCGGTTCCTTGAGAACGCATCCGTCAATGGTGGACTGATGTCGGCGCGGTTGCGGGCGGCATGCGGGTTGCCGGTTGTTGATGGGGCTGAACGTATCCACGTCTATCTACAGGACTATCGGGGGCAGTTTGCCGACCTGTTCGGCCAGGATCTGAGCGATGTGCCCATGGGCTCGCTTTCGGTCGAAAACTGCGTCTGGCCCCAAAACCCGTTCCACATGCCTTTGGCCGAGGCTGCGCGCGTAGGTGAAGACTACGGGCAAGACCCGTGGCTGGGTTACTACAACGAGCCCCGCCTGATCTATGCAGAGCCGGGGTTTCGCAAGGGTCCGTGGAAAGCCTCGGACAGGCGGACGGTGCATCTGGCGGTGGATGTGTTTGCACCCGCCGGGACGGTTCTGCACGCGCCGATGAGTGGGCGGGTTGAAGTGGTCGAGAACCGTGACCAGCATCTTGATTACGGCGGGGTGATCATCCTGCATCACGAAACGCCCAAAGGCGACCCATTCTATACGCTCTATGGCCATCTGGACCCGGAATGCTGTGACCGGTTGAAACCTGGCGACCCGGTGGCACAGGGGGCCGCGTTTGCCAGGTTGGGTGATGCCAGCCAGAATGGTGGATGGGCTCCGCATGTGCATTTCCAACTGGCGCTCACCACCGATGGCATGGAAGAGGACTGGCCTGGCGTCGGCGATCCGGACGAGATGGAGCTGTGGCACGCGGTCTGCCCGAACCCGGCAGCGTTGCTGAACCTGCCGGATGACAAGGTGTTCTATCAACCCACTGACAAAGCGGAAATCCTGAACAAACGGCGGGCGCATTTCGGGGGCAACCTGTCCTTGACCTATGACGATCCGGTCATGCTGGTGCGCGGCTGGAAGCATCACCTGTTCGACGAATGGGGCCGCCCCTATCTGGACGCCTACAATAACGTCCCGCATGTGGGCCACGCCCATCCGCGCATTCAGGCTGTGGCTGCGGGTCAGCTAAGGCGCATGAACTCGAACACCCGCTACCTGCACCCGGCCCAGACAGCTTTTGCCGACAAGATCTTGTCCAAGCTGCCGGATCACCTACAGGTCTGCTTCTTCGTCAACTCGGGAACCGAGGCCAACGAACTGGCCCTGCGGCTTGCCCGCACCCATACCGGGGCGAAAGGGATCGTGACGCCGGATCACGGCTATCACGGCAACACAAACGCTGCGGTGGCGATCTCGGCCTACAAGTTCAACAAACCGGGCGGCATCGGGAAAGCCGACTGGGTTGAACTGGTTGAGGTTGCGGATGACTATCGCGGGTCATTCAAGCGTGACGATGCGGACCGGGCGCAAAGATTTGCTGATCTTGTCGATCCGGCGATTGCGGCCCTTCGGGACAAGGGACAGGGCGTGGCAGGTTTCATCGCGGAAACCTTCCCGTCTGTCGGCGGACAGATCATTCCGCCCAAGGGCTATCTGCCTGCGGTTTACGAGAAAATCCGTGCTGCCGGGGGCGTTTGCATCGCCGATGAGGTGCAAACAGGTCTGGGACGTCTGGGTGAGTATTACTTTGGCTTCGAGCACCAGGGCGCGGTTCCGGATATCGTGGTGATGGGCAAGCCAATCGGCAACGGGCACCCGCTGGGCGTGCTGGTGACAACCAGAGAGATTGCAGACAGCTTCAACAACGGGATCGAGTTCTTTTCGACCTTTGGCGGCTCGACCCTGTCCTGCCGGATCGGCAAAGAGGTGCTGGATATCGTTGACGACGAAGGCTTGCAGGACAATGCCCGCCTGATGGGGGATCGTCTGATGGCGGGGCTGCGCCAGATCGAAGCCGACTTTGGTTGCGTTGGCGACGTGCGGGGTATGGGGCTGTTTCTCGGCGTGGAACTGATCAACCCCGACGGAAGCGAAGGCACGGAGATTTGCAGCTATGTCAAAAACCGGATGCGCGATCATCGCATCCTGATCGGCAGCGAAGGACCCAGGGATAGCATTCTGAAAATCCGCCCACCGCTGACCATCGAGGCCGAGGATGTTGACATGATCCTATCGGCGTTAAGGGATGTGTTGTCCGAGGTAGGTGACTTCACCCCTGCCCTTGTTTGCGATCATGACCATCACCATGCCGGATGCGGGTGCTGCTGAGTGAAAAACCCCGGCGTATTGCCGGGGTTTGGCCGTTCAACACTCAGGGTCAGTGGAGCACGGCCGAGGGTGTCTGGTGGCCGGTGATCGGCATTTTGAAACCTGCCGTCATACGTCTGAGAGTCAGGCCCAGTTCTTCCGACAGGGACGCCAAAGCGGGGGCAAAATCCGGACGTACGATCAAGGACGCCAGCATCATCGCATCTTCACGCGCCCCTTCGGACGCTGCCGCGATCATCTGGGCAAAGCAATTCTCATCCGCGCCAAGGCAAGCACATCCAAGACCATGCCGGATCAGAGGGCGGCGGCCATGGGTGGCGCATAGCGAACATAAGCGATCCAGGGTCAGCATTGCGGCACGCCCGCAATCCGAGCCCAGCGCGACTTGAAAATCGCTGGCAGCATCAGCGCGGCCGCCCTCACCGTCGCTCCACATCCGCAGATACATTACGGCACCCGCTTCGACGGGTTCGAGATCGGCAAGACGGCCCACCGCTGCGCCACCGCGCTTGAAAGGCGCGCTCATTTCGTCAGGATCAGTTTGCCTGCGCGGGTGATGCGCAGGGTATAGAGCTGATCACCCAGTTCTATGTGGGCTAGGTTGCCGCCCTTGGTCAGATCCTCGGCCTTGTGCGCGGGAAGCATCGAGACAGCGTAACCTTGGGTTGGGGTCGGGTTCTGTACGTTCATCGGGACATCTCCAGAGCGTTTCGGCATGGTGCCATATCTATCGCGTTTCATGTGATCTGGCTGACCCCGAAAGGGCTGGCTTTCTGTTCCTGAAGTTTAATCTGATTATTTTAGTAAGGATTGTCAAGTGTCGTTTTAACACAAGCGATTGCGGACCGGCACAAGGCGCGTTAGGTCTTGGGCCAGATGATGAAAGGCGCGTAAATTATGACCGCAGCAGTTGTATTTGATCTGGACGGAACGCTGGTGGACAGCCTGGGTGATCTGGCGGCAGCAGCCAACCGCACGCTGGACGATGTTGGGCACGATCCCTTGTCGCATGACGTCATCAAAGGATTCGTCGGCAACGGCTTACCCAAACTGGTCGAGCGCATGATCCGCCATTGCGGCCTGCCGTTGGATCGCCACGCGGAGCTGACGCAGCTGACCCTGAAACATTACAATGCTGCTGCAAGCGAAACGACTGTTCCCTACCCCGGTATCCCCGAAGCGCTGGTTGCCTTGCGACAGATGGGGTGCGCTTTGGGTGTCTGCACCAACAAACCAGAAGCGCCCGCACGGCATTTGCTTGAAGCACTGGACCTGTCCCAATATTTCGACGTTGTTCTTGGCGGCGACAGCCTTTCGACGCGAAAACCGGACCCGAACCATCTGTTCGCAAGCTTCGATGCGCTTCAAGCTTCTGGCCCACGTTTGTTCGTCGGCGACAGCGAAGTTGACGCGGAAACGGCCGCTCGTGCGAAAATCCCGTTTTTGCTGTTTACCAAAGGATATCGGAAGACGCCGGTCGCTGAAATTCCGCACAACGTGGCCTATTGCGCATCACAAGACTTGCCCGCGCTCGTCGCCGAGTTGATCCAAAGTTAACACAGCTCGGAAAGATCATCACGCCCTTCGACATTGGCAACGATCCGCAATGCCACTGACCCCCAAAAGTTAAGAGGGGCCGGCCGAGGGGGTGTGGCCAGCCCCTCATCGGGGAAAGTAAATACCGTGTGTGTGTTTGTGTGGTAAGTACGGTAAGTTGTGTTTACCCCTGATTGTCGCCGCGCGAAATTGGGGGTTTCCCGTAGTTCTCCAAAAAACGTAAAAAATAAGGGAAAATTGGCGTTTTTCTGGCTCCGGTCATCTGCAATTTTTCGCATGCAAGATGGCTTTCTGGCCTGCAGCTTCGGACGCGTGAGTTGCAATCCGATTGCAGGTCAAGGCTAACCCTAGGAAAACCCGGCGGAAATCACCCATCCCTGAATTTACCTGAACAGAAAGGTGTTTTGTCAATTGACCGCACGAACCCGCCAGTTCAAATCTTGGGCGGCCTGACGAATGCGTGTGTGTGACACTCAAAACCAAACGATCTGCGTCAATCGTGGCCGAATTCCTCACCTCAGCGCGAAATTCCTTCCCGACTCCGATTATCCTGACTGCACCGTCCGAATCTTCTTTGTACCTGAAAAGCGACGCTCATTCGGTTTTGGCCGCCCTCGCTGCACAAGTTGTTTTGTTTTCGTGGCCGCCTTCATGAGGTCAGAAGGTCAGGCGCCAACACCCTTTTCGCCAAAGCCCGGCGTGTGTGCCGTGCGTTTTTTCGGCACCCGTCCACGTCGGAAAAGCTGGCTATTGGTAATTCTTCGCCTTGGACATTTTGCCGATACCCGGATTGAACGCGTTGGTCGGGTCACAGCATTTGTAATGTGCCGCCAGGTCGGGCTTGGCCTTGTAAAGGTGCCCCACGTTATGTTCAGCAGGGTATTCCGCGCCGCGTTCGTCAAACAATTTCAACATTGCGGCCTTGAGCGCTTTGGGGTCGGCCCCTTTTTTGACTATGTAATCCTGATGCATCACGTGGCACATGAAGTGCCCGTAATAGAGTTTGTGAACCAACTGCTCTTCGATTTCAGGCGGCAGCTTCTCCAGCCAGTCCTGGTCGTTTCGACGTAACGCGACATCCAGAGCGATGATGTCTTCGACATCGTCCGAATGAATCGCCATGTAACGCACGGCCGCGCCTGCCGCCGCGAAACGATGGAGGCCTGCAATCCTGGCCTCGCGCGCGTCACATTCGAAAAATCCGCCATCGCGGTCCCTCAGAAATCGCGGCAGCCACTCGGCGGCCTCGGACACACCTTCATCCTTCATTTTCAGGATAAGGTGGTGTTCAAACTTGTCGTGAAAATCCATCATCCGTTTGGGCAGGATACTTGGCCACAGAGCTATTGCTGCCTGCATGAAACGATCGGTGAGATTTCGCAACAACGGGATGCGCCGCAGGCGGGCATCCACGGCGCCCTTTATCGCAAAGAACATCGGCAGACGGTCCGTGCCAAGCTTGTCGATCATCACGACTGTGTCCTTGCCATAGCGTGCTGCAATGTCGAACGCTTCGCGATGCATGTATTCGGCCGAAACCGGCAGCGATTTGAACTCTGACAATATGTGGCGCCGCAGGTCCGCCAGATCGTCGGGACTATTGGTGCCCACATAGAACACCTTCTCGACCTCGTTCTTGGGAAAGGTGTCAAGGCGCACGGCAAAAACGGCCAGCTTCCCGGCCGAGCCCGAAGATTCGAAAAGCTTGGCCTTGTCCGCATTGAACCGCGCAGGCGTTTCCGCATTCACGTCCCGCACGATCTGTGCGTAGTCGCTGGCCGATGCGCGTTTGTTGGTTGCCCCGGGGTTGCGTTCAAATTTCCCTGCATCGAGGTTGGCGAGGATCTCTTCCGGCGTGCTGCCCAGATCGATGCCGAGGTGGTTGACCAATTCCAGATCACCCTGTTCTGTGATCTGCGCATAGACGGAAAGTTCCGTGTAAACCGGACCGCGTTCGACCAGAGATCCGCCGGAATTGTTGCATACTCCACCCACGATCGACGCGCCGATGCAGGACGAACCGATCACCGAATGCGGCTCGCGTCCCAGCGGGGCCAACAGTTTTTCCAGCGCAAAAAGCGTGGCGCCCGGAAAGCTGACAATCTGCTCTGCGTCGTTCAACGGCACCAGAGTGTTCATCCGACGCGTATTTATCAGAACAACGTCCCGGTCATAGGTGCCGGACGGCGTAGACCCTTCGGTCAGGCCAGTATTGGCCGCCTGCATGATGACGATCTTGTCGGCTGCGACGCAGGCTTGTAGGATCTTCCATTGCTCCAGCAGAGTCCCCGGCAGAACGACGCACAGCGCCTCACCCTCGCCCGAGCGGAAACCGCGCCGAAAACGCTCTGTCGCGCGCGCTCCGATCAGCACGTGACGCGTGCCGACGATAGAGCGGAAATGTTTGATCAACGCGTCATTGGTCATATCGGCCCCCGTTTCGGGTTAGGGATTGCGGAAACGAATATTCTCGCGGCTGAGCTGGCCAACACTGGTGACACCCATCAACTTCATGTCGCGCTCGATCTCGGCACGCATCAACCCAAGGGCCCGTTCGACCCCAGCCTGCCCTGCGGCAGCCAGAGGATACAGGTAGTGCCGCCCGATACCCACGGCTTTGGCCCCGATCGAAAGCGCCTTGAGCACATGGGTGCCACGCTGAATGCCGCTGTCCATCATCACGTCCAGCTTGTCGCCAACGGCATCTACAATCTCGGCCAGCTGGTCAAACGGCGTGCGCGATCCGTCCAGTTGGCGGCCACCGTGGTTCGACAGGATGATGCCGGTACAACCAATCTCAGCCGCGCGTTTGGCATCTTCGACGGTCATGATCCCTTTCAGGCAGAACTGACCATCCCAGTCGCGCACCATCTGCGCCACGTCATCCCAGTTCATCGACGGATCGAGCATATCGGTGAAATACCCCCCGATCGAGCTGGCCCCACCGCCCATATCCACATGTTCCTCAAGCTGAGGCAGCCGGAACTTTTCATGGGTGACATAGTTGATGCCCCACATCGGCTTGATCGCAAACTGTATCATGCCGCCCAGCGTCAATCGGAACGGGATCGAGAACCCGGTACGCAGATCACGCTCGCGGTTGCCACCGGTGATGCTGTCGACGGTCAGCATCATGACCTCGACACCCGCCTCTTTGGCGCGCTGCATCATGGCGGCATTCAACCCGCGATCCTTGTGAAAGTAGAATTGATAGACCTGCGGGTTCTTGTGTTTCCGGCGCAGCTCCTCCAGCGAGACGGTTCCCAGAGAGGAAACTCCGAACATGGTACCGTATTTCTCTGCCGCTGCCGCGACGGCGCGTTCACCCTGATGGTGGAACAGGCGCTGCAACGCGGTGGGCGAGCAATAGACCGGCATGTCCAGTTTCTGCCCCATCACCGTGACGGACATGTCCACATCCGCCACCCCCCGCAAAACTGACGGAAGCAGCTCACAGCGGTCGAACGCCTTGGTGTTTTCCCGATACGTCACCTCGTCATCCGCGCCGCCGTCGATGTAATTGAAGATCGGCCCCGGCAGCCGCTGCTTGGCCAGCCGCCGGAAATCGTGGAAGTTATGACACTGGCTCAGACGCATGGCGATAGCTCCTCAATAAGCGACTGACGGCAGCCATGTGGCCAATGTCGGCCACAGGAAGACCAGCGCGAGTCCTGTCAGTTGCAGCAAAACAAAGGGCACGATGCCTTTGTAGATATGCGTCAGCTTGATCTCTGGCGGGCAAACGCCTTTGAGGTAGAACAAGGCAAAGCCAACGGGCGGCGTCAGGAAGCTGGTTTGTAGCGTCACAGCGACAAGGATCACGAACCACACCAGTGCCGGTTCATCCAGCACGCCAAAGCCGGGGATGTCGATGCCCAGACCGTTCACGATGGGGCGCATCAGTGGCAGCACGATCAGCGTGATCTCGATCCAGTCCAGCACAAATCCCAGCAGGAAGACGATGAACAGGATGAAAAGGATGGTGCCGTTCGCTCCAAAGCCGGTGGATTGCACCACATGTTCGATCAACTCGTCCCCACCCAGTTCTCGCAGGACATAGGAAAACACGGTCGCGCCGAGGAAGATCGCAAAGATGTAGGCGGTGGTGTTGAAGGTCGAAACCAGCACGTTCCACAGCTTGGCAAACGTCAGCTTGCGATAGCCCAACGCCAGCAAGGTGGCACCCAGCGCGCCGATGCCCGAGGCCTCGGTCGGCGTTGTCAGACCGGCGAAGATCGAACCCAGTACCGCAAGGATCAGCATCAGCGTCGGGATGACGGCGATCAGCACATCCTTGACGGCGGCCCAATCGGGCGCCTTGGCACCCTCAGGCACAGGGGCCGCGTCGCGCTTCACCAGCGCGAGGATAAAGATATAGGTCAGGTACAGGCCGCCTATGATCACGCCCGGGAACACCGCCGCCATGAACAGGTCGCCCACCGACAGGGCCATCTGGTCAGCCATGATCACCAGCATGATCGAGGGCGGGATCAGAATGCCCAGCGTCCCCGAGGCCGAAACCACGCCCGCCGCCAGCGTCGGCTGGTATTTCTGCTGCATCATCGACGGCAGCGACAGCACGCCCAGAAGAACCACCGAGGCACCAATGATGCCGGTCGAGGCCGCCAGAATGATCCCGATCAGGGTCACAGTGATGGCCAGACCTCCGCGCACTGTCCCGAACAGACGCTGCATCGAGGACATCAGACGCTCGGCCACACCGGATTCGTCCAGCATAAGACCCATGAAGATGAACATCGGCAGGGCAACCAGAACCGCATTGGACATGGTCGCGTAAACCCGGTTCACAACCGCGCCCAGCGTCAGATAATCGAGACCGGTAAATGTGCTCTCAAGCCCGGTCCACAGCATCAGATCGTTGTCGAACAGGTAGGCCAGACCACAATAGGAGACTCCAACACCGGCCAGAACCCAAGCGACCGGGTAGCCGGTGAAGAGCAGCGCGATGAAGGTCAGGAACATCGCGATGACCAGCTTTTCCTCGGTCGTTTCGACCAGGAACGTCAGGCCCACACAGACGGCGGCGAACACGGCGAGCACCAGAAGAATACGGCGCAGTGGCGCGCCTTCACGTTCCGAGGCCGGTCCGTACATCAACGCGTGCCCGTCGTGGATCAAGCGTGCCAACGCGGCCAGTGCCAACAGAACAAAGCTGATGGGAATGACCGCCTTGAAGGCCCAACGCGCAGGCAGGCCGGTGGGGCTGTCAGAGCGTTCGTTGACGCGAAGGCTTTCGTAGAAATAGTCATAGCCCTGATCGACCATCAGATAGATGAACGGGGTCAGCAGGGTCAGGATGCCGATCACCTCGATGATCCGCTGCGCGCGGCGTGACAGTTGCATATGCAAGACGTCCACGCGCACATGGCTGTCGGTGATCAGAGCGTATGAGATGCCGATCATCGTGACGATCCCGTAGGAGTGCCACTGAATCTCGTCCAACTTGGGATAGTTCTGGCTGAACAGGTAACGCAGCGAGACCTGTGCAAAGATCGCGCCCATCAGCAGGACATTGGCCCACATGACCACATGACCCACCGCCTTGACCCCGGCATCGATCGCAACTGCGACTTTCTGGCGGTCGGTTTCGGGGTGTTCCAGGATGCCTTCATAGGCTTCGACCGGATCGTTGAGGTTGTTTTGGGTGGTCATGGTCATTCCTCGCTCAGCAACCCGGAATACGGGCAGTGAAAGGTTAGAAAGTCCGAAGATCAGGAAGCAGGAACCGGAGCGGCGGATCAGGCCGCCCCGGCAACGTCAGTGAGGGAGAGATTACTGACGTGGGAGGAACGCGTTTGTCTTCCAGAGGTTATAGCCGTCACGGAACTCGTTCATGTCGGCCAGAACCTGTGCAAAGAAGGCATCATTGGCGGCCTCTTCAGTGGCAACCTCTTCCCAGGTTGCGCGGAAGGTATCCAGCATCTCGGGCGACCACTGCTTGATGGTAACGCCGTTGTTTTCAACGTTGTCGATCAGGGCCGCGTGCTGAATGGCTTCGCCTTCGGCAAAGCTGTCTGCCATCGAAGCCTTGCAGGCGTTTTCGATGATTGCCTTGTGCTGATCGCTGGCTTCGTTCCAGACGTCCTTGTTGATCAGCAGTTCAAACACGGTCGCCTGCTGATGCCAGCCGGGGAAATAGTTGAATTTGACCAGCTTGTGAAAGCCCAGACGCGCGTCGATCGCAGGCATCGAAAACTCGGTCGCATCAATCGCGCCTTTTTCCAATGCAGGGAAGATCTCGCCACCTGGCAACAGCGAGGTCGCTACACCCAGTTTCTGCATCACCTTGCCGCCCAGACCAAAGAAACGCATCTTCAGCCCGTTCAGGTCTTCGGGCGAGTTGATCTCGGACGCGAACCAGCCCGAGGTTTCCGGCGCGATGATGGCGCAAGGCAGAACTTTGACGTTGAAGCCGGCCTGATCATACATCTCCTGATACAGGGTCATGCCGTTGCCATAATACAGCCAAGCCATGTATTCGCCGGCCTCGGGGCCGAACGGTACAGCTGAGAACAGTGGCGCAGCCGGGATTTTCCCGGCCCAGTAACCAGCCGTGGTGTAGCCCGAGTTGATTTTGCCGGTGGACACAGCGTCCAGAATTTCGAAGGGCGGCACCAGTTTTCCCGGCTCGTACACCTTCATCTTCAGCGTGCCACCGGACATCAGTTCCAGCTGATCAGCCACGCGAGGGACCGGCGAGCCCAGACCCGGCAACTCGGTTGAAAAGGCAATTGGTGTTTTCAGCAGCAACTTGTCCGCCGCAACCGCGGGTGCAGCCAGCAGGCTGGCGACCATGGCCAGGCTCGTCAGGGTCTTCTTCATGAATTCTCCTCCAGGGTTGGTCGGTTTTTTCCCGATCATTGGCGCAGGCTCTTCCAGCGTCGCTCCGGTGGTAAACTAACTTTACCAGATTAAACCAGTCAATAACTTTATTTACCACTGGAGAAGTTTGAGTTTTGAGATCCGACTCCAAAAACTCCTGCAAAAACCCGGGATGACCGCCTTAAAGCCATGCTGATTTCTTAAAAACCGTTCACAAACAAATGTGTACGTCATCCAAGGGAAGACCACCCTCGCGCTTGAAAATTGAACGGATATGGTTATGTTTGTTTACCAGTTATTCCGGGCTTTTTAGCGTCACACAGGGCAGCATCTCATGAACACCACGGCGATATTTGAACCGGTTGGACACGAATCGCTGGCCGATGCAGTGGTTTCACAAGTCGAGGACCTGATCGCGTCGGGCATCCTGAAACAGGGCCGGAAACTGCCCTCGGAGCGCGATCTGGCCGAGATGCTGCGCGTGTCACGCCCAAAACTGCGCGAGGCCCTTCAGGTGCTGGAAGAACGCGGTCTGGTCACAACGCAACACGGTGAAGGGACATTCGTCGCAGCCCTGACCGGACAAGCCATGATGCCCGCGCTTCTTGCTTTGTACGAACGCCATGAGCCGGCTTTTTTCGACTATCTGGAGTATCGCCGCGAACAGGAAGGTTTTGCCGCCCGCCTTGCCGCACGTCGTGCGACCAAGGCAGACAAGGAAAGGATTTCAGAAATCCTCCACGAAAACGAACGGGCATGGCAGGAGCAGGATGCCAAGGCTTCGCAAGAAGCAGACTTTGCCTTGCATTCAGCGATTGTTGATGCCAGCCAGAACGCGACCCTGATCCACATGATGGCGTCGATCTACGAACTCACCCGCAAGGGCGTTTTCTACAATCGCGACTTCCTGCGGACAATCGATGGGACCGGCGAAAAGCTGTTGCAGCAACATCTCGAACTCGGCCGCGCGGTAATCGAAGGTGATGAGGAGCGGGCCGAAAAAGCGGCTACGAATCACATCGACTTTGTCGAAGAGTCCTTCAAACTCGGGATTGAACAGCGGCGACGCGAAGCCATGGCCGAAAAGCGCCGGATACTGACGCGCTAATCGAATAGCCACTCACTTATTCTTCAGGTTGCGACGCTGATGGAATGGTATTGCTACCCGAGACATTGTTTTGGAGCTGGTCGGCCAGTTGGGTCGACATCAAGGGATTGACGTCAGATATCCTCTCCGGGCGGTTCCAGAAGGCCACCGGGTTCCAACAACGCCCGCTCTGACAGCCAGGGATTGAGTTCAAGCGCTGCGGACAGTGCTGTGCGCGCGTCTTCAAGACGTTTCAAACCCAGTAAAGACAATGCGCGTCCGCTGAGTGCGCCGATGTGGTTTGGCGACATTTCGATCGTGACATTCAGGTCGCGCAGCGCCGCGTCAAAATCCTGCCTCAGGTAGTTTACAAAAGCCCTCTGATTGTAACCTTCGGCGTAATTCGGGCAATATTCGACGAGCTGGTTGAAGTCATCCAATGCGCCCGACAAGTCCCACGCCTCTCGTCGCGCCATTCCCCGGTCCAGCAGTGTCTGCGACCGAGCATCCGGCGCGTCTGTCCAGAGCTCCCACATTTGATTCGAGATGACCCGGGCGTCGCTTTGCGATTGCGCCTTTTGGACCTGCTTGATCAGCGCATTCACCCCTTCAATATGATCCGGAGCAGTGGGGCATGTCTCGGCGATGGCCGAGCATGAACAAGCGATCAGAAAAAAGGTTGCAGCAAGCGTTCGCATCACGAAACAAAAGTGGGCCATACTTCCGCCGGGTCAAGGCTGATATTCAAAACCACCCAGCATACCGGTTTCCTTCACGGCCTCCATCGCAACAAAAGTTGACGTATTGGCGACATGCGGCAGAGACGAAATCTTCTCGGCCAGAACACGGCGATACTCGGACATCGTTGCGGTGCGTATTTTCAAAAGGTAGTCAAAATTGGACGCGATCATATGTGCCTGCTCGACCTCAGCGGTTTTGCGGACGGCTGCGTTGAACTCGGCCAGAGCCTTTTCGCGGGTATCGGTCAAACGCACCTCGACAAACGCAACATGATCCAGGCCCAGTCGGATCGGATCCAGCATCGCCCGATATCCCTGGATTACCCCGCTTGCCTCAAGCCGCTTGAGCCGCGCTTGAGTCGGAGATTTCGAAAGCCCGATCTCGCGCGCAAGGTCGGCCACCGAGATACGACCATCCTCGGCCAGAATTCTTAGAATCGACCGGTCGAACCGATCCAGATCAGGAAAGCTCATTTGCGCTGTCTTGTGCCAAATTTTCAGAACACTGACCTTCCAATAGCCAATAATCGGTCCGTTGTCCTGAATTTTCCGCATTATATTATCACAAAGACCGGAGGACATATGTCACACAGCCTGCGCACACTCATCGATAGCTCAACCTACGCCGATCAGTCGGCAGTTCTTGATACCCTGATCTCTCAGGCAAACCTGACAGACACGGATCGCAGCGCCATCAGCACCGCCGCTGCGCAGCTTGTACGCGACATCCGGTCCAGTACTTCTCCGGGGTTGATGGAGGTATTTCTGGCCGAATATGGCCTGTCCACCGACGAAGGTATCGCCCTTATGTGTCTGGCTGAAGCGTTGTTGCGCGTGCCGGATGCCGACACAATTGATGCGCTGATCGAAGACAAGATCGCGCCATCCAATTGGGGCAAGCACCTGGGCCACTCTTCCTCGTCGCTGGTCAATGCCTCGACCTGGGCGCTGATGCTGACCGGCAAGGTGCTGGACGAGGGCAAGGCCTCCCCGGTCAGCGCCCTGCGCGGCGCCATCAAGCGGCTGGGCGAGCCGGTGATCCGCACCGCCGTCGGGCGCGCGATGAAGGAAATGGGCCGGCAGTTCGTTCTGGGCGAGACCATCCAGTCCGCCATGAAGCGCGCCGCGGGGATGGAGGCCAAGGGCTATACCTATTCCTACGACATGCTGGGCGAAGCGGCCCGGACCGAAGCGGACGCGGCGCGCTATCACCTGTCCTATTCCCGCGCCATCTCGGCCATTGCCGAGGCATGCATCCACAACGATATCCGCGCCAACCCCGGCATTTCGGTAAAACTGTCCGCCCTTCATCCCCGTTATGAACTGGCACAGGAACAGCGTGTGATGGACGAACTGGTGCCGCGACTGCGGGCGCTGGCTCTGCTGGCCAAGGCGGCCGGAATGGGCCTGAACGTCGATGCAGAAGAGGCGGATCGTTTGTCGCTGTCGTTGCAGGTGATAGAGGCGGTGATGTCCGACCCAGCCCTTGCCGGCTGGCACGGGTTTGGTATCGTGGTTCAGGCCTATGGCCCGCGTGCAGGTTTGGTACTGGATACGCTGTATGGCATGGCCGAACGTCACGATCGCCATATTATGGTGCGATTGGTCAAAGGAGCCTATTGGGATACTGAGATCAAACGCGCGCAGGTCGAAGGGGTGGATGGCTTTCCGGTCTTCACGCACAAAGCCGCGACCGACGTCTCTTATATCGCCAATGCGCGCAAACTGCTGGGCATGACCGACCGGATCTACCCGCAATTTGCCACGCACAACGCCCACACGGTCAGCGCCATCCTTCACATGGCCGAAGATCAACCGTTCGAGTTCCAGCGCCTACACGGCATGGGCGAGACCCTGCATCAGATCGTAATGAACAAGCAGACCTCCCGTTGCCGCATTTATGCGCCGGTCGGGGCACATCGCGACTTGCTGGCTTATCTGGTTCGACGCTTGCTGGAGAACGGTGCAAACTCATCCTTCGTCAACCAGATTGTGGACGAGGATGTGTCACCGGAACAAGTCGCCGCCGATCCGTTTGTTGCGGTCCGGACCCCTCCGCCAGCACTGCCGACCGGACCGGAACTGTTCCAGCCTGAAAGGCCGAATTCCAAGGGTTTTGACCTGTATCACACACCAACACTGGATCAGATTGATGCGGCACGGGATCAGTTCCGCTCTCATCACTGGTATGCGCAACCATTGCTGACCGACACGGCCAAACCCGAAGCGGATGAGCCGGTGGTCAATCCGGCACGGCCTCAGGACAAGCCCGGCGCGGTGGCCGCGGCAAGTGCAGCGGACGTGGAGATGGCATTGGCTTCGGCCGACCCCTGGGACGCCCCTGCTGCCGAACGCGCCCGTGTCCTCAATGCCGCAGCCGATCTTTATGAAGCGCATTATGGCGAGTTGTTTGCACTGCTGGCGCGTGAGGCAGGGAAGTCGCTGCCTGATGCGGTGGCGGAACTGCGCGAGGCGGTGGATTTCCTGCGTTACTATGCAGCCAACATCCCCGACGCCGATCCCGCGGGAATTTTCACCTGTATCAGCCCGTGGAACTTCCCGCTGGCGATTTTCTCAGGACAGATCTCCGCCGCGCTGGCCACCGGAAACGCAGTTCTGGCCAAGCCAGCGCCCCAGACGCCCCTGATCGCGCATCGTGCGATTCAACTCATGCATGAGGCAGGTGTGCCACGCGATGTGCTGCAACTGTTGCCCGGCGGGCCTGCCGTGGGCGCGGCGCTGACATCGGATCCGCGTGTCTCGGGTGTGGCCTTCACCGGGTCTACGGCCACCGCGCTGAAAATCCGTGCGGCGATGGCCGGATCCATGCGTCCCGGTACGCCTCTGATTGCAGAAACCGGTGGTCTGAATGCAATGATCGTCGACAGCACCGCCCTTCCCGAACAGGCCGTGCAATCGATCATCGAAAGCGCCTTTCAGTCGGCGGGCCAGCGCTGTTCCGCGCTGCGGTGTCTGTATCTGCAGGAGGATATCGCCGACGACGTTCTGACCATGCTCAAAGGGGCGATAGATGCGCTGAGTGTTGCAGATCCGTGGCTGATCTCGACGGATTGCGGCCCGGTCATCGACGCGCAAGCCCGGCAGGGCATCGCCGAACATGTGACCAGGGCGCGCCACGAAGGGCGGGTGCTGAAGGAGCTTCCGTTGCCGCCCGAAGGCATCTTTGTTGCACCGACACTGATCGAGATCCCCGGCATCGCCGCGCTGGAACGCGAGGTGTTCGGCCCGGTGCTGCACGTCGCCCGGTTCAAGTCGCAAGAGATCGACAAGATCATCGCCGATATCAACGCCACCGGATACGGCCTGACCTTCGGCCTGCACACCCGCATCGACGACCGCGTGCAGCATGTGACCGAGGCGATCCATGCGGGCAACATCTATGTGAACCGCAACCAGATCGGCGCCATCGTCGGCTCGCAGCCCTTCGGCGGCGAAGGATTGTCAGGCACCGGCCCCAAGGCGGGCGGGCCGAACTACATGATCCGGTTCTGTGCGCCCGACCGTCAAAGCACGGCGGATACCTGGGACGCCGTGGCTGATCTGCCTGCTGCGCAAGGTCAACCTGCGCCGGTCAAAACCCGATCCCTGCCCGGCCCGACCGGTGAATCGAACCGCCTGAGCGAGTATCCCCGTCCGCCCCTTCTGTGCATGGGGCCCGGAGAAGCCGCAGCGCGCGCGCAGGCCGATGCTGTATGTGCGCTGGGTGGCACCGCCATTCAGGCGACCGGGATGCTTGACCTGCACAGGTTGGAAAACCTGAACGGCATTTCGGGCGTGTTGTGGTGGGGAGATGACGAAACAGCGCGGCAGATCGAACAGCATCTGGCGCGCCGCGACGGCCCGATTTTGCCGCTTATCCCCGGTAAGCCCGACTGCGCGCGTGTTCTGGGTGAACGCCATGTCTGCGTCGACACGACCGCAGCGGGCGGAAACGCTGCATTGTTGGGAGGTGCGGCATAAGCTTGCCTTGACGCTGGGCGCACAAAAGCCCAGCGTCACACCATGTTTCCGATCCGTGACCACAACCCTTCGGGGCGTACGCCTTATGTTGTCTATGCCTTGCTGGCGGCCAATATACTGATCTTCCTCAGCTATGTCGGAATCATGGATGATGGGCCGCGGATCAGCAGGCTGTTTTTCGACTATGCCATAATCCCGGCGCGGGTCAGCGACGGGTTCGGGCTGGAAACCCTCGTGACATCCATGTTCCTGCACGGGGGGTGGATGCACCTTGCCGGAAACATGCTGTTTCTGTGGATCTTCGGTGACAATCTGGAAGACGAGATGGGCCATCTGCCATTCCTGCTGTTCTATCTGGCAGCCGGGATTGGCGCGGGCCTGATTCACATCATCACCGGGCCGGACTCTCAGGTCCCCACAGTTGGGGCCTCGGGCGCGATTGCTGGCATTATGGGCGGGTATCTGCTGCTGTTCCCGAAAGCACGGGTGGATGTCCTGCTGATCCTGGTCGTTTATTTCAGGATCTTTACCATTCCCGCCTTCATCATGCTGGGCGTCTGGCTGGCGATACAGTTCTTTGGCAGCGTCACCAGCAACCCGGACGAAGGCGGCATCGCCTATTGGGCCCATACCGGGGGGTTTGCCGTTGGCCTGATCCTGTGCGTACCGCTGTGGCTGAGACGCGGCGGAATTCAGTTCTGGGATCGCACCCATGGACATCCGCCCCACCCGGAGGCGAAGTACAAGCTGTCCCAATCCCGCATTCCGCGCGTTCCGCGTCGTTAAGGCCGGTCCAAAGGGCGTCTAGCCCCGGATCACCTTGGCGAACTGATCGAAGATCGGTTCGTTCGAACAGATCACCTCACCATCTTCCAGCACATTGCCTTCAGGGTTCAACGCCTGCACGAAACCACCAGCTTCTTTGATGATGATGACACCGGCAGCCAGATCCCACGCATTCAGGCGGCGTTCCCAAAAGCCCTCATACCGGCCGGCAGCCACATATGCCATGTCGAGCGCGGCAGCACCCCAACGACGGACACCGGCGCAGGCGGGCATCAGGCGCGCCAGATCCTGCAGGGTTGCTGGCAGATCCGAACGACCACCAAAGGGCAGACCGGTCGCGAAGACCGATTCAATCATACGGTGACGGCTCGACACGCGCATACGAGTGTCGTTCATCCAGGCTCCCTCACCTTTTTCAGCAAAGAACATCTCGTCCTTGGCGGCGTCATAGACCACGCCGGCAACGATCTTGCCCTTGTGTTCCAGAGCTATGGAAATCGCCCAATGCGGCAGGCCGTGCAGGAAATTGGTGGTGCCGTCCAGCGGATCGACGATCCAGCGGCGGGTTGGGTCTTCGCCGTCAAGGGCACCGCCCTCTTCGGCCAGCCAGCCATAGGTCGGTCGTGCGCCCAACAACTCTTCTTTCAGGATGGCTTCAGCGGCGATATCTGCCTTCGAGACAAAATCACCGGCACCTTTCATCGACACCTGCAAATTCTCGACTTCACGGAAATCCTTGACCAAAGAACGCCCCGCCTTGCGCGCGGCCTTGATCATGATGTTGAGATTTGCACTGCCAACCATTGTCAAAAGGCTCCTGTCCGGTCAAACCGCGCGTATACTGCCGCAATGCGCCATTGCCAAGAGGAATGATGCGCATAACAGACCCGCAGGAAACGCCGTTACTGGGATTGCAGCTTGCGCGCCTCTTCCCGGGCCAGTTTCACCAGTTCCTGAACAAAGGGCTTCTCCAGATCTTCCGACCGGACAGCTGCGTAGAGACGCCGTGTAATGCCCTCTTTCGTCAGCGGTCGGGTGACGTAGTCCGAATTGTATTTGACCTCGCGCACGACCCAATCCGGCAGAACCGAAATCCCGCGATTTGAGGCCACCAGAAGCAAAATGACGGCGGTCAGTTCAACCTGCCGGATCGTTGCCGGTTCAATCCGTGCAGGGATCAGCAACTGGCTGAACACATCCAGACGCGTGCGTTCGACCGGATAGGTGATCAGAGTCTGACCCCGAAAGTCCTCGGCCTCGACATAGTCTTTTTTGGCCAACGGATGGGTCGAAGCCGCTACAAAGACTGCATTGTAATCAAAAAGCTCCACAAACTCGACACCCGGCAAGTCTTCGGGATCGGATGAGACCACCAGATCGACCTCTTCCTTCTGCAAGGCTGGCAGGGCGTCGAAAGCCAGGCCAGGACGAATATCGACATCCACATCGCTCCAAGACTTCCTGAAGGCCTCAAGAACAGGAAACAACCATTCGAAACAGGCATGGCATTCGATGGCAATATGCATCCGCCCCGTGCGCCCGTCCCGCAGCGATGAAAACTCACTCTGCGCGGCCTCGACCTGAGGAAGGATTTGCTCGGCCAGTCTCAAAAGGCGGAATCCGGCGGCTGACAGTTTCATTGGCTTTGAGCGACGCAGAAACAGTTCAACTCCCGCCTGATCCTCCAACCCTTTGATTTGATGACTTAATGCGGACTGGGTGATATTCAGCTGATCCGCAGCACGGGCCAGCCCGCCGCATTCGTGGATTGCCTTTATCGTACGCAGGTGCCGGAATTCAATATGCATTTCAAACAGCATTCATGTTATTGATGAGCAATATGAGTTTGTTTCACATTGCCCGTCATGGCACAAGGGGCTCAGTTGATCCAGTGAGGCCACAATGTCCAATCCTGAAATTTCCTTCGAGTTCTTTCCCCCCAAAACTCTGGAAGCCTCTTTCCGCCTTTGGGATACGGTTCAGACATTGGCCCCCTTGGATCCCCGCTTCGTTTCTGTCACCTACGGCGCTGGCGGCACAACGCGTGAACTGACACGTGACGCGGTTTCAACCCTGCACAAGTCATCGGGCCTGAACGTGGCCGCTCATCTGACCTGCGTCGATGCTTCGCGGCAGGAAACCCTGGAGATCGCAGACGCCTTCGCACGCGCTGGGGTGCAAGATATCGTCGCCCTGCGCGGCGATCCGCCAAAGGGTCAGGACAAGTTTGTGCCGCACCCGGACGGGTTTTCCAGTTCGGTTGAGCTGATAGAAGCACTGGCCGAAACCGAAATGTTCAGCATTCGTGTCGGGGCCTATCCTGACACCCACCCCGAAGCCGCAGACATGGCTGCGGATGTGGACTGGTTGAAAGCCAAACTGGACGCTGGCGCAGACGAAGCGCTGACGCAGTTCTTCTTCGAAGCCGAGACCTTTTTCCGGTTCCGTGACGCATGCGCCAAGGCCGGGATCGACAAACCGATCGTGCCGGGCATCCTGCCGATCGAGAACTGGTCGGGTGCCCGCAATTTTGCAAAACGCTGTGGCACGCATATTCCGGAGTGGGTCGAACAGGCCTTTGAAAAAGCGGTGCGCGACGAGCGCGAGGATCTGCTGGCCACGGCAATCTGCACTGAACTGTGTTCGGACCTGATCGAAGGCGGCGTGGACAAGCTGCATTTCTATACCCTGAACCGCCCTGAACTGACACGCGATGTCTGCTTTGCGCTGGGCATTTCACCACGGGTCGAACTGGAAAACGTCGCCTAAAACCCAAAAACCCCAAAGATTCGCCCGGGTTACGTTTGCCCCGGGCGTTTTGACGTCTCGGAATGTGTGAACTGTTTCACAATCGCGCGCGCTGAATGCCGCCTTTACGGAACAATTGAATCTCCGCATCGTGATTGTCGTCGCAAGCCCTGCAAATCAGCCTCGAAATTTGACAAAACCACGACCCTGGCGACACTGGAAGAGTGTAGTTTGTAATGAGTGTTTTAAGTATGGAACCTGTCGATAAAGTGCGGGCACGCACGAACGCGCTGGCAGATCTGGGGTTAACCCCCTGCGCCAATTCCAGTGAAATCAGAGAGGCCTGGCGGCAGATCGCCTTTCATTCGCATCCTGATCACAAGGACGGTGACAGTTCCGGGTTCTCGCGCGCCAAAGCGGCCTATGATTTTCTGCGCAAGGAAGGGTTGGCAACAAAAGCTGGTGCCAGTTCCGGTTCTCCGCAGCCGCGTCGACCCCGTTTGAAAAAACGCATCATCGAACTTCCGCAGGAAGACATCGCCGCCTGCAAGGCGATGCTGAACCCCCACCAGGTGCTGCCGCATATGCACAATGAGAGGGATGTCGAGGAAATGCCTGATGCAAGTGTCTCGGACCACGTTCCTGATGCGGTCGGGTGTTACGGGCGGCATTTGACCTATTTTGTAACCACGCCCGTGCATCATGGGGCAAATCGCGTCGCCTTGCCAACGACTGTCCTGAGCAGCACACGCCACACCGAGGCTGAAATTCTGAGCTTTCAGTCCAAAGATACTGGTGCGGGGGAAGTCATCATCCCCGATACAATCCGCGAACGCAAGTTTCCAGGGGCCAAGAGTGTGCGGATCAGATTTGATGCTGATCAGGATATTCGGGATCAATTCTGGCTTGCGGGGTAAGGGTCTGAGCCCGGCTGAACCAGCCGGGCACTGATATTGTGTCGCCGGATCAGTTTGAAACCGGGCCTTCAGAGGTGAATTTCGGGATCACGTTGGTTGAGGCGTCGCTCGGTTCGATACCGGGCCAATTTCCTTCGGCAAGATTGATATTGCCCGGAATGTCTTCCTCAAAAAATCCCACAACCACGTCGGTGATGTTGAGATACAGCTTGTCATCCACGATCCGCCACAGGTTCGGGTTTGCCGGAACCTTGCCGCCACGCGACACGCCGTAAGCGCAGTGTCCATCATATTGCGGCGCATAATATGCAGGGTTTTCTAGGAACTTGGCGCGGTTTTCCTCGGTCGCAAAAGCCCAGGTTGCACCGTTGTACTCTGCGGTGATGTCGGCTTTTCCGCGCACACCTTCGTGCTGCGGCTGGCCAACCGGCACCTGATCCAGACTGCGATAGGCAACGACGTCATATCCCGAGACAGCAAAACCTGTGCCGTCAACATATTGAGGTCCGGCAAAAGCCGGAACCGCCAGAACTATGGCCGCAGCGAGGGTCAATGCAAAGCGTTTCATGTGGTCCATCCTTTTCGGGTCAACTATGTCCGTGATGCCGTGCTGGCAGGTCTGTCAGGACAATATGCGATTCCCGTGCGGTGCGTAGTCCCCCTAACGCCGCTGTGACCTGGCACGAGAAAACGTGAGAGTTTGGCTGCGGAATGTTACAGAATAAGCCGGTCGCACCGGGTTGGACTCGGCGGTTTGCAATATTAGCTGTAAGGCAGTCCTGATATAGGCAAGAAAGGCAAGAGATGAGCGACCAATCCTCGTACACCCCACCAGCAGTCTGGACCTGGGACAGTAAAAGTGGCGGACAATTCGCCAACATCAACCGGCCGATTGCCGGTGCCACCCATGACAAGGACCTGCCGGTCGGACAGCATCCCCTTCAGTTGTACTCGCTCGCCACGCCCAATGGCGTGAAAGTCACGGTAATGCTGGAAGAGCTGCTGGCACTTGGTCATGAAGGTGCCGAATACAATGCCTGGCTGATCAACATCGGAGAAGGCGATCAATTCAGCTCGGGCTTTGTCGAGGCCAACCCCAACTCGAAAATCCCCGCGCTTTGGGATCGGTCGAGTGACAAACCTATCCGTGTTTTTGAAAGCGCCTCGATCCTGTTCCATTTGGCTGAGAAATTCGGCGCGTTCCTGCCCGCCTCTGGCCCGGAGCGGACCGAGGTGATGAACTGGGTTTTCTGGCAGATGGGCAGCGCGCCTTACCTGGGCGGTGGCTTCGGGCATTTCTACGCCTACGCACCAGAGAAATGGGAATACCCGATCAACCGTTTCGCCATGGAGACCAAGCGCCAACTGGATGTTCTGGATCGTGAACTGGCGGATAAGACCTTCATCGCGGGTGAAAACTATTCGATCGCCGACATGGCGATTTGGCCATGGTATGGTCAGTTGGTTCTGGGCCGCCTTTATAGCGCGGCAGAGTTCTTGGACGTGGATTCCTACAAGAACGTCATGCGATGGGCCAAGGCGATCGACGCGCGCCCTGCGGTTCAGCGTGGCCGCATGGTCAACCGCGCCTTTGGCGAACCGCACACCCAGCTTCACGAACGCCACGACGCCAGCGACTTCGAAACCCGCACGCAGGACAAATTGGAAGCAGCCGCGGAATAAACAAGCCCCAATGCAACAACACGCGGTGCAGCTTGCGCCGCGTGTTTGCGTTTGGATGATTATTTCAGAATGGGTGGGTTGTCCGGGTTGCTGCCGGGGGTTTCACGGACCGTTTCGGCAATTTGAGACTGAGGCAGATCAAACCGAAGCCCCACCTTGGCCAACAGCGCAGCGGCGGCCTCGCTTGCGGTGAAAAAACCGACATCCATCGCGCCTGCCTCGATCCCGGAAAAGGTCAGCGCCTCGGACGCGGCCTTGGCCAAAGCGGGCTCGGCCCCCTCGATCGCATCGACAAATCCCAACAGATGGCTCTGCGCGCCCGATTTGGACTTGGTGGCGACCAGATAAGCCGCGCTGGCAAGTCCGCCTGTCGTCGCCAGTTTCGCATCCAACGCGGTCAGCAGGTTCTGCGGCAGGCCGGCAGGGGGCAAAAACTCGGAAAGTTCTTCCTCAACCTCTTGCGGGCTGTGTTGCAATGTCTCGGCCAGCCAACCCAAAGCTTCTGCCGGAACAAGCATGGAAGATGGCGCCGTCTCCAGATTCAGACCAAGCCCGATGCCCTGCCCCGACAGCATCCCCGACAGCGCACGCCCCGACAACGCCACATAAGGCACGGGCTGCCCGGCAAACTGCGCCAGCCGGTCCTCACGGTCAAAGGCCAGAACAAAGCGCCCGTCAGCCACATCGAACAATTCGGGCGAGATATTCTCGTCCCGTGCTTCTTCGGTCAGCATCAGGAACAGCTCGCTGTCCGCGAGCCGTTCAAAGAAACGCAGCCGGGCGGCATCATTTTGCGGATCCGCCTGCATCGCAGCATGCGCGGTGTCCAACGCCGTGGAGTCAGTCATTCAGCACCTCTTGGACCCGTGCACGCAAAACAGGCAGCAATTCAGCCTCGAACCACGGGTTTTTCTTCAACCATGCCGTATTGCGCCAGGACGGGTGAGGCAAGGCAAAGACCCGCGGCGCATGGTCCCGCCAATTGCGAACGGTGTCAGTCACCGACCCGCGCACGCCAAGATGAAACTTGTGCGCATGACCTCCGACCAACACGGTCAGCGGCACACGCCCCAGTTCCTGCATCACTCGGTCATGCCAGGTCTTGCGGCAAATCGCAGGTGGAGGAAGATCAGCATTGCGCGCATCATATCCAGGAAAGCAGAACGCCATCGGTACGATCGAAACGCGGTCGCGATCGTAAAAAACCGTCTCATCAATCCCCAGCCAGTGCCGCAGTCTGTCGCCTGACGGGTCGGTAAAGGGCCGCCCCGACTCGTGCACACGGGCGCCCGGTGCCTGCCCGGCGACAAGGATTGGCGTTCCGGTGCGGAACCAGACCACCGGGCGCGGCTCGTGTGCGGTTTCTGTTTGCGCGAACCTGTCAGCACACAAGCGGCAGGCGCGGATCCCCTGACGTAAAGCGTTCATCTGATCGTGAAGGCCCCTGCCCATCCAGACTGTTGTTGGTCGGTAAAACAGATAGTATCGACCGGACGCAGCACCAAGTGAATGGAATTTCTTGCTGCAACTGACCAGACAATCATGCGCATTACCGCGACGCATTGATCATTTGTTTCATAATTCGACATAATGTAGCCAACATGGGTCGGTAAAAAATCCTTTCTGGCCGCCCGCAAGTGCGACAACACGACCAAAACGAGCAGCAGACCGCGAATGCTAGAGTTCGACAACGTCAGCAAATCCTTCTGGACCGGAACGCGCCGCAAGGTGATTCTGGATCGGGTCTCATTTCGGGTCGAACTGGGCACCTCGCTGGGTGTTCTGGCCCCGAACGGAACCGGGAAAACCACGTTGATCAACATGATGGCAGGTCTGGAAAAACCCGACGAAGGCGTGATCCGTCGCGAATGCCGCGTTTCCTTTCCCATGGGGTTCACCGGTGGCGTGTCGGGGAAACTGTCAGCGCTTGAGAACGCACGTTACATCGCCAAAATCTACGGTATGGACCCCGACTATATCGAGGCCTATTGCAAATGGCTCTGCGGCTTGGGCGAATATTTCGACCAGCCCCTCGCTACGTATTCCTCTGGGATGAGAGCGCGTTTTACCTTTTCTTTGATGCTGGCGTTGGACTTTGACATGTACCTCATCGACGAAGGGATGCCGGCGACAACAGATGTCGAATTCAACGAAAAGGCAGGGTCGATCCTGAAGGAAAGGTTGCGCACAACGACTTTGGTGATCGTATCGCACAGCCCGTCCGTGTTAGAGAAATTCGCCCGGAAAGCGGCCGTACTTCTGGACGGGCAATTGTATATGTTTGACTCCTTGGAAGAGGCGAAGCAGCTGTATGACTACGAAACCCAAGGTTAGAAAATATAACTGGCGCCACAAACGCCAGACTGAAAGTTCGGCCGAGGCGAGGTCGGACGCAATTTCGCGTATTCGCAACGCGACGCATGACCCTGCCGCCGCAGGCGAGGCGCAGCCGGGGACGCAGCTGGATGACATCAAGCGCGAAGGCCTGACGGGCCGTCAATTGCGTATCGCACGACGCTTGGCGCAAAAACACAATCTGGCTGCCACATCCGACTATGACGCGGTGCGGTTGCTGCGCAAAAAGGGCGTAGATCCCTTCCAGCGCACCAATCTTCTTGACCTTGCTGCCGCAAAACCATCGAACGGGGGTGACAAACCCAAGGACAAGATCAACGTTCAACTGCCGCAGGCCATGGGTGCCGAGAAAACAAACCTGCCCGGGCCCGAGCTCAGCCCAGCCGAACGGCGCAATTTCGAAATCGGCCAAATCCAAAAAGACATCGCCCGTCGCCGCAGGCGTAAATTGTTTGGACTGTTTGCGCGCCTGGCAGTCTTTGTATTCCTGCCGACCTTCATTGTCGGGTTCTATTTCTACCGCATCGCCACTCCGATGTATGCGAGCGATTCCGAATTCCTGATCCTGCAAGCTGATGGCGGGCCCGGCAATATCGGCGGTCTGCTTGCCGGCACGCAATTCGCCACCACGCAGGACTCGATCTCGGTTCAGTCCTTCCTGGAATCGAAAGAAGCTTTGCTGTTGCTGGATCGGGATGCCGGGTTTTCCGATGTCTTCAAACAGGAATGGATCGACCCGATTCAGAGACTGGCCCCGGACGCCACGCTTGAAGACGCCTACAAGCTGTTCAAACGCATGATCACCATCGGCTATGACCCGACCGAAGGGGTCATTCGGATGGAAGTTGCTGCCCCCGATGCCCAGACGTCGACCGAATTTGCCGAACGTCTGATCTCTTATGCAGAAGACAGGGTGAACGCCTTGTCCGGGAAAAAACGTGAAGACCAGATGCGCGACGCACTGCAAAGTTTCGAAGCGGCGCAGGAAGCGCGCAGACAAGCTCAGGAAGAATTGATCGAGCTTCAGCTTCAGGGCGCAGTTCTTGACCCCGAAAACGTCATTGCCAGCCTGCGCGCCCGCATCAACGAAATCGAAATTCTGGTTCAGGACAAAGAACTTGAACTCGCGGCGCTTCAGGACAACCTGCGTCCGAACAAAGCAAAGGTTGATGGCGTCAAAGCAGATATCGCCCGTCTGGAGAAGGTTCTGAAAGATCTGAATGCCGAGATGCAGGATGCCTCGGACGGCGAAAACTCGCTGGCGCGGTTGAGCGTGCGCATCCAGATCGCGCAGGCGGACCTGGCGGCGCGGGACATGATGCTGCAAACGGCAATGCAGCAAATGGAATCGACCCGGTCCGAAGCCAACCGGCAGGTACGCTATCTGACCGTCTCGGTAAACCCGGTTCCCAGTCAGGAACCCAGCTATCCGCGCAAGTTCGAAAATACGATTTTGGCATTTCTGTTGTTTGCTGGTATCTACCTCATGATCTCGCTTACCGCGTCGGTCCTTCGTGAACAGGTATCCTCATAAGACTCATGAAACATGTAAAAATCTCCGACCTGACAGTCGGCAACGACCTTCCGCTGACCATCATTGCAGGCCCGTGTCAGCTTGAATCCGCAGACCACGCGCAAATGATTGCGGGCAAGATGAAAGAAGCCTGTGACGCCGCCGGGGCGCAATACGTTTTCAAGGCGTCTTATGACAAGGCAAACCGAACCTCTCTGTCAGGCAAGCGCGGCATGGGAATCGATGTGGGGCTGCAAGTGCTTGACGGCATCCGCAAGACGATGGGCATCCCGGTTCTGACCGATGTTCATACCGAAGCACAATGTGCCATCGCCGCCGAAGCGGTGGATGTTCTGCAAATCCCCGCTTTCTTGTGCCGTCAGACTGATATGCTGCTGGCGGCAGGCAACACCGGGAAAGCGGTAAATGTAAAAAAGGGGCAATTCCTTGCACCCTGGGAAATGACCAATATCGTCGACAAAGTTGAAAGCACCGGAAACGAGAACATCCTGCTGACAGAGCGTGGCACCTCATTTGGCTACAACACGCTGGTTGCCGACATGCGCGCGCTGCCTCAAATGGCGAAAACCGGGTATCCGGTCGTGATGGACGCCACCCATTCCGTGCAACAACCCGGCGGCAAAGGCGGGTCTTCGGGCGGGCAGCGCGAATTTGCGCCAGTGATGGCCCGCGCCGCCGTTTCTCTGGGTGTTGGGGCTGTGTTCATTGAAACCCATCAGGATCCGGATTCCGCCCCATCGGACGGGCCAAATATGATCCCGCTCGACCAGATGCCCCAACTTGTTGACACATTGATGCGATTTGATGCGCTGGCTAAAGCAAACCCTATTCAAATTTAACGATTGAGACTTGTTATGACCAAACCCCTTCCCGAGGTGACACCCAACAGCTGGAGCTTTCTGCGCGACGCAATGATCAAGCCCACCGGGTTCCGTGAATACGACGCCCGCTGGAAATACCCCGAAGAGATCAACCTGCCAGGCATGACCGCGCTTGGACTGGGGCTTGGCACGCAGATGCGCAGGCGCGGCATTGAGCCCGTGATCGCCGTTGGCAACGACTATCGCGATTACTCGCTGGCGATAAAAAACGCATTGATGCTGGGCCTGATGCAGGCCGGTATCCGTGTGAAAGACATTGGCCCTGCACTCAGCCCCATGGCTTATTTCGCGCAGTTTCATCTGGACGTGCCTGCCGTGGCGATGGTCACTGCCAGCCACAATCCCAACGGCTGGACCGGTGTAAAGATGGGTTTTGAGCGCCCTCTGACCCATGGCCCTGATGAGATGTCGGAACTGCGTGACATCGTTCTGAACGGCGAGGGACTGCCACACGAAGGCGGATCATACGAGTTCGTTGAGGGGATAAAAGAAGCCTATATCGACGACCTGGTGGGCGATTTCAAAATGTCCCGCCCGCTGAAAGTGGTCTGCGCAACGGGCAACGGCACAGCATCGGCCTTTGCGCCCGAGATTTTCGAACGGATCGGGGTTGAGGTTGTGCCCAGCCATAACCGTCTGGACTATACCTTCCCCAACTACAACCCGAACCCTGAGGCCATGGAAATGCTGCACGACATGGCCGCCATGGTAAAGTCCAGCGGTGCCGATATGGCGCTTGGGTTTGACGGTGACGGTGATCGTTGTGGTGTTGTCGATGACGAGGGTGAAGAGATCTTTGCCGACAAGGTCGGCGTCATCATGGCGCGTGATCTGGCCAAGCTGTATCCCGGATCGACCTTTGTCGCGGATGTGAAATCCACCGGTCTGTTCGCCAGCGATCCCGAATTGCAGGCCCTGGGCGTCAAAGCCGATTACTGGAAGACCGGCCACAGCCACATGAAGCGTCGGGTCAAGGAAATTGGCGCACTGGCCGGGTTCGAAAAGTCAGGCCACTACTTTTTGGCCGAACCGGTCGGGCGTGGGTACGACTGCGGGATGCGTGTCGCAGTCGAGATCTGCAAACTGATGGACCGCAACCCGGATCAGAGCATGTCGGACCTGCGCAAGGCTTTGCCCAAGACATGGTCCACACCCACGATGTCGCCCTATGCAGCCGATACCGAGAAATACGATATGCTTCAGCGACTGGTCGAAAAGCTGGTCGAGAAGGGCAACACCGGTGAGACATTCGCGGGTCGCGCAATTAAAGAAGTGGTTACGGTAAACGGCGCACGTGTGATTCTGGACAACGGCAGCTGGGGTCTGGTGCGGGCTTCATCCAATACCCCCAATCTGGTCGTTGTCTGTGAAAGCAGCGAAAGCGAGGCTGAGATGCGCGCCATCTTCGCGGACATCGATGCCGTCATCCGCACCGAGCCCGGAGTCGGCGATTACGACCAAACCATCTGAAAACAACCGCTTGGGGCATATCCCAATGCCCCAAGCACGTTAGTTGTTCAATCCCCGCCAAACAGTTTGAGCAGACCTTTCTTGGCCTCTTCTTCAAGCTTGTCCTTGATTGCATCTTCGATCTGATCACTATCGGTGATCGTCGTGTCCAATTCGTTGCCGACCTTTTCAAAAACCTTCTGTTTGGCGTCGTCTTCCAGTTCCTTGACCTTCACATCCGCAGCCGCCTCGATCACCTTGGTCAGGTCCGGCTTGATCGACGGGTCGCTCCAGGGACCCACGATGCGAACGGGGACCGATATCCCCTGCCCGGAATTGGCACGCAACGCCACTGGCGTGAACAGGTAGTCGATATTGCGCCCCCCCAGATCCACGGCACCGGTGCCATCTGCGCGAAAATTCTTCAGTGACATGAGCAGATCGTTGTTCGTCAACACGCCCTGATCGATGGTGAAACTGGCCGTCAGGCTGTTGAACACAGTGGTTCCGCCTGATCCGGTGCCCTGCCCCATCAACCGGTCTAGATCGAGCCCGTAAATCACTCCGGGACCAACATCTAGGTTTCCCTTGCCGCTGAGGGACCGCATGATCTGATCCTCGGACTGACCAGCGCCCAGAAACTCAAACGCGCCGGCAGCGGTTCCCGACAGGCGCTCAACACCGGCCATTGTGGTCAGCGCTTGTTTCAGGTCGATCCCGGTCGCGGTCACAGTACCGCCGACAGACAGGCCGTTGCGATTGTTGGCAACCACCTGACCCTTCAGTTGCCCCGAAAACAGCGTGGCCGGATGCATTTCAAGAACGGCCCGCGACCGGTCCAGCGACAGGGTCAGGTCGCTTTTACCGAACGTCATTCCGGGCACGTCGATCGAGTTGGCCGTCAGGCGAATTTTACCGTTCGCCAGTGCCAGAGCGGACGCGTCGATAGGGTCCTTTGACCACCCCTCAGTTGCAGGAGCGTTTGCCTGAGACGTGCTGCTTGGAGCAGAACCCGTTTCGGAAATCCGCGACAGATCCAGATCACCGGCATCCAGACGAGCCACGATCCGTGGCGGGTCCGAGATGGTGACATCCGCCTCACCTACAAACCGGTTGTCATCCAATTGCGCAGTCATGTTCCGCATGGAAATCCGCCCATCCTGCGTATATGTCATCTGCGCGGAAATGTCGGCGACTTTGCCCAATCCAGGCGGTACAGTCGTGCCAGCCTGACCGAAGGCGGTAAGCAACCTTTCGGTGTCTCGCGTCACGACCTTGATGGTTCCATCCATTTCACCCGTAAGATTGACGCGTCCTTCAAATCCGATCTCGCCGCCCGGGGCCGTCAAAGCCAGTTCCAGATCAGTCACTGACCCGGCCGCAAAAGCCGGTAAATCCGGGATTTTCAGATCAACCTGAACCGCCCCTCCGGGCACCGGCATGGCCGCCTTCATCACCATCGCGGCCGTGACCTCGGGCCAACTTGCAGATAGCGTCACGTCCGAGAAATCCATCTGCGAGACGCCATTTTCCACGTAAATCAGCCGTGCATTTGTCAGCTCCAGCTGATCCAGAGTGACTTGCCCCGATGGTTCAGCTGGCGTGGAGTCCCCGGTCGTGGCCGCAGTTGCCTCGGTTGTCGGGGCGCTCAACTCCCAATTGCCGCGCCCATCTGATCGTTCCAACCGCAACACGGGATTGTCTGCAAAAACACGTTTGATTCGCAGATCCCCGTTCAACAGCCCGGCAGCGTCCACCCCGACGGCAAGGCTATCCGCGCTGAGCATCGGCTCCGGTCCGGCCCAGCTCGCATTGCCGAAACGCACCGGCCCGGTCTCCATCCCCACCACCGGCCAGAAGGATATGCGCACATCGCCGGTCAGTGTCAGATCCCGCCCGGTCTGGGCCTTGACCTGCTCGGCCAGAATCGCAGCAAGCTTCTCCCCCGGCATCAGCAACAGCGCGCCGATAATCAGCGCGACCACCGCCACAACAATAAACAGGATGCGCATCAGCCATTTCATATTCTGCTCTCCGCCTTTTGGCTTGTCATTGCCGTGATCATTCAAATCACACGTCACATTTGCAAGGGGAAGCTTTCCCCACTATACGCCGCGCATGACGACGAACCCGCCAAACCTCCGCCCCGACCTGGCACCTGCTGCCCGGATCACCGAGACGCCCCAATCAAACCAGCCGACTATCGGTATGGTGTCCTTGGGATGCCCAAAGGCGTTGGTCGACAGTGAACGCATTCTGACCCGGCTGCGTGCCGAAGGGTACGGCATTTCGCCAGATTATGCCGGGGCCGATGCCGTCATTGTGAACACCTGCGGGTTCCTTGACAGCGCCAAGGCGGAATCGCTGGACGCGATCGGAGAGGCGCTGGTGGAAAACGGCAAGGTCATCGTGACCGGCTGTCTGGGCGCAGAACCGGATTACATTCGCGAACATCACCCCCGCATCATGGCTGTCACCGGCCCGCACCAATACGAGCAGGTTCTGGATGCGGTGCACGCCGCCGTGCCACCCGATCCTGATCCGTTCGTGGACCTGTTACCCGCCGCCAGTGTGCAACTGACCCCGCGCCACTACAGCTATCTCAAGATTTCCGAGGGCTGTAACCACAAGTGCAAGTTCTGCATCATTCCTGACATGCGCGGCAAACTGGCAAGCCGTCCGGCCCATGCTGTCCTGCGCGAGGCCGAAAAGCTGGTCGACAATGGCGTGCGCGAGCTGTTGGTGATTTCGCAGGACACCTCGGCCTATGGGCTGGATCGCAAATACGACGTGAACCCGTGGAAAGACCGCGAGGTGCGCAGCCACATCACTGATCTGGCGCGGGAGCTAGGGCAGATGGATGCCTGGGTGCGGCTGCACTATGTGTATCCCTATCCGCATGTGCGTGACCTGATTCCGCTGATGGCTGATACCGGGTGCAACGTGCTGCCCTATCTGGATATCCCGTTTCAACACGCCCACCCGGACGTTCTGAAACGCATGGCCCGCCCGGCTGCAGCGGCCAAAACGCTGGTTGAGATCAGGGCGTGGCGTGCGATCTGCCCGGATATCACCCTGCGATCTACCTTTATCGTTGGCTATCCGGGCGAAACCGAAGCCGAGTTCCAAACGCTGCTGGATTGGATGGATGAGGCGCAGCTGGATCGCGTCGGCTGCTTTCAATATGAAAACGTCGAAGGCGCGCGCTCGAACGACCTGCCCGATCACGTCCCGGCAGAAATCAAGCAAGAGCGCTGGGATCGTTTCATGGAAAAGGCACAGGCGATCTCGGAGGCCAAGTTGCAGGCGAAGGTCGGACAGACGCTTGAGGTGATCGTGGACGAGATCGACAACGAGGCCGCCACCTGCCGCACCAAGGCAGACGCGCCCGAGATCGACGGCAACCTGTTCATCGATGAAGGATTCGAAAACCTCAACCCCGGTGACATCGTCACGGTCGAAGTGGACGAGGCCGGAGAATACGATTTGTGGGGTAAGCCCGTCTAAGGTCTGACAATGCGTCAGACACACGTCATATGGACAAAGCGTGAAGCGAGTTTATTGGCAGAACACGCGGTCAGACCCGATCTTGGACTGAAAGCCGAACACGGAGGTTTTTATGTCCCGTATCTTCAAGCTTGGCCTGAACGGCGTAATTTTCCTAATGGCCGCGCATTTCTT
The DNA here is from genome assembly GCF_003443535.1 of Ruegeria sp. AD91A. Taxonomy (GTDB): domain Bacteria; phylum Pseudomonadota; class Alphaproteobacteria; order Rhodobacterales; family Rhodobacteraceae; genus Ruegeria. The sequence goes on along the minus strand of NZ_CP031946.1, from coordinate 37,481 downwards.
GGCCACCCCCGGTTACGCCCAGCACACACAGGTCGGCTCTGCCGGATTTATTGTGGCCGGCGGCAAACATCTGAGTTTTCATAAAAACGGCCGTCACAAGATAAACCGGTATTTCGTGGCCCCGAAAGCCAAGTCACATGCCAAGCACCCCAAGGTGCATACCAAAAAGCCGACCCCGGTTTATCGATACACCGCCCCCAAACGGCGTGTCCTCGGCCATATCCCCTATGGATCGGTCAAGCGACACAAATTCAAATCATTCAAGTTCAAGCATTCCTACGGCTTCCAAAGGCACTAAACGGTGTTTGCGCACTGCAAAAAGCAGCCTGCCCGATAGCCGCAAACGCAGGCAAGAAAAAACCGCCTCGAATGGCGGCTGCAATCCCCAGATTGGTGCAGGCGGTCCGCATCCGGGCCGCCTGCGAATGGCTTATTGAGTAATCGGGTCGCAGACCGTCTGACCAGCCTCGGTTGTGGCCAATTGATAACCGCCCGGGCAGCTAGGTGTGCCGGCTTTGTCATAGCTGGGCTGAACGTAAACAGGTGTCGGTTCTTCCTGCTGCGCGCAGGCAGTCAGGATCAGTGCAAATGCGCCAACAGCAGCGAGTTTCAGTTTCATGTCCGTCAATCCTCTATTACTTTTCTGATATTGCCCAGCTTTTCGGGGCCAGATTCAGAATACGGGCTGAACGACAATCTGGCAACTGAATCGATCACGTCTTTGTGAGTCACAGCGAATCCATGCCAATCCGAGGCCGCAGTGGTGATCATTGCAGCGTCGCAACTATCCTTTTGGCGTCAGCGCCCTAAACTGTTGCAGCGAGATCAGCAAAAGACGGAGAAGCCACATGTCAGACGCACCCATCATTGCCCAGAAATCACCTTTTCCGGTCGAGGTGGTCGAAGGGAAAACCTATTTCTGGTGCGCCTGCGGAAAATCCGGCCGCCAGCCGTTTTGCGACGGATCGCATAAAGGCACCGGATTTGAACCCATGAAATATACAGCGGATAAAAGTAAAAAGATCTTCTTTTGCGGGTGCAAACACAGCTCGAAACCGCCTTTGTGCGACGGAACGCACAGCGGGCTTTGATCAGGTTTTCAGTCCATTCAAGGTCTCGGCATTCGGGCAAAAATCCGGGGCCGTGGCCGCCTGGCCCTGCTGCCGGGCCAGCCAGTATTCGCATTGCACGTCACATCCGGCAGCGCGGCACCGCGTGACAAGCTCGGCGTATTGTTCCGGCGAAAGGCGTCCGTCGGCCATCACTTCGGTCATGGAAATGCCCATACAGCGCGAAACCGAGCGTGTAAGCCAGAAATGCTTTTCGATTTCCCCTAACGCGACCTGAGACATCAAGCGTGCTCCTTCTGCTTGGCTTTGAGGGCGGCAAAACACTTGCGATTCGGGCATGAAAACGGGGCCTGTTCGACCTGCTCACGCCGTTCCAACCACTCCGGGCAGTCCTTGGCCCAGGAACAGCCGCGGCACTGCTGCACGATTTCCGCCCATTCTTCTTGTTTCAGATGACCGCTCCGATAGGCTGCGGCCAAATCGGTTCCGGTTGCTCGCCCCATGCGCAACACCAAACGCAGATGGGTCATGATTTCGCCCAGACGTGTCATGGCGCACCTGTATGTTAAGGCAGGAGATTGTCGAGCAATTCCTGATTTCGGCAGTATTCGGGCGTACGCCGAGCAGAACCGGGATTGTTCAGCAAACTCTTGCAGTGATCCGGGTTCGGGCAGTCGGTACAGCGCAAAACAGCGTCAGAGATCTGGTCCACAGAAACGGAGCCATCAATGGCGGCTTCCTCAAGATCAATGTCCAGCATTCTGGCCATATCGTCCACCAATCCGGCATGCAGCCGCAGGGTCTCTTGGGTGGGCATGCTGTTTCCTTTCGCTTTCACGCTGTGTCCAAAGGGTAGCGCATCCGCGAGGGCAAACATTGACTCAGGTCAAGATTGGACGCCGATGTGATCCAGATAGGCCCGCGTGGCATCCTGAACACGGCGAAAGCGATCCCCTCCCAGTTTCTTGCCGCCGTACCAGCGCGTCACGATAATTACATGATCTTTCAGCCCGGCGCGTTCGATCATACGTAGGATCACCATGCCCGCCCCGCTTTCCCCGTCATCGGCTTTCAACGCGCCGGTCGGCAAAGCCGCAGCCCAGGTGTTATGGGTGGCTTTGGCATAGCCCTTGTCGGATTTCAAATCGTCCAGAACGGCGTCGATTTCAGCCCGCGTCGTGACCTGCGCCCCGGACACCGCGTATTTCGAACCGCGATCCGTCAAGATAACCCCCAGACATGTAAGCGCGGTCATTGGGACAGACCCAGTTGCTCTGCTGTTTCCAGCACGATCTGAACGCGTTGAGCATTTGGCGGGTGGGTTCCCAAAAATCTGTCACCGGGATCCGGGATCCGATCAAAGAATTTTGCCCCAACCAACGGATTGTATCCCGCGCTATAGGTGATGATGGTTCCCAACTGGTCTGCCTCCAGCTCAAAGTCTTTCACGTAGGCCTGAACACCGACCTGCGCACCCAGCTTTTGCGCTTCCTCTATTGCAGCGGCATCCCCGCCACGCAACTGCGCCACCCGCCCGAACTCGGCCGCGCTGGCGCTGGCGATTTCACTCTGTCTGGCGATATGCCCCAACACGTGGTGGGCTGCTTCGTGCCCCATGACAAACGCCAGTTCATCCGCGTTCTGGGTGGATTCGATCATCGAGCGGGTGAATATGATCACCGGCTGCTTTTTGTTGTCCAGCGTCTGAAACGCATTGGCCGATGCCTGAGGGTTCAGGTCAACAAGAATCCGGAAGTCGCAATTCTGCCCAGTCGTCTGTTTCAGGCACTGGCTACGGGCTTCGGCCCCGACCGCCCGGCTGACCTCGCGAAAGGTTTGCACCATGGGTTCGGCCTCTGGTTCATCCCCCAGCCATTCCTCGGCGGGTTGGACACGCAAGGCCCCCTCTCCGCACGCAGCAAGCAGCAGGGACAGCAATAAAACAAACCATCTGTGCATGTCATATCCTTTGAGGTCGAATGGCCGTGATTTCAACATAGTACGAGCGAACCGGCGAAACCACACCGCCGGCTCAACGAACGGCTTGCATTGCGCCTCGGCGGCCTGCACTCTGGTCTCATGTTTTCGATTGAGCATGAATTCGACTCGACGGTCATTACGCTTGTGGACGAAGGTGAAAGACCTTTGCAGGAAGATGTTGTGATCAATAATTTCGCCGAATGCGTCACGCTGGAGCAACTGGATCCCCGTACCGATCAAATACAAAGGATCACTTTGTCACCGGAGCAGGTGCGGGATCTGGCGGCCGCGCTGGACCTGCCCGAAGGCGTTTATCAGATTCGCGAAACCGGGCCTCAGGGGTCATAGACAAACACCTTGATCCGTGCGGATTGCCCGTGTTTCAGTGTCAGGGTTGAAGGCGCGACACCAAGGCATTTTGCAAGTAGTGACTGCACAGCGCTATTGGCTTTACCGTTTTCAGGTGGGGCTGTCACGAAAACCCTGATCTGATCTTCTTCAACGATCACGCGATCACGGGCCGCCTTTGGCGTCACCTTCAGTTTGAACGTAGCCTCTGCCCGCGCCAGCGCGCTGAGGTCCGGCAAATCGCGTAGTTTGGATTTCGTCATTGTTTCCCCCTTCTTTCAATAATCTTGCATGAAGGACATCGGAATGAAATTGATCCACGCAATCGATCGGCGCGCCCTTGAAACGGGCTGAACGCCGACCAAGATACAGAGTCGTGATGTAAAGGAAGTTAACATATGTCCCTGAAAAACCCCGTCGCTCTGGAGTTTTTACAGTCGCGCCGGTCCCGGCCCGCCAAGACACTGGTTGCACCGGCCCCGACCCGGGAAGAGTTGCTGCCCCTGCTGACGGCCGCAGCGCGCAGCCCCGATCACGGCAAACTGGAGCCGTGGCGGTTCATCGTTCTCGAAAAGGGCGCCATGCCTCGTCTGGCGGCCCTGACCGAGACCTGCGGACAAAAGCTGAACAAAAGCCCGGAAGACATCACCAAAGCCCGCAGCCAGTTCGATATGGGGCATCTGGCAGTTGCGATCATCGAGGTTCAAAAACCATCCGAGAAGATTCCGGCCATCGAACAAACCTACTCCGCTGGCGCGGTCTGTCTGGCCCTGCTGAACGCCGCGCTGGCTGCGGGCTGGGGCGCAAATTGGCTGTCGGGTTGGCAAACACATGATCGCGAATTCTGCGTCGACGCATTTGGACTTGCTGAAAACGAACGTGTGGCCGGGTTGATTCATATCGCCACCGAGGGGACGGCCCCGCCGGAACGCCCGCGGCCCGATGTGGCCGCGCTGACAGAGTGGGTTACGAAATGATTATCCTGTACGCCTTTTTCAGCGCACTTGGCCAGATCGGAGATCCCAAGTTCCGGGCCGTCTTGCTGCGCGGTGTGGGGTTGACCATTCTGTTGCTGGTTCTCGCCTGTGCAGGTGCGATCTGGTTGATCAACTGGTTGTCAGGCAGTGAAATCTCTCTGCCATTTGTGGGTGCTGTCCCGTGGCTGAACGACGTCCTGAACTATTCCGGTATCGTCCTTGTCCTTGTTTTGCCTGTTTTTCTGATGGTGCCGGTCGCATCGGCCATCACCTCGATCTTTCTGGACGAGGTGGCACAGGCGGTTGAGGACAAGCATTTTCCGGCTTTGCCGCCCGCACGACGCATCCCTGTCTCAGAGGCGGTTATGGACGGTCTCAGCTTTCTTGGAGTTCTGATTGTCGCAAACCTGCTGGCGCTGATCCTGTACGCAATTTTCACCCCGCTTGCGCCTTTCATCTTCTGGGCCATGAACGGGTTCTTGCTCGGGAGGGAATACTTCACCCTGGTTGCGATGCGAAGAATCGGGCGCGACGGGGCACGCAAGCTGCGGTCCAAACACTCGACAACGATCTGGGTGGCGGGCACCTTGATGGCCATTCCTCTTTCAGTGCCGCTGGTGAACCTGGTGATCCCGATCATCGGGGCCGCCACGTTCACCCATATATATCACGCCGTGTCCGGCCAATAGGCCTGACGGGGATTACCTTGGCTCCAGCTGATTCAGCCAGTCGAAATCCCGCACTGAGATCACGCCCGACAGGATGATCCCGGCGATGATCGCCCACAGAACCACAGAGATACCGGTGGTGATCCACATCTTTCTTTTCATGTGATGCACTTCCGGCGCGCCCGCATGCGTGCCAGGAACGATATCACCCAGATCGCCCTGGGTTTTGATGCGAATGGGCAGCACCACCAACAACGTCATGAACCAGATGACGGCGAACAACACTAGTGCGGCAGTAATGGTCATTTCAGGCCCTCCGAGGGTGGGGGATTACACCTGCTCCAGTTCGACCAGGCAGCCGTTGAAATCCTTGGGATGCAGAAACAGAACCGGTTTTCCATGCGCACCGATCTTGGGCTCACCTGATCCCAGAACACGCGCGCCGGTTGCTTTCAGATGATCGCGGGCAGCGATGATATCCTCGACCTCATAACATACATGGTGGATGCCGCCGGACGGGTTCTTTTCCAAAAACCCGTTGATCGGGCTGTCATCGCCCAGTGGGTACAAAAGTTCGATCTTGGTGTTTGGCAACTCGATGAACACAACCGTGACACCGTGATCCGGCTCATCCTGCGGTGCGCCGACCTTGGCGCCCAGCGCATTGCGGTATTGCTCGGACGCCGCTTCAAGATCGGGTACGGCGATGGCTACGTGGTTCAGGCGTCCAATCATGTTTCACTCCTGCTGTCCTGCGTTGGTTGGGTTATGGGGGCTGATCCGCCAAAGGACAAGTGCGCCAAATCGCGCGTTAACGTCGTGTTAGCCAGAAGTTCCTAGCGTGAGGCATCTGCTGCATAGGAGAGCTGCCATGGACGATTCGGGCCTACTTGCCACCACCACCGCCGCGCCTACCGCGACTCGACCCTTGCTGGGTCAGACCATACTGGTTGTCGAAGACAGCCGGTACGCTTGCGATGCCATCCGCCTGATGTGCCTGCACAGCGGCGCACGTATTCGCCGCGCGGATTGTCTGAAATCGGCCCGAAGGCATCTGCAGATCTATCGGCCTTCGGTCATACTGGTCGATATGGGCCTGCCGGACGGGTCCGGTGCCGACCTGATCGCCGAATTGGCGGATACCACGCCCCGTATCAGCGTCATCATGGGCCTGTCGGGCGATGACGCCAGCGAAGACGTGGCTCTTGCGGCCGGAGCGGATGGATTTTTGTCCAAACCTCTAAAATCAATGTCTTATTTTCAGAAATCCATTCTGGAACGCCTGCCGGAAGATCAGCGGCCTTGCGGGTTGCATGCGGTACGCGATGAAATCATCCACCCGGACCCTCTGGCCTATCAGGACGACATGGCCCACATCGCCGATGTGCTCGCAGGTCCCAACGATCATCGCACATTGGACTACGCCGCACAGTTCCTACAGGGAGTCGCGCGCGATGCAGACGACAGACCCCTGGCGGAAGCCGCGCGAAAGCTGGCACTGTCACGCGCAAACGGGACACCGATCACCGCGCAGGCAGCGCAGGTTGCCGGGATGGTACAGAACCGTCTGGAACTGCGAGAGGCAATTTGAAATGGTCACAGCCTGTTTCATCACTGCGACCCTTTTGTGCGTTTGGCTTTACCGCCAGACACGGCATACAGCGCGTTCCATTCGTGTCAATCGGAACAATCTGAAAAATCCGCTGGACTGACACGCGAAACCTGCGTGGAAATACCGCCCGCTTTTTAGCGGACGGTCATTGATCAGTCCTGAGGGATAATGCGAAGACCCAGCTCCATCAACTGATCCGAGGTCGGATCCGAAGGTGCGTCCATCATCAGATCTTCAGCGCGTTGGTTCATCGGGAACATCATGACTTCGCGGATATTGGCCTCGTCCGCCAGCAACATCACGATCCGGTCGATACCGGCCGCGCAACCACCGTGTGGCGGTGCGCCGTAGTGGAAGGCGTTGAACAGGGCGCCAAAGCGGGATTTCACTTCATCCTCGCCATAGCCAGCCAATTCAAAGGCCTTCAGCATAATTTCCGGCTTGTGGTTTCGGATCGCGCCTGAAACCAGCTCGTACCCGTTACACGCCAGATCATACTGATAACCGCGCACATCCAGCGGGTTGCCCTGCAACGCGTCCATGCCGCCCTGCGGCATCGAGAAAGGGTTATGTTCAAAGTCGATCGCGCCGGTTTCTTCATCCTGCTCGTAAATCGGGAAGTCCACGATCCACGCAAAGGCAAAGCGGTCTTTTTCGGTCAGGTTCAATTCCTCACCGATCACGTCGCGTGCCTTACCGGCGACCTTTTCAAAGGCTTTCGGTTTGCCACCCAGGAAGAAGGCTGCATCGCCTACGCCCAGACCTAATTGCTGACGGATTGCCTCGGTGCGCTCGGGGCCGATGTTCTTGGCCAGCGGACCCGCAGCCTCCATCCCTTCACCCTGATCGCGCCAGAAGATATAGCCCATGCCCGGCAGACCTTCTTTTTGGGCAAAGGCGTTCATACGGTCACAGAACTTACGGCTGCCACCAGTCGGGGCCGGGATGGCTCGGATTTCGGTGCCTTCCTGCTCTAGCAATTTGGCGAATATCGCAAAGCCAGAACCACGGAAATGCTCAGATACAACCTGCATCTTGATAGGGTTCCGCAGGTCGGGCTTGTCGGTGCCGTACCAGAGCGCTGCATCCTTGTAGGAAATCTGCGGCCATTCCTGATCAACCTTGCGGCCCCCGCCGAACTCTTCGAACACACCGGTTAGAACGGGCTGGATCGTGTCGAACACATCCTGCTGCTCGACAAACGACATCTCAAGGTCAAGCTGGTAGAAATCGGTGGGCGAGCGGTCAGCACGCGGGTCTTCATCACGGAAACACGGCGCGATCTGGAAATACTTGTCAAAGCCCGACACCATGATCAGCTGTTTGAATTGCTGCGGGGCCTGCGGTAGCGCGTAGAACTTGCCCTGGTGCAGACGCGAAGGCACCAAAAAGTCGCGCGCGCCTTCCGGTGAGGACGCGGTGATGATCGGCGTCTGATACTCGCGGAAACCCTGATCCCACATCCTTTTACGCATGGATGCGACAACGTCCGAGCGCAGGGTCATGTTCTGCTGCATAGCCTCGCGGCGCAGGTCCAGATAGCGATAGCGCAGGCGGGTTTCCTCGGGGTATTCCTGATCACCGAAGACCATCAGCGGCAATTCGTCGGCGGCTCCCAGAACTTCCAGCTCGCGTACATAAACTTCAATCTCGCCGGTGGGCAGTTTCGGGTTCACCAGGTCCGTGTCGCGGGCTTTGACGGTGCCGTCGATGCGGATACACCATTCAGACCGCACCTTTTCCAACTCGGCAAAGGCGGCACTGTCGCCGTCGCACAGGATCTGAGTTACGCCGAAATGGTCGCGCAGGTCGATGAACAGCACGCCCCCATGATCTCGAACCCGATGCACCCAACCGGACAGGCGAACGGTTTCTCCAACATTGGCGGCGGTCAAGGCGGCGCAGGTGTGGCTGCGGTAGGCGTGCATGGAATATCCCTTCGGGCGCAGAATTCGTCGCGCCGATACACCCTGTCAGACCCGGAAAGTCAAGGCGGGTCGCCCTTTCAAAACGGCCTTTGCACATTGCCTGAGTAGAAATAGACACCCAGCCCCACCGCAAAGATGATATTGCCTGCAATCGCGTGCAGCAGTACCGCATAGAAGAATGACCCGCGCTGCCGGTAGGCCCAGGTGAACAGTAGCCCGCCGACAAGTGTCATCAGGGCGACGATCCAACTCCAGTACATCAGGTGTGCGAACGAGAATATGGCCGCGTTCAGCAGATAGGCCGCGCGCCCTTCTGGCAGGATCGCGTGATAGCGGCGAAAGAACAAAGGGCGGAACAGCAGCTCCTGTGGCAGCGCTGATAAAAGTGGGTAGCCGACCCAGATGAGGGCCAGCATTTCGGGGCGGTGCATAAGCAGGAAGAACGCGGCATCCGGACGTGTGATCTGTATCAGTCCTACGCAAAAGACGGTCACGATGGCAGAGAACAGAGCAATCTCGCGCAGGGTCCAGCTGGCCCAGCCATAACGAAGCTCAGCCCATTGAAATCCGGGCGTCCGGTGCAGAAGAACGATCCCTAGCCCGGTCAGTGCAAACAGGGCCGGAAACATCCAGTTCGGTGGAAAGAGAACAGCGATCAGCAACGGGAAGCCGATATAGAAGATGCCGAATTCCAGCCGCAGCCGTCGCAATGCTACCGGCGGTCCGACCATCGTGCTGTTTTTTGTCACCTGTCTATAAGCTCCACCTCGATCAGTCCGCGCAATGAATTGCCCATGTATACAGTTTGGGCGTTTTTCAGGTCGGTCAAGGTCAGAACGGCTTCGGTGACCGTTTCATTATCCAGCAGTTCTTCCCGCAGTATCCCCGGCAAAAGCCCGCTGGACAGAGCGGGTGTCAGAACCCGGCTATCAGGCATTTTCAAAAACAAATTCGTGATGGTGCCTTCACACAGCTCATCCAGTTCATTCAGAAACAACAGCTCATTCACCCCCTCTGGCAGTGCAGCGCGCGAAGAGTCGTAGAGCGCACGGCGCGTGGTCTTGTGACGCAACCAAAGGTCATTCGAAGCCAGACGCTGATTTGACAGAGCGACGCGCCAGATCCTGGGATTGTCCACCAGTTCGCCGGTTGTCAGATCGACCGAACCCGACACATCCAGCGTAAGGCGGCAACGCAGCGGGGTGTCGCAAGCCGCGCTTTTCAGCCGGGCGGTCGCTTCATCCGGATTGAAAGGAATCTCAAACACCCGCGCAGTGCGGGCCATTCGTGCAAGATGGCGGTCCAGCCTTACAAAGCCTTGACCTGGCCGGAGGGCCAGTGTTTCGATCAGGCTGAAATCAGGTTCAGCTGGCGGGCGAAGCGGGCTTTCCATAACGCCTCCTCATACTCTGATGGGGCGGTGCTGTCCCAAACGACGCCACCGCCTACGTTCAGAGTGGCGTGATCATCTTCAAGCATCAAGGTGCGGATGGCCACGTTGAACTCGGACCGTCCATCAGGTGCGGCCCAGCCAATTGTACCGCAATAGATGTCGCGCGCCCATGGCTCCAGTTCCGCCAGAATTTCCATCGCGCGGATCTTGGGGGCTCCGGTGATCGACCCGCAGGGAAACAGTGCTGTCAGAATTTCACCCAACCCCACGCATTTGTGCAGCTGCGCCCGCACCAGCGAGACCATCTGATGTACGGTGGCATAGGTTTCCACCCGGAACAGGTCAGGCACATGAACGGATCCGGGCAGCGCGACGCGGCTGATGTCATTTCGCAGCAGGTCAACAATCATCAGATTCTCGGCCCGATTCTTTTCGTCCGTGGTCAGAAAAGCCCGGCGGCGCGCGTCCTCATCCGGGTCTTCACTGCGCGGTTGCGTGCCCTTCATCGGTCGGGTTTCGATCCGTCCACCCTCATCGGTGCGGAAAAACAACTCCGGCGAGCGGCTGAGCAGATCGGGCAACCCATCCTGCTGCACCAGCGCTCCGTGGCCTACTGGCTGCCCCACCGCCAGCGCGGCATAGAGCGTTTCGCTGTTGCCCGAGACGGTCAGATCAATCGGAAAGGTCAGGTTGGCCTGATAGATGTCACCAGCACCGATGGCGTCATGCACGGTCTGATACGCCTTGCTGTAACGCGCTTCATCCCAGCGGGGCCGGAATGCGCCCACGTCACCCGCAGGCGACGGAAGGGCGACCCGATCCGGTGCATCATAGACCCCAAAGCACACCAAAGGCAGACGTCGTTCTTCCGGCAAAAGACCGTTGAGCCGGGACTCGAGCGCATAGCCCAGCTCGTAACTGGCATACCCTGCCAGCCAGGCACCACCTGCGCGCGCCTCGTCCAGTGCCGCCAGAGCCTGGGGCACGTCTTCCGCCACATCCGCGCGGATCACCTGAGACGGACGCTGAAACCGGGTTCCTCGCCCGGCCGGTCCCTGATCGAAACGAATACGCACTTGCATCCTCATTTGCCGTGAGGGGCCGTATAGAGAATACTCTGCCAAGTGAAAGAGGGGAAAGCGGCAATTTCGCCCCTGTTTCCGATACCTCTTGCACCTTTTTGCGCGGTCCCTATAACGCAGGACAATTTGGGCGCTGGGGCGGTGCCCTGACTCGCGGACAATCGAAGGAACAAGGCCATGCCGAGAAGAACCGACATCCAGTCGATCATGATCATTGGGGCGGGCCCCATTGTTATTGGTCAGGCCTGCGAATTCGACTATTCCGGCGCTCAGGCCTGCAAGGCCCTGCGCGAAGAAGGCTACCGGGTTATTCTGGTGAACTCAAACCCGGCGACGATCATGACCGACCCCGGCCTGGCAGATGCCACTTATATCGAGCCGATCACGCCCGAGGTTGTCGCCAAGATCATCGAGAAAGAACGCCCCGACGCCCTGTTGCCTACCATGGGCGGGCAGACCGGCCTGAACACCTCGCTGGCACTGGAAGAGATGGGCGTGCTGGAGAAATTCGGCGTCGAGATGATCGGCGCCAAGCGCGAGGCCATCGAAATGGCCGAGGACCGCAAGCTGTTCCGCGAGGCGATGGATCGACTGGGTCTGGAAAACCCCAAGGCGACCATCGTGACCGCCCCCAGGCGCGAAGACGGAACCACCGATCTGGACGCCGGTGTGCAGATGGCGCTGGATGAGCTGGATGAAATCGGCCTGCCCGCCATCATCCGTCCGGCCTTTACGCTGGGCGGGACCGGCGGTGGCGTGGCCTACAACCGTGAGGATTACATCCATTTCTGCCGCTCTGGCATGGATGCCTCGCCGGTAAACCAGATCCTTGTCGATGAAAGCCTGCTGGGCTGGAAGGAATACGAGATGGAGGTGGTGCGCGACACCGCCGACAACGCCATCATCGTCTGCTCGATCGAAAACGTCGATCCGATGGGCGTGCACACAGGTGACTCGATCACCGTGGCCCCTGCCCTGACGCTGACCGACAAGGAATACCAGATCATGCGCAACGGCTCGATTGCCGTTCTGCGCGAGATCGGCGTCGAAACCGGTGGTTCGAACGTGCAATGGGCCATCAACCCCGAAGACGGCCGCATGGTCGTGATCGAGATGAACCCGCGCGTGTCCCGGTCTTCTGCATTGGCCTCGAAAGCGACCGGTTTCCCGATTGCCAAGATCGCAGCCAAGCTGGCCGTTGGCTACACGCTGGACGAGCTGGACAACGATATCACCAAGGTCACGCCCGCCTCGTTCGAGCCGACCATCGATTATGTTGTAACCAAGATTCCGAAATTCGCGTTCGAGAAATTCCCCGGCTCGGAACCCTACCTGACCACCGCTATGAAGTCGGTGGGTGAGGCGATGTCCATCGGCCGCACGATCCACGAATCGATGCAGAAAGCTCTGGCGTCGATGGAATCGGGCCTGACCGGCTTTGATGAGATCGAAATCCCCGGCCTGAACGTGGGCCTGTGGGACGAAGCCGACGACAAGGCCGCCGTGATCAAAGCGATCAGCCAGCAAACGCCTGACCGTCTGCGCACCATCGCGCAAGCGATGCGTCATGGCCTGACCGATGACGAGATATTTGGTGTCACCAAGTTCGACCCGTGGTTCCTGGCCCGCATCCGCGAGATTATCGAGGCAGAACGTCAGGTCCGTAAAGACGGTCTGCCCGTCACCGAGGACGGCATCCGAAAGCTGAAAATGCTGGGCTTCACCGATGCGCGTCTGGGCAACCTGACGGGCCGCGACGAAGACAACATCCGCCGGGCGCGCCGCAATCTGGGCGTTACAGCCGCGTTCAAACGCATCGACACCTGCGCCGCCGAGTTCGAGGCGCAGACGCCCTATATGTACTCGACCTACGAAGCCCCCATGATGGGTGACGTAGAATGCGAGGCGCGTCCGTCTGACCGTAAGAAAGTCGTCATCCTTGGCGGTGGCCCAAACCGGATCGGTCAAGGCATCGAGTTCGACTATTGCTGCTGCCACGCCTGTTTTGCGCTGACCGAAGCAGGCTATGAAACCATCATGATCAACTGCAACCCCGAGACCGTGTCGACCGACTACGACACCTCGGATCGTTTGTATTTTGAACCGCTGACTTTCGAACACGTCATGGAAATCCTGACCAAGGAACAGGAAAACGGAACACTGCACGGTGTGATCGTTCAGTACGGTGGTCAAACCCCCCTGAAACTGGCCAACGCACTGGAAGCCGAAGGTATTCCGATCCTGGGCACCACTCCGGATGCCATCGACCTGGCCGAAGACCGCGAGCGGTTCCAGGCGCTGGTCAATGAACTGGGCCTGAAACAGCCAAAAAATGGCATCGCCTCGACCGACGAACAGGCGCTGGAGATTGCCGAAGAGATCGGCTTCCCACTGGTCATCCGCCCCTCTTACGTACTGGGCGGCCGTGCGATGGAAATCGTGCGCGATATGGATCAGTTGAGACGCTACATCAACGAAGCCGTGGTGGTCTCGGGCGACAGCCCGGTTCTGCTGGACAGCTATCTGTCTGGCGCCGTGGAACTGGATGTCGATGCCCTGTGCGATGGCACCGATGTACACGTCGCGGGCATCATGCAGCATATCGAAGAAGCCGGCGTTCACTCGGGCGACTCGGCCTGCTCGCTGCCGCCCTATTCACTGTCGAAAGAGATCATCGGGCAGATCAAGGATCAGACGTTCAAGCTGGCCAAGGCGCTGAACGTTGTCGGCCTGATGAATGTCCAGTTCGCGATCAAGGATGACGAGATCTACCTGATCGAGGTGAACCCGCGCGCCTCGCGCACCGTGCCGTTCGTGGCAAAGGCCACCGACAGTGCGATTGCGTCCATCGCCGCGCGCGTCATGGCAGGCGAAAAGCTGGCGAGTTTCCCGCAGCGCCCGCCATACAAGACCGTGGACGACACCAAGATCGCCGATCAGATGACGCTGGCCGACCCTGATATGCCGTGGTTCTCGGTGAAAGAGGCGGTTCTGCCCTTCGCCCGTTTCCCGGGCGTCGACACGATCCTGGGTCCGGAAATGCGCTCGACCGGCGAGGTCATGGGCTGGGACCGCGATTTCCCGCGCGCCTTCCTCAAGGCGCAGATGGGCGCGGGCATGGTCCTGCCGACCTCGGGCCGGGCCTTTATTTCGATCAAGGATGCCGACAAGGGCGCGGCGATGCTTGAGGCCGCACAGGTTCTGGTCGAACAAGGCTTCACGCTGGTCGCCACCCGCGGCACGCAAAGCTGGCTGGCGGAACAGGGTGTGCCATGCGATGTGGTCAACAAGGTCTATGAGGGTCGCCCGGACGTGGTCGACATGCTGAAAGACGGTCAGGTTCAACTGCTGATGAACACCACCGAAGGCGCACAGGCGGTAGAGGACAGCAAGGCCATCCGGTCCATCGCGCTCTATGACAAGATCCCGTATTACACCACTGCGGCCGCAAGCCATGCTGCCGCTCTGGCAATCAAGGCGCAGGCTGAAGGGGATGTCGAGGTGAAATCCCTTCAGGGTTAACTTGCTTGGCCTGAGCCACAATTGGCTCATTCATGAACGTACAGATGCGCGCCCGTTGACCTGATCTCAACGGGCGCGCATCTAATTCGGGCACAAGGAAAGTGGATCAATCCGCATATTTCTGGTTCTCACGTTACATACAGTTCTGGCTGCATGTGATGTGCCGTTTGTCCCATTGATCTGATCCAACCGGGTCCGTCCGATCAAGCCCGGACCCGGTCACAGACCGTTTTCAGACTGCCTGTGCCTCGCGTTTTTCATCCCGCGCAAAGAAGAGCAGGTAGAACACCGGCGCGGCAACCATTGTCAGGACGGTCGCAAAAGCCAGCCCGCCCATGATCGTCACCGCCATCGAGACAAAGAACGCGTCCGTCAGCAAAGGCGCCATACCCAGAATGGTCGTGATGGCCGCCAGCATAACAGGACGCAAACGTGAGACGGAGGCTTCGACGATGGACTCGCGCAGGGGTTTACCTGTGGCGCGAACAAGGTCGATCTCTTCCACCAGAACGATACCGTTCTTGATCAACATTCCCGACAGGCTGAGCAGACCCAGAAGGGCCGTAAAGGTGAAGGGCAAACCTGTTCCCAACAGGCCAATCACCACGCCGTTTACCGACATCGGAACCAGCAGCCAGATGATGATCGGCTGACGGATTGCATTGAACAGCAGAACCGAGATCAACACCATTATCAGCAGGCTCAGCGGCAATTGCTTACCCAGACTTTCCTGCGCATCGCGCGAGTTTTCGAACTCGCCACCCCATTCCATCTTGTAGCCCGGTGGCAGTTCGATTGCCTCGATGGCGTCCCGCACTTCGGCATGCACATGTGCAGCCGTCAGATCGGGCGGGATGTCAGCGCCGACGGTGATGGTCAGAACACGGTCGCGACGGTGAACCAGCGTATTGAGGGATTTGTACTCGAATCCATCGACCATCTGTTCGATTGGTACAAATTTCCCGGACTGATCCGAGTACACCACCTGATCGACAATCGAGTAATCTCCATCAGCCGGTCGGCGCAGGATGATCGGAATCAAACGATCCCGTTCGCGGAACACGCCGCCGGTGATGCCGTCGGTCGAGAATTGTAGGGTGGCCGCGATATCCTCGCGCGTGACACCCGCGGTCTGCGCCCGTTCTGTGGCATAGATCGGTTGCACCGCCAGTTCCTGTTCGCGCCAGTCATGATGAACGAGCAGCGCGTTGGGCGACGCCGCTGCCATGCGCTGCACGGCCTCGTCCGCAAGTTGTCGCAGAACCACCGGATCGCTGCCCGAGAACCGGGCCTGAATCGGATCGCCGCCACCGGGGCCAAAGACCAGACGCTTGGTTCCGAACTCTCCTTCCGGGAACTGGACCGACCCGAACGCTTCCAGGTCCGCCTGCAATGCCGGGATGTCATCCAGGCTTTCCGTGCGGATGATCATGTGGCCATAGCTCGGGTTCGGTTTTTCCGCCGAATAGGTCAGCATGAACCGGGTTGCCCCCTGACCGACGAATGTCGTGACCGAAACCACATCTTCGCGTTGGGCCAGCCAGTCTTCGAACACCGCCATATCCTGCGCCGTACGTGCAATCGGTGTGCCCTGTGGCAGCTTGTAATGCACAAAGAACAAAGGCGTGTTCGAATTGGGGAAGAACTGCTGTTTCATCAGCCCAAACCCGGCGTAGCACACCACCGTTACTCCAACGAGCCCGGCAACAACCAGCCAGCGGAAGCGCAGCGCAAAGCGCAGGATCGCACCATAGGTGCGGAACAGGATGCCTCCGTAAGCGTCGATCTCACCTTCCTTGCCTTGCTTGAAGAAATAGTGGCCAAGCAAGGGCGTCACAGTGATGGCAAGTATCCAGCTGAGCAGCAATGAGATACCGATCACCGCAAACAGAGAAAACAGAAACTCACCCGTCGCATCCGGGCTGAGCCCGATCCCGGCAAAGGCCATGATGCCGATCACGGTGGCCCCCAGAAGGGGGATCTGGGTTTTTGCCGCCACATCTTCCGCCGCATCGCGCGAATTTTTTCCGCGCAGCATCGCGATCTGCATCCCCTCGGCCACGACGATGGCATTGTCTACAAGCATCCCCATGGCGATGATCAGTGCACCCAGCGAAATCCGCTCCATCTCGATTGAAAACAGCGACATGAACAGAAGCGTGCCGACCACTGTCAGCAGCAATGTCGAGCCGACGACGATGGCCGCGCGCCACCCCATGAAGATACCCAGCACGGCGACCACAATCGTCACTGACATGGCCAGATTGACAAGGAAGTCGTTCGAGGCCTGCTCGACCACCACATGTTGCTGGTAGATCGGCAGAATATCGACCCCGAAGGGGATGTTCGTCTCCAGCTCAGCAAATTTGGCGTCAGCCCGTTTGCCGACCTCGACGATGTTTTCCGTGGCCAGACCAGCGATGCCGAGGGTGAACGCTTCGGTACCGTTATACCGGATCACGATGTCCGGATCGTTCTGACGCGCGCGATAGACATCGGACATGTCGAACAGGTTGATCACCTGCCCTTGCGAGCCGACGGACAGGCCCGCAATGGCCGAGACACTGTCCGAGCCTTCGGCGGTCAGAATGGTGGTGCGGTCGTTTTCAGAGCGTAAGGACCCCGAGGAATTCACCGAGTCCGCATTGGCGATAGCTTCGTTGATTGCTTGAAGCGGGACGTTCTGGTTCACCGAAATCGCAAGGTCGGGTTCGACAAAAATCGCCTCGTCCGGCAGGCCCTGAACCTCGACATCGGCGACACCGTCCACGGTCAGCAATTCCCGTCGCAGAAACGTTGCCAGTTCATGCTTTTCGGCGTCCGAGAACCCTTCGGCGGTCACCGCATAGAACAGGCCGAATACATCACCGAACCCGTCATTCACGTAAGGTTGGCTGACACCCGACGGAAGCCCGCGGGCGGCATCACGCACCTTGGCCCGCAGGCGGGTCCAGATATCGGGTAGTTCGGTGCCGTCGTAAGTCGACTTGATCTCTACCTCGATCAACGATTGTCCGGGTTGGTTGACCGAGGTGATGACATCCACCTCGCCCATTTTCTGGATCGCGGATTCCAAGGGCTCGGACACTTCCAGCGCCACCTGTTCCGCCGTCGCACCGGGATACTGCGTAGCGATGACTGCGTTCTTGATGGTGAAAGCCGGGTCTTCCAAGCGACCAAGCGACGTGAACCCCCAGATGCCCCCAAACAGAGCGATTAGGATAATCAGCCATGTGTAAAGCGGTCGATCGATCGAGGCGCGCGCGATGTTCATCTGTCAGCCCCTCAGTTCGCGAAGCCGGTGAACCGGCGCACGGGCTGACCGTCTGTCAGCACGGCGCCGCCAGCCACAACAACTTCGTCATCGTCGGACAAGCCCGTCAAAACCCGAACATCGCCCGTCTGCGTGGGCTCAATCGTCACCGGAACGCGGCGGACCGTGCCTTCATCCGCACCAACCGGCGAGAACACCATGACGCTCAGCTCGCCTGTTGCATCAGCAACAACGGCCGTCGCTGGCACAACAATGCCTGTGCGTTCATCCTGAACCTTTACGTTGACGGTGACGGACGAGCCGGGAAGAATTTGCAGCCCCTCGGGCGGGGTCAGGCCGAACTGGATGCGGAAGGTCTGCCCGACGCTGGAGGTTTCAGCGTCGAATTCACGAATTTCCAACGGGAAGACTTCATCACTTACGGGGAACTTGGCAGTGATGGTGATGTCGTCATTCTGGCCTGAGCGTTGAAACAGGATCTCGGGAACGTCGACCTCGATGCGCAATTCGGACATGTCGTGAATGCGGACGATGGGCGTGCCTGCCGATACGGTGGTGAAAGCCTCGACCGCGCGGCTGGAGACCAGCGCGTCAAATGGCGCGGTCAGTGTTGCGTGCTCCAGCTCGTATTCCGCGTCGCGCAGAGCGATCGCGGCCAGTTGCGCTTCGGTCTCTGCGTCATCGACCGCCACCTGACTGGCCGTGGTGCCACGCAAACGCGACAGGCGCGCTACGGTTCGGTCGGCCTGTTCCTTTTGAAGCTGCGCCCGCTCAAGCCGCAGTTCGAATGGTTCCTGATCCAGTCGCGCAATCAGGCCGCCTTTGGCGATGACAAACCCTTCGTTGACCGGCATCTCGACGATCTGACCGGCGACCTGAAAGGCAAGATCGACCGTCTGCCGCGCCGCAACACGGCCGAAAAACTGTCGGGTGAACCCAGGCGCCGTTTCGCGCACCTGCATCAGCTTTACCGGTTTCTGAGTATCTTGAGCGGCAATCGGAGTTGCCAGAACGGCCAGTGCAAGGCCCAGAGAGGTCAGGAGTTTCATTTCTTCAGTCCCTCGGGAATTCCCGTTTTCAAAACGTTGTCACGGATTTTGCGCGCCAGTCGCGCGAATTCGGCTGTTTCTTCTTCGTTCAGACCCGAGGCCCTGTGAAACAGGTCTCCGGCCTCGGCCACCAGCATGTTGCGGACCTCTTCACCCTGCTCGGTTAGCACCAGCAACCAGGCGCGGCGGTCTTCGGGGTCATGCTCGCGCGTCAGATAGCCTGCTTTTTCCAGGGAATCCGCGGTTGCGGTGATTGTGGACGGTACGCTCAGCATGTCAGCAGCCAGGACCCCCATGCGTTTCGGCTGATCCAGCTTGATCAGCATGTGGCATTCGGGGTGGCTCAGGTCGGTCTCGATGCAGTCAAATGTCTCTTCCAGTTTCCAGTACAGGGCATACACCCCCATGATCGCCTGAATCTCGGGGCTGAGGCGGCCAAGTCTGGTACTGATATCGTCGGGCATGGGGGATCTCCGCTTGCTTGGAGGGGTCATATACTTCAGCTTCTGAACTATTCAAGATATGAAACTGCCGCGCTGCGCGCATTCCCTTAGGTCAACATGCCTTGATCAAATCACACCATGACTGCATTTTGGGCAAATCCGAAACATTCAGGGCCCGCCATGTATACCCCCGCCATCACCGGTACAGGTGTCTTCACGCCTCAGAACGTCATCACCAATGCCGAGCTTGTCGAGGCATTCAACGCTTATGCCGACAAACAGAACGCAAAGAATGCCGAAGCCATCGCCGCCGGACAGATGGAGCCGATGCAGCATTCATCTGAAGAGTTCATCGTCAAGGCATCAGGGATCGAGAACCGTTACGTGATGGACAAGAGCGGTGTGTTGGACCCGGACGTGATGCACCCGTCCCTGCGGCAGCGCAGCGATGACGAACCCGGCATCATGACCGAGATGGCGGTGGACGCCTGCAACAAGGCGCTGGCACAGGCGGGGCGCACCGCGGCGGATGTAGATCTGGTGATCTGCGCGGCCTCGAACCACGAGCGCGCCTATCCGGCAATTGCGATCGAAATTCAGCAGGAACTGGGAATCGACGGATTCGGCTTTGACATGAACGTCGCCTGTTCGTCGGCCACGTTCGGCATTCAGGCTGCGGCGGATATGGTGCGGTCGGGATCGGTGCGTGCTGCGTTGGTGGTGAACCCCGAAATCTGCTCGGGCCATCTGGAGTGGCGCGACCGCGATTGTCATTTCATCTTTGGCGATGTGGCGACAGCGACGCTGATCGAACGGATCGAAAACGCCCAGGGGCCGCATTTCGAGATCTTGTCGACGCGTTGCGCCACGGCGTTTTCCAACAATATTCGTAACAACAACGGCTTTCTGCGCCGCTCACTCCCTGACGGGCTGGCCGACCGGCGTGACATGCAGTTCATGCAAAACGGTCGGAAAGTGTTCAAGGAAGTACTGCCGATGGTCAGCAAGCATATCAGCGACCATATGAATGCCGAAGGGATCAGAAACACCGACCTGAACCGCCTGTGGCTGCATCAGGCCAACAAGACGATGAACGACTTCATCGGCAAGAAGGTTCTGGGCCGCGAACCCGAGGCGGGCGAGCAACCAAACATCCTTCAGGATTATGCCAACACGTCATCTGCGGGGTCGATCATCGCGTTTTCGAAGTATTCCGACGACTTGCAGGAAGGGGATCTTGGCCTGATATGTTCCTTTGGTGCTGGGTATTCCGTTGGGTCGGTGATCGTGAAACGCCACGCTTGATGGCAGGTTTTGTCCGGCCTAGCGTAGCGCAGTCACTTTGAAGACCTGGAACGCCGCATCTTCCGTAGTTTGTACCCGCATGAGGTAGTCAGGGATTTCACCTGCAACCAAGTGCGATTGCAAACCACGACCCTGTGAGGCCCAGAACCAGAATTCGGCACGCGGCGCGGACGTGCAGAGCATGACGTAATCCACATCCAGCTCAGTCAGACGTGATCCGATCTGAGAGGCGTCCGAGCGGAACAGTTCGATCTGCGCCAGAATTCCAGCCTGATTCCGATGGTAATTGCCCGCCAGAACAGAATGGTCGGTATGGCGCAGAACGTTTGCGGCAAAGTCGAAATCAACAAGAACTCTCCCGGCTGGAAGATCACGCAGGGCCGCATAGGCTTCGGGCGTTTTGCAGGATGCCCCGGAGTTTTGCCGTGACTGTCGGGCCGGCAGCGCCGGTGCGGCAAGAGACGGCCCGACAAAACGCCCCAGTTGTTCCTCGATACTTGCACCGATTTTCGGTGAGATGCAGAGAACAAAAGCAACCATCGCAAGCCCAGATACCGCGCGGCGACTGCTCGCATAGCGGGTGTACAGGACACGCAGGACCTGCGCCTGGACAGCCACCAGCGAAACACCCAGGAACGTCATCATTCTGGACTGATAGAGGAACACCACCAGGCCGGTCACGATCAGTGCCAGAAACAGGGCGTATTCCAATCTGAAAGGCGACCTGACTGCAAAGATCAGGGCGGCTGCCATGGTGACGAACGACATTGCGATCAGGGCCAGAACTTCGCCCCTGTGCAGCTCCAATATGACACTGATTTTCTGCGCTTCTGCCACCTGGCTCAGCCAGTAGTCCCGCATGTCCTGAGGCAGGGCTTCGATCGGGTTGCTGAGGCAATGCGGGGCAAAGCTGTAAGCGCAGGTCAAGGTGACCGCACCAACCGCAAGGAACGCACTGATGCGGCCCCAAAGCGGCCAAGCAGACCCAACCCGGGCTGCAGCGCAAAGACCCATCGCGGCGACGCTTGCCGGTAACGCCACACTGAGTGTCAGGGCGTCACAGCTTGGGAACAGAAAGGCCTTTTGTCCTGTAGTTGCAAGGCTGATCAGCACAAGCGTCGCGGTCAGCCCTACACCAAATGCCATGGTCGGGCGGCGGGCCGGTTCGCCATTGATGATCCAATCAACGGCAAAGAATATTGCGACAAGCGCGATCTGCAATATCGATTCGGTGCCTATCGATACCGAAAGCGCCAGGCAGGCACCCAGCAACCATCCGGCATATGGTTTGTCCCTGCGCAATGCGAACAGCATCAGGGCCGTAGCGAACAGAAGAATCTGAGCATTGTGGTGATCAAACGAAAAATAGTCGAACTTCCGGGAGTGTTCGAGCGCCAACACACCCACAACCAGCGCCGAAACAGTACCTTCCCGCGCGCCCAAAACGCTTCCCGTCACGGCAAAGGCCCACAAGGTCAGACCCGCCAAAAGTGAGGGCCAGACAAAAGCCGTCACCTGAAGGGCCATATCAGGCGGCAAGACCAACCCGAATGTTCTGTAGAGCAAGGCAATCGGCGCGTCGATCAGTCGAGACCAATGCATCAGCGTACCGCCCTCGGGGCCCAGCCGATACTGTTGGCTGTCGAACCAGCCCTGCCCCTGCAACAGATCCTGCACGACCACCCAGCGCATTACGTCGTCAGAGCCTTCCTGATGACCACTTAGGGCCATAAGAACCAGAAGTGCCGCATAGGCGCATACAAAAAATCGCAGAACCAGCCGGTCTGCGAAAAGACTGTATGTTCCCTGCGACTTCTGCATGGTCCTCTGCCCTTGACGATCTTGCCCGCGACGGACCTTACAGGACAGACGTGACTGAATTGAGGCAAAAGGCCCAGTCAGCGTTTCTGCCTTTTGACGAGTGAATACAGCTAAGCCATACAGGCGGAATGTGGCCAGTCATGGGCGCAACGGCTCCGGATCCCGGCTAGCTGACGCTTTCTTCTTCAAGATGCAGTTTCATCTCGATCAGAACCTGTTGCAGCAAGCTGGTTTCTTTCAGCAGCCGCTTGGCTTCGTTGACCGTTATGATTCCGTCTTCGATTGCGGCCTGATACTCGGTCATCAACATCGCAAACCGCTGGCTGAGTGCTATGACATCCGAATTAACACCACCGGTGCGGGGTGTGGCTGTGTTGCTGTCGCAATAGGACAAGGTGATGTTCTTCAGATCTGCCAAAGCCGACGTTACATGCGGAAATGTCGCCACGTTTTCAAGGCGGGCCACCGCGTCCACAGGCATGAACCTGTCCTCGTGTTCAGCATTGTCGGAATAGTACCGTCCTAAAGTGGCCTTGGATTTTCCTGTAATTTCGCACGCGGCTTCGATTCCAACATCTTTAACCAGCGCTTCTGTGTGTTTTTTCAGATAGGCCCCGATATCTGCCATTGTTTTACCTTTGTTACCTGCAAACGCCTGCCCGATGTCCAATCGGGGGAAAGCGTGGGTAAATTTCCCATAACAAAGTCATAATTGAAATGTCATACATTGGCTATCCCTCAGATATGCGAGGGATTTTGTGAGTGAGTGGCGGCAGTTCAAGCCGGTAATGAGTAATTGCAGGGTGATATTGTTACGCCTTGCTGCGTTTTGGCCACATGTTGGCCGACGGCGTCGCTGTTGCAGATGTGGGGGTTCCATCCCCTAGAGCGTAGCTCGGCCTCTGCGAACGCAACGGCGACGTCGCTCCATCAAAGCGATTGATATCTTGTTCCTTTTCCCCAAGCGTTTTAGACCCGCGTCATGGCAAAGCTGTATTTCAACTATTCGACCATGAACGCGGGGAAATCGACCGTGTTGCTGCAAGCATCGCACAACTATCGCGAGCGTGGGATGCAGACCTACCTGATGACCGCAGCCATTGACGGAAGGGCGGGTGCCGGACGGATCGCATCGCGCATCGGCATCTCGGAGGAGGCTGATACCTTCACGCCCCGAGACGACGTCTTTGCGATGATCCGAAATCGTCTGAACGAAGGTCCCGTAACCTGCGTGTTCATTGACGAGGCCCAGTTCCTGTCTGAAGCTCAGGTCTGGCAATTGGCGCGGGCCGTCGACGATCTGGACGTACCTGTGCTGGCCTACGGGTTACGGGTGGATTTTCAGGGCAAGCTGTTTCCGGGATCAGCGGCGCTGCTGGCGCTGGCCGATGAGATGCGTGAAGTCCGCACCATATGCAAATGCGGACGCAAGGCCACGATGGTGATACGTCAAGACGAAAACGGCACAGCCATCACCGAAGGTGCCCAGGTGCAGATCGGCGGCAACGAGACCTATGTCTCGCTCTGCCGCAAGCATTGGCGCGAGGCGGTGGGCGACTAGACCGGGTTGGGCAATGCCTCGCCCGCCACAAAGGCCGCTACGTTATCCAGGGCCATGTGTCCCATGCTGCTGCGCACCTCTTCGGTGGCTGTGCCCAGATGGGGCAGCAGGGTGACGTTTTCCACTTCACGGAGCGCCTGTGGTACTTCGGGTTCGAACTCGTAGACATCCAGCCCCGCCCCCGCGATCTGACCTTTTTGTAACGCCGCAACCAGGGCCGCTTCGTCTACAACCTCTCCCCGCGCGATATTGACCAGAATGGCCGAAGGTTTCATCGTCTCAAGAACCTGCGCATCGATCAGGTGTCGGGTTTCGGCACCGCCGGGAACGGCGAGCACAAGGAAATCGACCGAGGCGGCGAGTGCTTTAAGGTCAGGTGTGAACTCGGCCGGGAAGTCCAGTTTCTTGGCGCTTCGGGATTGATAGGCCACCTGCATTTCAAAACCGAAATGGCACCGGCGCGCGATGGCCTGCCCGATACGGCCCATCCCGACGATACCGACGCGTTTGCCCGTTACATGGTGACCCAGCATTTGCGTGGGATGCCAACCCTGCCATTGGCCTGCGCGGACCAGCCGTTCGCCTTCGCCCGCGCGCCGGGCCGTGCTCAACAGCAGGGTCATGGCGATATCCGCCGTGGCACCGGTGACTGCGCCGGGCGTGTTGGTCACTGCGACTGATGCGGCGCGCGCTGCCTCGACATCGATGTGGTTGTAGCCGACGCCAAAATTGGCCAGTAGCTTGCATCGAGGCGAGCCTGCATCCGCAAATATCCGAGCCGAGAACTGATCGCCCAGCGTGGGCACGACCACGTCGAAATCCGTCAGAGCGGACAGCATTTCCCGGCCCGTCATGGGCGCCGTATTTTTACGAATCTCAACGTCAAACGCGGCGCGGGCGCGGGCCTCGACTGCCGGCGTCATCGGGCGTGTGATCAGCAGTTTCATCAGTGCATCCGCCCGCCTGTCGGAACTCTGCCGTCGGGACCGATCAGAACAATCTCGCCGTTTTCATCGGGCAGACCCAGCACCAGAACCTCGGACATGAACCTCCCGATCTGGCGAGGGGGAAAATTGACCACGGCCATGACCTGTTTGCCCACCAGAGTCGACGGATCATAATGCGCGGTGATCTGGGCCGACGTCTTGCGCTCGCCGATCTCATCACCGAAATCGATCCACATCTTGATCGCGGGCTTGCGGGCTTCGGGATAAGGTTCAGCGCGGATCACCTCACCCACGCGGATATCGACCTTGAGAAAGTCGTCGAAAGAAATCTCACTCACGTGACAGCTCCTTGGATCGGTCGGTTGCGGCCTTGACCGCACGGTGCAGCAAGTCAGGGAAGCCGCGTTCTTCATGCATCAGCACCTCAAGCGCGGCCTGGGTCGTGCCGTTCGGCGAGGTTACATTGATCCGCAGTTGTGACGGATCCTCGTCTGCGGCCTTTGCCAGCGCTCCGGCCCCGGCCACCGTCGATTTGGCCAGTTTCATCGCAAGGTCATGTGGCAGGCCGTGCGCCTCGCCGGCTTTGGCAAGCGTTTCAATCAGATGAAACACATAGGCGGGCCCGGATCCGCTGAGGCCGGTGACCGCATCCATCTGCGCCTCATCCGTCAGCAGTACCGTTTCGCCAATGGCCGAGAGCAGGTTTTCCGCAAGCGTCAGATCATCAGGTGATGCGTTTGAATTCCCGATCAGCGCGGTAATGCCCTGACGGATGGCGGCGGGCGTATTGGGCATGGCGCGAATGATCGGGGTGTCGCTGCCCAGAACGGATTCGAACGTGGCAATCGAGGTGCCCGCCGCGACCGAAATAAATAGACTGCTGCCACCACCCAGCGCCTGAATGGCGGGCAATGCCTCGCCCATCATCTGCGGCTTGACCGCGACCAACACCACGGCGGGGGCTTCGGGCAGGGGTGTGTTGATGTTGACGCCCTGCGCCTTCAGCCAGTCGGATGGGTGTGGGTCGATCACCCAAACGGACGCTGGCGGGAGGCCGTGTTCCAGCCATCCCGCCAGCATTGCGGACCCCATCTTTCCGCACCCCAGAAGCACAAGCCCCTGTTCGGCCACACGCGTCATGTCCATTTGCCCCTCCCGCTTTACATGTCGGTTTGGGGCAAGCTTTACGCCCGGCCGTAGGCCTCTGCAATGGCCACTTGCATGGCTTCTTCTGGTCCTCGATTTCCCCAGGTGACCAGTTGGATCGCCGGGTAGTACCGTTCTGCGCTCATGACGGCAGCGGTGATCATCGTGTCGATCTGCTCCGCGCTGGCTGTCTGTCCGCCGGCGAGGACCAGCCCATACCGGTACACCATCAGCTTCTGGTTTGCCCAATAGGTAAAGGCACCTGCCCAGCACTGATCATTCATCTTGTTGAGCAGCTCATAGAGCTGCATTTCCCGCTCGGCCGGCGGTTCCATTTCGAACGAGCACACCATCCGCAGCGTTTCGTCATAGTTGGACCAGGCGAGTGTGATCGAATAGGTGCGCCACTGGCCTTCGACAGCCATGGCAATCTGATCGTCCCCTATACGATCAAAATCCCAGTCGTGATGTTCGGCCAGATGTTCAACAATGTCGATCGGATGAATGTCTTCTTCGAGATACTGCTCGGAAAGGGCCATAATGCCACCTCACTAATCTCTAGCATTTCGGGGCTGGCAGCGCCCCAGCGCTAGTTGCCTGCTCTACAAACCGGGCTTCCCCCATTGGCCTGTACTAAATATGGTGCGATGCGGCGCTGGTTCTGGCAACCCTATTTGTTGGGGATAACAGCAATAAGTTGTGGACAGAAAGCAACGGGGATCAAAATATTGACTCTTGAACCAGCTTTGTCTTGATTAAATCCCGCGATGCTTCAGAATGCACGGCGCCGTACAATCCCGGCTGGATTGCGCGGCGTCAGAGTTTGTCCAAAATTGTGAAAACAGGAAACGCTCGGGGCGTCACTTGTCCTGTTTTGCCTCAAGCGCGGCAATGCGGGCTTCGAGAGCGGCGTTTTCTTCGCGCGCTTTCTGGGCCATGGCGCGGACGGCGTCGAATTCTTCACGCGTGACAAAATCGCGATCGGCAAGCCAGCGATCGATCATCGACTTCATCGCATTTTCGGCCTCTTCCCGCGCGCCCTGCGCGACACCCATGGCGTTGGTCATCAGCTGGGACACGTCGTCCAGTATCTTGTTGCGGGTTTGCATATCTTTACTCCGGTATCGCGGTTGATCTCTATATGGGGAAAGATTGCCGCATGCTCAAGGTTGACTTGTCCTGCAATCCCCGGGCAATGAGACGCACATGCAGGCTGTTCTGAATTTCCCCGATCTGTCGCCCGAACTGTTCTCGATCTCGCTGTTCGGGATGGAGTTCGCGTTAAGGTGGTATGCGCTGGCCTATATCGCGGGCATCCTGATTGCGTGGCGGCTGGCGGTCGTGGCTTTGCGCCGCCCTGCCCTGTGGCCAGCCGACGGCCCACCGATGAAACCGGACCAACTGGAGGATCTGGTCACCTGGATCATTCTGGGCGTGATCCTGGGCGGGCGGCTTGGCTTTGTGCTGTTTTACCAACCCGGCTATTACCTGTCGCATCCGTTTGAGATATTGAAGGTCTGGCAAGGCGGCATGGCGTTTCACGGGGGTCTGCTGGGCGTGATCCTTGCCTCTTATCTGTTTGCCCGACGCCATCGGATCCCGACCCTGTCCCTGGGCGATCTGGTTGCTTACACCGTTCCACCCGGCCTGCTGCTGGGACGGCTGGCCAATTTCGTCAATGCCGAGCTGTGGGGCCGTCCGAGCGACCTGCCATGGGCCGTCATCTTTCCCGGTTTTGCCGCGCAGGACTGCCCCGGCGTGGTAGCAGGAATGTGCGCGCGTCACCCATCGCAGTTATACGAAGCAGCACTGGAAGGTGTGTTGCTGGGCGCGCTGTTGCTGTGGCTGGTTTATCGACGCGGCGCGTTTCACAAACCGGGCTTTGTCATGGGCCTGTTTCTGGTGGGCTACGGTGCGTCGCGCTTTGTCGTCGAGTTCTTCCGTCAGCCGGATGCGCAGTTCGTGTCGCCCGGCAATCCGATGGGGCTTGCCTTGCATGTGGGCGGATATGGTCTGACCATGGGGCAAATCCTGTCGCTGCCCATGATCGCGCTTGGCCTGTGGTTTGTCCTGCGCGCAGGGCGGGCAAAATGAGCTTGAAAGACCACCTTGTCGCCCGCATCCGTCAGGATGGGCCGATGAGCGTGGCCGATTACATGGCCGAATGTCTTCTGCATCCCACGCGGGGCTATTACACAACACGCGATCCGCTGGGGGCTGCCGGGGATTTCACCACGGCACCGGAAATCAGCCAGATGTTTGGCGAGCTGATCGGGCTGTGCCTTGCGCAAAGCTGGATGAATCAGGGGCGGCCCGCGCCGTTCACCCTGTGCGAGTTGGGACCCGGGCGCGGCACTCTGATGGGCGATATACTGCGTGCCACACGGGCCGTAGCAGGATTTCACGATGCTGCCCGGATTGTACTGGTCGAGGCCTCGCCGGTCCTGAAACAGGTGCAGGCGGACACTCTGAGGGATTACACACCGAACTGGGCCGACAGCGTCGCAGAGCTGCCGGACCAGCCGCTGCTGTTGGTGGCGAACGAGTTCTTCGACGCGCTGCCTGTTCGGCAGTTCCTGCGCGACGGCGACGGCGACGGCTGGAGTGAACGCCTGGTCGGCGAACGCGACGGCGAATTGCTGATTGGACGGGGGCCCAACGGACCGCAAGTGGCGCTGACTGACAGGCTTTCGGACACCAAGGATGGTGATCTGGTCGAGCTATGCGCGGCAGCGATTCCCATTCTGACCGTGATTGCCGGTCGGATCGCCAGCCATGGAGGCGCCGCGCTGATTGTCGACTATGGCGACTGGCATTCATTGGGCGATACGCTGCAAGCCCTGCAAAACCATGAGCACGCCGATCCGCTGGCGGCACCCGGTCAAGCCGACCTGACCGCGCATGTGGATTTTGAACCTCTTGCCATTGCGACCCGCGCCTGTGGTTGCAGGCACACACGCCTGACACCGCAGGGCGTGTTTCTGGAACGGCTCGGCATAACTGCCCGGGCACAGGCTTTGTCCCGTACGCTGAGCGGTTCCGAGCTGGATGCCCTGATTGCAGCGCATCGCCGGTTGACGCACCCGGACGAAATGGGAAATCTGTTCAAAGTGATGGGCCTCTATCCGGCCTATGCTGCGCCACCGCCAGGATTAGAGCCATGACACTGGAAATTCTGACTTCAGACATGCTTTCCCCATTTCGTCATGGGTTCTTCACCCGTCGCGGCGGAGCTTCTTCCGGTATCTTCGACGGGTTGAATTGCGGCTTTGGATCGTCAGATCAGACCGAAGTTGTTGCACTGAACCGTCGGCGGGTTGCTGATGCGATGGGTGTTGCGCCCGAGGCGATGATTGGCGTGCATCAGGTGCATTCCCCAACAGTTCTGACGGTTGAACAGCCTTTGGAAGGTGAAAAGCCGCGCGCGGATGCCGTCGTAACGGCGACACCCGGTCTGGCGCTCACGATTCTGACAGCAGATTGCCAACCGGTTTTGTTTGCCGACCCGTCGGCCAATGTGATCGGAGCGGCCCATGCAGGCTGGCGCGGTGCGCTGGACGGTGTGCTGGAGGCGACGCTGGACGCCATGGAAGCGCTTGGCGCAAGGCGCCAGAATATCAACGCCGTCATCGGTCCCTGCATTTCGCAACGCGCGTATGAGGTCGGGCCTGAGCTCCTGGACACCTTCATGACCGATTCACCGGACAACTCGCGTTTTTTTGCCAATGGTCAGGATGACCGGCTGCAATTCGACCTGCCCGCTTTTGGTCTGCACCGCTTGCGGCAGGCCGGTGTCGGGCAGGGGGAATGGACCCGGCACTGCACGTATTCCGACCCGGACCGGTTCTATTCCTACCGCCGCACAACGCACGCAAACGAGGCCGATTACGGGCGGCTGATCTCGGTCATAAGATTGTGATTTTGGACCAGATTTAGGCGTCGCGCCACTTTTCCGCCACATTTGTTGTGTTTATCGGAATCAGAATCGTAACGAGTTTTGTCAGAAATCAGATGGTCATCTGACGTCCATGTTCCGGACGCTGGCGTGTTGAGTGGAAGGATAGACCGATTATAAATTTCTTGTCTGCAAAACATCCCGGATAAGCCTTATCCATGCCGCAAACGCGCGTCAAAAAAGGGTCATAACGGATGCGGGAAACAAACCCGTTCAGAGCAGGACCAGAAAATGAAAACCAAGTCTCGCTTTCTAAAAGCCATGGTCGCCGCCACGCGGAGCCAGAAGCTGGAAATGCCGTGGAAGCGGGTATCAAGCCATTCTGTCAGAGTCGCCAGTCGCATCGCGGCACGACGCTGAGGCAGAAGCACCCTGAGGCCAAGCTGCCGGTCTCGATGGGGTGAACGCATAACGGGCTTGCTCCTGCCCGATGTGTGGAGCGTCACGATCTGAGGGGGTCGGGACGAGTTTAGGAGTTGTGTGTGTGCGGGCAATTTTCGCCCGTGAAGTACGAGTTTGTCTGGGGGGTCAATGTGTTGACCATTGGAAAGCGCAATTTTGTCGCCATGCGGGGTCTGACCGACTGCCGCCCATGGGTCACCCATTTGTTTCAAGACAAAGAACCAGTTCGTCAGGTTGGCCTGTACGGGGATACGCCGCGCTTGATCGGACATTTTGAGGGGACGGAATATTTATGACTATTCCTAGTTCACTGGCCCGCGCGGCCAGAAATGCAATCGAAACGACGGCCATGCTGCGGGACGCACCGCGCCCGGTTGCAAAACCAAAGGCTCAGCTGCGCCGGTATGAAGTCAGCAGCCTGTTGAAAAACGGGAACATTGTTCAGACCAGACACATCGCGCCGGCCCTGCCGATGTTCGAAGATGCCTTTTGTGCCTTCACGCGTGGGTCGCTGGTTGAAACCGAACATGGGCCGATGGCAATCGAAGACCTGATGCCGGGGGATACTGTCCTGACTCAGGATGGCGCGTCCGAAACCGTGCTGTGGAAGGGATCTGTCACTCTGATCCCGGGACGTCCGGATTCGCGGGGCCGCACGCGGCCGCTTACGCGCATCATGGCGGATACATTCGGGATGCAAAAACCGATGTCGGGTGTAATCGCCGGGCCTGCGGCGCGGATCGTGGGCACGCCGGCGCATTTGCGGCATCTGCATGGGAATGGCCCGATTCTGACACCTGTATCCGAATTCCAGGATGGAACGGGCGTGATTGAAACAATGCCGCCGACGCCAGTTGAACTGTTTCACATTTGTCTAAAACGGCATTCCGTTATTCGGGTAGATGGTTTACAGTTTGAAACGTATCACCCAGGTGTGAACGCGGTCCGGATGATCAGCCACTCGTTACGGTCGGTTTATCTGAACCTGTTCGCGCATATCGAATCGCTCAACGATTTTGGTCCGCTGCTGATGCCGCGCGCCGGAGACGGGGAAATCGACGCGATGACAGCCTGAGTGCGATAGCGATTACTGCATTATGGGGGGCATCATGCAGCTGGTACTAAGTTGGATTCTATCCTTGGCGGTGGCTGCTATGCTGCCACCGAACACCGCACAGACAAAACGTCTGGGCGTTACGCCGTCCGGTTCATTCGTTCTTCCAGAACGTCGAACGGCACGCCTGGCTCGTCTTTTGCGCCGCGGATAACAAGCGATGTCTTGACGCTGGCCACGTTTGACGTGGTCAGCAGTTCACCGGTCAGGAACTGCTGAAAACTGCTGAGATCAGGTGCGACGCATTTCAGGATGAAGTCCACCTCGCCGTTCAGCATGTGACATTCCCGGACCAGTGGCCATTCGCGGCAGCGTTCTTCGAACGCGCGCAGCTCGGTCTCGGCCTGACTGTCGAGCCCGACCATGGCGAACACCTGCACTTCGAATCCCAGCTCGCGGGAATTCACTTCGGCGTGGTAGCCGGTGATATAGCCGGATTCTTCCAGTGTGCGCACCCGGCGCAGACAGGGCGGCGCCGAGATTCCGACCCGTTTTGCAAGTTCGACATTGGTCATCCGACCGTCTGCCTGCAATTCCGCCAGAATCTTGCGGTCGATATCATCCAACCGAGTCGTGACCATCAAATGCTCCTGATTTTTGCGGTTCTTATATCAGCCCCCCACGCGCACGCAATAATGTTTCGCACATGCGCAATTTTCTTTGTTTTCAAATCCCTCATTTTCCCCGCACCCTACGCAGGGTCGCTTGAGAAGTCATAAACAGTAAGGGGCTTTAAGCCGGGTCTGTCGGTCGCTATATCGGGGCGACGGGCCAAAGGCCCAATTCAGGCAATTCGAGCGGGGATACCATGGCCGACACACGACACACCAAGGTTCTGATCATCGGATCGGGGCCCGCAGGATACACCGCGGGGGTTTACGCAAGCCGCGCCATGCTGGAACCCATTCTGGTACAGGGCATCGAGCCCGGCGGCCAGCTGACGACAACGACCGAAGTCGAGAACTGGCCCGGCGACACCGAGGTACAGGGCCCCGACCTGATGGTCCGGATGCAGGATCACGCCAAGGCGATGGGCTGTGAGGTGATCGGCGACATCATCAGCGATCTGGACCTCAGCCAGCGCCCCTTCACCGCCAAGGGCGACAGCGGCACCACATACACGGCGGACGCCGTCATTCTGGCGACCGGCGCGCGCGCCAAGTGGCTGGGCCTGCCGTCGGAAGAGAAATTCAAGGGCTTTGGCGTTTCAGCCTGCGCCACCTGCGACGGGTTCTTCTATCGCGGACAGGAAATCGTGGTGATCGGCGGCGGCAACACGGCCGTGGAAGAGGCCCTGTTCCTGACCAACTTCGCCAGCAAGGTGACTCTGATCCATCGCCGCGATGAGTTGCGCGCGGAAAAGATCCTGCAAGACCGACTTATGAAGAACGATAAAATCGAACCACTGTGGTTCCACCAGTTGGAAGAAGTGATCGGCACCGATGCGCCGCTTGGCGTTGAGGGCGTTCGCGTCAAACATGTCAAAACCGGAGAGATCACTGAAATCCCCTGTAAAGGCGTTTTTGTTGCCATCGGCCACGCGCCTGCAAACGAGCTGGTCAAGGACACGCTTGAAACGCATATGGGTGGCTATGTTGTCACCAAGCCGGGCAGCACCGAAACCTCGGTTCCGGGCGTGTTCGCAGCAGGCGATCTGACCGATCACATATATCGTCAGGCGGTCACAAGCGCCGGTATGGGCTGCATGGCGGCACTGGATGCCGAGCGGTTCCTGGCGGAAAACGAATAACACGGGCTCGGAATCTTCCGGGCTGCTTCGGAAAAATCAGATCCGTCGGTGATCAGAGTTTCAATGACAGTGCCCCAAGGTTTCATGGGGCACTGTACGAATTCAGCTGCAACGTGATCGTTGCCCGACAACAGCAACAACTGCCAATCCCTTGACCGCCAGCCAGCAGCGTATCAGGATTATCCTGGGAAAAGCGAAGAACAGGTGAGCATTTGAACAACGCTCTTTGGCGCGGCGGGTGGTCAACCCGACTCAGGATCGGCAGTGGTCTTGTGTTGTTTGTCTTCGCGTTCTTCCATTTCATAAACATTGGCTTAGGCCTGTTTCATACCGATTATCTGCACGGGATGCAGGACGGCCGGAAGGCCATCACCCGCCACAATGCCATCAGCGTGCTTTTCTATGCTGCCCTGTTCACGCATGCTGGTCTGGCCCTGACGTCGATCGCGCAACGCAGAACCCTGCGGATGCCCTTCAGCACGGCCTTGCAGGTCGGTCTGGGCTTGCTGATTCCGCTGCAACTGATCTCGCACATCGTGCAGACGCGGGTCGCGCACGAGGTCTACGACGTCAACGACGAGATGGGATATATCATCATTCTGATGTGGCCCAGTATCGCCGTATGGATGCAAAGCGCCTTGTTGCTGATCGTTTGGATACACGGGTGCATCGGCTTGCATATGTGGCTGCGGCTGACCCGGTGGTGGTCGCGGGTCGCGCCCTATCTGATTGGTGTTGCAGTTTTCGTGCCTTTTTTCGCGCTGGCCGGCCTGTTGACCGAAGGGCGTCGCATATGGGCCGACTTCGCTGATGAATTCCTGCGCGATCAATATATTGAGCACTACAACTGGCCATCGCCCGAGGCCTTCCAGACCCTGTTCAGTGTAAAAGATTATGGCCTTATGGTTTTCTGGCTGGCCCTTGGGGCAACGGGGCTGGTTTACATCGGGCGCAAACTGTGGCGGCGCAGGCATTCGGTGCGCGTGAATTACGCCAAAGGGCCCGAGGTGGTCGCGGAAAAAGGCTTGACCTTGCTTGAGATTTCCCAGGTGAACGGCGTGCCGCATGCCGCCTTGTGCGGTGGAAAGGGGCGCTGCACCACATGCCGTGTCATTGTAGAGGATGGCAGCGACGCCCTGCCGCCGCCCGGCGACGTCGAAGCGCGCAGCCTTGCTGCTGTGGGCGCCTCGCCGCAGACACGACTGGCCTGCCAGATACGGCCAACGGAACCCACCACCGTTTTTCGGGTCTTCAGGCCAGATGGCGGACGCATACGCGGACATGCCAGTCAGGGTCAGGAACGCCAGTTGGCCGTTCTGTTTCTGGACATGCGCAGCTTTACCGCGCGTACGACCGGCCAATTACCCTATGACATCGTATTCCTGCTGAACCGGTTTTTCGACGCGGTCGTGCCTGCCATCACCAAGGAAGGCGGTGTCGTGGACAAATATATGGGAGACGGGCTGCTTGCCGTTTTTGAAAAGCCGAATGCGGCGGCGTCCGCCCGTGCCGGGTTGAAAGCCGCCATCGACATCAGTCACGCCCTCGACAATTTCAACGAGCAGCTCGAGGGCGAAGGCAGCCCCGGAATTCGCATCGGAATGGGTCTGCATCTTGGGGATCTGGTCGTTGGTGAGATCGGCGCGGCGGGGCATGCGTCGAAAACCATAATCGGCGACGCCGTCAATGTCGCCAGTCGTCTGGAAAGCGAAACCAAGGCGCTGAAGGTCGAATTGCTGGTCTCGGAAGAGTTGCTGAAGGCCGCAGGTGTCGTCGTACCACGGGACGAAATCAGGTTGTTCCAGTTGCGGGGTGTGTCTGAACAGATTCCCGCCCTGCCTGTCACCCGTGCGTCCACACTTGAGCAGAACGTCACAAAACAGGAACAGAAATACTCCGCCTGAACGAATAATCTCTGATTGCAAGGATCAGATCATCGATTAGGCTTGTGAAATAGAAATTTCTTCCAATTCAAAAATATTCGGCGCATATCCTCCTTTGTTACATTGACGCCTGTGGACTTCGCCTGTCAGCCGGTGCAAACGCCTCGAAACCGCCCGATATCCACTGGCAAATCAACACTGCTACAAGAGTATTCCGATGACGATGTTAAGCAATCTGGCCCCGATCTCCGAACTGTATGTTTCATACGATTCGGCGCAGAAGCTGAAAGTGGAAGCTGCCGATCTGACCAGCTGGGATCTGAGCCCGCGTCAGATCTGCGACCTGGAGCTTCTAATGAATGGCGGCTTCAACCCGCTCAAGGGATTTCTGAGCGAAGCAGATTACGACAATGTGGTCGAAAATATGCGTCTGGCCGATGGAACGCTTTGGCCAATGCCCATCACATTGGATGTCAGCGAAGACTTCGCGGATCGGATCGAACTTGGGCAGGATATCGCTCTGCGCGATCAGGAAGGCGTGATCCTGGGCACCATGACCGTGACCGACCGCTGGACCCCGGACAAGGCGCGCGAGGCAGAGAAGGTCTTTGGTGCCGATGATGATTCCCACCCGGCGGTCAACTATCTGCACAACGTGGCCGGCAAGGTCTACCTGGGCGGACCCGTGGTCGGCATCCAACAACCAGTGCATTATGATTTCCGCGGTCGTCGGGATACGCCAAACGAATTGCGCGCCTATTTCCGCAAGCTGGGTTGGCGCCGCATCGTTGCCTTCCAGACCCGCAATCCGCTGCACCGCGCGCATCAGGAACTGACCTTCCGCGCCGCCAAAGAGGCACAGGCCAACCTGCTGATCCACCCGGTGGTCGGCATGACCAAGCCGGGCGACGTGGATCACTTTACCCGCGTGCGCTGTTATGAGGCCGTTCTCGACAAATACCCCGCATCGACCACCTCGATGAGCCTGCTGAACCTGGCCATGCGCATGGCCGGACCGCGCGAAGCCGTCTGGCACGGCCTGATCCGTGCCAACCACGGCTGCACCCATTTCATCGTGGGCCGAGACCATGCCGGCCCCGGCAAGAATTCAGCCGGAGAAGATTTCTATGGCCCCTATGATGCGCAGGACCTGTTCCGCCAGTTCCAGGATGAAATCGGCGTCGAAATGGTCGACTTCAAGCACATGGTCTATGTGCAGGAACGCGCCCAGTACGAGCCGAATGATGAGATTCTCGACAAGGATGACGTCACCATCCTGAACATCTCGGGCACCGAGCTGCGCCGCCGTCTGGCCGAAGGTCTGGAAATCCCCGAGTGGTTCAGCTTCCCCGAAGTGGTAGCCGAGCTGCGCAAAACCAAGCCGCCACGCAGCCAACAGGGCTTTACCGTGTTCTTCACAGGTTTCTCAGGTTCGGGCAAATCCACCATCGCAAACGCACTTATGGTCAAGTTGATGGAAATGGGTGGCCGACCTGTGACGCTGCTCGATGGCGACATTGTTCGTAAGAACCTGTCGTCAGAACTGGGTTTCTCGAAAGAGCACCGCGACCTGAACATCCGCCGTATCGGCTATGTGGCCAGCGAGATCACCAAGAACGGCGGCATCGCCATATGTGCCCCGATCGCGCCCTATGCCGCGACACGCCGCGCCGTTCGGGAAGAGATCGAACAGTTCGGTGCCTTTTGCGAGGTCCACGTCGCAACCAGCATTGAGGAATGCGAACGCCGCGACCGCAAGGGCCTTTACAAGTTGGCACGTGAAGGCAAGATCAAGGAATTCACCGGGATCTCGGACCCCTACGATGTTCCAGAAAACCCGGAACTGCGCGTCGAAACCGAGAATGTCGAGGTCGACAACTGCGCCCATCAAGTTCTGCTGAAACTGGAAAGCATGGGCCTGATCGCAGCAAACTGATTGCGGTCTCTTCTGATTGTATTGGGCGGCCTCCGGACATTCCGGCGGCCGTTTTTATTGGCTTCCAAATGACGATTGCCGATGGTCCTGATGCTGTTCAGGAACTCGTGGCGGGTGTGAAACTGAGATGACGAACAGGTCTCCGACCATTGTCAGTTTCTGGTTGGGATCCGATCTGAGCTTGTCGGAGCAACTATGCCTTCAGTCCTTTCCGGATCAAGGACACCGCTTCGTCCTGTGCGTCGCGCACGAGGTCGGAGACCTTGGAACAGATGCTGGATTTCGTTATGTCGGCAAACCCGATCCAACCCTGGC